>CAJURZ010000020.1 GCA_910588905.1 uncultured Eggerthellaceae bacterium
GCTACCCGGCAATTGCCGCAATGAACATGCTGCGCATGATCTTCGCGCAACGCATCCTTCACCGGTACGTTTGAGGGGGTGATCCTCACATCGATCCGAATATCGCAGATGACATCCTGCATCATACCGATGACATCACTGCCATTCTTTTGATACCTGGCCTCTGTTGCGGTATAACGGTATGCATACGCAACGAATTCGGAGGATCCATGGGTCTCACACGCAGGCAATGGATGGCCATCGCGGTCATCATGGTGGGTACGTTCGTCACTGTTCTCAATCAGACGCTGGTGGCGCCGGCGCTGCCCTCTATCATGAAGGACACCTCCGTGGATGCGGCCACGGCTCAATGGCTCACCACGGGCTTCACGCTGGTGAACGCTATCATGATCCCCATCACGGCCTACCTCCAGGACCGCTTCACCACCAAACGCCTCTTCCTCTTCTCTATGCTGGTTTTCCTTGTGGGGGCTCTGCTCTGCGGGTTGGCGGCGAACTTTCCGCTGCTGCTTGCGGGGCGCATCGTGCAGGCCATCGGTGCAGGCATCCTGATGCCCATGTCCATGACGGTGCTCTTGGTCACCTTCCCGGTGGAGAAGCGCGGCGCCGCCATGGGCATCTTCGGTTTGGTCGTGGCTTTCGCTCCGGCCATCGGCCCTACGGTGGGCGGCATCGTGGTGGACACGGCAGACTGGCACATCATGTTCCTGGGAATCGCTGTGCTCTCAGCCATCACGTTGGTGCTGGCGGCCATCTTGATGGAGAACAAGGAGGTGGTGGGCGGCAAGGGTGATGCTGCCTTCGACGCTCTTTCCGTGGCCCTTTCCACCTTGGGTTTTGGCGGGATGCTCTACGGTTTCTCTGCCTTGGGCTCTACCGGGCTCACTCTGTTCACGGGTGCGGCTACTGTGGTGGGTTGCGTTTGCGTGGTGTGGTTCTTCATCCGCCAAACGCATTTGGAAACGCCCATGTTGCGGGTGAAGGTGCTCTATAACCGCAAGTTCCTGATCTCAACCATCATTGGCATGCTCGTGCAGGGCTCCCTCCTTTCTGCTGCCATCCTCATGCCCATCTACGTGCAAACGCTCCTGGGCTTTCCGGCTACGGTTTCGGGGTTGGTGCTCATGCCGGGTGCCATTGTGATGGGCGTCATGAATCCCATTGCCGGTAAGCTCTTCGACAAACACGGCCCGCGCATGCTGGGGCTCGTGGGCATGGGTCTGCTTCTGGCGACTACCGTGGGCTTCGGCGTGCTGACCTTGACATCTCCTCTGTGGTACATCGTGGTGCTCTACGTACTGCGCATGTTCTCCATGGCCATCGTGAATATGCCCATCACCACCTGGGGCATGAACGCCCTTGATACCAAGCTGATGAATCATGGGACCAGCGTCAACAACACGCTACGCCAGGTGGCTGGCTCATTGGGCACGGCTATCGTGGTGTCGGTCTCAACAGGTGTGCAGAACGCGGCTTCGGGTAGCATGGGCCTTTCTGATGCCACCATGTTGGGCATCGATGTGGCGTTCATGGTTTGCGCGGCCATGATAGCGGCAGGGCTGGTGCTCACGGTCATCTTCGTGAAGGATAGGCCGGGCACCACGGAAGCTGTGGGTCAGGAGCAGCCAGAAGGCAGGACCAAGGGAGCGGCAAAGGTATCTGCTCAGGCGGATTCTGGCAGCGCTCAGACGAACAAAGAGCTGCTGCGTCGCATCATGAAAACGGATGTGTATACGCTGTTGCCCGATGCCACCGTGAAAGATGCCATGGAGCTCTTCATCAGCAAGCATATCAGCGCGTGTCCTATCGTAGATGCGAAGGGTGAGCCTGTGGGATTCATCTCTGACGGGGATATCTTGAAGCAGCTCTCTCGCCAGAGCGAGTCTTACATGGATCCCATCGTGTTGATGATGATGTCAGCGAATGACACCGCTACCTACGACGAGAAGCTGGAGCACCTCATGGGGCTGCCGGTGAGCGCGGTGGGGGCGAAGGGGACCATTGGCGTGAACATCCACGCTGATCTAGAGGAAGTGTGCCGTGTGCTGTCAAGGAACCACCTGAAGAAGGTGCCCGTGATAGAAAAGGGGCGCATCGTAGGTATCATCAACCGAAGCGACATCACGGAGTACAGCATGGAAACGTATTTGGATACGCACTAGAGCTTCAAGAAAGGAGCGCCCATGACGCGCCGCGCCATTACCCCTGGCACCTTCGACCCTATCACCAACGGTCACTTGGATGTCATAGCTCGAGCCGCTTCCATGATGGATGAGCTCATCGTGGCGGTGGCCCAATCGGCGGGTAAGCATCCCTTGTTCACCTTGGAGGAGCGCACGCAACTCGTTCGCCAGGCTACCGCGCACCTGCCGAATGTCACGGTGGAGCCCTTCGATTGTCTTTTGGTGGACTTTGCCCAACAAAAGGGCGCTCATGTGATCGTCAAAGGCTTGCGGGCTATCACTGATTTCGAATACGAATTCCAGATGAACGCTCTCAATCACCAACTGGATTACGACCTAGAAACCACCTTCATCATGAGCCCGCCGGAATATATGTATCTGTCATCCTCGATCGTGCGCGAGTTGGCCAGCCTCCATAGCAGCGTGGCTCAGTTCGTGCCATCTTGTGTGGCGCAGGCGTTGGAAGAGAAGTTCGCCAAGGCATAGGAGCGTTTCGGGCTCCTGGTAGAGAGAAAGGGATCCCCTATGGATAAGCCGAGGATAGCCGTGATGCTGGCTGATGGGACCGAACCGCTGGAGGCTATTGCGCCTATTGATGCGTGGCGGCGCGGGGGCGTTGATGTGGTCACGGTGTCCATCATGGATGGCCGTGATGTGCGGCTAGCCCAGGATATCCTAATGACAGCCGATTTCGGGCTGACGGATATTGACCTCAATGGGTTCGACGGCATCCTGGTGCCGGGCGGATCGGCGGGGGTCGAGGCCATGGCGAAATGCCTTCCCCTGGCAGATGCGCTCAAGGCGTTCATGGATGCGGGTAAGTTCGTATTCTCTATCTGCGCGGGCCCCATGGTGCTGAATGGGCTGGGGTTGCTCGAAGGCAAGCGCGTGACCTGCTATCCCGGCTGCGAAGAAGGGTTCCCTGCGGGGTCGTACGTGGGGTATTCCGGTGTGGTGCATGATGGCAACCTGGTTACGGCTTCTGGGCCCGGGTTCGCGTTGGATTTCGCCTTGGTCTGCCTTTCGGTGATGACCACCCCCGCCGATGCGGACGAAGTTGCCGCCGATATGCTCTCCACCGTGAAGCAATGACCCGTGGGGAGTGGGCGAGGAAGGCGCATGCCCACCTACGAATAACGCGGGGGATGGTTCTCTGCGTTATTGCATGCCCTTCTTGAATTCGTCCTTGAAGTTCTTGAACATGCCCTTGGTGCGGCCTATCTGCTTGCCGGTAGCATAGACGCCCTTCTCCACGGCGTCCACAGCTGCCTTCGTTGCTTCCTGAGAGGCTTGTTGCACCTTAGGCTTCATCCGTTTGTAGGTGCGGGTCACCTTGTCTTTGGCTACGGCTGTGGCGGTGCCGGCTTTTTCTGCAGCACCACCCACTACCTGGGCATCCTTCGCCGTATCCTTGACCAGGAGCGCCCCCAAGGCTCGTTCGTCGTCATCATCAGCCATGTATAGCTGTGTGCCGATACCGCGCTTGAAGCCGCAGATATCCTCCGGGGGAAGCGTGCGTTGTCCCAAGAGTGCGTTCGCCGTGGTTCCTTGGCTGATCTCCAGGGCCAGCACGCGGCCGTTCTGATCATCGAAGGTGACCGAATCCACGACGCCCAGCTGCGTACCGTCTTGGGTGATGACGGGAAGGCCCACCCAGATGACGCATTCGTCCAGGTTGATGCTCAGTTCCTTGCAAGCGCTGCGATCCTTGGAACCGGCGGTGTTGTTCAGGACGATATCCCCGTCTTGGATGTGCCAGCCGTTGAAGGCCACGAACAGGTCTTTGCGGTGGAACATGAGGGCGATATCAGGCCGCTTGACGAGGAACCCTACCAGGCGCGGCTCATTCGGGTGGAACACGAACGCATGGATGCGACCCACTTTCTTAGTGGCCTCGGGGTCATCCTTGCGAGGATGCTCCGTCCATACCTTGCGTGTGGCGAGGTCTTTCGTTCTGATCTCCATGGGCGTGATTATACCGAGGATGGCGAAAAGGAGCACCGGAAAGAGATGCCGGAAGGGGATAGTGAAACGGGATGGCGAAGGAGGGATGGCGAAAAGGGCGGGAGCGTTCGTCATCAACAATCGCGCAGCAATCTTCCCACCTTCGCCAGATATGCACTAGGATACATCCAGCAAGAAATCTGCTTCTGACGTACTAAAGAGAGAGTGATCCACATGCCGGAAGGCGCATACATTGGCATCAGCTTGGTGCTGGTGGTCTTGTTCCTATTGATGAACGCATTCTTCGTGGTGGCGGAATTCGCGCTGGTGCGCGTCCGTAAGTCCCAGTTGGAGATAGCTGCGGCGAAGGGGACGAAGGGTTCGAAGAACGCGCTGCTGATAGCGAACAATGTGAACGCGTATCTGTCCGCTTGCCAGTTGGGCATCACTTTAGCGTCTCTGGCTTTGGGTTGGTTGGGAGAGCCGGCGTTCTCTGAGCTCATCCGGCCTGTGTTCGAACTGTTCCATGCGCCAGAGCCGGTCATCGCCGTGTGTGCGGTGGCCTTGGGCTACTTCATCATGACCACCCTCCACGTGGTGGTGGGTGAGTTGATCCCGAAATCCCTCGCCATCTTCTCCACTGAGAAGTACGCGTTGCACACGGCTACGCCGTTGCTCATCTTCTATAAGGTCACCTACCCCATCATGTGGCTGTTCAATTCCATCACGAATGCAGTGGTGCGTCTGCTGGGTCATGACCCCGCGAACGAGCACGAGGTATATACCGGGGACGAGATCAAGATCCTGGTGGACGAATCCACGGAGAGCGGGCTCATCAACCCTGAGCAGAACGAGTTCGTTGATAACGTGCTCGATCTGGGGGACAAGGACGCTGAATCCATCATGACCCCACGGACAGATGTCATCTTCCTGGATGTGGAAGACCCGCTGGAAGAGAACATGGAGACCATAAAACAGCACAAGTACACTCGCTACCCTGTTTGCAGGGGAAGCCGCGACCACGTTATCGGGTTCGTGCACATCAAGGATCTTTACGGCTTGCCGGTGGATACGCCCATGAGCCAATGGAAGATCCGCGAATTGCCACCCATCCCTGAAACGGTGCCTATTGCACGGCTGATAGACCTGCTGCAAGAGGAGCGCACTGAGATCTGCCTGGTGGTGGATGAGCATGGCGGCACGGCGGGCATCGTTACGCTGGCAGACATCATGGAGCAGATCGTAGGGCGCATAGATGACGAGTATCGCCATGATGCCGATGATGAGATCGTGAAGCTGGAAGACGGTACGCTGGTGATAGATGGCAGCATGTCCATTGACGAAGTGGAGGAGCTCATCGGCTTCGCGCCTCCGGGGATGGATGATGTGGAAACGGCCGCCGGGCTGATCCTCATGCTGCTGGATCGTATCCCGGATGAGGGCGATGGGGTCACCATCGAAGATAGCGAAGGCATCAAGCACGAGAAGGCCACGTTCACGGTGGTTTCCATGGATCGCCTGCGGGTGGATAAGATAGCGGTGGAATTGTCGTAAGGGTCGACCGCTCCCTGTATAGCTTCTGTAAGGGCCGACTATGGTCGGCCCCTTTTTTGCACCCACGGTGCGACCTGTTCGGTTTGGATCATTCGGGAATGAGATGGTGCCCGGGGTGGGATTTGAACCCACACACTCTTGCGAGCGGCGGATTTTGAGTCCGCTGCGTCTGCCGTTCCGCCACCCGGGCACAGGCACGGATGGGATTATAGCTCACCGGAGGCCATTCGCCATCGAAGATATCATCGGAAGCGACAATGAAACGTTCGGCGAACGCAATCTCTTTTTCCGTCAGCGCACGCGCCGTTGATTCAGCACCGTTGCGTTTTCCCGGTGAACGGCAGAAAACTGGTCTATAATAGAGCATCTGCGTTGTACCCGGCTCCCCTCTGGAGCCGTGGTGACCAGTGAAGAATGCATAGGACACGGGCGCACTGCTGCGCGAAGAGTGGGGGTAAGAGAAGTGCTGAAGGCAATCATCGTTGATGACGAAGCACCTGCGCGCTCTGAATTGACATACCTTTTGGGTGAAGTGGGCGGCGTTGAAGTGGTGGCGGAAGCCGCGGGCGTTCGCGAAGCTATTGAGAAGCTCAAGGAATATCCGTGCGATGTCATGTTCCTTGACATCAATATGCCAGAGGCCACGGGCCTGCAGCTGGCTGAGGCGCTCCAGCATCTGAAGTTCCCGCCTGAGGTGGTCTTCGTTACCGCCTATAGCGAACATGCTTTGGATGCTTTCGCTGTGAACGCCATTGACTATCTGGTCAAGCCGGTGGAAACAGAGCGGCTGGCTCAGGCCATCCAGCGCGTGCGCGAACATGTGGCTCTGCATGTGCAGGCCCAGAAGAGCGAGCGCATCCCGGTGGAAAAGGGTGGCAAGAAGATCCTCATAGGGATAGATACCATCCGCTTCGTGAAGGCTCGGGATGATTACGCCTACCTGCAAACGGATACAGACCGCTACTTCTCCACCGTCAGCCTGGCGCAGCTGGAGAAGCGCCTTGATGGTCACGGATTCTTCCGCGTGCACAGGGCCTATCTGGTGAACCTCTCCATGATCGAAGAGGTTGAGACTATCAAGGGCGGCACGCTCTCCCTTACGCTGAATAGCGTGGAAGAGAAGATTCCCGTTTCCCGCAGGAGGGTTTCTGCTCTGAAGAAGGCTCTCGGTATCTGATCGTACCCAGGGCGCAGGCCTCTGCGTCTCGGGAGCGCGGGCTGGAAAGAGGGATATGGCTCAGAGCGTGGGCAAGGCTGGAAGCAAGCCAAAAGGCGGCCGTTTAGCGCGGGTGCTTGCGGGCGTTGCTATCGGCCTCATGGTAGCCCTGTTGCTGGCGTTCGCGGGCGTGAACATCTTCGTCAAGGTCACCTACGGTCCATTCTTCGCTCAGGCTGAACGGGAATTCGCCATCCCAGGCATCGAAGAGGGCTTCATCCCCCAAGACCTGGACTGCTTGGAGGACGGTACCTGGATCTTCAGCGGGTACATGACCGAAGGTGGTCCTTCCCCTCTTTACTTCTTAAAGCCTGACGGTTCTACGGGGAGCTTTCAGCCCGTGCGCGTTGACGGCTCTGACTATGGCGGCCACGGCTCTGGGATCACTTCAGACGGGGTTCATGTATTCCTGACCGACGACGAGGGGATCCTGGCTTTCGATCTGACGGACGTGCAGGCGGTACAGGATGGAGGGCTGGTTCAGGCAACGGCACGGCGCTCCTTGGAGTTCGCCCCTGCGTTCTTGAACATCGAAGAGGACATCATGTTCCTGGGGAACTTCTATCACCCCGGAGCCTATGAGACACCAGAGCATCATCGGCTGGACACGCCGGGCGGAGATTGGAACCCGGCGGTGATGTACGCCTACCCGGCTTCCCCTGAGGCAGAACTGGGTTATGAGGAGCAGGTCGCTTGCGTCTATTCCATCCCCGCCCGCATCCAAGGTATGTGTCTGGCGGATGCAAACCATCTGGTGCTCTCCCAGTCCTACGGGCTGAATAGCTCTCATCTGCTGGTCTATGACCTGGTGTCCGCAACGCTGGATGAGACGGTGCTGCCCACAGCAGTCTTCTTCGCTGATGGTCGTGAGGTTCCCCTCTATTATCTGGACACCCTGAGCCTCGTGGAGGATATCCAAGCACCGCCCATGTCCGAGGGTATCGAGTGGCACGATGGACGCGTGTTCATCTCTTGCGAGAGCGCCTCAGACAAATACCTGTTTGGGAAGATCTACGGAGGCAACGCTGTCTATGGGCTGAGATTGGAAGAGGGCTAGCTGTACTAGAAGTGGGATAGCCATATCAATGAAGGCCGGTATGCTGGCATCATCGTAGAACACAGCAGAAACGCACCAGGAGGCCCTTCATGAAGATCTGTGGCATGACATCTGAGGAATTCACCCGATTCCTTGATGAATCCTTCGAGTCCATCAAGCGGTCCACCCGGCAACAGGAGGCGCTCCATTACACAAAGGAGCGCATGTTGGCTGACGATCTCGAACGCTCCTTAGAGCGCCTGCGCGCCGCCGCCTAGGGCTTCAGGAACAGGATGTTGTTGATGCTGCGTAGACCTGCCTGCTCGTCCGCTTCTTGCCAGTCATTGTCTACCAGCTCATAGTCAAGATTGACCGTTTCGTCCTTGATGGGAAGGTTGTTGAGATCGGCCATCAGCTTTTGGCCTGCGGCATCGTATTTCTCTTCCTGGGACATGGTGGCGAAGGTGGGGTCATCGGCTAGGGTGGCGGTGATATCGCTGATCATGGCGAAGTAGTCCTGGTAGCTCTTGCCCGCGAAGGTCATGGTCACTACAGCGGTGTCCCCGTTCACGGTGATGTCATCTATGGCATAGTCGAACCCATCCACCACGGCGGTGGCGAATGCTTCGTTGTCTATCCCCAGCTTGGTGAGGCTTTCATTCTCCAGGGCGGAGATGATCCCAGAGAGTGCCTCATCTTCGGCATCTTTATACTTGTCGTATTTGGCGGTCACGGCTTGCCGGATGAGCTCTTCATCACTGGGGCCACAGCCAGGAAGAACGGCCACGACGCCTGCCAGGAGGACGCAGCAGCTAAGAGCAGCGATGATCTTCTTGAGGGTCATGGGCGTTCCTTTCAATATGATGGTTCCGCGGGAGCGCTCCCGAGGGAGGATTTCCGCCAAGAGGAGTCTACGGCAAACGCGCGGCTAGGGCCGTCAGCTGGCCATGGAGAGGAGTGTTTCTTCGGTCTGTTCGCCCGTTCTCGTCTCTTGGAGCGAGCCGTCCACGAAGAGCACATAGGTGGGGAACCCGTTGGGGGCGTACTCGGAGGCCAATTCAGAAGATTGGTCTACGTCAACCTGGTACACGGCGCACTGGCCAGCCACCTTCGCCGCCACATCATCTAGGATGGGCTGCATGCGCTGGCAGTGGGGGCACCAGGTAGCGAAGAATTCAACGAGGACCCTTCCCTCAGACTCGAGCACTTTTGAACCGAAATCCGTACTATTCAATACCTCTTGCATGGTAAGCCTCCTTGCGGTGCAGTTCGAGCAGATACGATGAGTTAGCGAACAGCATGGTAGGTGCGCTCTGCCAATGCCAAAGGAGGATCAAGCAACGCTTTTCCAAGCGCTTCCGATTCGTTAATGCAGCGTTACGCATTCCCCTGACATGCGGGTGCCTGAAGGATTCCCCCAGAGGCAGTGCGGGTGGTATAGTGTTCCCCACATTGCCAAGGATCAAGGAAGGTAAGAACTGTGGTCAAAGATATCGTGAAGGATGCTGAAGTCCTGTCAAAGCCCTGCGAGAAGGCCACCATTGATGATATGCCCATCGTACAAGACCTGCTAGACACGGCGGAAGCCATGGAAGATGTGGCAGGGCTCACGGCGAACCAGATCGGTGAGGCGAAGTGCGTTGCCATCTATCTGGCAGATGACGATCAAATGAAGCCCATCTTCAACCCGAAGCTCGTGAAGGCGCTCTATCCCGTGAAGATGGAAGAGGAGTGCTTCTCTGTAGACGGTGCTCATAAGGTCACGCGCTTCGAATGTGCCACCATTGCCTATGAGGAACCCGTGGATGGCAAGCTGGTGGCTCGCAAGCGTGAGTTCCATGGGCGAGAGTCCCAGATCATCCAGCACGTGATAGACCACTGCAAGGGCAAGGTCATCTAGCCTCAGCGCCCTGGACGGAGGCACCTGAAGGGGCCGTTCGCTCGGCAGGAGACCCACGTTCCGAAGGGCGTTCAGCCTATGACTACCCACGTGACTAACCCTAAAGAGCAGCGCACCCGCCGTGTAGAGCGTGTGCTATGGGTGGTGCTCGTGCTGAACTTGGCAGTGGCAGCTGCCAAGTTCTTCTATGGTTTGGCGTCTGGCTCTGCTTCTATGCAGGCTGATGGCATCCACTCCATCTTCGATACCTTGGGTAATGTAGTGGGGTTGGTGGGCATTGCGTTAGCGGCACGGCCTGCAGATGAAGGACATCCCTACGGCCATTCGAAGTTCGAGACCTATGGCTCTTTGATCATCGGTGTGCTACTTCTGGTAGCAGCCTTCGAGGTGGGCACGGGGGCTGTAGAGCGTCTGACCAGTGGCCATTACACTGCTCAGGTGACAGCGGTGTCCTTTGGCGTGATGGTGGGTACGCTGGCAGTGAATCTGGGGGTGTCGTTTGCAGAGCGGCGGGCGGGCAGGTGTCTGGGATCAGAGATACTTCAAGCGGACGCGGCTCACACCTTATCGGATGCCTTTGTATCTATTGGCGTCATCGTAGGCCTTATCTTCGTTAGCGTGGGCTTTCCCATGGCCGATCCCATTGCTGCGCTGATCGTCACTCTGTTCATCTTGCTCTCAGCTATAGGGGTCTTTCGTCAGGCGTTTCGAACGCTGTCCGATCACGCGCGGATATCGGCCGAGGACATCACGAAGACGGCGGAAGGGGTGCCGTTTGTTCACCAAGTCCATGGGGTGCGCACGCGGGGGACGGAATCTGAGGTGTATGTGGATCTGCATCTTCTGGTAGATCCAGCCATGACGGTGGCCGAGGCACACCAGGTGGGGGACTGCATAGAGGCGGCCGTCAAGGCGGTCCATCCGGAGGTGCAGGAGGTGCTCGTGCATATCGAGCCGGACACGGAAGCGGAGCGGCAGGAGGCCTGAGTCCGGCTGCACGTTGCTTATAATCACCTTTCCATTGGTTCTCGAGAGTTCGGGGGTATCCGTGAAGAAAAGAACGCTTCTCTTCCTATTGGCGGCATGCTTGAGTACATTCCTGGTAGCTAGCTTGACGGCTTGCTCGGATGAGACTTCCTCCCCCGATGCTTCGGGGGCATCAAAGGCTTCAGACGTTCCGGTGCGTATCGGCACGATGCCCACGGAGGATATCCTGCCTCTGTGGATAGCGGAGCAGGATGGCTTGTTCGCTGAGGCGGGCGTGAACGCCGAGGTCATCTCGTTCGACTCCGCCCAGAGCCTTTCTGCGGCCATCACGGCAGGCGAAGTGGACATGGCTATGACCGATATCATGCGGGCGGTGAAGCTTTGCGAATCCGGGGCTCCGGTGGTGCTGGAGTGGGTCACGCTGGGAGAGACGGCCGATCAAGGCCGATTCGGCGTGCTGGCTCCGGCTGATGCGCCCTACAACACGCTGACGGAGATGGCTACCTTTGGAGCTAGCGAAGAAGCACCCGAAGGCTTCGGTGTGGGCGTGGGCGCGAATACCGTGCCGGAATACGTATTCGATATGCTGTGCGAAGAGACTGGACTTGCGCCGGGTGCTATCCCTGCGGTGGAGGTGGCCAGTCTGCCGGAGCGCTATGGGCTCGTGGCAAGCGGGAACTTAGGCGGTGCTGCACTGCCTGCGTCTCTGCTCACGCTGGGAGAGGCTTCGGGGTTGAAGCTCCTTGCTGATGACACGGCAGGAGAGAATCTTTCGCAATCCGTTATGGTGGCTCGCGCAGCGTTCGCTGAAGAGCACCGTGCGGAAGTGGAGGCGGTAGCCGAGGCCTGGAATGCGGCAGTGGCTCTGTGCGCTGAGAACCCGGATGCTTACCGGGAGCTGCTGGCAGAGAAGGCGAACATCAACCCGTCCATTGTGGAGAGCTATCCCATTAGTAGTTATCCGATGGCATTGCAGGACGCTCAGATGCTACGCCCCGCCTTGGAGATGGTAGAGCCGGTGCTTCAATGGATGAAGCAGAAGGGCTACGGCGGCGAAGGCGTGAGCTATGACGCTGCTACGGGTGCATTTACGGTTGGATAGGCAGTAGGGCTGCTGTGAATCGAGCGCTGGGGTATGTGTGGGGAACGCTGTTCGTTCTGGCGTCGTGGTGGTTGTTGGCTGCTTGCGTGGGTTCGCCTGCATTGCCGGGGCCGGTTCAGACGGTGCACGAACTGGGGGCGAACGCGGGGGCGCTGCTGCCCCAAACGGCTATCAGCCTTGAGCGCTTGCTAGCAGGGCTTGCCTTCGGTGCGCTGATAGGGGCACCCATAGGCCTATTGGCCGGGATGAAGCCCTTGGTTGATCGGCTCGTCTCACCGGTCCTCTACATCCTCTTCCCCGTACCCAAGATCGTGTTCCTCCCCGTGCTCTTCGTGTTCTTCGGCCTGGGGGGGCAGGCGAAGGTGATCCTCATCGTCATAGCCGTGGCGTTCCAGATGATGGTGACGATGCGTGATGCTGCTCGTGAGGTTCCTGTGGGCCAGATAGAGGCCATGCGGTCGTTGGGGGGCAATGGGTGGTTGGTGTTCCTCCATGTGGTGGTGCCCTCCACGTTGCCCTACCTGTTCTCAGGGTTGCGGGTGAGCACGGGCACGGCGGTGGCCATTTTGTTCATAGGGGAATCTATGGCAGGATCAACGGGGCTGGGGTATTACATCATGCATTCGTGGTCCATGCTGGAGTATGCGCGGATGTTCTCGGGCATCGTGACCCTGGCGATAGTGGGTGTGGTGCTGTACGAGGTGTTCGACCTGGCTGAACGCAAGCTCGCAGCCCGGTAGGGCAAGCTAGCGATCTTTGGGGGCTCTGGATAGCTGATGGATCGATGAGAGGATCTAGACTCAGTATGAGTGCGCTCTCTCGGATCATTGATGTAATGAATTTGTTATTGAATCATGTATTCTATAAGACTATACTCTGATATCAAAGAGTGCCTTTTAAGGAGATGATCCTATGGCAACCTCACTGGCTCCTCTGCCTCTGATTCGTCCCATCACTGACTTGCGCACCCATCTGAATGACGTTTGCGAACAAGCTACCGAGAGCATGGAGCCGGTTGTGCTCACGAAGAACGGAGTCGCTTCTTACGTGCTCATGGACAGCAACGCCTACGATGCTTCTCAGCAACGGAATCGCATCTATCTTGCACTCAAAGAGGCTGAACTGGAAGAGGAGTATCATCCAGAGACCGTCAGTGGCGAAAAGGTGCGATCGAAGCTCGATGAGATCTTCGCACTCTTGGATGAAGATCATGCTTGAAGAAGAGTGGAGCCAGCGGGCTGAGTTGGATATACAGTCCATCGTCATCTTCTTAGCTGTGGAATGCAAGAATCTGCAGGCTGCTCGAAAAGCGGAAGAGAAGATATTAGCTGCCATTGACATGCTCAAGGAATTCCCTGATATGGGCGGCACGCTGAAAGATGACAGCCTGAAACGCAGCTATCGGACGATGCTCGTTCATCCCTACGTGATCTACTACACGTATGATGAAAAGACCTTGATCATACGACGTGTCTTACATCAGCGTCAGGCCTTGGATACGTATGCCCTGGTCGATTTCTAGCGAAATGGTGCATGAGGCAACGAAGGTTTACGCATAAATGCTCAGGGCGTATAATCCAACTCAACGGAAGCCCGTACTATCTCGCGGGCAGCGCCGTTTTTTGGGAGGGGAGTAGTTGTGGCTACTCCCCATCCTCTTTCCGGCTCCGTCCTTTGCGTGCTCTGGATATAAGCTCGATTGCCGCTTTGATCAGGTTCAAGGTGGCAGTCGCAAGCCCGATATGAACAGACCCGAGGTAGGGAACCTCGGGTCTGCGGAGAGGGAATCTGCGAAGCTGAGGGAGCAGCTAGATGATCTGGTCCTTCGGACCGGGAGAGAACAGAACGCACTTCTTGATATAAGCCATCTTCCGGGCCAGATCCTCTACGTCACCGTATTCCATGACCTTCGCTTGGCAGTTATGTACGCAGGAAGGCAGCTTACCTGCCTCTAAGCGATCGATGCAGAGATCGCACAGATCCGTAGTCACGGGGATGTAGAAATAATCCCAGGTACCGTCTGGTTCTTGGCTAGGGCCATACTGCATAACGGAGATGCCGCAGTGGCCATAGCCATAGTCATGCTCACGCTTGCAAGCTACTTCGCAGGCATGGCAGCCGGTGCAGTAGTCATACTGGATCAGAAGACCTTTACTTGATATCGAGGTGCTTGCGCTCATAATTCCAACCGCCTTTCTGGGTGACTTGCTCGGTGGGGAGGATTTCGCTGTTCTCGGGAGTGCACTTATAGAGCTTGCAGAGCAGCCCGTTATAGGGGGCTCCGTAGCCGCTCTTGCCCACATCGCATTGGGTGGTCAGGTTGTTGATATTGGAGTCGAAGACACCGTAGAGGCGCTCAGGATCATCCTCAGGGAACCACCAGCCGTGTTCAGCCATGACGAATCTCGGGTTCAGGCCTGGGGTGATATTCACGCGCTGGCGACAACGGCCCCGGTGGTTCTCGATCCATACCCAGTCCCCTTCCACGAAACCTAGCTCTTCAGCTAGTTCGGGAGATATCTCCACCAAGGGATCAGGGTGGAACTCGCGCATGGTGGGCATATGACGATGCTCGGAGTGGAAGAATTCGTAGCTACGACGTCCGGTCATGAGGATAAGCGGATATTCTTCTGCCAGATCTGGCGTGGAGAGGGGGCTCTCATGGGGCTCCTCGAAATAGGGGGCATTGGGCAAGCCATAGGCGCTCATCATGGCCGGAGCGAACTCAAAGCGACCGGTGACCGTATGGAAGCCTGGCTGGCCGTCATAGCGCACATCGCCACGCTCGTACTTCTTGTAATGCCACTCAGGCCAGGAGATGACCTTCTTGGTGAGCGCCTCGAAATCCATATCGGTATCAGACCTTGCCAAGATCTGATTCATCCACTCGATGTCGGTGGACGGGATGGGGCTGTCGGGGTTCAGGCGGTTGCAGAGCTCTGCCACCAGCTCTTCGTCGGTCTTCGCCTCGTAGTAGCGCTCAGATGTCTTGCGAATGACGCGCAGCGGCCACCACCACGCGCGTAGGGAATTGCGCTCCGGTCCCATGGCTATAGGAAGGATGAGTTCGCAGAAAGCCATGGAGGACGGGGTCTTCACATAGTTGATGTCTATATTGAACTCGGAGTGCTCCATATAGGCGTCGTAGATACGCGGGGCTTCCGTAGCCATGTTCGTGATGGGATTCGTGGAATATAGCACGAACATCTTGAGCGGGAATTCATCGCGGTCCACGTCATTGATCTTGCCATCGGACTCCATGCATTCGAGGGTCACATCCTCTTGGGCCATGTTGCCCACATCTCCCTGGGAGTGCATGGGATAGAAGTTGTTGCCCAGGATGAGCTTGCGATGGTCTTCGGGCACGAACTGCCAGGCATCTTCAGTGGAAAGGGCAAGGTGATAGGCGTGGTCGACCATGAGCAGGCTACCGCCCGGAACATCGATATTGCCCGTCATGCCTACGATACCCATGATGGTCTGGCCTGCAGGAGTTGCGTTGATCTGCTGATCTAGCTTCAGGCCCCACTGGAGCGCCATGGGCTTGGCATTCCCGATGAAGAGGGCTGCCTGACGGATGAGGTCTGGATCAAGCCAGCAGATCTCACCAGCTTGCTCAGGAGACATAGTACGGCAGCCCTCGATGAAGTCTTCGTAGCCATAGCCCCACTCGTCGATGAACTGCTTGTCCTGAAGGCCCTCAGCATCGATCACATTGGCAATGGCCATGGCAAGGGCGGCATCGGTGGCGGGGCGCAAGGGGAGCCAGTACTTGGCCTTCGCTGCCAACCAAGTCAGTCGTGGATCGATGACCACCAGCTCTGAGCCGCGCTTCATGCATTCCACTACCCAATGACCGAAGAAGCCATCAGCGTTGGATACGATAGGGTTGTTACCCCAGATGAGGATGCATTCTGGCAGAACATAGTTGGGGTTATCGAAGCGATCTTCGAAACCTTGGGACATATCGGCGATGATGAAGCAGCCAGCCATGAGCGCTTGGATAGACGCACGCGGCCCGTAGCAGGAGCTGCCTGATAGGAAGCCACCAGTGTCAGTGGGACTATTGAACCCGGCATAACAGAGGGCCGTAGAGTGGATGAACGTGGTATTCCGGCCGGTTCCCTGCTGCACCACGATAGATTGTGGCCCGTAGGTCTCTTTGAAATAGCGAGCCTTCTCTTCGATCAGATCGAAGGCTTCCTCCCAGCTGATGCGCTCCCAGGTATCCTTGCCCCGATCCTCCCGGGCGCGTTTCAGGGGGTACTTCAAACGGTCTTCGGAATACATGCACTCGATAAGGTCTAGGCAGCGCATGCAAAGCGCACCCTTGTTGTAGCCGTTGTTCGGGTCACCCTCTACCTTCGCTAGCTTGCCATCTTGGTCTACATAGACCAAGATGCCGCAGCCGTCATGGCAGCCCGGAGCCGTCCATTGGGTGGTGCGGTAGACGGTGTATTCGCCGTCTTGCCAGTGATCTTCGTCGCTGCGATAGATCTCTGGATCATACGCGTTCCCTTCCAAATACTTCTTCATAGCTGGTCCATCCTCTCTCCTTTTCTTGATCCTGAGGTTCTTTCAATGGAGCGAATCCGATGCTAGCAAGGGGTCTAAAACATGTCTCTTATCGGGGAGTTTGCAAATTCGGGATTCACTTCATACCACCGGTATGAAGTGATAAGAAGGCGTGAAAAACATACTCGCAGCCAATGGTGGATTCACGTGAGCTCTGCAAAAGTCAGAGATGTTGTACCAGCGACGAAAGAACACGGGGGAGGGGCTATGGGCTACGCGCTTAAGCATGATGATTCTCAGTGGGGTACTGGTCGCAGGTCTAAGGTAGGGGCGAAGTTGGCCCTGCTCTTCTCTGGCGATGACGGTATGGTGCAGACCGCGCTCATCTCGCCCATCATGGCAAGCTTGGTCTTGGCATTCCCTGATGCATCGGAGCTCATGATCGATCAGGCCATGTCCATAACGGCTCTCACCATGATCCCCGCCATGCTATTCACCAGCTTCCTGGCGAAGTACTTCGACAAGAAGCATTTGATCATGATCGGTACGGTCATCTTCATGTTGGCAGGCCTTTCGGCTATGTTCGCACCTACGATAGAGATAATCGTCTTGACGCGGGCCATCTTGGGGTTGGGGGCAGGAACCGCTTTCCCCCTGGTGCCTTCATCCATTGCCTATCTATTCAAAGAGCATGAGAAGAACCAGATGCTGGGCTGGATGAACGCGTGTGGTGCGTTCCTCTCATTCACGCTCAGTCTCGCAGCTGGTTGGGTGGCTATGCTGGACTGGAGGAGCGTGTTCCTCTTCTATCTCATCTTCGTGCCCATCCTCCTTCTGCAATGGTTGTTCCTGCCGAACTTCAAGCCCGAGCTCAAAGAGGCGAAGGAAGCGCAGATCGTTCGGGAACCAGTGAATGGGAAGATGTGGTTCGTGTGTCTCTGCATGCTCTGCTTCATGATCTTGTCCATGGTGCTCACCTTCAAGCTTTCCATTTTCCTGGAACTAGGCGGTATTGGCACTCCGGCAGATAGTGGCCTAGGCATATCCACCATGACCTGCTTCTCATTCCTCATTTCGCTCGTCTTCGTACACTTCCTGGAAAAGCTCAAGCGGTTCACGCCAGCGGTTTCGCTCTGCTTTTCGGGGTTGGCTTTCCTGCTCATTGCCCTGGCTCAAGACCTCACCCTGATCTATATAGGCATGGCTTTTCAGGGTCTGGCCATGGGTACGATGAATCCCTTCTTCATGTCCATCATGTCAAAAGTGGCACCTGATTCCCGTAAGACCTTGGGAATGACCATGATGTGCATCTTCCAGCTGGGTGGCCAGATCATCACTCCGTACTACATGATCGGAGTTGCGGCCCTCGGCTTCGCTACAGAACGGGCTCTATTCGGCTTCACGGCAGCGATCTTCTTCATTGTCGCCATCGTCGTTGCTGTGTTCGCTGTTGTGTTGGTGGGAAGAGAGAGGAGGTCGAAGGGCGCTTAGGGCGCTGGGGTGAGCGACGACCCCCTATCACATCCAAGAGAATTCGATCGAGAGTACGGAGGAACTAATGGCTTCAATCGCTAAAGCGCTGAACATCCGGGAGGCTTGGGGTGTATATGCGTTGTACATCATGGTCGCCGGTGCTGGCGCTGTCACACCCGCTCTGGCCGCCTTTGGATCGGCCTTTCCTGACGCCGACCCGGTTACGATCAGCCTCATTCAGAGCCTTCCATCTCTGACTACCATTCTTGGTACGCTGCTTGTAGGTGCGGTCGCTGGCAAGAAGATATCCTTTAAGGTGACAGGTATCGTAGCTTTGATCATCTATCTGATCTTCGGTTGTCTGCCGGCTCTGTGGAACGACTCTCTGACATCCATTCTTATTGCTCGTGCTTGTGTTGGCTTCGGTATGGGCATGGTGTCTCCATTGGGAGCGGCGGTGTTCCTCAGGCTTGTCAATGATAAGGAAGAGCGTTCTAAGTATTTGGGTCGTGGTGGCGCTATGCAGCAGATCGGCTGTGTCGTTCTCACTCTGCTAGGCGGTTTCCTCTGCGGCATTGATTGGCGACTCACCTTCTGGGCGTATGCTCTGGCAGCAGTGGCTTTGGCTATCTTCGTCATCTGCTTCAAAGAGCCCCCGTCATTGGAGAGCGAAGCCAAGGAAAGTGGCGAATCTCAGAAGGCCCACATCCCGGGTACCGCTTGGTTCTTCATCATCCTCTTCCTGCTAGCTCAGTTGGTTTGCAGCCCAACCATGATGAACTTCGCCATCCTCATGTCCACCAAGATCCCTGGAGAGGATCCTATGACCGTAGCAGGCATTGCGGGTACGCTGTTGTCGCTCTTCGTACTGGCTGGTGCCGTGTCTTCCGTCATCATGGACAAATTGGTAGGCGTCTTCGGCAGATTCACCGGTGCGGTGGCTCTGGTCATCACGCTCATCGGGAACATCATCATCGCAAGCGCTACCTCCGTGGCCATGTTCACCATCGGCATCTTCGTATTCGGATTTGGCTGGTGCCTTGTCATCCCGGTCATCAACCTAGAATGCGGCAACGTGACGAACAAGGCTGGTCTCGCGATGGTGGCATCATTGGTCATGGTCGCCATGAACCTGGGCAACTTCCTTGCCTCATATTATATGGGTGGCGTCTTCAGTATCGTGGGGAACGACCCCACCCTGTGCTTGATCGTGGATTCCGTAGGCTTCGGCATCTTGGCCATCATCTGGGCTGTGTTCAACATGCGGAACAAGGCTTGGAGCAAGGATGAGCATCCTCGCGTGGATACCTCTTCTGAGCCTCAGGCAGATTCCACTCTCTAAGGACATCCTCTCAGGAAGATCAGCAAGCATCTACAGAAGAAAGGAAGATACGTTGGCATTCGGAACATTCACTACGCCGGTGCAGTGGCAGGAGGGCGAATATACCGTCACACGCACCAATTCTTGGTCACCGCCGGGAGACCATCCTACCGGAGCTGGCATGAAGCTCTATGTCAAGGATGGTATCTTGGAGAAGGTGGAAGGCGATCCTGAGCAATCCATCACCAAAGGCGCTATGCCCATCCGCATGTTGTCGCTGCCAGAGTACGTCTACAGTCCCTATCGCATCCTACATCCCATGAAGCGCGATCCGGAGAAGCGCGGGGATGATTCCGCCTGGGAGCAGTGCAGCTGGGACGAGGCCTATGACCTCATCTGTGACAACGTGCGTCGTATCACGGATGAATATGGCAGCAATGCCATCGTCACCTTCGTGGGCACCGGGCGCGAGGCGGGCAATTGGGGTCCCACCATGTCTTGTCGCGTATTCAACAGCCCGAACATCTGCTATATGCAGACGGGCTGGTCCTGCTATGGGCCTCGTATGGCGTGCACATCCTATGTGCTGGGCGCTCCCTATCCGGAGCTGGATTATGCTTCTCAATTCCCGAACAGCTACGACGACCCTCGCTGGGGGCGCCCTGAGGTCATCATGGTCTGGGGCAAGGAACCCCTGAAGAGCAATCCGGACGGGTTCTGGGGGCATTCTATCGTGGATATGTACGCCATGGGCACGAAGTTCATCGTAGTGGATCCGCGCCTCACGTGGGAGGCAGCTCGTGCTGAGATCTGGCTTCAGGTGCGTCCTGGCACCGATGCAGCACTCGGTATGGCCATGTGCAACATCATCATCTCAGAGGACCTCTATGACCACGATTTCGTGGATAAGTGGACCTTCGGCTTTGATGAGTTCGCTGATCGTGTGAAGAACATGAGCCCAGAAGAGGCAGCCGATATCTGCGAAGTTCCGGCAGAGAAGATCTATGCAGCTGCGCGTCTCTTCGCCACGGCGAAGCCCGCCGCTCTTCAATGGGGCCTGGCGGTAGACCAGAAGCCCAATGGCATCCAAATGGGATTCTGCTGCCTCGCCATGATGGCTATCACGGGTAACTTGGATGTGCCTGGCGGCATGATCATGGGTGCTATAGACATCGGTGGCTTGGGCTCAGGCTATACCGACCTGGATCCCCAGTCCAAGATCAACGAGCAAGTGGGAGTGGACGAGTATCCTGCCATGGTCCGCACCCAGCAGTTCACTCACCCTGATGTGACGTTCGATGAGCTGGAGAAGGAGGACTCCCTTTTCAAGATGGGTTTCTTCACCTCTGCCAATGCGCTTGCGAACCCTTGCAATCTGCCGAAGCGGTATGAGGATGCCATCAAACGGCTTCAGTTCAATGTGGTCATGGATATCGTCATGACGCCCACAGCTGAAGCCCTGGCTGACGTGTTCTTGCCCGTGAATACCTATGCGGAACGCGATATGTACGTGGCTACTCATTACGGTGCCTGTGGTACCTGGATTGGCGCCATCAAGAAGGCCATTACGGTAGGAGAGTCGAAGTCTGACATCACCATCATGCGTGAGTTGGGTACGCGGCTGCGCCCAGAGCTCTGGGAGATGTACACCACAGACATCGAGTACATCGATGATCAGAAGCTCTGCACGCTGAAGACGCCGGAGGGCAAGCCTCTTACCATGCAGGATCTCTTCGATCATGGTTGCTACCACGTTGATTACGAATACAAGAAGTATGAGACCGGCAAGCTGCGTCCCGATGGTCAGCCCGGATTCATGACCCCTACGGGCCGTGTTGAGCTCTATTCCACCATGCTGGAGACCTGGGGCGATGACCCGCTGCCCTACTATGAGGAGCCCCCTGCATCTCCCATCTCCACACCGGAGTATGCCGAAGAGTATCCCATGGTGCTCTCCACCGGCGCTCGCACGTGGTCTTATTTCCATTCTGAGCAGCGCCATGTGCCGCTTCTGCGTGAAGTTGAACCGTGGCCCCTGGTAGACATCAATCCCGAAGATGCTGAGCGCTTCGGTCTCATTGATGGGGATTGGGTATGGCTTGAGAACCCCAACGGGAAATGCCGCATGAAGCTCTCGGTTGAGCCGGGTCAGAAGCAGGGTGCACTCGCATCGCAGCATGGCTGGTGGTATCCAGAGCGGGAGGCATCCTCTCCACGCCTCTTCGATGTCTACGACGTGAATGTCAACAACCTGGTGCCCTATAAGACCATCGGCAAGCTGGGTTGGGGTGCTCCCATGAAGTGCCTTATGTGCAAGATCTACAAGGCTGACGCTCCGGAAGACGAGAGCAAGATCGAGGAGGTCCTCAATGCCTAAGAATGGACTCATGATCGACTACTTGCTCTGTACCGGATGTCATAGCTGCGAGGTCTCCTGCAAGCTGGAGCATGGTCTGCCCACAGGCGTTTTCGGTATCAAATTGGCTGAGGATAAGCCGTGGGCACTGGATGAGGATACCTGGGAGTACAAGTGGATCCCGGTTCCTACTCAACTATGCGATCTTTGCGTGGAGCGCACGGAGGCGGGCAAGCAGCCGGCCTGCGTTCTGCACTGCTGTTCTCACTGCATGCATTATGGGCCTGTGGATGAGCTGGCTGCCAAGATGGACGAGATCGATCGCCCCTGCACGTTATTCACCATCAAGAGATAGGCACGATCATGACGAAAGACGAATTCCTCGCACTCTCCGACGAAGAGCAGATGGCCTGGCTTGAGGAGCAAACGGCTGCTGGTCGTGAGGTGACGGATATCGTGAACGAGCTTGGATGCACGCGAGCCGATCTCCAGGGCTATGGGTATACCTATGCGCTGGGAAAGTGGTTCTTCATGTCCATGGCTGATCGCGCGTCAGTAGTGGCTCAGAATTGATCCAACGCATCCCGGTGAACCGACTCACTGCCGGTTCACCGGGAGAGTCTGAGATCTGTCCCTACGAGAGTGATATCGCAGGGCTTTCGTAGGGATCGATCGAGGATCGACCCAAGGTGACGGCCGAAGGATGCCAGGCATGGGAGTGCATGCCGATCGTGACATCGGGTTGATTGCGATCCACCCTTACGGGCAACCCGTCGCTTTGAGGCCTTCGAAGGGGAGGGGGAAGACATGCATGGGGGTGTATTGATGTTGGCCCCGCCTGCTCGGGCGGATGCGCCTTTCCTTGGATAAGAGAGGAGGTATATCCGAGGAAAGGAGATGCTCATGGCTAATGAGGCCAGGATGACCACCGATCGCATGGACGATTGGGTGGTTGGCAAAGATGGTTCCAGTGCTCAGGTAGCAGCGACAGGCAAGAACCTGCCTTGGCAATGGAAAGAGGATGGTCTGACCGTTACGCGCAGTGCCGCTTGGAGCGCGCCGGGATGCCACCTGGGTTGTGGTGTCAAGGTGTACACAGATGAAAACGGCAATTTCGTCAAACTAGAGGGAGATGAAGCGAATCCCTTCAATCAAGGGAGACTATGCATTCGCTGCCTCTCATTCGATCAGGTCATCGAACACCCTGACAGATTGGTTTCTCCCTTGATCCGCAAACGTGAAGACCGCGGTAAGGATGCGTGGCGCAAGGCCACCTGGGATGAGGCCTTTGACCTCATCTGCACCACCTTCGAGAAGATCAAGCAGGAGCATGGCCCCGAAGCTATCCTGTTCGCTTCCGGTACCGGACGCGATATCGCCAATGGAATGTATCGGATGGCCTATTCGTTCGGGAGCCCCAACATAGCCTATCAGCAGACCGGCGTGGCTTGCTATGGACCCCGCATCACGGCTACGTCCATCATGATGGGCAATTACTGCGTTCCTGATTGCTCCATGTACTTCGCTGACCGCTATGAGGATCCCCGTTGGCAGCCGCCTGGGGTCATCTTCATCTGGGGCAACAATCCGCTGGTGAGCAATGCCGATGGCAATTTCGGCCACTGGATGGTTGATTGCATGAAGCGCGGCAGCAAGACGGTGGTGGTGGACCCACGCCTTACGTGGGTGGCTGCGAAGGCTGATCTGTTCCTGCGGTTGCGCCCGGGCACCGACGCAGCATTGGCTCTCGCCATCATCAATGTGATGGTCTCTGAAGGTCTCTATGATAAGGATTTCGTGGAGAAGTGGACCTATGGGTTCGATGACCTGGTTCAGGTAGCTGCGAACTATCCTCTGGATCTAGCTGAGCTGATCACCGGTGTTCCTGCTGCTAAGATCAGCCAGGCCGCCCATATGGCATGGGAGTGCAAGCCTATGACCATGCAGTGGGGTCTGGCATTGGACCAGACGCGCGAATGCATCTCAGGTTCCATGGCTCTTGTGGCCCTGTGGGCCCTTACGGGGGATATAGACGTACCTGGGGGCATGGTGACCACCCATCAACCCTTTGGTGCTGAGATCTGGCAACCTCCGGCCGCAGAAACGTTCTTGGATGAAGAGGTGGTACAGAAGCGCATCGGCTACCACGAGTATCCGCTCTACAAGTACAGTGGCTGTGTGGTGGCTCAGCCGGACATGCTCTATGACGCTTGCATCATCAGCGTGCCCTATCCCATCAAGGCAGGTTGGTGGCAGAGCACGAATCCGCTGTCCTGTTGTTCTCAGTCTCCCGAAGACAAAGCCTATCAGGCCATCATGAATCTGGATTTCAATGTAGTAGTGGATATCTTCATGACCCCTACGGCCATGGCGTGTGCTGAGGTAGTGCTCCCTGTGGCTACCTGGGCAGAGAAGACAGGCATGCGCAGCATCTGGTACTACATGCAACCCATCAATCCTGCGGTCAGCACGAACGGACGCGATGTCAAGTCTGATCTTCAGATCAATTTCGAACTCGGCAAGCGTTGGGCGCCGGATAAGTGGCCTTGGGCGAACGTAGAGGAATTCTTCACTGATCAGATGGGTTCATCGGGGATAGATTACGAACAGCTCAAGACCATGAACTGGATGTACCCCACCTTCGAATACGAGAAGTACAAGAACGGTAAGCAGCGTTTCGATGGCGCTCCTGGATTCAATACTCCTACTGGTCGTTTGGAATTCAAATCAACCCTCTGTGAGCAATGGGGCTTCGAAAGCGTTCCCAGTTATCATGAGACCGACAGAGGACCGCTTTCTACACCAGAGCTCATGGAAGAGTACCCGTTGATCCTGACCACCGGCGCGCGCAACTGGTCCTACTTCCACTCAGAAGGGCGTCAGATCCCTCGCTTGCGTCACCTGCGACCTGACCCGATCATCGAGATCAATCCGGCAGATGCCGAACGTGCTGGCATCCAGGATGGGGAATGGGTCGTTGTGGAGAATGAATACGGCAAGATCCGCATGAAGGCCGATGTCACCATCGTCGTGCCTGCAGGTGTTGTCAACGTGGATCATGCATGGTGGTTCCCTGAACGAGACGCCGAAGGCTTCTTCGAGACCTTTGCGTCCAATGCGAACATGCTGGTTCCTCCGGAATATGGATCCACTGGCTTCGGCGCGAACTGCAAGTCGCTCATCTGCAAGGTCTATCGCGATGCGAAGGGGGCTTAGGTCATGGCACGCAAGGGTATGCTGATACATTACGATTACTGCACTGGTTGCCATTCATGTGAAGTGGCCTGTCGGGTAGAGCATGGGTTCGCAGATGGCGAAGGGGGATTAGCTGTCAAGCAAGTGGGTCCGTGGGAATACGCGCCCGACGAATTCCAATACTCGTTCATGCCGGTGATCACCGACCAATGCGATCAGTGTGAGGATCGAGTGAAGGCGGGTAAGGATCCCACCTGCGTTCACCATTGCCAAGCGAAGGTGATGGTCTATGGCGATGCTGTGGCATTAGGGGCGGAGGCTCCTGAAGGTTCCAAGTCGGTTCTCTATCATTTCGCTTAACATCAGAACAGTTGGTATGGGAAGGGATGTGGAAGAGAGGGTGGTTCTCCGTCCCTTCTAACCTCAGATCTTGGAAGCAGGTTCATGGAACGCATGCGGGTAGCGCAGGTTGAAACAGGACGGTCTCTTGAGGGTGCACCCTCTGACGATGCTGCTGTGAAGGAGGGCCGATCCGAAGAGGTTCTGGATGAGACCGTTCCCTCCACGATAGGGGGTCAGGTTCTCATGCCCATGCGCGATATGCTGGGCTATTCGTGCTTCGTAGCCTGGGCCTTCCTCTTTGGGTGGTGTCGCGGCTTATCATCTCCTTACGGAGATGATGTGTTCTTCGTCTCTCGTGCCTTTCTATTTGGCGGCATCTTCCTGGGAGCCGTGGTACTCTTCGCTACCCGCGGCGATTTCTTACGTCGGTTCAAGAACACGCCAATGGAATGGATGGTGCCTTTGCTTTGCATGGTGGCGGGGTTGACATTCATCGTTCCCGTACCGGCAGAGGTCGCGTTCGGATCATGGTGCCTTACGGGTATCGGGCAATCGGCCATGGCGTTCTTCTGGGGCATGCGCTTGCGTGTCCTTTCCCGCGATCAGCAGCTCTATGCTATCTGCTGTGGTTTCGTTATCGGGGGATCTGCTCTGGCGATCATGCCCTTCGTGATGCACGGATTGGCGGTAGGGGTATCCACCGTGCTTCCGGTGGCTTCTTATGGATTGTTGCGGCTTGCGCGTCAGCGGTTCGAAGGTCATTCGGATCGTATGACCATCTGGAATGGGGCCAATAGGGGGCCGTGGGGGTTCCTTGAGCTTCGCAATGCCATCCCTTTTGAAAGCGACCGGAGAATGGTCATCTTCAAGGGCCTCTTCTCCTGTCTCTACTCCATCTTCTTGGGATTCGTTACGGGTATGGTGCTCTCGGGAGATCATGCTCCTTCCGAGGACGTGGTCATCGGGATAGGGAATATCGCAAGTGCGCTCATCATGCTCGTGATCCTTAAGGAGGGCAAGGCAAGCTGGAAGGATCTGCTACCGCGCTTGTTCTTGCCGATTACCTGTCTTTGCATGGCAGTGCTGGGAACGCTCTGGCCCACGGAGTGGGTCCTATTGTGCGCACTCCTCCTCTTCACGCTCTTCGGTTGCCTTGAGATCTTGAATGCTTATAGCGCTTATGTGGGCACGCCGTACGATGCCGTGCGCTGGTTCTGGGAGCTCCAAGCATCGAAAATGGGCAACGCCTTCGGCTTCTTCCTGGGATGGTTGATGGTCGTGCTGTTCAGCCAATGGCTCATCGAAAGCGGCTACGTATTCCTTTTGGTTTGCTTTGGTTTGAGCATCTTCGCGGTGATCGTGGATTCGTTCCTCTTTCGTCGATCCGTCTTCGAGACGCCTCAAGAGCCGCTGGATGACGACCTGGCAGAGTTGAGATCAGGGATAGGAGCGTTGAGTGATACCACAGGGGCTGCAGTTGAGGAATACTATCTGGCTATCAGCCATGAGATGGCGCACGAATTCAAGCTCTCTCCCCGTCAAACCGAGATCTTCATCTATTTGGCGCGAGGGCGCAATGTCCAGTTCATCCGCGAGAAGCTCGTGCTCTCCACTCCCACGGTGAAGAGCCATACCTACGCCATTTATCAGAAGCTAGGGATCCATTCCCATCAAGAGCTGATCGATATGGTGGAGCAAAGATTGAAGAAGGAATAGGAGGGTCAGGTCATGTGCGGGTATCTCTGCACTGGATGCGGGAAATGCGGGCTTGCGAAGCCCCGAACGAGGCCGTTCGGCACCTGCTTCGCCTGCGGTCATGTCAATAAGCCGACCGATGAGGTTTGCGCGAAGTGCGGAAAGCCCTTGGCTCGCATGCCCGGCCAAGCCAG
Source organism: uncultured Eggerthellaceae bacterium (assembly GCA_910588905.1). Taxonomy (GTDB): domain Bacteria; phylum Actinomycetota; class Coriobacteriia; order Coriobacteriales; family Eggerthellaceae; genus MGBC163016. Next base: position 27,014 of record CAJURZ010000020.1, read on the forward strand.
CCGCTCCTCCTAACGGCAAAGGTGTTGGTGACCTTCATCCGTTGAAGGCGGTCTTTTCGATCAAGTCTATGAGAGCTTGGTGGGAGTGAATGCCTAACTTCTGGTATACCGCATAGGTATGGCTCTTCACCGTAGGTATGGAAAGCCTTAGGGCGTTGGTGATATATTCAGTATTCCGCCCATTCGCCAAGAGCAGGAATACCTCCTTCTGACGGGGTGAGAGGCTATGGTGCTCAGCCAGGGCATCACAGGCTTCTAGCCAGCGATCCCCTTTTGGAGAGAAGGGAAGAATCGTGGCTGTCTCTTGAACTGCTACTTGCTCTTCCTCATTCACGACAGTCCTTGACATCACCAGTCGCATCTTCTTGAAGAATACATCGTCTAGGATGACCACGGCGCAAAGGGAAGCGAACATCACCAGTGCAACGAGGCGTTCGTTCTGGGGTCCGAAGACCAGCAAAGAGCCACCAGCTAGCCATCCGCCCAGCATACCTACTGATGAGCAGGCTTTCGCGGACCAGCCTTCGAAGATGAATCGGACTGGCATAAAAGAGAGGTAGTTGAATGATGACACTATGCTCATGATCCAGAGCATAGTGGTTAACGCTCCGCTCAAGGCAGCGAAAGATACAAGGGAAGGAGCAGGGAAAAGAATAGCTATTCCTAAGAAGGAAATGCACGAGAGAGGGACGAAGGCGTTGGTGATGATCGTGGAAGCTAGTAGCTCATCGTGCTTGAGCAAAAGGAATACCCCTAGGCTTGCGAGGGCTATTGTGAACCCTAAAACTGATCCCGCCACTACTGTTCCACTAATCGATACGGCAGTGATGAGCGCGATACCGAATAGATAGGCGAACATGAATGAGTGAAGGCCCTTGAGCATCACTTTCGATAGCTCCGCTTCGCGCAGGGTAGCGATGATATTCTGCGTGCGCTTGCAGAAGCGTCCATCGGCTTCTGACGCTTTGAGTGAGTGGCTTTCGAATGGATCAGTGAAAGCGGCACGCAAGTACGATCTGACGAAGAGAGTGGTCCAGGTTAGGGGGAGTACTGCCAAACCTACCATCATGAGATCGGCATACATGAGAGCAAAGAAGAATGTGGTGACACCGGCGAGGGCCATGGCCCTGCATATCGTGCGGCAGCATAGATCGACAGGGAGCATTCGCATATGAAAGAGCCAGAGAAAGAACCAGAGCGCTTCTCCGGCACCGCTGACCATCCATGCAGCTTCATAGGCTCCGCTTTGCCTGAAGAGCGGAAGGGGGAGGAGGTAGGCCAGCGGGGCAGATATCAGTAAAAAGGCTATTCCTGGGAGTATGGGCGAAGGTCGTGAGAGCCGCCTTAGAGCAAAGATGCAGAGCAGGGATGCAGCAGCAGTTCCTGTCAGGAACAGCAGGCGCGTGATGAAGAAGCCGAAAGAATCGTCAGATCTCATGACTGGAGGACTGTTTTCGAAGCCGCCTAGGCAGAGTACGCTGAACGTCCAGGCGAAGAAGCAGCTCAGCCCAGCAGTGGTGCCCCAGGGCATGGGAGGAAGCTGAGATGCCGCACCGCTTTTGAAGGGAGCATCATTCATAGGCGCTCCATCCTCTCGCTTCGCGCAGGTAAGAGAACCGTAGTTACTCAGTGGCAGAGTCAAAGCTATCAAATGCATACAGAGCTGATAATTGCGTTACCGTACGAAACAGCCCCTACGACGAAGTGACGAGGGTTTTCTTAGGATGAAGAGGGACGATTCTTCTATAGAAGGTTGGGCACTCTAACGACGATGATGCTTCGTGGGGCGAAACCGAAATCCTATCAGGTGCTCTTCGTCGATGCTGCGGCTTTCAGGACTCAGGTCATCTAGAAGACGGCTGCCTACCAGAGAGCCAGTCTCTCAGGCGTCGCGCTTCTCGGCTTCTGAGGACGCCCACTCGTTTAGCTAAACGAGTGGATCGCTCCGGCCGCTTCAAATGCGCATGAGGAGAAGGCATCAAAGGATGGATCGAAGACATGTTTGCTTCTTCGCCTTCTTTAATATCAAAAGACGATGCCGATATGCTCTTCTCATATTAGCCGTATCTCGTTTTTCTCTCCTCCGGCAGGTATAACGATCCAAAGGAGCCTTATGGGAGATGGTTTGCAAGCGCCATAGGGCTGGGATCGTTGCGATCAAAAGGAGAATCCCATGCTGACACCTCGCGAGAACCTGTTGCAGATCATCCAGGGAGGAAAACCGGAATACCTCATGGACCAACGTTCCTATCTTGGGGCCGTTTTCGACCCCATCATCACTGATGCCGTGGGTTTCTGTGAAATCGGTCAAACGATGAAGAATGCCTGGGGAGCCACGATCACGTGGACAGAAGGGCAGCCGGGTCCCTATCCGTCGGATACCGCTGAGACACGGGTCATCAAAGATATCGAACAGTGGAAGGATGCGGTGATACCCCCTGACCCTGCTTCATATACCGAAGATGACTGGGCGCCCTATCTGGACGCGGCTGCGAAGGTGGATCGCTCGCAGCAGTTCGTGACCGTAGAAATGCCCCAGGGGATATTCGAGAAGATACATTATCTGGCGGGCATGGAGGATACCCTCTGTGCCTTCATGGAATATCCCGGGGAGATGCATGAACTGATCGACTATATGGTGGATTGGGAGCTCAAGGTGGCGCAGGTTCAGCTTGAGCGGTTTCAGCCCGATGCCCTCTTCCATGCGGATGACTTCGGCACCCAGATAGGCACCCTCTTCAGTCGAGAGGTGATGCAGGAGTTCCTTGTACCAGCCTATCAGCGACTCTATGGTTTCTGGAAAGACAACGGAGTTCAGCTCATAGTCCATCATAACGATGCATACAGTGCGCCTTTCGTCCCTGAGTTCATAGCCATGGGAATCGATATCTGGCAAGGGCCGGTGACGGAGAACGATCTTCCGGCACTGGTCAAGGAATACGGGGGCAGGATCTCATTCCAGGGTGGCATCGATAACGGTAAGTTCGATGTCCAAGATTGGTCTTATGACAAGATCTATGCCCACGTGAAGAGTCTCGTTGCATCCACCGGAACACTCTATATGATCCCTAGCTTCACCTCAGCTGCCCCGGGATCCGCCTTCCCCGGGGCCTATGAGGCAGCCAGTGAGGCCATTGCCCAGGTGAGTCGCGAGATGTTCGGTGCCAGTCAGCCGCCCATCACGCTTGCGGTGTGAGATCATTCGGAGTTTGTGATGTTGAACATAGCCGAGCGAGACATCCCGAGAACACGCTCCTCGAAGATGTTTTCCACGAAGGGTCATACCTTATCCTCTAATACCAATTGACGAACCGTGGAGCAGGCATTTGATACCGCCCATCACTTATCCAAGATGCAGCTGGTGGCTATAAAGAGACTGCCGCTTTTCATACTTGCAGTTCTTCGGATAGTTTGAATCCAACGGAAGCGAACCTTCAAGTATGAGGACAAGCGGCACGGAAATGGAGCCTGAAGCGAAGCGACTCATCCCAGAGGGAAAGGAGGAATGCTCGACGAGGGATGAAGGGTGCTGTCGCTAAAGGCTCTCCCTGTCAATCCTTTCCAAAGGAGGAGAGAATGGCTTCTACTAAAGCCTCGCCGGTCAGCATGAAGGCTGCTTTCGGTGTCATGTGCATCACCTTGGTCTGCTTCACGGCTGGTGCCACCACCCCGGCTATGGGCATGCTCTTCGAGCAGTTCGCAGATTGGCCCCAGTGGCTCGTGTCCCTCATCAACACGCTGCCCTCTCTGGGCACCATCATCGGCATCCTTGTATTCGGATCTGTTGCCAATGGCAAGGTCAAGTTCAAGACGATCGCGAACATCGGCATGCTCTCCAGTGGGGTATTCGGCATCTTGCCTGCGTTTTGGAACGACTCCATCTGGGTTATCCTGCTCTGCCGTTTGATCTGCGGTTTCGGCACGGGCTTCATCATGTCTTTGGGCGCTACCTGGTTCATGCGCATGATCCGCGATAAGGATGAGCGAGGTAAGTATCTGAGTTGGAATCAGATGTTCGGTTCTGGCGGCGGCATCATCTTCACTATGCTCGGCGGTTGGCTGGCCACCATTCAATGGAATTATTGCTTCCTGTCCCTGGCGTTCATCTTCGTTGCCTGGATCATCATGCTCATCTGCTTCCAGGAGCCTAAGACGGTAGAACAGATCGTGCAAGAGGAGGGTGCGAAGAGTGCCGAGGAGTTCCAGCAGGCCAAGCGTGTGAAACTCGGAGCTGGCGTTTGGGTAGTCATGTTGCTGTTCATGGGTTACCAGATGCTCCTCTCCCAGGGGCTGATCTTGTCATCGGTATTCATGGATATCAATGGCGCTGGTACCGCTGGCGATGCGGCGAATTGCCTGTCCATCTTCACAGTATTCACGGCTGTGTTCTGCGCTTTTGGTGGCGCTATCCTCAAGGCGCTCGGCAAGTTCACCGATCCTATCTTCTATTGTATTTTGGGCGTGGGCATGATCTGTCTGCTTGTGGCCGGTTCCAACACGATGCTCTACTACGTGGCCATGGCGCTTCTGGGTATCGGTGCTTGCGTCTGTGCCTTCGTGAACTTCGAGGTCAGCCTTATCACTTCCCCGGCTGGTATGGCTTGGGCGGCGTCTCTCATGATGATCGGTACCAATCTGGGCAACTTCCTGTCTTCGTTCCTGCTGGGTGCTCTCCAAGGTATTGGTGGCGACAACGTGTACTTTCCTGTCATCTTCGCGGCAGTAGGCTACTTTGTCCTCGGTGCCATCTTCCTGATCTTCAACCTGACCAGCAAAGGTTGGAGGAACTATAGGGCTGAAAAGCTTGACGGCTACGTGGAGGAGGCTACTCCTCTGGAGTAGACAGCATCCCGCAACGGTCAAGTCCCTCTCTATGCGAAGCCAGGCGCTGGATAAGCCCTGGCTTCGATGCTGTAGACCATCAAAGATAGGAATGCTGAAGCTTGTCTAGGGGATTTATTCGTTACGATCCTGTTTGGCGCGTACGGTATCGACAATGGCGGCAGCGCAGAATATGGCAGAGCAGATGATGGCACCCCAGCCCACGATCTGGAACATGGCAGTGAAGATGCCGCCGCTGATGCTGGAGAGGAAGTTCACGAAGAACCCGCACAGGAAGTTTCCCACCATCATGCCCATGGATACATAGGACATGCCAATGGTGACCGTGCCATGGGTGGTGTTCCGGGCAACGCATTCATTCAGGTAGGGATAGAGGATGCCGCAGCAAAGCCCGATGAATATGATGCTGATGAATATACCCGCAGTATCGGTGGAGGCGGCCAAACCGAAGTAGCAAACGGCGAGCGAAGCTAGGCAGAAAGCGGGTACGAACCGTCCGAGACGACCCACGATACGGGCGAACATAAGTCCCACTAAGAAGCCAACCATAGTCTGGATGGAACCGGCAATCCCTGCGATGGTAGAATCGCCGATACCTGAATCCATGATGAATCCAGCCAGTGTCATATTGAAGATCATCCCGCAGCAGGAGAATACGCAGTTCGCGAGTGCGAAGAGGAAGACCTTGTAGGAGAGATGCTTCTTTGCTGCATCGCGCTCAGTGTCTTGGATGGTTTTCTCGGGACCCATCTTCGGTATGTACTTGATCTGCATGAATATGGTTATGGTGAGGACGGCGTAGATCCACAGGCATACCCGCCATCCGAACATCGCCCCCACCCAGCCAGCGCCGAAGTTGAGGAAGAAGGCGATGATACAAGCTCCTCCATTCAGAAGCCCCATCACTTGAGTGCGTTCGCGTCCTTGGAAGAGCTGAGCGGTGATGGCGGGAACCATGGGGTAGACCAACCCTGCCCCTATGCCTTCTACGATTCGCGTGCCTACGAGAAATTCGGCTGTGGGAGAGAAAGAGCCAGCGAAACCACCGAGGATGAAGATCACGGTGCCTATGAGCATAAGCGAGCGCTTGTCTATGAAGCGGGCAAGATGTCCGGCAACCAGGGTCATGATCAGCATGGTTCCCGAGGTGACCGAAAAGGAGAAGTTGATAGTGGCTGGATCGTTGAATGTGGATGTGATCAAAGCCAGAATGGGCATATAGAGCGCTGCTTGCACCTGTCCGTCAATGCTGCTTAGGATGAGCGCAGCCTTCACGAGGTTCTTGTTCGGTGCTGCGATGATTCTTTCCATGAGGGATACCGCCTCTCATGAGGGTGAGGGAGAACTATTCCATTGGTAAGAAGATCGACCGGTCGAACCTCTGGAGAAGACACTACCCTACGGAAGCTCAGATGAAAAAACGATAGTTTGTCGTAACCTATTCGAGGGGAATCGCGGCCTCATACCAGTGGTATTAGACAGTCCTGCGCTTTGTTTTTCTCGCTTTTGGGTAAACTCTTTGATACTAGAAGGGGACACAGGTTGGGGGCATCCATTCTTATAATCAAGGGGGTACTGAGAACCTCCTTGGTATGCTTGAGTTCGGATTGCCACTAGCAGGAGAGGGGCTTCATGGAGACGAAGGGCTTCCAGACGCCTGGAGCGGAAGCTGATTTCACGAGCGAGACGTTGAATATCCGCAGCGTTGGTGTTGCTCTGGCTATCTCATATTTCGCCATCCTTCTCTGGTCTCCTATCGTCGTGCCGGATTCCCTCTTTTCTGTAGGGGCTGATTTCGAGATGCACATGCTGCGACTGGTCTTCCTGGGTGCGCTTTGTGTCGTGTATCTGATCGTGCAGTTCTTGCCTTTCGTCGTTTATGAAACGCGTTTGAAAGCGGTAGCCATCGTAGTGGCCACTGTCATTTCGCCCTTCGCGCTCTTGGGTGAGATCGTTCCGGCCCTCTTTGATTTCTATACTCAGAATCTTTGGGCCTTGTATGTGGCGTGGGGAGCTGTGGGCCTCTCTGTGGCCATCATGATGCTCATCTGGGGCTACGGTATGTCAGCACGGTCCACCCATATGCAGGGTGTTGCCAACATCGCCATTTCGGCCATCTTCTCCGGCATCATGTTCGCTCTCATGTTCGCTCTTCAGAAGACCGCGGTCATCGCTATCACCATTGCCATGCCGGTGATGATGCTCGTTATCTGGATTTGCATCCAGATTCAGGAGACAAGCGGATCTGAGCCCATCGAAGGTGCCCCTGCTCCATCCGAGCCTAATATAGCGCTGACCACGTTGCGTACGGTAGCTGGCCGGAAGACGACGTTGTTCGTATTCTGCTACGGGTTCGTGATGGGTGTGGCGGGGTCTGTGGGTACCCAATTCACCATTGCCCATTGGTCCGTCCTGTTCATCGGAGGCGCAACGTTTTTGGCAGGCGTCACGATGTTCTCGCTCTTGCGTTTAAAGAGGATCGCAGTGGACCGACACCTTATCATCTCATTCTTGCCCGTGTCTGTTCTCTGCATGTTCCTCTTCTCCATCATGCAAGGAGCATTGCAAGCGGTTCCCTTGTTCATCGTGTTCTTCCTAGTCAACATCTTTAACGTGCTCAACACGGCTTTTGTGGGAGACGGCCGGTATTCTGATCCCGATGGCATGACCTATGACCTCTTCAATTGTGAATCCCGCACCATGGATATGATGGGTGCGGCTGTGGGTTGGGCGACGGCCGCGACCATCCACTTTCTCGTGGATGGTCAGCTCGTGGTATATTGCTATTTCTTCATCGTCGTGTTGCTGGTCTGCGCTGCCATCAATTTCTATATGTCCGAGCAGAGCCGAGCCATCCATGATGAGAATCATAAGAGGTCCATGGATTCCATCATGAGCGAATGGGAGGGCGTATGCTCTCTGCTCTCTGATGGGTATGAACTCTCCCCGCGTGAGCGGGAGATATTCTTGTTGCTCTCGCGTGGGCGTGACAGGCAATATATCCATGACCTGCTTTGCATAGCGCCTTCCACCGTGCGGACTCATACCTACAACATCTACCGCAAGATGGATATCCATAACCAGCAGCAGCTGATCGATGTGGTAGAAGCTCGCTTCCTCAAAGAGCATTCCTTGCACGGTGAATAGATCTAAGGTCCTGGTGCCCGGCCAGTTCGCAAGCTAGAACGAAACAGTCAGCCCGAAGGGGCAATTCATACTATCTGACGATAAAACTTTTCTTCATCCCTGCCCACAATGGCTTGATGTCTGAATGGATTCAGACACGGATCCAAGAAGGGAGGAGAAATGCCAAGAGTAACTGGCTATATGGCCGATGAGCTCACGAGCGAATACATCACCCAGGGTGGGACGGTGCGCGTTTCCGGCGATGTCGATCTGACAGTGCCGCTTCAAAGCAACGGTGCTTTTGCCATAGATGAGCTCAGGCCTGGTTCCTACGTCGTGTCCATTGTTGACGTTGAAGGGTACAACCCCATCAACAAGCTGCTCGACATCGAGGAAGGCGAAAGCGAGATAGACCTCGGCTGGTTCGCGGGCAAGGCGCTCCCGCATTCAATGTGGGGCGTCCATAACGATTACGAGGAAGCTTAGTGCGAACCTCACAGGATGAAGAGAGGGGTGTGAAGGTGGAAAGACAGGGCACAAAGACCTACTACAAAGGTCTTGGTTTCTGTGGCGGAGGTGTTAATTCCAATACCTGTGAAGTAGACGTGAAGGATGGCAAGATCATCCGAACGCGTCCCTTCCATTACGATCGATGCTATACGCCAGAGGAGATGAACGCGTGGACCATCCATGCGCGGGGATCTGAATACAGCGCTTCGATGAAGAGCCTCATCCCCCCGTTCTCGTTGGTATATAAGAAGAGAGCCTATTCGACGAACCGCATTCTCTACCCGATGAAGCGCGTAGATTGGGATCCCAACGGAGAGCGCAATCCACAGAATCGTGGTAAGTCCAAGTTCGAACGCATCAGTTGGGATGAGGCATTGGATATCCTGGTCACGGAGATCAGGCGCATCCACAAGCAATATGGTCCCTATTCCATCTACTGTCAGATCGATGGTCACGGTGAGACGAAGACAGTCCACGCAGCCCACGGCTGTCAGACGAACCTACTGGACCTATTCGGTGGCTATACCTATCAAGGTCGTCAACCTGATAGCTGGGAAGGTTGGCACTGGGGCGCTAAACATGTTTGGGGTCAGGCCCCGCTGGGCCAAGCCGATCAATACAACCTTTGGATGGATGTCGCGCAGAATACCGACATGTTGATGCTCTGGGGTTGCGACATGGAGACCACCACCTGGTCGTGGGAAGGGCAGCAGTCGAGCAAGCTCTGCTTCTGGTTCACTGAGCTGGGCATCAAGCAGGTCTACATCTGTCCAGATGTGAACTACGGAGCTGCTTGTCATGCAGATAAGTGGATACCAGTCCTTCCGAATACGGACGCGGCTTTGCAATTGGGCATCATATACACATGGCTCAAAGAGGGGCTATGGGATGAGGGGTACGTGAAGGTCCACGCTACAGGTTATGAGATCTTCTTCGATTATGTTCTAGGCAAAGAGGACGGCATCCCTAAGACACCGAAGTGGGCGGAAGGGAAATGCGGTGTGCCCGCTCGCCAGATCAAAGCTCTCGCTCGACAGTGGAACAAGCAGCGCACATCCATCGGCCACGGGAATGGTGGCTCCTATATCCGTTCCATCTACAGCCATGAGCCAGCGCGTCTGGAAGTGCTAGCTATGTGCATGCAGGCCATCGGTAAGCCGGGACGCAATGTCATGAAATTCATCGAGTGGCAGATGATGGGCCAGAAGAGTGCTATGCCTGGACCGCGTAGCGAATTGATCCCATACCCCGGCGGCGCGTACAAGGGTTGGATGATGGGCTTTAAGAAGTCATTCATCCCCAAGACCCTGTTTCCCCAAGCGGTGACGGGAGGGTGGACGGCAGAGAATCCCTTGACGTGGTACTCGTTCCCTGATGCATCCTTCCCGGCAGATCAGCAGTTCATTCCCTACCAGTATCCGCTGCCGGGCGCCGAGCCCATCCATATGATCTGGTCAGATGCACCCTGTTGGACCACCTGTTGGAATGGAGGCAATGCGGCCATAGAAGCCTATAGGCATCCCAGCATCGAATTCATCTGCACTGAGCATATTTGGTTCGAGAATGACTGCCAATTCGCTGACCTTCTCTTGCCCGTCAACACGAAGTTCGAAGAAGAGGACATCAACTGCGATACGGCCTCAGGCGATTTCAATTACATCGTCTATGAGGGACAATGCATCGAACCGATCGGTGAATCAAAATCAGATTATGAGATCGCTTGCGAGGTGGCTAAGCGCTTCGGGCCGGTGATCTACGAGCAGTTCACCAAAGGGCAGAGCATAGAGGATTGCATCAAAGAGGGTTTCGAGACATCTGGCTGCCAAGACTATCTCAGCTATGACAAGTTCCGCCAGAATGAGTACTTCATCATCCCCACAGCCGAAGATTGGGAGGATGATCCCAGAGGGCATGCCCCCTTTGCTGAGAATCCGCATGAAAATCCCATGCAAACAGCCAACGGTCTGATCAACTTCTACTCCGAAGAGCTCGCAACGGTCTTCCCTGATGATGAAGAGCGACCACCCTATCCCAAGTGGGTTGAAGTGGGCATCAATCATCCATCCGAGCGCTTGGGCACGCCCCGTGCCAAGGATTACCCCTATCTCATCGTTTCTAACCATCCGCGTTGGCGCTGCCATGCTCAGTTAGACGATATCACCTGGCTCCGTGAGATAGAAACCTGCAAGGTGGAAGGTCCTGATGGGTACCTCTATGAGCCGGTATGGATGCACCCCGCAGATGCTGAACGAGAAGGAGTCAAGACCGGTGATGTGGTCAAGGTGTTCAACGACCGTGGTTGGGTGCTTGGCGGCGCCTATGTGACTGAGCGGATCATACCTGGTTCGGTATTGCAGGATCACGGTGCTCGTGTTGATGCCATCGAAGCAGGCATCTCTGACCGTGGTGGCGCCAATAACCTGATCGCTCCGACTGCTACGACCTCCAAGAATGCTGTGGGCGAGGTCACCTCCGGCTTCCTCGTGGGTATCGAGAAGGTTGATGTGGATGCCCTGGCGAAAGAGTACCCAGAGGTCTTCAGTCGCGTTCGCGATGACGGTGGCGTTCTGATCGACAACTGGATCGCTTAAGAGGAAAAGGAGGATATGCATGACCATGACCGAGAAGCAGGGGTTTGAGCGTGCAGGGGAGCTTGAACCCCTGAAAGAGGTAACCACTTACTACAAGACGCTTGGTTTGGGCAGCTTCGGCATGAGCGCTTTGTCCGCTGAGATAGATGTGGCCGATGGCAAGATCGTCCGAACGCGCGGCTTCCATTTCGACAACGCTTTCACTGAGGAAGAGCTGAGACCGTGGACGTTGGAAGTGAACGGCAAGAAGCTTCCGGGGCTCCTGAAGAACGATATCCCGCCGTTCGCGTTGGTCTACAAGAAGCGAGCCTATTCTGACAACCGCATCCTCTACCCGATGAAGCGTGTGGATTGGGACCCCAATGGAGAGCGCAATCCGCAGAACCGCGGCAAATCCAAGTTCGAGCGCATCAGCTGGGATGAGGCCACGGACATCATCGCGTCCGAGCTTCGGCGCATCGAAAGGGAATATGGCTACTATGCCGTTTTCTGCCAAGGCGATGGCCATGGTGAGACGAAGACCGTTCATGCTACCCATGGTTGTCAGATGCGACTCATGTCCATCTTGGGCGGCTTCACCTTCCAAGCACGCAACCCTGACAGCTGGGAAGGCTGGTACTGGGGCGCGAAACACGTGTGGGGCTGCGACCCGGTGGGCGAAGGTGATATCGGCCTTCTGCTGCTGGATATCGCTGAGAACTCCAAGTATCTCTTGCATTGGGGATGTGACGAGGAGACCACCCCATGGGGCTGGCTCGGCCAGCTTCCAAGCCGCTGGTGCTTCTGGCTGACCGAGGTGGGCGTGAAGCAGATCTATGTCTGCCCGGACGTCAACTACGGTTGTGCGGTGCATGCAGACAAGTGGATCCCCGTGAACCCGAACACAGACGTTGCGCTCCACATGGCCATTGCCTATACCTGGATCCAGAACGGCTGGTTCGATCGCGAATATGTTGACACGCATGCCATCGGGTTCGACTGGATCGAGTACTACATCACTGGCGGCGAAGATGGTGTGCCGAAGACGCCCGAATGGGCAGCTCCCATTTGCGGTGTACCATCTCGTCAGATCAAAGCATTGGCGAAGGCCTGGTACAAGCAGGCAACTTCCATCAGCCATGTGAACGGCGGCTCGCTCATTCGCTCACAGTTCTCTGCCGAGCCTGGGCGCATGGAAGTGGTCCTCATGGGCATGCAGGGTTTGGGCAAGCCGGGTCGCAACGTCATCAAGCTCATCGAATGGGGCCTCTACGGACTGCCCACGCAGTGCCCGAATCCGCGAAGCGAACTATATATGATGCCTGCGGCGGCCTACCGTTCCTTGGACTATAACAATTCCGAGGTTTGGGACATCCGCAAGGCTCATATCCCGAAGACCATGGTCCCCAAGGCCATCCTGGGTGACTATACCCTAGAGAATCCGCTCACCTGGTATGGTACGGGTGTAGCTGGATGGCCCCGTCAGGACCAGTTCGTCCAATACCAGTATCCCTCTGAGGCAGGCTGCGGTACGCGGATCCACATGATCTGGTCTGACACGCCCTGCTGGTCTACCTGCTGGAATGGTGGCTACACGCTGGCCAAGGCGGTTCAGTCCGATGAGATCGAATTCGTTCTCATTCAGCATCCTTGGATGGAGAACGACTGTATCTATGCCGACGTCCTGCTTCCCATCAACACGAAGTTCGAGGAGCGCGATATCGCGGTAGACTCCTCCAATGGCTATCAGAACGTCATGATGATCGAACCGCAGTGCATAGAGCCACGGGGCGAGTCGAAGTCTGACTACGAGGCTGTGGGCGAAGTGGCGAAGAAGATGGGCGTCTACGAGGAGTTCACTGGTGGCAAGACGGTGGATGAATGGATCCGCGAAGGATTCGAGAATTCTGGCTGTCAAGATCGCATCACGTGGGAGGAGTTCGAGCGGAAGGGCTACTATGCCGCTCCTACGGCAAAGGACTGGGAAGATGCGCCTCGCGGGTTTGCGCCCTTCTATGAGGACCCGGAGACCCACCCTCTGGGAACGCCGTCTGGCAAGTTGGAGTTCTACTCCACTTCTCTGGCCCATTACTTCCCAGACGATCAGTCACGACCGCCCTATCCGAAGTTCATCGTGGAAGACGGCCGGTTGTCCGAATCATTGCTCACCGAGCGTGGCAAGGACTATCCATACCTGATCGTCTCCAATCATCCTCGTTGGCGCGTGCATGCGAACATGGATGATGTCACTTGGTTTCGTGAGATAGAGACTTGCAAGGTTAAGGGCCCTGATGGCTATCTTTATGAGCCGGTATGGATCAATCCTGTCGATGCAGCATCCCATGGCATAGCCAGTGGAGATGTGGTCAAGATCTTCAACGATCGCGGTTGGGTGTTGGGTGGAGCCTATGTCACCGAGCGCATCAAGCCGGGTGTCGTCTACCAGGACCATGGAGCCCGGCTGGACCCCATCAAGGTGGGAGAAGCTGATCGCGGCGGTGCGAACAACCTGATCGCTCCCTCTGAAGTGGCCATGGAGAACACCAACGCTGAAGTGACCAGCGGCTATCTGGTCGACTTCGAGAAGGTAGATGTACATCAGTTGGCGAAGGAATACCCAGAGGCTTTCGCCCGTGAATTCAACGATGCGGGTGTCAAGATCGAGAACTGGCTTGCCTAGAAGGAGGAGATGCAAGATGAAGGTATTCGTTTTTGATTCAGCCAAGTGCAATGGGTGCTATGGCTGTCAGCTTGCTTGCAAGGATGAGCACTGGAACAACGAGTGGCTGCCCTATGCGCTGCCGCAGCCGGACACGGGACACTTCTGGTGCAAGATGACCCAAGTCGATCATGGCCAAGTGCCGAAGGTGCGTGTGGAGTACAAGCCGCTGTTCTGCAATCATTGCGATGATGCTCCTTGCATCAAGGCTGATCCCGAGGTGTCCTTCAAGCGCTCGGATGGCCTCGTGATCATGGACCCTGTGAAAGCGAAGGGTCGTCGTGACCTAGTTGATTCCTGCCCCTACGGTGCCATCTATTGGAATGAGGAGCTGGAGGTCCCTCAACATTGCACAGGCTGCGCCCATCTCGTGGATGAGGGCGAGCTTCCTCATTGCGTTGACGTGTGTGCCACCGGTGCGCTCCGCTTCGGCGAGGAAGAGGAATTCGCAGAGGAGCTCGCCCAGGCAGAGACGGTTGCCAAGGCAGAGCATGGTCCCCGTGTCTATTACCTCAACCTTCCTCATCTCTTCATTGGCGGCGAGGTATGGGATCCAGCATTGGACGAGATCATCGAGGGGGCAAAGATCACCCTTTCTGGAGATGCTCGGGCAGTGACCAACTCTGATGAGTTCGGTGACTTCTGGTTCCGCAAGCTCGATCCGGGTGATTACACGCTCACCATCGAGGCTCCCGGCTTCGTCTCCCAGGTCGTGGATGTGAAGCTTGAGAAGTCCTTGAACGTGGGCGACTTCCCTCTCGAACGCGAAGCAGGTAATGAGGTGCGGGCGCCAAAGGGGACAGAGGCTGCCATTGGTCGCCAGGCACCCATCGACACCCCCGATGTCCAAGTGGACGAATTGGGCGATGTCAAGGCATCCATGTCGGTCATGTCTCAAGCAGGAGATGATGCGATCTTTGATGATTCCGGCATCACATCGAAATAGCGCCATCGTGTCACGGAGCCGCATCTACAGTCACATTCGGACGGGAAGAGGTACCTATGAATGACGAATTGAGAAAGCAACGCCAAGAACGTATCCTGGGAGCAATGCAAGGCAAGAAGATCGATCGCACGCCACTCATGTGGGCGGGGGATCTGGCGCTCATCCGCTATGCGAAGCCTCAAACGGATTTTCAATATATGATCGAGCATCATGAGGATATGACAAAGACCATTGTGGATGAGGTCTTGCCGAAGTTTCCGAAATTGGACTTCTTGGCAGCCGTGGGCATGAGCTCACGTTTCCTGGGTGCTGCCTTCCTCGTGAAGACCTTGCTCCCCGGCGTGGATATACCCGCTGATGAGATGTGGCAGTTGGACTTCGATCATGCCTTCACTGAGGATGTCTACGATGAGATCATCGAAGGTGGCTGGCAGAAGTTCAGCGACAAGATCCTCTTCGATAAGCTGGGTTATGATCCCGAAGCGATGGGGCGTGATTTCGAAGCGGGCATGCGCAATAAGCAGCTCTACCACGATGCGGGTCTGCCCTTCTTCCGCCATGAGGGCATGCTCTCTTCGCCCTACGATGTTCTCGCCTTCGGGCGTGGTCTCACAGAATTCTTTATGGATATGTACGAGCAGCCTGACGAGATGAAGGCTGCTATGAGCGTGATCATGGATGAGGAAGAGGCGCGTATCGGCAACAGCATCAAAGAGCAAGTAGCCGATGCGGATGCTCATGGGGAGGTGGTCATGTACACCATCGCTCCCTGCGTGCAAGCGAATTGCGATCTGTTGGGGCGTGCTCAGTTCGAGGAGTTCGGCTGGCCTCTCATCGAGCGTCAAGCGAATTACCTCTTGGACCAGGGTGCTTATGTACGGTTTCATATGGATTCGAATTGGACGAACAACCTCGATCTATTCGCTCAATTCCCAGCCGGTAGATGCATCTTCGATTCTGACGGTAATACGGATCTCATCAAGACCCGGGACATCTTGGGACCGAAGATGGCATTCACGGGCACTGTAGATCCGGCGAACTTCGCCTTCGGCAGGCCTGAGCAGATATACGACGAGGTGAAGGAGCAGTTGGCAGTGATGGGGGATAGCTTCATCGCATCTCCCTCTTGCAGCATTCCGGCCAATGCACCGGCAGAGAACATCGATGCGATGTATGCAGCCATCGACGAACTGTAATGATTTCTGAGAAAGGAAAAGACCATGACCATCTATGAAGAGATCTCCAGTGCCGTACAACGCGGCAAGCGCAAGGAAGTAGCGCCTCTCGTCCAGCAAGCGATAGATGAGGGATGCTCTGCTGAGGATATCCTGAACCAGGCGCTCATCCCCGCTATGGATGTCATCGGCGAGAAGTTCTCTCAGGGCGAGGTCTTCGTGCCAGAGATGCTGGTGGCGGCTCGGGCCATGTCGGCGGGTACGGATGTGCTGAAGCCATATCTAGCCGCTGAGGGGACGGAGCCCGTGGGCAAGGCTGTCATCGGTACTGTCAAGGGCGACATGCATGATATAGGCAAGAACTTGGTGCGTATGATGATCGAGTCGAAGGGCTTTGAGGTAGAAGACCTCGGAGTGGATGTGGCCCCTGAGCAGTTCGTGTCATTCTTGCAAGAGCATGATGACGTGGATATCGTCTGTTGCTCGTCGCTGCTGACCACCACTATGCCTGAGATAAAGGCTACTATCCAAGCTATCGAGGGTGCAGGTTTGCGTGACAAGGTGAAGGTCATGATAGGAGGCGCTCCTGTGACCCAGGCCTATGCTGATGAGGTGGGTGCAGATGCCTACACCGAAGATGCTGGAGAAGCGGCTGCCCGGGCTGTAGAGCTGGTGTCCTAGAGAAGGCCGGCTTCTATCATATCTGCATTGCTGCGTAAGGCACGATGCAAGGTGGCTTCCTGATCACGGGGAGCCACCTTTCTTTTAAACGTCTTCCGATGAAGGGTGATCCTTAGCTGCATCATCAGAAGGAGGGGTTTTGGAGTGGGATCAAAAGAAGGTGGTGGTCGAGGAGGGATTTGAACCCCCGACCTTGTGCTTGTAAGGCACCTGCGCTCCCGCTGCGCCACTCGACCACGTGAGGACCATTATACCAATCCTCAGAGCTCCGGGAGGAACCGTTCGCCGAAGAGCCTCTGCCGTGCGGGAGGAATACTGAGGCCACTGACCGAAACAAACCTTTTCAACCCGCGCTCAACCTCGCAAATCAACCTTGAAGGTTGAGGCCCGAAAGCCGTTCTCGTTGACCAGTCAACCCACTTAAAATATCCTACCCCCATAAGCATCATCCCGACTTCTCGGCTCGGCAGCCATACATGCCGGGGTACTGAGGGGGTCAGGGAATGCTGAGGCGAAGAGAATCGAGGAAGGGGGAAGTAAGCGCAATCGTTTCTTCTGGTCCGTACCCCATGGCGGGAGCTCAAGGCTGATCCCTATAAGGCCTTGTGTGCACCATTACTAGCACCTCAACAGCCCTAGATTTTTGAGGCGCTCGTAATACCTCCCAAGATGCTGGTTCGTTCTCAGTCTTGCTATTGCGCCCGGGCATGTGCGCCCGATCTTCTAGGCCTGCTGCCGAATCCATCCATCAGACGGCAGAGGCAAACATCATTTATCTAGGGGGTATTGATGGACGGTAAAGAGTTCACAGTATCTGAGGTCATCGACCGCGCTGGCATCTCCAGCCACACATGGATCGTGTTCGTCATCCTGGCGTTCGCAATGATCTTCGACGGCTATGACTTCATGATCGTTAATTCTACTAACACCTATGTTGCACCCACGTTCTTCGCGACCGAGATCGCCAATGGTCAGCCGATCGCAGCCCTTACCGGCTCGCTGACCACCTGGGGCCTGCTCGGCATGGTGCTCGGCGGTGCTGTTGGCGGCATCATGTCCGATGCCATCGGCCGTAAGAAGATGCTCACCATCGCGGTCATCTTCTATGGTCTGTTCACACTGCCGCAGGCATTCGCGCCCGATTATGCATTCTTCTGCGCATTCCGCCTGATCGCTGGCTTCGGCGTTGGCTCCTGCATCCCGGTTGTGACCACCG
>CAJURZ010000021.1 GCA_910588905.1 uncultured Eggerthellaceae bacterium
CTTGCCACCTCCATCGCCGTTGGCCTGGTCGTGCTCCCTCCGTTCTATTTCGCCATGCTCGAAGCCCATCGCATAGCGGACCCCGCAACCGACCAGATGCTGGAGACCTTCCAGGTGAGAGGCTGGCGCCGCAGCCTCTTCGTACGCTGGCCCCAAGCAGCCCCCTTCGTGCGCGCTGCTGCACGCACGAGCACGGGCATGGCCTGGAAGGCAGGGGTCGCCTGCGAGCTCATCGGGCTTCCCACCCTCTCCATCGGGGAGCAGATCTACCTGGGGAAGCTATCACTGGACATGGCATCCATCGTGGCCTGGACCGTCGTGATCATCGCATTGGGATGGCTCTCAGAGAGGATCGTCGTCGCTGCCGTGGATGCGGCAGCTAAGCTGCCTGCACGCATCCTGGATAGGGAATGCGCCCAGGCTACGCCAACGGACCAAGCGCCCCCGATGCCCTCTGCTGAGGCTGTCATCATCCGTGACGGATGGAGATCCTTTGGCGGTGAGCCCGTGCTGGAAGGCTTCTCCCTTGAGGTGGAGCAGGGCAGCATCGCACGGCTGACCTCGCCGTCGGGTTCAGGCAAGACCACGACCCTTCGCATCATCGCGCAGCTGGACGCCTTCGATGAGGTCTCCCCTGCCTCGATGCTTCCGACATGCGCTCCGAGCATGGCCTTCCAGGAACCACGCCTCATCGAGAGCCTGAGCGCCCCTCAGAACCTCGCCCTCGTGGCATCCAGCGAACAAGAGCTCGGCTTCGCGCGATACCTTCTGGATGAGCTCATCCCTGAGGAGCCGCTGCTTGAGAGCAAGCCCGTCTCAGCGCTCTCAGGCGGTCAGCGCCGGCGCATCGAGCTGGCACGAGCGCTCGCGCACCCCTCATCGGTCCTCCTATTGGATGAGCCCTTCGCGGGATTGGATGAGGCGAATGCACAGCACGCCGCACAGCTCATCCACGAGCACCGAGCGAACAGGACGCTCATCATCGCCACCCATGACCGCTCGAACCTCATGAGAGCGGAGGGATGATGCAACATGCTCCGGGGCGGACCACGGTCCGCCCCTACAGACAACCGGGCACAGGATCCTCGTAGGGGACGAACACGTTCGGCCAGATTAACGACCACCGAATGCCGCAAAAGAAAGACGCCCCGCAGATGCGGGGCGTCTCGTTACAGCTGAGCGAAGCTCGTCTGAGCTGAGATCCTAGAACAGGTTCTCACCATCTGAGATCCTAGAACAGGTTCTCACCATAGGTCCACTTGGTGATGAACTCAGCATCCTTCGGCGGAAGCTTCTTGAAGTACATATCCTCGCCCGGCAGCGGAGCACGCTCGTCGGAGTTGACCACCATGAAGCGGAGCAACAGGCCACCCAAAAGAACGAGGACGGGGGCGATGACCGTAGAGCCGATGGTCTCAGGAAGGCCGATGTAGAGCAGTTCGGGGATCACCAGACCCATGGCGATCATACCACCCCAGAAGGCGAAGGCGTAAGAACCATGGACCCACTTGTGAGCCACGCGGTTCGCCGTCTTGTTGCCAGCACCCAGGAAGGAGAGCACCATGACCAGGAGGACGACGATCTCGCAGACCACCAGGATGACATCCACGAGATGCACGACCTCATGGACGGCATGAGCAGCCAGGAGGTTCATGAGCGCAGCCTCGGTGTAGATGCCCTGAGGGGCAGGCCACCAGCCAGCGGACAGCGAGATGGCTGCGCAGGCCGTGGAGAGCGCGGACACCGTGAAGAGCACGGGCAGCGCCGGGGTAGCCCAGAAGGCATGGGACTTCAGGGTAGAGAGGAAGATGCCCGTGTAGAGCATGATGCACGTGCCTGCGATGCCTGCGATGGCGATGTTGAAGGCACGGAACGGTGCGAAGAAGTTCGCGATAGGAGCGAACCAGTCCCAAGGCACGTAGCTGGCGAACCAGAACAGACCGAAGAACATGCACACCGTGAGGAGGCGAGCACCCCAAGCAAGAACGCTCGTGCTCTTCACGAAAGCGCGGTAGAACACCATGGGCTGGCCCAGGTCAGCCACGAGCATCAGGCAACCGAAGCCAAGGGCGACGATGGCCAAGAAGCCCGGCCATGCCATGGCCATGGGGACAGCATCTACACCAGGATAGACGCAGAGGGACAGCACGGCGATGAGGCAGAAGATGCCACCGCCCAGTCCGCCTAGGAACAGGTAGGTTGGGATGGGCCATTTCCAGAAATGTCTTCTCATCTTACAGTACCTCCCAAATCAGGAATGTAGTAGATCTGCGGGCCGGTGCCCATGTCCTCCAGCAGGCGGACCGTCTCAACAGAATTGACCAGCTTCGACACCTCGGAGTTCGGATCATCCAGGTCTCCGAAGATGCGGGCCTTCTGATGGCACGTAGCCACGCAGTAGGGCTGAGCATCAGGGTCCATCTTGCGCTTGTCGCGGCAGAACGTGCACTTGCGGACGAAGCGGTGCAGATGCGGCTGCAGCTTCGACTGGTCGCGCATGCCATAGGGGCAGGCATTCACGCAAGCGAGGCAAGCCATGCACTTGTCATATTCGATCCAGACCGTGCCGTCCTCATCCTGCTGGCTGGCGCCGGTGGGGCAGCAAGGCACGCAAGCGGGCTTCTCGCAATGCATGCACAGGGTGGGCGTCCAGTTCCTATGAACGTTGGGCCACTCCCCTTGCACACCCTCGGTCAGCACCGGGTTGTACACGATATCCAAGGGCAGCTCGTTCCAGGTGCGGCAGGCTACCGTGCAAGAATGGCAGCCGATGCAGCGACGCTGGTCGATGACCATGCAATATCTCGTCATTACTTGACCTCCTCATCTGCCGCAGCCGGGTCAGAAGAAGCCTCGGCCAGCTCTTGAGCCAAAGCGGTATCTCCGGCCTCGGCAGCCTCAGCTGCAGCGGCGTCCATCTCCACCTGGGTCTCAGCTGCAGCAGCCGCATCGGTGTTCTCCTCAGCAGCGATGGCAGCCTCGTTCACCGGCAGCTCCTCATTGCCCGTGATCTGCTCGTAGTTCATGGTGTAGCGCAGACCCGTTTCCATATCCACGAGGCAGTTGTCGTTCGGGTCGTAGGCGTAACCGCGATGCTGATCGTAGTAGACGTTATCTTCGATGCCGATGACCCACTGGGTATCCGGGTTGAAGATCTTGCCTTCGCCCTTTGCCCCTTCGAAGGTGGCGTAGCCCTTCTCCTTATCCCAAACCAGTGCCTGGCCTGAGATCTCATAGGGAGCATCCTGGCCGGGATAGGTGCGGATGCCAGCCACTTCCACGATCTCTTGGCGATCCATTGTGTACTTCTTGCCAGAGCTCACGTCCACCAGGCAATCCTGGTTGGCATCGTAGCGCCAGCCGGTGTAGGCATCGATGTAGGCCTTGTCCTTCGGGTCGATCAGCCAGCCGGATTCATCCAGACGGAAGCCGGTGCCCTTCTGGTAGATCTGGTCATCCTGCCACGTCCAGACATAGCCCTCGGGAACCTCGCGTGTGGGCTGGGGCTCCTCGAAGGGAATGGGCTCACGGCAGAGCTTCATCTCGGAGGGCATCATGTGGATACCAGGGGTGTCAGCGTTGCCCGGGATGGAGAACTGAGCATCCTCGGCAGTGAACGATGCGTCCACCTCGCCGCACTTATAGACCTTGCACATGAGACCACGGTTGTTCCAAGAGCCGCCCATGGGATCGCAATCGGGATCATCCACGCAGGTGAGCGTGTTGACATTGGACTCAAGACAGCCGAACGGGTTGTTCAGGTCAGCAGAGCCATCGCGCTCAGGGAACCACCAGCCGCGGGGGCACATGACAACGCGCGGATCGACGATGGGCTCAACGCTGGCGCGCATCTTGATGCGGCCACGACGCGTCTCGATCCAGCACCAATCGCTCTGCTCGATGCCAAGGCTCTCAGCGAGCTTCGGGTTGATGAAGAAGTACGGATCAGGATAGAGGTAGCGGATAGCCTGCATGTTGAAGTGCTCAGAGTGGTGGTAGGGCATGAAGCCGCCACCGGTGGTGAGCACGATGGGGTATTCAGCTGCCACTTCCGGAGTGGTGAGCTCGGATTCAGCCATGCCAGTGTAGATGGGCATGCCCGAGTAACCCAGCTCACGCAGGATGGTGGAATTGCACTCCACCTTGCCTGAAGGGGTCCAGAAGCCACCGTTCTGCTCGTACTTCACCTGATGCAGCGGCGGGTAGTACATACGAATCATGTCAACGAAGTCGTTGTAGCTCTCGATGGGAAGCCCGATGCCTTCGATGATGTGCCAGTAGGCCTCTTCCTCGGTCTCCCAGGGCCACATCTCCGGATCCTGCCCGCAGGCCAGACCCAGCTTGCGCCAGAAGACCATGTCCGTGTGGCGGTCGTACTTGGGCTGGATGGCACGGCGGCCAGCCATGAGAGAGTCCGTAGCACCGTAATGGGTGATGATGGTAGGACGCTCCAGAGCACCCGCAGCCGGGAAGACGTAGTCAGAGAACAGAGCCGTGGGGGTCATCCAGTAATCGACCGTGACCAGGAACTCCACTTCCTTGAGCGCTGCCAGCACCATCTTCGCGTCACCATAGGAGTTCACCGGATTGGTGGCGTTGCAGATGAGAGCGCGCACCTTGTAGGGGTCACCGGTGAGGATGGCCTTGAACACGCTGGGGCCGTGGGCCTCGCAGAACCATTCGGTGGGAAGGGTCTTGCCCCACTTGCGGATGGCGTTATCGGAGATCTTCTGATAGCCAGGCCAGCTGGTCAGCTTGAACTTATTGGAGCCGATCTGCTTCGCCTTCATCTCCTCAGGCAGGCACTCGTTGGCTTCCATCTCCTCGTCGGTCAGGAAGTTCAGAGCCGGGCCGGGCATGCCGTCGCCACCGGGCACATCCAGGTTGCCGGTGATGGCGCGGCAGAGCGCCAGGGCATGGCTGGCCGTGGTGGAGGTGGAACCATTCTGATCCCAGGTGCAGCCCCACTGGATGCAGCCAGGCTTGTTCATGGCGTACATGCGCGCAGCGTTGCGGATCTGATCCGGCTCCAGCCAGGTGATCTCAGAAGCCCACTCGGGCGAGTAGTCCGCCATATGGCCCATGAGCTCCTCGAAGCCGTCGCACCACTTGGTGACGAATTCGACGTCATAGAGGCCTTCGAAGATGAGCGTGTGGAGGATGGCCAGGGCCAGCGCCGCGTCAGAACCAGGACGCAGGGGCAGCCAAAGGTCTGCCTTGGATGCCGTCTCAGAGTAGCGCGGGTCAACGACGATGATCTTGAGACCGTTCATCTGAAGGTCAGTGTAGCCATGCATGCCGCCCAGCGTGGAGGCCGCCGGGTTCATGCCCCAGAGGATGAGGCTGCGGGCAGCACCCAGATCGGTCTCGAAGGGTGACCAACCAGCTACGCAGGTCTCCGCCATGAACGTGGGGATCCAGCACAGAAGCGCATTGTGGAACCCGTTCGGCGTGCCGAACTGGTTCAGGAAGCGCCTGCGCGCCCAGTCGTCGGTGCGGGTGGTGCCACCGGCTGAAGCCACGTACTCGGCACCAGATTCCTGCTTGATCTGGTTCAGCTTGTCGGCAACCTCTTGGATCGCCTGATCGTATGGGATCTGCTCCCACTTGCCCTCGCCCTTCTCACCGACGCGCTTGAGCGCATGGTTGATGCGGGCCGGGTGATTCACGTGCAGAAGAGCGCTGGTGCCGCGGCAGCACAGGCCACCTTGGCTGGAATAATCAGGATCGCCTTCGATCTTGATCACATCCCCATCCTTGACATAGGCAAGGACACCGCAGTTCGCATGGCAGAAGTAGCAAAGCGACTTCACCATCTCGACTCCCTCTGCGTGGATATCGATCTCCGCCATAAACCTTCCTCTCTACTTCTCTAAACCTTCGCGCTTGCACGCGAATGGACAGGCTTCCCCCTGTACTCCTGGATTATAGCGACTCAGCCGTATAATCGGGAGAGGCACCAAAGCGCGTTTCGTTGAAGACGGCAAGCGGCTATGGATATCCCGGGAGGCATCAATGGCAGAGCATCTGTTCACATTCATGGGCACCGCGGCGGGCTGTGGCGTACCCTCTTTCTTCTGCGAATGCCCCGCTTGCGAGGAGGCTCGGGCAGATCCGCGCCTCGCCCGAGGGGACTGCGGCGTGATGGTGCGCAGGGCAGGGCTGCCCGAAGCTAAGACTCCTACCCTGGTGATAGACACGCCCCCCGATGCGCGTCATCAGCTGCTTCGCGAAGGTGTGCGCCATGTGGATGAGGCGCTGTTCACCCATTGCCACTATGACCATATAGGGGGTTTGGGAGAATACGAGTACCTGGTGGCGCTCGTACGCGGCGGAGCGCCGCTTCCCGTGTTCGCCTCCCCCGCTGCACGGGAAGGCATCCTGGCGGAGTTCCACTATATGGACTACTGCTTGGGCTTCCAGGACCTTGAGCCGTTTGCAGTGCATGGATTCGACGACGTCCGCTATACGGCACTGCCCGTCACCCACGCGCCGGGCACCTATGGCTACCTCATAGAGACCGCTGAGACGTGCTTATTCTATGCATCAGACACCGGGCCACTGCCGCCTAAGACAGCCGATGCCATCCGCGGCGTGGATATCCTGGCCATGGATGCCACCTTCTGGAAGCGCAACTGGAACCCGGATGCCCATCATTCCATTCAGGAATGCATCGAAGAGGGGCTGGCGCTGGACGTGGGTAAGATATACCTCACCCACATGTGCCTGCACTATGACGAACCCATCACCATGGCCGAGCTGACGGAGTGGCTCAAGCAGTTCGATGGGCGCGTCGAGCCAGCCATGGACGGTCTGACGATCCCCATTTAGAGGCAACGAGAATGATAGGCTACGTCCCCGCTGTCCGTTCGTCTCAGATGTCCAAAGCAGCGTGGTAGGCCTCATAGATGGCGAAGGTGATGTTGGCCGGGCGCAAAGCATCCCCGACGACGCGTACGAAGGGGGCTCCGTCCCGCAGGGCGTCTACGGCTTCGCTGCGGCTGCGCCGCCCGATGGCAGCCACCACGGACGACCCGATGCCGCCAACCACGCGTTCGTCCCCATCTGCAAGGACCACCTTCACTCCATTCAACGTCACAGCCTCGGCCCGAGCATCAGTCAGCACCTCCACCCCCGCTTCCTCAAGTTGAGACAGGAGGATAGGCCTGTGACGGATGTTCGCATCCGGTGCCAGTTCAGGCCCCATCTCGATCAGATGGGCATTCCTGCCCTGCTGGGCCATGAGCAGAGCGCATTCGCAGCCGGTGAGGCCGCCTCCGATGATCACGACGTCATCACCTGGGTCAGCGTCCTCCAAGTACAGCTCATCAATGGATATCACCCACGCGCCCTCTGCTACGGGCATAGGCAGCTCAAGCTCATCGGAGCCCACCGCGATGATGAGGGCATCGGGCTCGAACGCATCGCAGAAAGCGGCATCAACAGCTTGGTTCAAGCAGATATGCACGCCCGCTTCTTCGCACAGACGCTCATAGGTACGCGCCAGCTCATACATATCGTGCTTGAAGGGCAGCGCTTCTTCGGTGTTCAAGATACCGCCTAGACGCTCCCCGGCTTCGCAGAGGGTCACATCATGGCCGCGCAGAGCAGCGGTATGGGCTGCTTTCATGCCCGCAATGCCTCCGCCTGCCACCAGCACGCGCTTGGGCTTCAGAGCAGGAGACGCCTTTAGCCCTTCCAGCTCACGCCCGATGAGCGGGTTCACCGCGCAGCGTCGCGTTTGGGTGACCGGACGCTCAGCCATGCAGGTGAAGCAGCGCACGCACTTCACCACGTCATCTCCCCTATTCGCCATGACCTTGTTCGGCAGCTCCGGATCAGCCAGGAGCCCTCGAGCCATGGCGACGATATCCGCCTTGCCAGAGGCGATGATGGATTCCATCTGGGCTGGATCGGACAGGCCACCGATGGCAGCCACCGGAACGCTCACGCATTGCTTGATGCGTGCCGCCAAGTGCACGTTGCATCCATGCTCACGGAACATGGAGGGATGGGTGATAGAGAAACCGAACTGGTAAGACCCGGCGGACACATGGATGATATCCACCAGATCCTCCAGGGCCTGAGCGATGCGGCAACCCTCTTCGATATCGTAGCCACCCGGAAAGAGCTCGGATCCGCTCATGCGCAGCTCTATGGGGAAGCGCGGACCCACAGCCTTGCGCACAGCGCCCAGCACTTCCCGCGCCAGGCGCAGACGATTCTCAAGGGGTCCACCATAGCCGTCAGTGCGCTTATTGAAATAGGGTGAGAGGAATTGGTTGATGAGCCATCCATGACCTGCGTGCACCATGCACATCTGGAACCCGGCCCGCTTCGCCAGGGCAGCAGCATTGCCATAGGCTTCCACGATATCCGAGATCTGCTCCTCTGTGAGCGCACGCACCGGCAAGCCGTCTGGGCGTTCACCGTCGCTGGGCCCGTACTGGCAGAGCTCTCCCTTGGCCTTCTTGTCAACCATATAGGTGCCTGCATACTGGCCGGAGTGGGACAATTCGATGGAAGCCACCGCCCCATGGCGTTTGATGGCATCGGCCACATAGGCGAAGGCACCAAGCTGGCCTGGCGTTGCCAGCGAGAGATGCAGCATCTGCGACCCATCGGTCTCGGGATGCACCACCAGTTCGCTCACCGTGACCGAAGCGGCACCGCCCTTGGCCCGGGCTTCGTAGAAGCCGAGGGTTCGTGGCCCAGGAGTGCCATCAGCGAGGATATCCGTAGCTCCCATGGGCGCTGAGGCCATGCGGTTGCGCAGGGTCAGATTCCCGATCTTGATAGGCTTGCAGAGGTTCGGATAATCGCGATGCATGACGCCTCCAATCAGGTTGGCAGTGTATGGGAAGCTTACTTCGCTGGCCGTGCGAGCGCAACCATAAGTGGACAGGAATGGGAGATAGCGTTCCTTGGATAACCGGGGTAAGTTGACAATGTATGCTCATCAATGCAGAATAAGTATACATCGTAAACTCATTCGAGGAGATCATCATGGCCATGACCGCATCAGCTATCCGCTTTGAGCCTGATGAGAAAGAATGGATCAGCGCTTTCGCAGAGATGAATGGCACGACGTTCTCGGCCCAAGTGCGTCAGTGGACGCTGGAGCGTCTTGAAGATGAGATGGATGCCCGTGACCTGAAAGCCGCTATCGAAGAAGATACAGGTGACAGCCTCAGCTGGACAGCAGCAAAGCAAGAGCTCGGCCTGTAACCTCTATGGGATACAGCGTAGCGCTGACCAAGCGCGCACTCAAGCAATTAGGTTCCCTTGATAAGAAAGCGCTCCTTTTGGTGTCTTCCTTCATCGACCAGCTCGATGGATGCGAGAACCCTCGAGAGATCGGAAGCGCAAAGAAACTGCAGGGTGCAGAACATGGTTGGCGGTGGCGTGTGGGGACCTATCGCATCCTCGGGACCATTGATGATGGCCGGGTGACCATCGAACTCTTCCGCATCGGACACCGTCGCGATGTCTACCGACGGCTCTAATACTAGCTCACCCCTCCCCCTCGCTCACGCATCGCAGGATATGATCCCGCTGCCTAAAACCGGATCGGATCCTCTTCAAGCCGCTGACAAGACAGCCCGGGCCGACCACGGCCGATCCCCACAAGAGAGCGCAACAAGCTCCTGCGTAGGGGTCGAACCTGTTCGACCCAGGGCCGACCGAGGTCGGCCCCTACGGATCCAGGATGACACATTTAGTTTGGCGGCGGATACGGCCTGTGAACAAGGCGACCCCGTGCGCCGCACATCTCCCATGTAGGGGTCGATCATGATCGACCCGAGGCCGAACGCGTTCGGCCCCTACGAGTCCAGGATGATACCCTTCGCGCGAAGCGCGATAACGCGGCGGCAAGCCGCCCGCAGTGATGATGCGGACCCGGAGGGTCCCATCAGCAGCGCGGTGAGGATCTTTTGTTGTTACACGAAGACAGCCCTCCCCGTGAGGGGTTGAGGCCGATTCCGCAGGCCGAGAAAAGCGTGATATAAGCGAAGCATCACGTCTTTTCGAGAGCCAAGGCCTAAGGCCGAACGCCCCTTGCGGGGAGAGCGTTTGCCTCAGGTGCAAAAAGGGCGGATCACGATCCGCCCCTACGGGCAACCATGCATGTAGCCCAGGGCCGAACGTGTTCGGCCCTTACGGATTCGGAATGATGGTTCTGCAGAGCGCGTGAACTTAGGAACGCACTTCGGCGCCGGTGGCACCTTGGACCTTCTTCACCAGCTTCTCGTGAGCCTTGTCCACTTCCTCAGAGGTGAGCGTACGCTCCGCTGCACGATAGGTCAGACGATAGGCCATGGACTTCTTGCCAGCTCCCACGCGCTCGTCATCTCGGTACACATCGAACAGGCGCACGCTTTCCAGGAGCTTGCCCCCTGCGGAGCTCATGACCTGACCCATCTTCTCGGCGGTCACCGCTTCATCCACTACGAAGGCTTGATCCACTTCCACGGCAGGGAAGGTTGGCACATCCACATAGTCGCGAGCCGGACGATACGCCTTTTCCAAGGCCTTCAGATCCAGCTCAAAGGCTACCACGGGGGCTTCGGCATCGAAGGCAGCCGTTACGAGGGGATGAACCTCCCCTACCCAACCGATGACCGTACCACCAGAGAGCATAACTGCGGCTCTGCCCGGTTGAAGCTGAGGAGCCTCTTCAGCGGTGAGCTCTTTGAAGCGCACCTTCGGCAATGCCAATTCGCGAGCCACGTTCTCCACGATGCCCTTGCCATCGAAGAAATCGAAGGGCACACGCTTCTCGTTCCACCCATCTTCGCCCATGGCACCGGCAAGAACGCCCACGACCTTCGTGCGCTCCTTGGGCTTCTTCCGGCCCTCAGCCGTAGAGAAGACCGTGCCGATCTCATAGAGCTGGATGTTCTTCGTGCCATGATGCTGGTTGTAGGCCACAGACCGCAGCAGCCCCGGCAGGATGGTCTGACGCATGACGGATTGATCCGCGTTGAGCGGGTTGAGCAGCTCTACGGCTTGTCCCAGATCCAGCCCCTCCATGCCCAGAGCCTGAACATCACCGGGCTCAGCGAAGGAGTAGGTCATGGTCTCGTTCATGCCGCTGGCTCGCAGGGTGTCGTTCACGATATCGCGGACGATCTCAGACTGCTCACGCACGCCAACGCGGTCAGGGGACGCAGGCAACGTGGAAGGGATGCGATCCATGCCCCAGAGACGAACCGCTTCCTCATAGAGGTCTATCTCTCGCTCTAGGTCAGGACGGAAGGTAGGCGCCACTACATCCAATACGGCAGGATCAGAAGAGGAATGCACCTCACACCCCAAGCGCTCCAGGACATCCACCACGAACTCAGCAGGGATGTCAGCCCCCATCATGGCATTGAACCGCTGAAGGCGGAAGCGAAGCGGGATGGGTTCAGATCTGACAGGATAGAGATCCACGATGCCTGGGCGCACGGTACCGCCGCAGACCTCAGCCATGAGGGCCGCAGCCGCAGCGGAGATGTCAGCGATGGGTACATCATCCACCCCGCGCTCATAGCGCATGGATGCTTCGGAGATGAGCCCTAGGTTGCGGCTAGTACGCGAGGTGTGAGCTCGGCTGAACGTAGCCGTTTCCAACAGGATAGTGGTGGTGTGGTCCTCCACCTCAGAATGGAGACCACCCATGACCCCCGCAAGGGCTACCGCCGAGGCAGGCGTGGCGATGACGGTCATGTCAGAGGTCAGCACGCGGTCGGTGCCGTCAAGGGTGGTGAATTCCTCCCCCTCTTCGGCCGGGCGTACGATGACCTTTACCGTGCCGTCTGCGCCCACCAGCGTGTCGTAATCGAAGGCGTGCAGCGGCTGACCGTAGAGGAACATGATGTAATTGGTGACATCTACCACATTATTGATGGAACGCGCACCTGCTGCCACGACTCGCTCAGCCAGCCAATCCGGAGAAGGTCCCACCTTCACGCCTTCGATGACGCGGGCAGTATAGCGCTGACAGCGGTCAGGATCCGTGATCTCGAGCTGAACGGAATCAGCCACAGGAGCTCCCGCAGTGACCTCATCCAGCTTCGCCTTATCTCCCGCCAGCGGAAACGTCACAGGCGTTTGATACATAGCGCCGATCTCCCGGGCCAGGCCGGTCACGGACAGGCAATCGGGCCTGTTCGGTGTGATCTCCAGATCGAGCACCGTATCACCCGAACCTAGGTATTCCATGAAAGCCATGCCCGTGGGTGCGTCCTCGGGGAGCACCCAGATGCCATCATGGTCATTCCCCTGACCCAGCTCGCGCCGTGAGCAGCACATGCCACAACTGACCACCCCGCGCAGCTTGCTCTTCTTGATCTTGAAGCCACTGTCTTCGCTGGGCAGCACCGTACCCACCGTAGCCACCGGCACCTTGATATCAGCAGCGATATTGGGCGCCCCGCAGACGATCTGCACGGGTTCTACTTCGCCTACATCCACCGTGACCACGTACATATGGTCAGAGTCAGGATGCTCGTCACAGGTGAGCACATGGCCCACGACCACACCCTCTAAGGCGCTTCCGAGCTTCTCCACGCCTTCAACGCCGGTACCCGTCAGGTCGAGCCGGTCACAGAAGGCTTGGGTATCCTCCGGCACGGCAACGTAATCGCTTACCCATTTGAGTGAAAGTCTCATCTTCTTCTCTTCCTAGAATTGCCTCAAGAACCGCATGTCCCCCTCAAGGAGCATGCGCAGGTCAGGGACGTCGTACTTCAAACAGGCAAGGCGCTCCACGCCCATGCCGAAGGCGAATCCGGAATAGACCTCAGGGTCTATGCCGCTCATCTGGAGCACGTTCGGATCGACCATCCCGCAACCGAGGATCTCAAGCCAGCCGGTGCCCTTGCACATGCGACAACCCTCACCGTGGCAGATGCCGCAGCTCACATCCACTTCCGCCGAAGGCTCGGTGAAGGGGAAGTAGTGAGCGCGGAAGCGGGTGCGGCGCTCGGGCCCGAAGATGGCCTTGCAGACGAAATCGAGGGTGCCCTTCAAGTCTCCGAAGGTGATGCCCTTATCCACCACCAAGCCCTCTATCTGATGGAACTGGGGAAGATGGCTGGGATCGGCAACATCGCGGCGGTAGACCTTGCCTGGCACGATGACATAGATGGGCAGAGGCCGGTCTTCCATGGCATGCACCTGAGCACCGGAGGTTTGGGTGCGGAGGAGCACATCCGACTCTCCCTTCACCGCACTGCCGTCACCGGAAAGATCCTTCACATAGAAAGTGTCCTGCATAGAGCGGCTCGGGTGGTCAGGGGGAGCATTCAGGGCCTCGAAGTTATAGTAATCCGTTTCCACTTCCGGACCTTCGATGACGGAATACCCCAATCCCAAGAAGATCTGGGATACCTCATCGATCATGGCGTTGATGAGGTGTCGCGTACCTATCTGCTGGGCCCGGCCTGGCAAGGTGACGTCCACTGCATCAGAGGCGATGGAGGCAGCCAGCTCTTGGGCCGCAAGCTGCGCTTTCGCGGTGTCCAGTGCCCCTTCCACCGCTTCGCGCGCCTCATTGACGGCACGGCCCACCTCCGCCTTCTGCTCCTTCGGCACGCTACCCATGGATCGCAGATAAGCAGTGAGGGTGCCGGACTTGCCGAGCGCGGCAACACGGATATCTTCCAGAGCAGACGTATCTTGGGCCTTCGCAATGGCATCCAGCACGTCGCTTCTCAAAGAGTCGAGCTCTTCGATGATGGTCATCTATCTTCCCTTCTCATGCTCAAAGACACGTTGGGATTATAAGCGTCTTGGGGGTGACTGAGGAGGGATTCACCCGTGCAGGATCAGAGGAAGCGGTATTTGACCGTACGCACGCCCCAGGCGTAGCAGTCACCATAGCCAAAGGCCTTGAAGACGCCCGGCTGGAGGTCCAAGGCACGTGAGCCTCCGCCCATGCTGCCGCAATCATTCACGGTGGCGTAGACGGTCATGCCGTTGTAGACGATCTCAACGGTACGGCCGAAATAGCTCCGGTAATTCGGCATGGACATGGGCAGCGCCACGCCCGTGGAGTAATCATCGCAAACGGCACCCGTGGCCGTGATGCCCGGGTTGGGCGTATAGGGATCCGAGGAGCCGCCGTAGGCAGAAGCGATGCCCGTGCGATACTCTCCTTCTGGGGTGCTGGGAGCGGGATCTGGGACGGCCGGGGTCTCGGGCGGGATGACCTCGTCCCTATCGACCGTGTCAGCACCCGGGTCTATCACCGGCTCTGGATCTTGGGATTTCCAGATGAACTGCTCTGCTTGCTCTTTGAGCTCTGCGAGCTTCTCAGAGCTCTCATCCACATAGCTGGAGGCCTCGTTCACGACCGCCGTTGCCTCCATCCGCTTGGAGTTCAGCACCTCGAGCTTCTCGTCCTGTTCGTTCTTCTGACGGGTCAGCTGATCGGAGACCTGGGTGAACTGATCCTTGAGCTCCTTCTGCTGGGCTATCTCCTCGCTCTGCTGGTCCATGACCTTGCTGACGTAATCCACGTTGCGGGAGAGCTCTTTCCAGCTAGAAGCCCCGAGGATGGAGCTCAGGAAGTTGGAGATCGAAGAGGAGCGGTATTCATAGACCGCTGTGTTGGCCAGGACGCTGCGCCCTTCCAGCATGGAGGCTTGGACTTCAAGGACCTTACTGGCCTGCTCATCGATCTGAGCCTGGAGCGCATCGATCTCATCGGAGAGCTGGCTGTATTCCTCGGTTATGGCCGCCAGCTTCTCCTCGGCTGCGGCCAAGGCGGCTTCTGCGCTCTCGTACTTGGCTTCGGCGCTGGCTATATCATCCTGCTCAGTAGCAATGGCCGGAAACGGAAGAGCCACAGCCAGCGTGAGCGCCAAGAGAATGCAGACGGCATGTTTGACCGGGCGAACGGGACTGGGTGCGTATGTGGTCTGTTTCGTCATATCTATAGAATCATCCCGTAAGAGACGGATTATTTCAACCCATGCAGCAAAAATGCATAACCTTCGGCAACCTTCGCGGCCCCATAGGCACCGCTCATCCCCCTACAGGCCCAGAAGCTCTTTGGCATGGGTGATGGATGCTTCCGTGGATGTGCCGGAGAGCATCCGGGCTATCTCTGCGATGCGACCTTCCCCCTCCACCGCTTGAAGCGTCGTGCGGGCCAAGCCATCCGCCTCGGTCTTGGAAACGACGTAATGGCGCTCCGCCTTGGAAGCCACTTGAGCCAGATGGGTGACCACGATCACCTGATGGGTGTGAGCTAGGCGAGCCAGGACCTCCGCCAGGGCATTCGCCACCGCTCCCCCCACCCCGGAATCTATCTCATCGAAGATGAGAGTGGGCACATCATCAGCATCTCCCAAGACCACATGAAGGGCCAACATCACGCGGGAAAGCTCTCCGCCGGAAGCAACCTTCGCAAGCGGGCGCTCCCCCATACCCGCTGAGGGCCGGAACAGGAATTCCACCTTGTCAGGGCCTGACTCCGTCCACTGGTCCCGCGGCAGGAGATCCACCTGGCAGCAAAGCGATGCGCTCCCCATCTGAAGGGAAGCCATGACCTCATTCACCTGTTCAGCCATGGAGGGCGCCTGCTCAGCTCGGGTGCTGTGGAGCGCCTCTGCGGCCTGAGCCAAAGCCGCCTCCGCCTCCCGCAAGCGAGCGGCTGCAGCGGATTCAGCCCCTTCGGAATCTTCCATGAGCGACACCACACGCTGAGCCTCTTCAGCCCGCCGGATGACATCTTCGAGGGTAGGGCCGTATTTGCGGATGAGCCCCTGATAGGCCGCCATGCGCTCTTGAGCCTGCTCTAAGGTTGACATGTCAAGATCCACCGCATCTCGGAAGCGCAGGACATCCCGGGATACATCCTCTATGACATAGGATGCCTCCCGAAGGGATCCGGCATGGGCTCCCAGCGGCTCATCGAAGCGCGCGCCCTCTTCCAGAGAAGCGATGGCGGCATTCAACCCATCCAAGACCCCCTCCTCCCCGCAGAGCGCCTCATAGGCCTCCGAAGAGGTGCGGGCCAGAGCTTCGGCGTTCTCCGAACGGCGCACGAAGAGCATGAGCTCTTCGTAGTCACCCAAGCTGGGTTGGACGGGCTCGATCTGATCAAGGATGAAGCGAGCCTCTTCGGCCTGGGCATCCGAGGTAGCCCTGAGCTGGCGAACCTCTTCAAGATAGGCGGCTGCATCCTTAGCTTGAGCAAAAGCCTCAGCGTAGGCCCCCCGGGGCTCCTCCACTGCTTCGGCAGCGAAGAGGTCGAGGAGGCTGCGATGGGATGAGGCGTGGGAAAGGGCAAGCTGGTCATGTTGGCTGGAGAGGTCGAGCAGCGGGGAGATGGTCTGAGAGAGCTCGGTCACGCTAGCTATCTCTCCATTGATCTTCACCCGGCTGCGCCCATCAGCGCTCATGCGCCGAGAGGCTACGATCTCTTGGGGAGCCTCATCCTTTCCGTCAGGACCTTTGCCCCCGGGGATGAAGAAACGACCCGACGCGCTGGCTTCAACGGCACCTTCGCGCACCATGGTCTTATCTCCCCGCTGGCCCGAGAGCAACCGACAGGCATTGAGGATGGCGGTCTTCCCTGCCCCTGTTTCACCCGTGATAGCTGTGAGCCCGGGGGCTGGTTCGATGGAAGCCTCTTCGATGAGGGCGATGTTGTGAACGCAGATCTCGTCGATCACGGATGCTTCCTCCTGCCGTATTTCGACCCCTTCCGGGCGTTCTTCTTCAATTCCTTCAGGGCGT
Source organism: uncultured Eggerthellaceae bacterium (assembly GCA_910588905.1). Taxonomy (GTDB): domain Bacteria; phylum Actinomycetota; class Coriobacteriia; order Coriobacteriales; family Eggerthellaceae; genus MGBC163016. The sequence goes on from CAJURZ010000021.1 coordinate 16,735, forward strand.
CTTGCTCGGTGGTGCCCTCTACGGCCGAGCGCAGGGAGACCACCTGGTCACGCAGGCGCGCAGCCTCTTCGAAATCCATGCCCGCGCTGGCTGCCTGCATCTCCTCTTCCATGGACATGATGACGCGCATGACCTCTTCCCGGGAAAGCTCAGCCAGCTCCTTGTTGATGTCAGCGGCATCCACACCGGCAGCCTCTTCGGTGATGGCGCCCATGATGTCATTGATGGCTTTGCGGATGGTCTCAGGCTTGATGCCATGGGCTTCGTTGTAAGCCATCTGGATGCTGCGGCGCCGACGGGTCTCTTCGATGGCCCTGGCCATCGAATCGGTCTCACGATCAGCGTACATGATGACCTGACCTGAGACATTGCGGGCGGCACGGCCGATGGTCTGGATGAGAGAGCGATGGTTGCGCAGGAAGCCTTCCTTGTCAGCATCCAGGATGGCCACCAGGCTGACCTCAGGCAGGTCAAGGCCCTCTCTCAGCAGATTGATGCCTACGAGGACATCGAACGCGCCCAAGCGCAGATCTCGCAGGATCTCAACGCGGTCCAAGGTGGCGATGTCCGAATGCATGTAACGGGCTTTGACCCCCTGGTCCAGCAGATGGTCGGTCAGATCCTCGGCCATCTTCTTGGTAAGGGTGGTGATGAGCACGCGCTCGTCCCTCGCTGCTCGCTCCTTGGCCTCATCGATGATGTCATCGATCTGGCTCTTGGAGGTGCGCACGATGATCTCGGGATCAAGCAAGCCCGTGGGACGGATGATCTGGTCCACCTTCGCCTGGCTCACCTTCTCTTCGTAATCGCCTGGAGTGGCGCTCACGTAGATGAACTGGGGCACACGCTCCTCGAACTCGTCGAAGCGTAGAGGCCGGTTGTCCAAGGCGGAAGGCAACCGGAAACCGTGTTCAGCAAGGGTGACCTTGCGGCTGCGGTCTCCCTCATGCATGCCACGGATCTGAGGCACGGTGACGTGACTCTCGTCGATGATGCAGAGGAAGTCATCAGGGAAGTAATCGATGAGCGTATAGGGCGGCTCGCCGGGAGCCCGGCCATCCAGATGGCGGGAATAGTTCTCGATCCCGGAGCAGAAGCCCATGGTCTCCAGCATCTCCAGGTCGTAGTTCGTCCGCATCTCCAGCCGCTGAGCCTCTAGCAGTTTGCCCTCTTCGGAGAACTCCTGAAGGCGTCCTTGCAGCTCATCGCGGATGGTGGTGAGAGCCCGGTCCATCTTAGGCCGCGCTGTCACGTAATGGGACGCAGGCCAGATGGGAAGGGCCTGGTACGTGCCCAAGACCTCACCGGTAACATTGTCTATCTCCGCTATCTCCTCTATCTCATCCCCCCAGAAGTCAACGCGCAGCGGGTTGTCCGCATAGGGAGGGAAGATATCCAACGAATCCCCGCGCACGCGGAAGGTGCCGCGCGAGAGCTCGTAGTCATTCCGATCGTATTGGATATCGATGAGCCCATAGACCACCTCGTCGCGGTCAGTGGGAACATCCTTATCCAAGAAGACCGCCATCCCCGCATAGTCTTGGGGGCTGCCGATGCCATAGATGCAGCTGACGGAGGCCACCACGATGACATCCCGGCGAGAGAGCAAGGCGCTGGTGGCTGCGTGCCGCAGCTTCTCGACCTCCTCGTTGATGGAGGCGTCCTTCTCTATGAAGGTGTCGGAGGAAGGGACGTAGGCTTCGGGCTGATAGTAATCGTAGTAGCTGACGAAGTAGACCACAGCGTTGTCGGGGAAGAACTCCTTGAGCTCAGATGCCAGCTGGGCCGCAAGCGTCTTATTCGGAGCCATGACCAGCGTGGGCTTCTGCACCGCCTCTATGACCTTCGCCATGGTGAAGGTCTTGCCGGATCCGGTCACCCCGAGCAGTGTCTGATAGCGCAGGCCCTCTTCCACACCCTTCGCCAACTCAGTGATGGCCTCAGGCTGATCACCGGAAGGCTCGAAGGGAGAGACTACCTTGAGCGGGGATGAGGACAGCTTCGCCGCAGGGAGCTTCCCTTCCATCTCTACGCCCTCTATATTGCGAAGGTGACTGGACATAGAACTCCTCCCTTCCGAAAAGCGAATGGCCCGTAGAATGCGAAGACCCGATGCACTCCCTGGGGGAGGCACCGGGTCTGAGAGTATATGCTCGAACGGCTAGACGTTGTAGGTATTCCACCAATCCAACACCTTGTTGTACAACTCCTCCTTGGTTGAGTTGTTGTTGAACACGACGTCGGCTGCTTCCACGCGGTCAGCGTCGGTGATCTGACGGGCGATGCGACGGCGCACGTCGTCTTCCTCGAACCCAGAAGCCACTGCGCGTTCGATGCGCACATCCGTGGGCGCCAAGATGGCGATGACCACATCAGCCGAATAGGCCAAGGAGCTTTCGCGATTCTTGAAGGCGGAGTATTCCACCACCACAGCGTCAGCCCCAGATGCCTCTATCTCTGCCAGCTTATCAGTGTAGGCTTCTTCGATGCGAGGCATGGTGATACGGTTGAGCTTACGGGTATCAGCAGGCGCCTTGAAGGCCTTTGCTGCCAGCTTGGAGCGCATGACCTCCCCATCTTCACCCAGGATATCATCACCAAAAGCCTCTGCCAGCTCTTCCTTCACGACTTCCCACTTGAGGATATCATGCCCGACCATGTCAAGGTCTATCAAGGGAAGGCCCTGGTCCAACAGCGCACGGGTGGCCGTAGACTTGCCGGCACCCATGCCGCCGATGATGAAAAGCTTCTTCACAGCATCCTCCCCCTGACTCCCTTTGATATCCGGTCTTACTCGGTAGCGCTCGTATCTTCGATCACGGCCTCTTCCACCTCAGCCGCGTCGTCCTCTGCAGGAGCGACCTCAACGACCTCAGCCTCGGCCACAGGAGCCTCTTCCTCAGCCTTCTTGGGCTTAGGCTCTGCCTGGATGGACTCGTCCACTTCGATCTCGAAGCCGAGCTCTTCAGCGGCAGCCTTCATGGACAGGCTGATGCGACGACGCTCGGGGTTGATCTCCATGACCTTCACCTTGACGTCTTCGCCCTGCTTGACCACCTGAGCCGGGGTGTCGATGTGCTTCGGGGACATCTCAGAGATGTGCACGAGACCTTCCACAGCCTCACCCAGCTCAACGAAGGCGCCGAAGGGGACGATCTTGGTGACATGGCCGTCCACGATAGTGCCCACAGGGTAGTTCTCCACCAGCTTGATCCAGGGATCCTCGGTGGTCTGCTTGAGGCCAAGGGAGATGCGCTCGCGGTTGAGATCCACATCCAGGACCTCCACCTCGACCTCGTCGCCCACCTTGACGACCTCGGAAGGATGATTGACATGGTTCCAAGAGAGCTCAGAGATGTGGACCAGGCCGTCGATGCCGCCCAGGTCAACGAAGGCGCCGAAGTCCACGATGGAGGAGACGGTGCCCTTGAGGCGCATGCCCTTGGAGAGCTTGGAGAGGATCTCCGTGCGCTCTGCCCGGCGGCCTTCCTCCAGAAGGACGCGACGGGAAAGGACCACGTTGTTGCGATTGCGGTCCATCTCGATGACGCGAGCCTCGATCTCAGTGTTGAGGTAGGTATCCAGATCCTTCACGCGGCGCAGGTCGACCAAGGACGCAGGCAGGAAGCCACGTAGGCCGATATCCATGATGAGGCCGCCCTTGACCACTTCGATGACCTCGCCAGTGACCGTCTCTCCGGCCTTGAACTTCTCTTCGACCTGGTTCCAGGCACGCTCGTACTCGGCGCGCTTCTTGGAGAGGATGAGACGACCGTCCTTGTCCTCCTTCTGAAGGACAAGAGCCTCGATCTTATCCCCCAGGTTCACGATCTCAGAGGGATCGATGTCCTTGCGGATGGAGAGCTCGCGAGCAGGGATGACGCCTTCGCTCTTGAACCCGATGTCCACCAGCACCTCGTCATGCTCCAGCTTCACCACGGTGCCGTCAACCAGGTCACCCTCGTTGAAATCGGTCAGCGTGCCATCGATCATGGCATTCAGCTGATCGTCAGAGATATCATCGAATTGGATGACGGACGTGTTCTTGATCTCGGTCAAAATGGACCCCTTTCACATCAGCGGGGACCCTTTGCTCATGACGGGTGATACTTACCATGTTCGCTTGCAAACGAGCAGACGAATTGTTTGTAAAACCAACATGTCTCAAGGGCCTATAGTCTTCTTGCCTGCGATTTTTCGCAGACCGTGGAAGTATAGCACCAATGCCCCGGATGAACGGGGCAACAAATCGGGGAAATATATGGTTTTCGGAGCGGGTTGCTAATAGATCATGCCCATGGCGTGGCGCACCTCATCCAAGGTAGCCTGAGCCACGTCCATGGCACGGCGGTTCCCTTCGGCAAGGACCTCCTCGATGAAGGGGATATCCTGCTCCAGCTCTTGGCGGCGTTCGCGAATGGGTGCCAGATAGGCGTTCACCGATTCCGTCACATAGGCCTTGAGGGCGCCGGCACCGGCCTCCCCTATCTCAGCGGCTATCTCCACTTCTGTGCGGCCCGTGGTCAGCGCCGCTGTGGTCAGAAGCGCGCTCACCCCAGGGCGGTTCTCCGGATCGAAGGTGATGGTGCGCTCAGAATCGGTCTTGGACTTCTTGATGAGCTTCGCTGTTTCCTCAGCGGTAGCCGAAAGCGAGATGGCGTTCCCATAGGATTTCGACATCTTGCGCCCGTCTAGCCCGGGGATCTCCACGGCTTCCGTGAGCAGGCCCACCGGCTCCGGGAACACGGGAGCGAAGCGCTCATTGAAGCGACGGGCGATCTGGCGCGTCTGCTCGATATGGGGAAGCTGATCCTTGCCCACAGGCACGATGTTGCCCTTGCAGAACAGGATGTCGCAGGCCTGGTGAACAGGATAGGTGAGCAGAAGGCCCGTGAGCGCATGGCCCGATGCTTCCTTCTCTGCCTTGACGGTGGGATTGCGCAACAGCTCCGCTTCGCTCACCAGAGAGAGGAACGGCAACATGAGCTGATTCAGGGGCGGTATGGCGGAATGGGTGAAGACCATGGTGCGCTCTGGATCTATCCCGCAAGCCAGATAGTCGATGACCATATTGAGCACATTGTCGTGGATGTCTGCGGTGCTGTCGCGGTCGGTGATCACCTGGTAGTCCGCGATGACGATGTTGGTATGGACGCCTTCGTTCTGCAGGCGGACGCGCTCCTTGATGGTGCCGAAGTAATGGCCCAGATGCAAGCGCCCGGTAGGCCTGTCCCCCGTGAGCATGATGTACTTCGAAGGGTCCTTCGCCAGGGCCTCCTTCACGCCATCGCTCATCTTCTTCTGGGTCTCGAATGTGGTCGTCTTCGCCATGAGGGACTGCTCCCCTTTCCAGAACGTGACCGGTTACAGCGTTTGCTTGAGGGCCTGAGCCAGCTGGTCGGCACAGCTCGTGGGACGCGGGCCGCAGGTGTTGCCCTCCAGCGTGTCTATCACCTGCTGGGTGGGCATGTCCTTGATGAGCTTGGCGATGGCCTTCAGGTTGCCATTGCAGCCGCCCGTGAATTCCACATTGCGCACCACGCCGTCTTCGGTAGTGATATCTATCTTGCGGGCGCAAACGCCCTTCGGCGTGAATTCCATGGTCTCCATACCGTCCTCCTATCAAGCCATCTACATGAAGAAGGCCAGAAGCGAAACGACTTCTGGCCTGCGTGTTCGTGGTGGTCGCTACAGGATTTGAACCTGTGACCCCCGCCGTGTGAAGGCGATGCTCTCCCGCTGAGCCAAGCGACCGGATATGTGCAGCCCGTTGCTGCAAGCAGACATTCTAGCGTGTCTGGCGAACCTAATCAAGGGTCTCTCTCAGAGCTTGTCTTCCAGATCCATCTGCATGAGCGCTACGTTGTCACGCATGGTCTTGGCGGCATGGCGATCGATGCGCGAGCGCTCGTACATCTTCTGGATCTCCTCCAGTTCCAGCTGGTAGGCAAGGCGACGGATGTCATCGGTCTGATCCCCGATCTTGAACGACGTGGTCACGCTGGGCGCCCGCTTTCGCAAGGCCGCAAGCGTCGTCTCGTATTCGACGATGAGCTTGCTCACATCCTCGGTGAGCACATCGTCTTGGGTGATCATGCCATGCAGGATACCCAGAACGTGGACATGGGTCTCCATCTGCAGCTGATGCATCTCGCTCAGACTGTCCGTTTGAGCCGCCTGGGGCAGGATGCGGAAGAAGGCCTGGCGGACCTTGATGAGAGCCGTGCGGACCGATGCCAAGGCCCGGCGCGGAGAGAGCCGTGAGCCATGGCGAGCGAACCGCTCCATGCGCTCAAGGCGCCCGATGTACTCATAGCCCACGTCATGACCCACGCGCCCTTCGTTGATGAGCTCCAGGGTGTGTTCCTGCTCCCATTCCAAGGCCTGATAGCGAAGCTCAGAGCTCTCCCCTTCCTCTTGGATGGTGTTGCTCTTCGTTCGCTCCAACCTGTCTTGGTATATCTGGATGACCCGTCGAGTGGCAGTGATATTATCCCGGGTCTGCTGAGCCGTGAGCTCTTCGATGACATTGCGCAGGATATCCGCTAGGCATTCGAAGTACTCTTGCCGGGCCTGGATCTCTGTGGGCTTCCGCTTACGCTGAGGCGCCACCAGAGGCACCACGAACGTAGCCAACAGGAGCGTCACCAAGATGACACCGCATCCGATGAAGATGATCAGATGCCGCTCAGGGAAGCGCACGCCCGTAGACAGGAAGATGGGGATGGTGAAGAGGATGGAGAGGGTGATGGTCCCCTTCGCCCCGCAGAGCGTGACGACGAGGGCGTTGCGCAGGTTCCTCCGGGTGAAGCGCATCCGCGGAGAGCGTTTGGTGTAGGCGAATTCCATCCCCAGGCACCAAAGGAACCGGACACCCATGAGGATGATCGTGACCAAGAGCACGAGGGCCAAAAGCGTCCAATTCGATATGGACGCGTCTTCCCAGGAATAGAACATGGCGGTGGGGATCTGGGTTCCCAGCAACACGAACACGACCCCGTTCAGGGTGAAGGAGATGACCTGCCATACGCTGGAAGAGACGATGTTCATGTGCGCGATGGCGGGGCTCACCGTACGCGGAGCGATGACGTTCACCAGTCCCGCCACCACCACAGCGATGATGCCGCTCACATGGACCGCAGCTGCTGAGAGATAGACGACGAAGGGGATGCATATCTCGAAGAGCACGTGGAATGTGGTGCTCTCTACCCCGACATCGCGGATCTTCCGGAGGATGAAGTTGCTCAGATACCCGATGACCACCCCGAAGATGAGACCCCCGAGGAATTCGACGATGAAATCCTCACCAGCGCTCAGGAAGGAGAACGCCCCCGTAGCCGCTGCTGCGATGGCGAATTGGAAGCAGACGATGCCCGAGGCATCGTTCAGGAGCAGCTCACCTTTCAGGATACCCCACTGACGCTCGGGGATGCTCACCTGCTTGGAGAGGGAGGAAACGGCCACCGCGTCCGTAGGACCGAGGGCAGCCCCTAAAGCGAAGGCGGCCGCCAAGGATATGGCAGGCATGAGCGCGTGCAGCACGAAACCGATGATGAGCATGGTGATGACCACCAGCCCGATGGCCAAGGAGAGGATGGGGCCGCGATTGTTCCAGAGGATGGCCTTATCAGCATGCTTTGCCTCTATATAGAGCAAGGGAGCGATGAAGAGCACCAGGAAGAGGTCAGGTTCCAGCTCTATCACGATGCTACCGCGAGCGAAGAGCGAGATGACTACACCCATGGCCACTTGGATCAACGGGAGCGATACCTTGGGAACGAAGCGGTCTAGAACAGCAGAGATGAGGACAGCGATCACCAGCAACAATACCAGTGTCAGCGTCTCCATGCCTACCTCTTCTTCGTTTACGCTGTTTCAGGCGAGTCTCTTGGTGGGCCCTGCAGGATTCGAACCTGCAACCAAAGGATTATGAGTCCTCTGCTCCACCATTGAGCTAAGGGCCCTTCTACAAACACGACCGACAAGGATGCCGGTCGTGTGAGCTTCGTGGTGCGCCATGAAGGACTCGAACCTTCGACCTTGGGATTAAGAGTCCCCTGCTCTACCAACTAAGCTAATGGCGCATGTCCGCTGCGAAAAGCAGCGCAAGCTATTGTAGGCGAAGCCAATTCCCTATGCAAGGATGGTTTCAAGGTTTTTCTCCAAGAAACCTGCCGCCGCAGATACAGCCTGCTAAAAAACAAAGGACAGCTTAGGATGAGCTGTCCTTGGAAGATTCGAACTGGGGTGGCTGATGGGACTTGAACCCACGACCTCCAGAGCCACAATCTGGCATTCTAGCCGACTGAACTACAGCCACCACACCTTGAAGCGCGTGAAGCGCAATGCGAGATTATAGGGGTCTCGCCACCCTTGCGCAAGCGCAGTGCTACATCTTTTCGGGTGCGCTCACGCCCAGCAACCCTAAAACGAGCGCCAGCATGATGCGCGTGGCATCGCAGAGGGCCAAGCGCGCCTGACGAACAGGGTCATCCACCGAACGCGGGTTGTTGTCATCATCGGTCAGCACCCGGCAATCCGTATAGAACGCATGGAAGAGGCTTGCCAGGTCTTGAGCGTAATGGGTCATGCGGAAGGGAGCGCGATCCCTTGCAGCCAAGGCCACGAATTCGGAGAAATCAGCCATCTTGCGCATGAGCGCCAGCTCGGACGGATGGGTGAGCGAAGAGAGGTCAACACCCTGGGGCACGACCGCCTCTGCAAGCTGCCCCATGGTGAGCTTTCCTTCGGCCTCTTCCTTGGCCACATCCTCCGGAGCCGCCTTGCGCAGGATGGAGCAGATGCGCGCGTGGGCGTACTGCACGTAATAGACGGGGTTCGAGTTGTCCTTCTTCTTGGCCACTTCGATATCGAAATCGATGGGCTGGTCTGAGGAGCGGGAGAGCATGAGATAGCGGGTGGCATCCACACCCACCTCTTCCACCAGCTCACGCAGCGTGACCATCTCACCGGTGCGCTTCGACATGCGGACGGCTTCCCCGTCACGGAAGAGGTTCACCAGCTGGCCCAGGACGATCTCAAGATCTCCCGGCCAACCCCAGGCTTCCAGCATGCATTCGCAGCGCTTCACATACCCATGGTGATCGGCGCCCCAGATGTTGATCAGATGATCGAACCCGCGCATCTTCTTGTCGTAGTGATAGGCCACGTCCGACATGAAGTAGGTCATCTCGCCGTTGGCCTTGATCATGACGCGGTCTTTCTCATCCCCTAGATCAGAGGAGCGGAACCAGATGGCACCGTCTTCCTCTTTGACGTAGCCCTTGTCTTCCATGGCCTTGAGGGACCGAGAGACCGGGCTTTCCCCTGTTTCGTCCTCCACATAGAGGCTGCGCTCCGAGAACCAACGATCGAAGGTGGTGCCCAACTGCGCCAAGATGTCTTCCTGGTCTTCCTTCATCTGCTTGTAGGCTATCTCACGGAAGGCCACCATGCGCTCCTCGTCAGTGAGGCCTTCGTACTTAGTGCCTTCGGCATCTATGATGGCCTGGGCGATATCCGCCACATAGCTCCCGCCGTAGCACTGCTCGGGCATCTCAGCGTCGTGGCCGAGCAGCTGCATATAGCGAACGCCCACAGAATTGCCGAAGACATCCATCTGAGTGCCGTGGTCATTGATGTAGAACTCCTCGTAGACGTCATAGCCCGCATGGCGCATGACGCGCGCCATGGCATCTCCCAAAGCTGCCCAGCGACCATGACCCACATGCAAGGGACCGGTGGGGTTCGCGGACACGTATTCCAGGTTGATCTTGCGCTCGCCCTCAGGAATGGTGCCCTTGCCGAAGCCATCCCCTTCCTGGCGGACGACGCGGATGACCTCTTGGAGCTCCTTGTCCGTCAGACGGATATTGATGAAGCCAGGACCCGCGATCTGGATCTCTTCGATCATGTCATTGGCCGGGATATGATCGACGATGATCTGAGCCACATCCCGCGGCGCCATCTTCGCCGCCTTCGCAGACCGCATGGCAACGGTGGACGCCCAATCCCCGTTCGCCTCATCCCGAGGACGCTCAAGAGCGCTTTCGGGCACCGTGTCCAACGGCAGAGAACCGTCAGCAACGGCCTGGGCGATAGCCTGATCCAATATCTCCTGCAGAGAACTGCGGATGTCCATCTTATCCCTCCTCTGGGAATGAATGAAATAAAAGCAGCCGAAGATACCTGGTGCGCCCAGCAGGACTCGAACCTGCAACCGCCGGATTAGAAGTCCGATGCTCTATCCATTGAGCCATGGGCGCATCAGATATCGTCAGCCTATCGTGGATAGGCATTATATAGCGTCATCAGGGAAGTTTCCCTCAGGTTCACAGATAATCATAGGGGCAGACAGCCACCCCATTCACTTCCACCTGGAAATGCAGATGAGGGCCGGTAGATTTGCCCGTGGAACCCACGGCAGCGATGTTCTGCCCACGCTCTACCCTATCCCCCACATTGACGAAGACGGCTGAGCAGTGGAAGTACTTGGTCACGAGCCCATTGCCATGGGCGACGGTCACGTAGTTGCCCGCCCCTCCATGGTAGCCGCCATCTGCAGAGGCACCGATGACGGTACCCGCCTCAGCGGCATAGATGGGCGCGCCCATGGGAGCGGCCATATCCGTGCCCAAGTGGAACTTCTGGTCGAACTCACGCCAGCCGTAGCCGCTGGATTCCCAGGCATCCGGGCACGGGTTCGCGAAGAAACCGTTGCCCACATCCTTGCCCTCGCTCGCCGACATAGTAGCGGCGAAGGCGCGGGCGGCAGCTTGAGCCGCTTCCTCAGCTCGACGAGCCTCTTCGGCTTCCAATTCCGCCTGAGCTTCTGTGTCTGCGATATCCGTGGCCACGCTGGCAGCTTCCGCCGAGAGCCTTCCCTGCTTCTCTGCTATCTCATTCTTCTTCTGGCGGGCTTCCTCTAGCTTCGCGTCAGCCTCGGCCTTCTGAGTGACGAATTCAGCCTGAGCCGCTTCGGCCTCAGCCTTGACGATGCAGCACTCCTCCACCAGCTCCGCATGGCTCTCGTTCACGCGCTCCATCATATCCAACCCGGTCATGAAATCAGTGAAGTTGGATGAACCCAAGAGCACATTCATATAGCTGGAGCTCACTCCGGCTTTATCGCTCTTGTACATCGTCTGAGCAAGGGCCGTGATCTGCGCTTGGAGCTTCTCCATCTTCTCCTGGGAGCTATCGATGCGCACCTTCGCTTCGCGCATGGCCTTGGCTGCCACATGGCGGGCGTCAAGCGCTGCATTGTATTCCTCGGTCACCTGATTGAGCTCAGTCTGAAGGGCATCGATGGAGGCTTTGATGGAATTCGCCTGCTGGCGAAGAGCGTCCAAGTGCTCCAGAGTGGAAGGGTCTGCTTCGCTACCTTCGTCGGCCAGAGCAGGCGCCGTCAAGGTGAGGGAACCCGTGAGAGCCAAGGTGGCTGCCAATAGAGCAGGGAGTGCCCTGTTCCCAAGCTTCTCTATTCCCTTTTTTGCTTCGTTTGCGTGCATGCGTCTCCAGTGCTGTGTTGCAAAGCTTGAAAAGTAAACGGAATGGTAACGCTTTTAGATGAAGAAATCATGGAGCGGATGACGGGAATCGAACCCGCGTCAGGAGCTTGGAAGGCTCCGGTTCTACCATTGAACTACATCCGCAATGATGAGCCCGAAACGAGCGCAGCAGATTATACAACAAGCACTCGCGGGTGCAAAAGATGGGTTCAGGAACGCTCCTTCGAGCCACGGAGGCCGGGAGATGATCCGAAGCAACGTCGGACGGATCATATGCAACGCCATCTGTCAGGCCCGAACAGGTTCAGCCCTGATGCAACTATCACCGAATGCCACAAGCCCGCTGCATTGGGTCGAGCAAGATATGACAAGGGACGATCCTCATAGGGGTCGATCATGATCGACTCCTATGCATCAACCCAGAAGGAGGGGCCGAACGCGTTCGGCCCCTACGCGCTCCGTTTCAGTTGCAACCCCCCCCGCTGCGCAATCAGCAACTTTGAACCAGGCGGCGATCTGAGGACTGCTGGTCAAAGGACCCCCTGCGCCGCGCATCTTTCCCCAAAGCGCATGAAGTCAAGAGCGCCCCAGAATCAATCGTATTCATACCGAAGCGGGCGAGGATGCCATTGGAGATCCTTGCTGACCAACGCCAGGTTTCAGAGGCAGCGAACTGTTGCAGCATGCGCACAAGACAGCATCTTCAGCGTTGGATGCCCCATACATGGGGCATGTGCCTAAGCTCGGAGCATCTTCGAACCTCTTTCCACACTGACCACATCGAATGCAAGCGTATCCGCACATGTCTGTTATGCCTCAGAAGCGGACTTTGGATCATCTTTATGAATCGCACGATACACGAAGCCAGCGAAAAGGCCGAATATCGTGAGCACGGCGAAAATGGCGACCACGACGCAAATCGGAAGCCACACGCCGGAGAACAAAGCCATGAGCGAATTGAATATGGCTTGTGCGGCTCCCACCACCATGACAGAGAAGCCCGCTCCACCGAAGGCGGCAACGATATCACAGAACCCAAAAGCGGTACATACGCCCCCAACCGCAAGACCGATGATCAACAGTTTCGGTACGCCGAGCTTTGTATACATCAGGGCCACTTGAAAGGCTGCGCAGAGCAATCCACCAACGAGAAAAGCTTGCAGGAACATCATGCTACATCATCCCTCCGACGAAAAACGCGATGACCGCCACCACGAAGATGCAAAGGCAGCCCCACCCAAGAACATAACCGACAAGCCCAAGCGCCGCCTTGACCCCAGCCTTGGTCGAACCCGTTTCTTTGCTTGCTTCGCAAAATGCTCCGGAGATGGCGGCGCAGAATCCATTGAACGGAAGGATGAGCCCGAATCCTGCCTTGGGTTCGAGTTTTTGATGGATGCCCGCAATGAACATGATCACCCCGATGACACCCATGGACACTAGGATGGCAAATCCCAGCCACGGGCTGTCGGGCCCGATCACGGGCAACCATAGCATTGTTATGGCCTGACCTATGACCGAGAAGATCCCGCCTATCAAAAACGCCATGAATATGGCTTTCAAAGACCGCATTCCAACTCCTTTCTCAAGCGTTGTTAACGTCTCCTTGTCGAAAAAACGTCGAACGAACGCCACCGATGCACAAACACGATCGGACCTAAACGACGAACAGCGAAACTCCGCGGCCATCAGCCTTCTTAAGCAACTCGTCAGCCTCCCCGAATTCGATGCACGAGGCTTGACAATGCTGCACACACGACGGAAGCTTCTCCTTCGAGCGACGAGAGGCACAGGTGTCGCATTGCTTTGTTGGAACAGGAACCCACTCGTCTTGCCAGTTGTCCTCGGATATCTCCCAGGGGCCGACGTGATTCAGCTTGATGCCGAACTGGCCGATCGGAAAAGCATGCTCCACTTGACATGCGACTTCGCAGCTATGGCAACCCGTACACCACTTCGTATCGATCAAAAGCGCATATTTCGTCATTGTCTACTCCCCTTCTTCTACTCCCCTTCTTTGACCTTGTATACTTTGCACAGCAGTGTCTTGTAATTGGATCCGAAACCGGCCTTTCCTGGTTCGTAGCCGATCAACTTGCCAATATTCACGTCCCACATGCCGAACAAACCGTCCTCTTCGGCACCAGGCTCCTCTGGGAACCACCATGCCGCATCAGTGGAACAGACTCGCGGATCGACGATGGGCGTGAGTTGCACCTTCCTCTTGCAGCGGCCGCGCTGGTTCTCCACCCAGATCCAATCCCCCTCTTCGATGGCGTATTCCTGTGCAGTCTTCGGGTTCATTTGAATGATGGGATCAGGATGCATCGCCCTCATTCTGGGTACTTGCCGATGTTCGGAATGGAACATGGACCAGTTCCGTGCGCCCGTCGTGACAACAAGAGGATATTCGTCAAGGAGCTCTGGAGTGCTTCCAGGCCCGGGGGTGGGCTCTTCGAAATAAGGAAGGGGATCGAGGCCTGCTCCGCTATAGAACGTGGACCACAGCTCGATCCTCCCTGTTGTCGTGTTGAATCCAGGCTTCCCATCAGCACGAAGGATGCCCTTCTTGTACTTATCGTAAACAAAAGGAAGATATGCCGGGGCCTTCTCGCGAAGGTCGGAGAATGTTAGGCCTGTTTCCCTAAGCACTTCGCCATACATCTCTTCAACGGTCGCCCAGGGCCAAGCCTCCGGATTCAGCCGCTTACCCAGCATAAGGTTGATCTCTTGGTCGGATTTGCACTCACCTATGGATATGACCTTGTTGATCGCTTCGCCACGCTGCACATTGTCGCCACAACGAATCCCATCCCGCTCAGGATAGGTGGCTGCAGGTAAGAGGATGTCCGCGAGAGCCATCGCCGTGGGAGTCATGAACAAATCAACGCAAGCGATGAAATCGAGTTTTCGGTAGGCCTCAAGGGTTCGCTCTGGGTCCGGAGCGGTGTTCGCTATGGGGTTCGTTGTTTGGATCCATGCAGCCTTGATGGGGTAAGGTTGCTCGGTCTCTATGGTTCGTATCAGCTCATCCGTCGAGGCCATCTGGAACCCGAAATTGAGAAGCGCATACCTATCAAGGCCTATCCTCTTCGCCTTTTGCTCCTCACTCATGAGCTCCTGACCCCAACCACCGCTATAGGGAAGAATAGATGGGGGCGCTATCATTCCGCCTGGGTTGTCGATATTCCCGGTTATCTCGAAGATCGCTGAGATCGCCTGCCCTGCAGGGATGGCCTCTTTCGTCATGTCTATCGCGACACCCCATTGCATTGCTGCAGACCTTGCATTCGCTATCATGCGCGCTGCTTCGACGATCTTGTCCTTGGGGACCCAAGTGATCTCTTCCGTCTTTTCGGGGGTGAATCCTGCAACCCTCTCAGCGAGTTCGTCGAATCCATAGCACCACGCATCGACGAACTCCTTGTCGTACAGCTCCTCCTTAATCATCGTATTCAGGATACCCATAGCAAGGGCCGCGTCGGTACCCGGACGAATTTGAAGATATGCGTCGGAATGGTTGGCTAACCACGTACGGCGAGGGTCGACGACGATCAGCTTTGCGCCACGCTTCATCACATCGATCACCCAATGCCCGTAAGCACCATCCGAATTCGCGACTACGGGGTTGTTTCCCCAAACGACCAACACTTCTGGGCATTCCCATTCAGGATCGTCGTAGCGATCAGCAAACTGCTGTGAATAGTCGGCTACCCACATTGCCCCCGTCGTAGCAGCGCACCCCGCCACGCGAGGAAGAAAGCACGACATTCCCGACATGCCAAAGCAGTAGTTGGGGCTTCCAAAGGACCAGCAGAGGCGCGTGATCCAAGGAGCTATGTCGCGTCCTGTTCCCTGCTGAAATATGACAGCTTCTGCACCGTACTCCTTCTTGATGCGATCGAAGTTCTCCGCGATGGTATCGAGCGCTTCATCCCAGCTGATCCGCTCCCAAGCATCCTTGCCCCGGTCCTCGCGCGCTCTCTTCATGGGGTAGAGCAGTCTGTCCTTGTTATAGACGGCCTCGATCGTATCCAAGCAGCGAACGCAAAGCCTGCCGTTATTGAAAGGATTCTCGGGGTCTCCTTCCACTTTCACGAGCCTGCCATCTTCGTCGGTGTAGAGGAGCACGCCGCACCCTAGATGACACCCCGGGCCATTCCATGCGCTCCCGCGCGTCACCGTCAAGCCATCCTCTTGGTACCGATAGGGCTTTTCGTGCTCGACCAATGTGTAACGCTCTTCCATGTACATCCCCTTTCAAGACATGCATGCTTACAGCGATTACAGAATCCGACAGAAGCGCATGGTTTGGAATCTTCATCGCTCGCGAAAAGTAGGGGACTGCCTTACATTCGGGTCCAAATGCAAGGAACGGTCCCAGGTTCGTCGAACAGACAGCTTCTATAATGAAAATGGAAGGTGATGCAATGAGACTTCGAACGGATCATCGATCCGCCACAGGAAACGATATGCGCATGGCAATCGTCGATGCCACAACGAAGCTGGTCGTCAACTCATCCCTGGAAGACATCTCCGTGAAGGAAATTTGCGAAGAGGCCAGTATATCGAGGTCAACGTTCTATTATCACTTCAACGATAAGTTCGACATCGTGCAATGGCACTATGATTACGTGGCCGAACACAACCTGTTCGAAACCGGACGAACCCTCACATGGTTTCAGGCACACTATAAGAACACCTACGAAGTCCTTCGAAAGGAAGGGCTCTACAAAAGCGCATTCGAATCGAAAGGGTACCAATCGCTATTCTCATACTCGAAGCGGCGTCGAATAGAAACCTTGAAGGAGACCGTCACCGAATACAAGAATGAGAAGCTAGACCAAGAGCTCGGCTTCCAAATCTATGCACTTGCAGAATCCGAAGTGGCCTCGATGAGTCGGTGGTTCAAGGACGGCCAGCCATTCGATTTCGAAACTCTGTGCAGGTACCTCGACGGTATCGTTCCCAAGCGTCTGCACGACCTATTGGACGATCCGGTTTCCCCACGCTTGTATTAAGCCTGTTCTATTGTGGGTACGAAGCGAGTGACGAAGGAGTGACAAAGTGCCAGGCTCATTGTCATCACTGACCTGCCTCACGCCACGGCTTTGCCTTCAGAATCAACCGCATCACCTCCGGATCGTCGCCATCGAACCCGATCTTCGCGCAGTGAGGTGGTTAAAGCCCTCATGCCCTTGGAATCTTGCTCTTATAGGTAAAAGCGTTTCCTATGGTTCCAGGCATGCGAATCGATAAGCTCTATCACAGTAGAGTTGATATCGTGATGACGTTGAGCCTGACACTTTGTTACTCAGAGACAGGTTGCCACGGAATATAATCCGAGAAAGCGAAGCAACACTGAAAGTCGGCAATCGTGTGCATTGACCTTCTCTATACAACCGATGAAGACCTGAACGTGCCCGTAGAACGCAAACGTGCGCTCTACGATGCCTTCAATAATCACTATCGGCTCACACCGACCGACCTTCGCAACCAGCACGAAAAGAAGGATACCGCTCCCGGGACGATCGTCGTGCGCGTAGGATACCGACCGCCCTATCGATTCCAACAACTGCTCTCTTTTTTCAGAGACCGTGCGCTCGAGCGTGTCGAATCAGTAGACGGATCATCCTATGCCCGCACGGTCATGATCGCGTCCGCCGACAGATCCATCGCAAGCGGATGGATCCGGGTCGAGGATGAACCGGGGCACGACCGTCTCATCATCACGATGGCGGATTCGCTTGCAC
Organism: uncultured Eggerthellaceae bacterium; assembly: GCA_910588905.1. Classification (GTDB taxonomy): domain Bacteria; phylum Actinomycetota; class Coriobacteriia; order Coriobacteriales; family Eggerthellaceae; genus MGBC163016. The sequence goes on from CAJURZ010000021.1 coordinate 33,998, forward strand.
CCGTGGTGCCCGAGGTGATCAGCCGCGTGCGGCGCATGTTCGATACAGACAGCGATCCTGCATCGATCGTCCACGCGCTCACCCCGCTTGAAGAGCACGTTCCCGGGGTGAAGGTCGAGGGCACCCGCGTGCCGGGATGCTTCGACGCGTTCGAAACGGCATGTCGGGCGGTGATCGGCCAGCAGATCAGCGTGAAAGCCGCGAACAAGCTTGCCGCTCGTATCGCAGAGCGATATGGCGAAACGGTTGATACGGATGTTGCGGGGCTCGACCGGGCATGGCCTTCTGCTTCGACTGTTCGCTCACTGGCTAATATCGAAGACGCCTTTGGAGAGCTCGGTCTCATCAAGACGCGTTCGCGTACCATCGCTGCGTTGGCGAAACTCATTGATGAAGGTGCGCTTGACCTCGATCCCGAAGCGTTGGTGGAAGAACAGATGGAAGCGCTCTTGGCAGTGAAAGGCATCGGTCCGTGGTCGGCTAATTACATCGCCATGCGCACGCTGGGCTACCCCGACGCCTTCCTTGAGACTGATGCGGGCATCGCCCATGCACTGCCCGATCTGTCGCCGAAGGAGCGCATTGCCTTGGCGGATAGATGCCATCCATGGCGCAGCTATGCGGTGTTGGCGCTTTGGAATTCCCTTTCCTGAGGATACAGACCTTACCGATAGCACACGCGAATGATCCAAGGAGGCACCGATGTTCTACTTCGATGAATACGATTCGCCCGTAGGTATGCTGACCATTGCAAGCGACGGTCAAGCTGTCTGCGGATTGTGGCTTGATGGGCAAAAGTACCACGGTGCCACCATTCCCGAGGAGATGACGCGAAAGAGCGATGCCGACGGCTTCGCAGAGTTGCGTGCGTGGCTGGATGCGTACTTCGTCGGCGATCCGCAGCCCATCGAAAGCGTACCGTTGCAACCCATTGGCAGCGAGTTCCAGCAGGCTGTGTGGCGAAAGCTCGCCGACATCCCCTTCGGGAAGCTCACTACCTACGGTGCCATCGCCGCCGAGCTGAAGGCCGAGCGCGGTAGAGCATCAGCCTTGGCAGTCGGCGGCGCAGTCGGGCACAATCCCATCTCCATCATCATCCCGTGTCATAGGGTCGTCGGCTCCGACGGAAGCCTGACCGGCTACGCGGGTGGCATCCCTCGCAAGCTTTGGTTGCTTGAGCACGAAGGCGTGGACACGGGTCGCCTCTACGTTCCCAAGCGTGGAACTGCTCTATAGATGGGGAACAGAGATGTCGGGTGGCGGGGATGATGGTGCCACTTCGTCACTGAAGCATTTCGGGAATGACCCTTGCACTTCAACCATGGTTCAAGTCGATAATGGATCCATTGGCAGCCGCCCGATGATGGTGATGATGCCCGCGGGAAGAGCGGCCATGGAGAAGGAGTGCCAGATCCGGTCTCATTGACAGAGGCGTTTGAGGAACCGACTGGATGGTCGGTCAAAAGGGAGGACCATATGCCGAAGGTAGTGCAAACAGCAGGCCGCGACCAGCTGGGAGAGTTCGCCCCAATGTTCGCGGAGTTGAATGATGATGTGCTCTTCGGAGAAGTATGGAGCGATGATACGCTGACGCTCAAGATGCGCTCGGCTCTCACGATAACGACGCTGGTGGCGAAGGGGCTCGTGGACGCATCATTCGAGTATCACGTCATCGCAGCGAAGCAGAATGGCATCACGGCACCCGAGATGGCAGCCATGCTCACGCACATTGCCTTCTACGCAGGGTGGCCGAACGCTTGGGCGGCTTTCCGCGTTGCTGTGAAGGTCTACGCCCATGACCCGCAGGGGCTAGAGGAACCCGAGGCTCATGGCGGCATCTTCGGGTTGGGGCAGCCCAACGATGCCTACGCACGATACTTCACCGGGAAGTCGTATCTGAACCCCTTGACCGATCCGAGCACGACGCAGTTCGTCGCCAACGTCACCTTTGAGCCCGGTTGCCGCAACCATTGGCACATCCACCATGCCGACGAGGGCGGCGGACAGATCCTGCTCGTGACCGATGGCAAGGGCTGGTACCAGGAATGGGGCAAGGAAGCGCAAGTGCTGAAACCGGGAGATTGCGTGACCATCCCCGCCAACGTGAAGCATTGGCACGGCGCCGCCAAGGACAGCTGGATGAGCCACGTGGCCTTCGAGGCTTGCGGCACGAACATATCCACCGAATGGTGCGAGCCTGTGAGCGACGAAGAGTACGCCAGGCTCTAGGATCATCCCTTATTGCCCGAACACCGCTTGCGCCCCATTGGAAAGCGCAAGCGGTGGACCCATTAAGAACGGGGATGTTGGGTTGGGTTCCTTTTCATAGCTGGAGGCTTTCGCTGTCTTCGGGGATCAGCAGACGATCGCCGATCCCCTGCTTCTTGGCAAAAGCTCGCAGCGGGGCGCGAGTCACCGTAGCATGGTCTACGGCATCCAGATGCGATGCGACGATGAGGGCATCCGGCGCCTCCTTGTGCACCTTGAGCACGTCGTGCTCGTCCATGATGAGCCGGTTACCGCTGATGGCCGCCCCGCCCGCGTTCAAGACAACGACATTGGGCGAGAACCGCCCTGAGACCTTCTCGACGCCCTCGAAGCACACGGCGTAAACGAAGTGTCAGGCTCATTGTCACCAACGAGCTTGCTGACGTTACGGCTTCGCCTTTGCAACCGTCCTTTTTCTCAACGGAAGCTTATTTCTCTTTAAGCGCGAACATGCATGATGACGTTGAGCCTGACACTTTGTTACTCCTGTCTTTTTTCACCGGGCTGGGCGACTGCTTCGGTTGCGCGCCATTTGCGGCAAGCCCCTTACAGCCGCGGATCGCGCAGCTCCACGAGTATCACGTCGCCGGGCTTGGGCGGCGTATCGTCTGCCCCTGCGGGCATCATGAAGCAGGCGTTCGCGTGCTGCGTCTGCGGCGACCCGGCCTTCCCCGGCACGGGCGTCGCCGAGAGGGTGCCATCGGGCTCGGCGGCCAGCACCATGAACCGCACGGAATAGAACCGCGCGCCCGGATCGGTGGCCTCGGGCGGCCGCTGCTCGCCGGGAAAGGCGGCGGGATCGGCCCGTAGCAGCTTATCCATGGGGCTTCCCGAAAACGCTGAAGCCAATCGCGCTGGGATGCGGACGGGTGCTGGGTCCAGCCCCAAAAAGCGCTTCATCAGGGGCAGCAGGTAGAAGTTCAGCGTGAACGATGCCCCGCCCGCCGGCCCCGATATGCCCACGATGGGCACGCCGTCGACGAGCGCGTAAGAGCTATGGTGGCCGGGACCATGGTTCGTCTGGTGGCACAGCACGCGGCCCATATCCTCCAGCACCTCCACCGACCAATCGTCAGACCCCTTCGACGAGCCCGCATTGAGCACCACGATGTCCGCTACGGCACAAGCCCGCGCCAGCGCCGCACGAATGGCCTCGCGGTCGTCGGGCACGATGTCGAAGGGCACGAATTCGCCGCCCCATGCCTCCACCTTGCCCCGTACCACTGCGCTGTTCGACTCGTATACCCGGCCAGCCGCCGCGAAGCGCTCAGGGTGGCTGCTGGAGAACGGCAGGTTCGGCGGCACCAGCTCGTCTCCCGTCGGGATGAAAGCCACCCGCGGCCGCGCGACCACCAAGGCCGCAGACCGGCCAGCCCCCGCGATGCGCGCTGCGACATCGGGCGTGATGACGCACCCTTCCCCGACGACGACGTCTCCGGCCCGCATCTGCGAGCCTGGTGCCCGGGTGCCGGCGAACTGGCGGGAGGGCGCCGCATGGATGACGACCGACTGCTCGTCGGGAGACACGGTAGCGTGCTCGACCACAACAGCGGTGTCGAACCCCTTAGGCATGGCCACGCCCGTGTTCGCGAACTCCCAGTCGATCCCGCGCACCCAACCAGAGGTGTCGGGCACAGCTTCCGCCGGAAGATCGGCGAAGCTGCTCCAACGCACCGCTATGGAGTCAAGGCAGCAGGTGAGCACGCTGGGAACATCGGCCTTTGCAGTGACATCCTCGGCCAAGACGCGGCCCACCGCCAGACCCAGTGCGACCTGCTCGACGCGCGGCACGGCGAACCACTCGGGCAGTGCTGCGAGCATCTCCTCCACCGCCTCTTCCCGCGATAGCTCGATATGGTGCGAATGGTCTCTCATGGTTCGATGTCCTTTCCCTCCATTAACCTCATGCCGTCTTCGGCAAAGCGCCTTCCAGCAGCTCGGCTAGGTCGGCATCGGTCAGGTCGTAGTCGTACATGGTGCGGTAGTAGGCGCGGGTCACGTCCTGGATGCTGTCGTCGAAGGCATCGGGATACAAAAGGCGCGGCAGCCACTGCATGCCCATGAGCTGGTTCACCGTGGGCGGGTTGTTCATCCAGCACC
>CAJURZ010000022.1 GCA_910588905.1 uncultured Eggerthellaceae bacterium
GTCGGGCAACTGCGCTCCTAAACGGTCCCGACCGGATATCGAGACGGAATCTCCTCTTGCATCCCTTATATTCTCCCACATGATCTAAAGCCTGCGAGGACGCTTCCGGCAAGCGCAAGGACCGCCGAAGCATGCGCTCTTTCGGGCTCCCAGATTAACGGGGTCAAATTGACCCCGTGCGCCTGAACAGGTGTTTCTCTCTGGAAACTCCCCGATGAGCTACGTCGGCCGGGCTTCGAGGCGGATCGACGATCGGTCCGCCAGCTCCATGTAGTCCGGGCCGAGCCAGAGCGGCAGCTCCTCCTGCCTCAGGATGAGCGGCATGCGGTGGTGGATGGGTGCCATGTCGGCGTTCGCCTCGGTGGTGACCATTGAAAAGGCATCGCCCCTCCACGTGCAGCCGATGAGGATGATGACCTGCCCGGGCACGCGGAACTCGTACTGGCGCTTGATTGGCTTGCCGGTCTTGGGCGAAGGGAATGTCTCGCTCTGGCTGGATTCGAAGAACGCGGGCACCGGTATGACGCAGCGACGGTGCTCCATTGAGTCGCGCCAGGTGGGCTTCATGGCGCTTTCGATGCGCGTGTTGAAGACTACCCCGGGCCTCCACGACTCCTCGAAGCCCCAGGACAGATCGCGGGCGGCAAGGCTCCCCGGGCCCAGGTTCGGGGCGGGCTGCGCCGTGTCGAACGATGGCACGATGAGGGGCGCGAGCGACTTCGGGTACGCCTGCGGCTTTCGCGCAGGCCAGTCTGGCTCCAAGTTGAGCGGCACGCCGACCTCGATCTGCCGCACGATTTCGAGAACCTCGTCGAATGTGAATATGACGCATCTTCCGCACATTGCAACATCGTAGCAGCCAGCCCGCGTGCCTGCGGGAACGGTAGCCGAATCGCAACCGGGATGCGCGCCGCCGCCCCAGCATGGCCCGGCGGCGCCGATCCCCGACGGCCTACTCTCGGGCGACGACGAAGGCCGTGTCCTCGCGGATGTAGTTGTTCGCGTTCCAAGAGTAGTCGCCGTCGTGGTCGTAACGCTCGACGTAGGGCACGCCTGCAAGCTCCGGCCTGTTGCGATTGCCCTCGCCGATGCCGACGACAGGGTACGTCTTCCAGCCGGACTCGTATTCGCGCATGAAGACGACGTCGCCGATCTCGACTTCGGATGTGGGAACCTCGACGGCATCGAGGAGATCGCCCAGGCGCAGGGCCTCGGGCATGGCCTCGTCGAAGCTTCGCAGCATCTCGTCGAAGTCGTATTCGCGCTGCTCGCGGGACTCCGGGATGTCGTGCCATCCGTTCACGTTCCAGCCCTCGTCGTAGGAGACCTCCCTGCGGCCGACGATCTTCCAGCCGTCGATGATGTAGACGCCGTTGTCTCCCTGGTCGCCGAGGTTCTTGAAGCGGTCGATGCCCACGCTCGTCGAGCCGCCGAAGAAGTTGCACATCACCTGCGCGATCCGCGCCCAGCCGTAGTTGTCGGAGCTCGGGGGACGGTACCCCTGCAGCTCGCAGTACCGAAGCAGCGGCTCTACCGTGTCGCGCCCGCCGTTCCAATGAAGGTATAGCGCCAGCTCCTTGTCCGGTGTCGTGATGACCGCCCTGTTTCCCATGGTCTTGCCTCCTTGGTCTAATGCGGCGAGCCCCTCGCTCACCGCCTCGTGACCAGATGGCCTGCGCTGGTTCTGCGCGCGCCGCAAGGATCAGAGCGCATGTCTTCGCGAAACCTGCACCACGTCATGGATGGGCGCATCGTCGCTTGTGCGGGTTTCGCGAGGAGATGAGCGCCTTGAGGCGTGACGCGGGTTCAGTGCGAGCGTTGTCTGGATAGAGGCGTGCGAGGGGCCATGCCGCCAAGCAAGGAGGCGCTTGGAAACGGGCTGCACCGGCAAGCGGATTGGAGCCGCATATTAGAAATGGATGGGCGGGGCCCCGCGCCGCGTCGATATGAGCCGCTAGGAGACGAGCTCGTCTGGCACGATCTCCTCCACGAACCAGCGCGGGTCCTCGTAGTAGAGCTGGGTGATGCGCTCGCCGATGCGTATCGTGTAGCAGATGCCGTCGCCCCCGACCTTGCGCGACGAGGACCGGCGGACGCTGCGCACGTCGTCGATGGCGTAGGTCTTGCCGTCGTACCACTGGATAGAGAGCGGCCGAACGCGACCGTCCTCGTCCATGCGGGCGGTGACGGACACGTAGCGCTTGCGCCAGCCGTCGGCTCCCTTCATGCCCGTCACCTCCTTCCTACCTCAGAAACCCGATCGGATGCACGGTGTTGTCCCGCTTGATGTCGAGGCCTCCCATCACCTCGTCGGTGAGCTCCACCGCGCGGTGCACGCAGCGGTTGCCGAAGCGGGTCCTGAGCTCGTCGATGGCCAGGTCGAGCCTCTCGGCCCTGAGCGCCTCCTCGGCGTCGCCGAAGATGTCGCACTGCAGCGGGTCGTCCATCGAGGAGAGGTTGGTGGCGCGGACGTGGATGGCGCGGATGGCGTGCTCCTCGTCGAGCGGCTGGTTCGCCTCGATGAGCCCCATCGCGAGCTTCGCGACGTCCGATGTCAGGCACGTCGGGATCCGCAGCGTCGTCTGCCTGGAGTACCCGGACAGATCCCCCGCGCGCCTCACGCCCACGGATACCGTGCGGCACCTGAGGCGCGACTCGCGCATCCTCTGGGAGACCGATTCGGAGAGGAGCCACACGAGCGCCTTCACGTCCGACTCGCACACGAGGTCGCGCGGGGCGGTGAGCCCGTTGCCGATGCCCTTCACCACATAGTCGACGTCGGCCTTCGCGGGATCCATCTGCCGAACCGGGCTCCCGTCGATGCCGTTGGCGAAGTCGCGCAGCATGAATCCGATCTTGCCGAAGCGCCTGCCGAGGAAGTAGTCGCCCGCATGCGCCAGGTCCCCTATGGTCTCGTAGCCCGCCGCGCGGAGCTTGCGGGCGGTGGCGGGGCCGACGTAGATCATCTCGGATGCCGCCATGGGCCAGGCGACATCGCGGTAGTTCTCGCGCGTGATCGAGACGATCCCGTCACCCGGGTCGGTGTCGCTTCCGAGCTTGGCGAACACCTTGTTCCACGACACGCCGACGGAGACCGTGAGCCCGAGCTCGTCCTTCACGCGACCAGATATCTCATTCGCCACGAGCATCGCGTCGCCCCCGAAGAGCTGCAGGGAGCCCGTCAGGTCGATCCAGGACTCGTCGAGCCCGAAAGGCTCCACGAGGTCGGTGTACTCGTAGTAGATCATGCGGGCGAGGCGCGAGTAGCGCTTGTAGGCGGCGTAGTCCGGCGGCACGACGACGAGCCCCGGGCACTTCTGCCTGGCCTGCCATATCGCCTCCGCCGTCTTCACGCCGCAAGCCTTGGCCTCTCGCGACTTGGCGAGGATGATCCCGTTCCGGCGCTCCGGGTCGCCGGCGACGGCCACCGCCCTGCCGCGAAGGCGCGGGTCGAGGTGCTGCGCGACGGATGCGTAGAAAGCGTTCATGTCGATATGCATGATCACGCGCTCGCGCACGGAGCACCTCCTCATTGTATAGGAACATATGTTCGTTATTTGAATTACCTATGATGCGCTTTCCCGACGACCTAGTCAATCGAACAAATTGTGTTTTCCCGGTGCGGGGCCGGGGCCCGGCTGCGGGGTCAAATTGGCCCCGCAGCTCCGACCTGGCGTTTTTTCCGAAAAGCGCGACGGCGCCCACTTCCCGCCATCCCTGGGGGATGCGCCCCGGGCGGCCGCCTGGGAGCCGTGCACGCCCGACCCGTCATATCCGGGCGGAATCGGTAACAGATCGCCAACATCGCATACTAGTCCTTCACATTCAAGAGGGGTGTCCCATGGATGCACATCTTTATCCTTGCTCCAGGCGTAGGATGTACGCATCGCTGCATTCGATCGAGAGTGCAGCGGGCAGGATGACCGACCACGAGTAGATGCGCAGGAAGGAGGGCGTGACGATGGAGATCGAACTGCCCTCTCACCACCTCCTCGCGAGCACTCGGTCGAAGGAACCGCGAACGGTGATGACGAAGCCTTGACGCGATTCCGCAAAGCCTGCAAATAGCCTCGACTATACGTCGGGGCTTTTTTATTCACCAGAGCAGGGTCGCAAGCGACGGCGCAAGCCCCGATTGTGCGCATTTTGCGGAAGACGTGCTTAGGGACGCTTAGGGACGCCTAACCGCGACTTCCCATTTGCCGACGCCGGAAGACCCTGCAACCATCTGCGAACCAACAGCGCTCACAAGCGCTCAACCGAAATCAAGAGGAATCGAGCAGGAGGAAGCGAAATGGACAACGGAAGCCAGCGCGGTCACGCGGCGTTCCCGGACATGGAAGCGAAGCGCCCGGACGGCGACGTGCCGGAGGAGGGCATCGAGGAGCTGCTCGATGTCAAGTACGTCGCCTCGAAGCTGAAGGTGTGCACCGCCACGGTCTACAAGATGGTCCGCGAGGGCAAGATCGAGGCAGTGCACCTCAACCGCCTCGTGCGCATCACCCCGAAGGGATACAAGCAGCTCATAGAGAAGCGATCGAGGAAGGGGCTCTAGGGCGCCATCCGGCCGGGCCTGCTCGCAAGCAGACAGGACTTTCGAAGATATGACAGAGACCAGAGAGACAGAGACGAAGCATCAGGTGCCGATCCAGGACATCTACTCGCCCCACGAGGCGGCCGCGCTGCTCGGGATGAAGGTGAACAGGATCTGGGAGCTCGCGAGGGGCGGAGACGACCCCTTCCCGCTGCGCAGGCTCGCCGGGATGAAGAGGGGGTCGATCGTCTTCCGCGACGAGATGCTCGACTGGACGCGGCGCAACTTCGGCCTCGTCTCGGAGAGGCGCAGGAAGTGAGCGGCAGCGGCGAGAGGGACGACGGCGACGCGTTCCTCATCGTCCGGCCGTTCATGTGGAGGGAGCTCGGGCTCAAGGGCGTGCAGCTGCTCGTCTTCGCCCGCGTCTACGGCTTCTGCGCAGGCGGCGGCAGCTTCTACGAGAGCCGTAGGAGCACCGCAGCGTACCTCGGCATCTCCGAGCGCTCCGTCATACGCGCCGTGGGCGAGCTCGCGGACGGCGGCCTGATCGTCGAGGAGGGCCCGGCATGGGCGCCGGACGGCTGCTCCACCCGCTGCTACCGGCTCGGCGGCGCCGCACTGCGCCATACGGGCGACAAAACGTCACCCCCTGACATCAAGGGCGCCGACCCAGGGCCGGGAGGTGACACCCCGGCACCTGCGGGGGTGAAGACCTGGCACCTGATAAGTAAAGAAGAAAACAAAGGATTCTAAAAGAAAGGCGACGAAGATGGGCGACGAGATCAAGTGGAGGGGCTCGGAGCTGCTGACTTACAGCGAGGCGAAGGCGCGGAAGATGGACGTGCCGGAGCCCGATCCCGTCAGCTGCGAGTGGTGCGGAAGCCCCCTGGAGCCGATCGGCATGACGGGGTTCCGGGGCGCGTTCCACTGGATAGGGGCCGAGCCGTGCGGCTGCGAGGGCGCCGCCAGGGAGCGCGAGGAGCAGAGGCGGCGCGAGGAGCTGGAGGAGAAGTCCAGGCTGCGCGAGGCATTCGTCCGATGCGGCGTGAAGAGGAGGTTCCTCGACGCGACGGTCTGCCACGCCGGCCTGTCGGCCTACCTCGACGGCTTCTCGGACAGCCCGGGGGTTGGCCTCTACATCTGCGGCCCCTCAAGGGCCGGCAAGACCTACGCGGCATCGGCGATAGCGATGGCTTTCTGCGCGTCCGGGTACAGGACGATCATGACCACGTCCCTGTCGATGCTCGACGCCGTGAAGGCCAGCTTCGACGGCGACGCCAAGCACGGCATAGCCAGGTTCGCGTCGTGCGACGTCCTCATAATCGACGACATCGGCAAGGAGAACGCCAACTCCTGGGTGATGACGACGCTCTTCCAGATCGTCAACGAGCGCTACGAGGCGATGCGGCCGACGATAGTCACATCGCAGTACCTGCCCGACGAGCTCATGCGGCGGATGTCCCGCAACGGCGAGAAGGAGAGCGCCATCGCGATCACGGAGAGGCTCAAGGAGACATGCCGGCTCGTGCGACTGCCGAGGCGCACGAATGTGAATCTGATGGAGGACGTGCTTAGGGACGCTTAGGGACGCAAGGCGGCACAGCGCGGAGCGCACGCGACGAGCGCGTCGGCTATAAAGCACCCAAGCGGCGGGGCAGCAGACGCCAGCCGAAGCGCAACGAATAAGGGAAACGGGCCGAGACAACCACGCGACCCCGCCGCGCCCTTTAGATCGAACGGCTGGAAACACAGAAGCAGAGGATGAGGAAATGTACAACATGGCACCGGCAACCCCGGAAGAGCAGAAGAGCCTTGAGGAGGCATGCCAGAAGAACGGCTGGCTCAAACGAGGCGGCTTCGCTTGGCAGGACGACCCATACCTTGAGGAGTACCCCTACGAGTTCGACAGGTGCTTCTCGATGGACGACCTCTCGGACTTCCTCAAGGCAGGCAACTGGGCGATCCGACAAGGCGTCATCTACGGCGACCTCGCCTTCATACAACAGGTCGACGGCGGCGACGAGTGGTGGACGCTCAAGCAAGACGGCCCCGATTGGGTGCCCTTCGAGTCGCTCAGCCTTCAGGCGATAGCCAAGGAGCACTCGGAGCTCGTGCGCTATGTCGCCGGGATGCGGATCGCCACCGTCGACGAGTGCAAGCACCTCGACTACCTGCCGATAAACGCAGGGCTTACCTGGGGCGGAAACGCCTTTCCCTACCTCGACGACGGCTCAGTCATAGCCAGGGGCGAGAACTTCCTCATGTCGGTGGAGGGCAACTACCTGGGCAAGATGCTCACCTTCAAGGGCATAGACCTGATCGACATCCCTGAGGAGGAGCAAGAGGGCATGACGCTCCTGCAGGCCATCAACGCCCAGCTCAAGGCGTACGAGGCGCAAACAAAAGAGCCCGCGATCCCGACCCTGGAGCAGCGCAGCCAGGAAGCGAGGCTCGCCGCAGAGCACCAAGGCAAAGCCGAGCGCGCAAGCGATGCGCGCTCGAACGAGAGATAGACGAAGGAGGCAGGAAATGGCAAGCGATTTCGGAGACGAGTCGGGAGAGAAGCTCTTCGACTGGTTCCTCAGGATGGGCCAGGACATGAGCGAGGAGGCGCTCCGCGCCTCGGCCGAGAGGCTCAAAGGCGCGATCCAGAACCTTCGCGGGAACTTGGAAGACGCCGCCCCGCAGCAAGACGAGAAGGTGCGCGAGTTCGCGCGCCTCGACATGTCCGAGTTCGAGGAGCTCCCCGACTACGAGAGCCTGAAGGCGATCATTGGCGAGAGGCTCGACGATGCGGCCATTGAGCACGACTTCGCGAAGGTCGACGGCCACGACCACCTGGTGTTCCGCATCGCGGACGCGCCGGAGGTCGACGAGGTGTTCGCCGGGCTTGAGCAAGATGTGGATGCAGAGCTTGAGCGCGCCTGCGAGGCGCGCGAGATCGAGCTCACGGAGGCCCGCGACCAAGAGCCCCTTGAGGACAAGGCCAAGGCAGCCCGCGAGGCATCAAAGGCCGCCCATGAGGCGAAGGACGCCGCGCGCGAGGTCGAGCGGGTCGAGGTGAAGAGCCGATGAGGGCGGAGCTCTCGCTCATCGCAGCGCTCTCCGCCATCGCGTTCCTCGCAGGAGACGCCGCCGCGGCCGTCCTCTGCGCCATGGGCAACTCGGAGGGCGACGTCGCAAGCGCCGCCCTGTCCATGGCGCAAAGCGGCACCCTGCTGTCCCTAGAGCCCCTGCCACTCGCCATCGGCGCGGCATGCGCCTGCGCGGTCTGGCTCGTATGGGTGCGCTGGTGGGAGCGTCGCGGCCGCTACCGCAAGGGCGAGGAGCACGGGTCGGCGCGCTGGGCGACGCAAAAGGAAATGGAGGCGTTCTCGGACAGGAAGGACGCCGACAACAACATCCTGCTCACCGAGCACGCCAGAATACGCCTCATCGACAAGACCCACGACCAGAGGACCGAGACGAACAACAACGTTCTCGTCATAGGCGGCCCCGGCACCGGCAAGACGCGCTACTTCGTGAAGCCCAACCTCATGCAGCTCAACGCCAACTACTTCATCACCGATCCCAAGGGCACGCTCATCCACGACATGGGGTGGGTGCTCGAAGACGCCGGATACGAGATCCGCACCTTCGACACCATCGACTTCACCCGCTCCCTCCACTTCAACCCCATCGAGTACATCAAGGGCGAGGCTGACACGCTCCGTTTCGTGGAATGCCTCATCCGCAACACCACAGGAGACGACCAGCACTCAGGCGACCCCTTCTGGGAGAACGCCGAGAAGCTCCTCTACACCGCGCTCATCTCGTACCTTCTGCTCCACTGCCCCGAGGAGGACCATAGCGTCCCAGGGCTGCTCTCGCTCTTGGCGCTCGCCGACGCGCGCGAGGACGACGAAGACTACATGAGCCCGCTCGACATGCTCTTCCACGAGATTGAGACCGGCGAGAGGCTCATGAGGGTGGCAGAGTCGAGCGGCTACGACATCTCATCGCGAGAGTTCCAGCCGGCATCGAGCGGCTATGCCTGGGTGAAGGTCGCGAAGCCCGTCCGTCCGGAGGACGACTTCGCGCTCGCGAGCTACAAGCAGTTCAAGGTGGCCGCCGGGAAGACCCTGAAGTCGATCATGGTCTCGTGCAACGTGCGCATGAAGCCCTTCGACATCGCCGAGATGAAGGAGCTGCTCGCCTACGACGAGATGGCGCTCGACCACCTGGGGGACGCGCGCGCCAAGGTGGCGGTCTTCTGCTCGATGTCGGACACGGACTCCACCTTCGACTTCGTCTTCGCGCTGCTCATGCAGCAGGCGCTCGACACCCTCTGCGAGGCGGCGCTCTCGCGCTTTTCGGGCGCTCTCCCCAGATGCGTGCACTTCGTGTTCGACGAGTTCGCAAACATAGGCACCATCCCGGACTTCGAGCGGATGATCACGGTGACTCGAAGCCGCAACATCGCGGTGTCCATGATCTGCCAGTCGCTCTCCCAGCTCGACGAGAACTACGGGGAGAACAACGCGGCGACCATCATGAACGCATGCGACACGCTGCTCTACCTCGGGGGCAAGTCGGCGGACACAAACCAGAAGATCGCGGACATGATCGGCAAGCAGACAGTGGCCAACGTCTCCGTGAACGACTCGCGCGGCGCGAACCCCACCTACACGCACAACTACGGGCTCATCGAGCGCGACCTCATGCAAGCGAGCGAGGTGTCCCGCATGCCCCGCGACCAGGCGCTCGTCCTCATCAACGGCGCGCAGGCCTACCTGGACAAGAAATACCCGCTGGATGCGCACCCGAGGCGAGAGTCGCTTGAGGCCGCGAGCAAGCGCGGCGCATTCGACTTCAAGCGGTATCGCGCGCGGAGGGAGGGGATGCTCATGGGCGAGTGAGTAAGCTGCGGCAGGCTAAGCCTCCAAGTACCGGCAATGATTCCACGCACCACCGGTCGCCGCAGCCAATCAAGACGCAAAGGAGCGCATCGCGCCCTTCGCAACTACCAATTATACCCTCGCCCGCAAGGGCCCCATTCCACTTCAGGGGCGCATGCGGGCAATCAAGACGCAAAGGACAAAGAACATGCTCGCAAACATCATCAGCCTGGTCTCCGGCTGCGTGACCTTCCTCGGCGGTTTCCTCGTCGTATGGGGCGCGGTAAGCCTGGGACTGGCGATCCGTGAACAGCAGGGAGGCAGCCAGATCGCCTCCGCAATCTCCACCATCGCGGGCGGCGCGATCATCATCGCCGCAGCGGTCTACTTCGGGATGCTCGACACATCCTGGCTCCCATCCTAGGGCAGTGGTCTCCATGTCACTGCAGATCCCCGTACAGAAGGACATCGGCGAGTACGAGGAGAAGATCGTCGGCAAGCTCTCGTTCCGCACGCTCGTGTGCGTGGCAGGAGGCTTCGGCTCGGCGACCCTCGTTGCAGCCCTATGCCACTTCTGGATAGGCATCGAGGTCGCGGACGCCGCACTTCCCGTCATGTGCGCATCCATCCCGTTCTGGCTCGCCGGCTTCTGGCGGCCCTTCGGCATGCGCGCGGAGAAGTTCGCGCCGCTGCTCGCTAACCACCACCTGAAAGACCAGAAGCTGCTCTACTCGTGCCCCGCCGCCCCCGACCTCCAGAAGGCCGAGGCGGGCAGGCCCACAAGGCGCGCGAGACGGGCAGCCCGACGCAAAGGAGCTGAAGGCAATGAGCCATCCAGATAAGAAGGCATCTGATCCAAGGAAGCGAAAGGAAGAGAAGAAGGCGCTCAAGGGCAAGCGGAAGGCGGCCCGGAGCAAGGCGAGGTCGCATGCGGGCCTGGGGATGCTGCGCCAGATGATGGGTGGCTCATCGAACGCCGACCGCAGCAAGAAGGCGCACGAGGAGAAGGTCGCGGGCCAGAAGAGGGCGCGCGCCGCCGCGCGGGACATATCCTCCTTCATCGGCTACGACGCCATCTATCGCGACGGCATCGCCCAGGTCGAGGAGGGGCTCTTCTCCCAAACCGTCGAGTTCGCCGACATCTCCTACCAATCGGCGCGCAAGGAGAGCCAGCAGAACATCTTCACCGTGCTCTCCTCGCTCTACAACTACTTCGGCGCGGACTCATCCGTGCAGCTGACCATAGCGAACGTCCCGATCCCCGACGAGGAGATCGGCAACAAGCGCTTCTTTCCGGAGTCCGACCAGGACACGGCGAGATACGCCCGGGAGTACAACCAGATCTTGAACGACAAGATGCGCGAGGGCGTCTCGAACCTCACTCGCCACCGCTACCTCACCTACATGGTGGGAGCTGCCGACGTGGACGAGGCCGTGCCGAAGCTCGCCCGGATCAAGGGAGACGTCACCGACACGCTCTCCCGCATCCGCTGCGAGGCGCACGCGCTCGACGGCACCGAGCGGCTGCGCGCGATCCAGTCGCAGCTGCGCCCGCGATCGCCCTTCACCTTCTCATGGGACAAGATCAGCCCGAGATCGAACGTGCGCACCAAGGACCTCATCGCACCGGCGCTCATAGACTTCAAGCCGGACGGCCGCTCGGACATCTTCAAGGTCGACAAGGCGTACGGCTGCGTGCTCTCGATCCGCACGTTCGGCTCGATGCTTGAGGACCACTACCTCGCCAACATCATCGACCTGCCGATGCCGCTCTCGGTGAACCTCCATATCCAGCCCATCGCCCAGTCGGACGCGCTCGCGCTCGTCAAGCGCCAGCTGGACTGGATGGACAAGGAGATCATCGACGAGCAGATGAGCGCGATGAAGAAGGGCTACGACTACACGATCCTGCCGCCCGAGCTTCGGTACTCCAAGGAGGAGGCGGAAGAGCTCCTGGACTTCCTGCGCAACAAGAACGAGCGCCTCTTCGTATACACAGGGCTCGTCTACGCCTACGCCGACACGGTGGAGGAGCTTGAGCGCCAGGTCGAGCAGGTCATCTCGGTCGGGCAGGGCAACTCCCTCGGCATCGAGCCCCTCTACTACCGACAGCGCCAGGCGCTGAACTCCGTGCTGCCCTTGGGGCTGAACCACATAGACGTCACCCGCTACCTCACCACGGGCCAGATCGCCATGCAGATGCCCTTCGCCTCGTTGGAGCTCAACCAGGAGGGAGGCGGCTACTACGGGCAGTCCAAGCAGTCCGACAACCTCGTCATCTGCAACCGCAAGAAGCTCGCGAGCCCCATGGGGTTCGTCTGCGGCAAGCCGGGCTCCGGCAAGTCGTTCTCCGTGAAACGCGAGATCACCAACACCGTGCTCGCATACCCCGACGACGAGATCATCATCTTCGACCCGGCCGGAGAGTACGGGAACCTCATCGAGGCCCTGGGAGGCGTGAACGTGCGGCTAGCGCCCGATGCCGACACGGCATTGAACCCCTTCGACCTCACCGACGTCGAGGGCCGCGCCGACGCCGCGCAGCTCGCGTTCAAAATCGATGCCTTCTTGGCCTTGTCCTCTGCCATGATGGCGGAGTCGTCAGAGGGGCTTCCCGAGGCGGACAAGTCCATCATCACGCGCTGCGTCGAGGCGGCGTACGCAAGGCATGCCGAAGACGGCGCGACTCCGACGCTCACCGACTTCCACGGGATACTGCTGGAGCAGCCCGAGGCCGAGGCGCGCGACATAGCCCTCCGCTACGAGCGCTACGTCACAGGGGCGCTCTCCTTCTTCAACCGGCAGTCCAACATCGGATTCGCGAACCGCATCACCAACATAGACCTGCACGACCTCTCCACCAACATGCGCGTCTTCGGAATGCTCACAGCTCTAGAGACCGTGAGGAACCGCATGTACGCGAACTTCGAGCGGGGGGTGACCACCTGGCTCTACATCGACGAGGTGCAATCGCTCTTCGGCCATCCCACCATCATCGACTACTTCGCGAAGTTCTGGGCGGAGGGGCGCAAGTTCAACCTCATCTGCACGGGCATCTCCCAGAACACCTCCCACATGCTCACCCATGAGCGCGCGCGGACGATGGTCCTCAACTCGGACTTCTGCCTGCTGCACAAGCAGGCGGCCCAGGACCTCGCATCGTGGGCGGAGATGCTCTCGCTCTCCGCTGCCGAGAAGGAGTACATCGACGAGTCGATCAAGGCAGGAGAAGGCCTTCTCGTGGCGGGAGGAGCGCGCGTGCCCATCCGGGACGACTTCCCCAAGGGCCTGCTCTACGACCTCTTCAACACCAAGCCGGAGGAAATCGCGCAGCTAAAGCGCGCCAAGGCCTTCAACGACAACGCCAGGAAGGGCGCTTGATCATATGGATGCAAAGGAGCTCGTACAGGACAGCAGCGCCATCTCAGACATCGTCACCGCACGCAAGGTCGATGCCGTGAGCGCAGGGATCGTCAAGGACGACGAGTCCCAGAAGCTCTCCGTGCTCACAAAGCGGGAAGACGCGCTCGGCGTGCGCACGCCGAGAAAGCGCGACAAAGCCAACAGGACAGCGCGCGCAAAGCAGGCTGTGCCTGCATCGAGTTCGGGCGCTGAACCCAAAGACCTCGAATCGTCCAACGAATACGCCGAGCCGACCGATGCGAAGGACAAAGCGCTGCGCGCCCGCCAGATCGCAATGCGGGAAGCAGTGTCCGAGCTCGACGACACCGACGAGTTCGAGGGTACCCAAGGCGCATACGATGCCGGGAGGACGACCAAGCGCGCAGCGAGCTATGCACGAAACGCACGCAAGAGCGATGCTGCAAGCGCTGCTGGCAAAGTCGAAGGATCCGCCAAGCGCGCAAGCGCCCTGGGTGCCAAGAAGTCAGGGGCTGCCAGGGCGTCAGGGGCGAGCGGCGCACAGGCGCAGGCGACGCAGCACGCCGCAGCGCAAGCTGCGGGAACGGCCGCCAAGGCTTCCGCATCGACGTCTGGGAGCACGGCGGTCGCGGGCACGCTCGGGGGAAGCGGTCTCGCCGCAGCGGGCGGGGTCCTCTGCGGGGTCATCGCCTTCGTGCTCATAGCCCTCCTCGTGGGCCAGATGGTATCGGCGCTCTTCGGGTTCTGGGATGCCGAGGACAAGAAGCGCTCCATGGAGGGCCTTCCGCCCTACATCACCTACGAGATGGTCGAGGAGGCCATCCGCTGCCAGGAGGAGTACGGGCATCCCGCAGGCTGCACCATCGCCCAGATCATCGCCGAGTCCGGCCAGGGAGAGTCCATGAGCCAACTCGCGACGCGCGACCACAACCTCTTCGGCATGAAATGGACGGCGAGCTTCGCCTCCGCCCCCGAGGTCGCGGGAAAGGCCGGATGGTCCACCAAGGAGGAGTACACGCCCGGCGAGATCACCACCATCACCGCGTACTTCACGGTGTTCAAGGGCGACGTCGAGTGCATACGCTTCCGCAGCCGCGTGTTCCTGCAGGCGTCCCACTACCGCAACAACGCGCTCATCCGCGAGGCGATATCGGAGAAGTCGTCCGACAAGATGGCCGAGGGCCTGAAGGACGCGGGCTGGGCCACGAGCTCAAGCTACGTGGAGAGCCTGAAATCCATCATGGACACCTACAACCTGCGAAGGTTCGACTCGATGAGCGTCGAGGACCTTGAGCGCGGGGCGCTCTCGGGCGACGCCATCGTGCAAGCCGCATACAGCCAGCTGGGTGTTCCCTACGTGTGGGGCGGCTCGACGCCCGGGGTAGGCCTCGACTGCTCGGGCCTCACGCAGTACTGCTACGCGAAGGCAGGCATCCAGATACCGAGGCAGTCGGAGGCCCAGGCCGCCTTCGGAAAGAAGGTCCCCGTCTCGCAAGCGAGCCCGGGCGACATCCTCTGGAGGCCGGGCCACGTGGCCATATACATCGGAGGAGACCAGTACATACACGAGCCGCACACAGGGGCGGTCTGCACCATCGCAAGCGGCGCGTCGTACTTCACGAGCGCCATCAAGATCAGGTAAGGAAAGGATCCAGACATGACAAGGAAGAACAAAATCATGGCAGCCGCAGCGGCAATAGCGCTGCTCCTGCTCGTGGGGTCGGGCGTCGCGCGTTGCACCCTCGCGACCGAGGGCATCCAAGAGGCAGAGAGCGCCGAGGCGGTGCTACAGGAGGAGGTCGACGTCAAAGAAGAAGCTGAGGCCGAAACCGCCCACATCGACGAGGTCTCCGGCCTCGCAGGCCTCGTCGGCACCTCATGGGTGGGAGCGGACGACCCGACGCTCACGCTCGCCATCGTCGACGGAGCATTCGTCGAGGGCAAGGAGGGAAGCAACACCGTCACGTACTTCACCGTCGACTCGGAAGAGGAGTCCAACGGGGACATCACGGCAACCGTCCTCGCCTCCAAGTCCATGACAGAGGCGGCGAGCCCCGTGCTCGTCACGGTATACGAGGAGGCGGGTCGCACCCTCATCGAAAGCGATGCCTTGGCAACGACCTATGCCTCCGTCCAGACCGAACCCAAGTCGCTATCCTTCACAGGCGTGACCAGCAAGCTCGAAGAGACGCTCGGCGTCGACGCCGCGAAGATCGAGGCCGCCGTCGCATCACGCGCCGCAGCGGTGTCACCCGATGCCGCCCGCGCGATATGGGACGCCGAGGTGTGGATCGACTTCGCCAACAGCACCGCCACCACAAGCTTCACGCTCGACGACGGGGCATCCACCATCGTGTCGGTGACGAGGAACGCCGACGGCTCCATCGAGGCGCTCTGATGGGCATGCAGAGGATCAAGATGCTGGCCCACAACAGGGCATTCATGTACGCGTTCGCGATCACGCTCGCCGTTCTCGCTGCACTGCTCGTTCCCGCCCAGCCCGCCTGGGCGTCCATCGCAGACGACATCAACTCGTGGCTCTGCGGCGTGCTCCGCGACTGGTGCAACTGGATCTTCGGCGCGCAGACCGACGTAATGAGGTCCCTCGGTGCCGAGGGCGTGCTCTCCGCGCCCTTCGCGACCATGCTCACGACCGCAGGCGACGTGTCCATGTACGACATCGCGCGCGGAGTCTGGCAAGTCGCCATCGTGCCCATCGGCTGCGGCGTGCTCGGGCTCGTCTTCACCTTGAAACTCATCGAGATATCGCAGCGCATGGACGGCAACCAGGCGATGCCGGGCGTGAAAGAGGTCGTGTTCCTGCTCGTGTTCTTCGCCGTGTTCCTCTTCCTCATCCAGCACAGCTTCGACCTCATGGCCGCGATCTACGAGGTGGTAGGGCTCGCCATCGACCGCGTCGAGGCGCTCTTCGGCACGGGAGGCGCTCTCGACATGGCGACGGTGTCCGTCGTGACAACAGACGACGACCTCTCGGCGCTCCTCGCGCTGCTGGTCGTGGCGGTCATCAGCTGGCTGGTGGTACTGATCGCCTACATCGTTGCGCTCGTCGTCTGCTGGGCGCGCGCCATCCAGCTCTACATCATGGCAGCCTTCTCTCCGATACCGCTCGCGTTCCTCGGCTTCGACCAGACGCGCCAGATCGGCATCGGCTACCTCAAGAGCTTCGGGGCGGTCTGCATAGCGGGCCTCATCATCCTCGTGCTCCTCATCAGCTTCCCCGCGATCCTCGGCGGCATCGTCGCCGTGAACCCCGGTACCGGCACGCCGATAGACGCCATCGCGAACGGCCTCACCTACGCGCTTCAGTACCTCGCCATGTGCATCCTTCTCGTGCTCTCGCTCGTGAAGAGCGGAAGCTGGGCGCGCGACATCGTGAGCGGATTCTAGCGACATGCCCGACCGAAAGGAGGTGGTGCCTATGGGCTAGGCACATCAGCAGCATCACGGGCCATTCCACTAAAGGCCCGAAGAGAGACCAATCAAGACGCAAAGGAGCTTCACAAAATGGAAGACAAGAAGCACGTGTACCTGACAATGCACGAGAAGTTCGTGCGAGAGGACATCTCCTACATCGACCAGAGGACCGGCGATGAGAAGACCTTCAACTCGGTGACCCTGCCGAAGAACACCGTCATCGACGGCGTGGATGTCGGCTACTACCAGTTCAGCCCCTTGTTCGTGAACCCCTCACGCTTCAAGGGAGAGCACTTCCGCGACATCCCCCTGCTCGCCGACCGCGAGGTGTGGCTCACCCGCACCCAGCTCGACGAGAACGGAGACCCCGTCAAGGACGAGGGCGGGAAGGGCGTGAAGGACATCGTGAAGGTCATGCCCGCCGCCCTCAAGGAGGCAGTCGACAAGGGCCGCAAGGAGTTCCTCGCCTCCCTCGACGACAAGGCGAAGGACGCCCGCGAGGCGTCCCGGAACCAGGACCGCAGCGAGCGCGCTGCCGAGCCCGTCGCACGTTAGGGGGCATCATGGAAAAGACCATGGAAGCAGCGATGACATCGAAGGTGGTCAGGTGCGTCCTGGCCATCCTCATCGCGGCATCGACGGCCTTCGGGGCCGTCACCGCCTCGGGCGGCAAGGCCTTCGGGGCAGAGTCCGCCAACCTCACCGTCGGCGGCAAGATCCACTATGCCGGATACACCACGACGTGGATGTACGCCGACGGGGAGATCGCCTACTGCGGCAACCCGTCCGCAGCGACGCCGCCTGCGGGCAATTACTCCAAGTCGTCCATTAGCGCCCCGTCGGGAAGGAACGCCGAGACGGTAGCGGACCTCTGGTTCGGGTATGGGAGCCCGGGGTTCGACAAGAGCCTGTGGCCCTCCACGTGGTATGACGGGAGCGCGATGACGGATTCCCGCTACGCGGCGCTCGCGCACATCCTGCTCTCGGACACGTTCTCCTCTAACGGCGACTATGCGCTCTTCGGCTGCAATGCGGAGTTCAAGTCCTGGTGCCGTCAGAACGTGATCGGCTTCGACTCGTCGGGCAACATGTGCAACGCCAACGCGACGGGCCGACTGATCGCGGCGCGCCAGGGCGAGGTGCCGAAGAACTTCGAGGCGTTCATGCTCTATACGGGGGCCGGGAACCAGCTCATCCTCTCGTTCAAGTACATTCCCTACGGCGAGATCGACCTCGTGAAGGTGACCGAGAACCCCTCCATGTGCGAGGGAAACCCGCTCTACTCGCTCGAGGGAGCGGAATACACGGTCTACTCAAACGAGGGCCTCACCGAGAAGGCGGGCGTCATCGTCACCGACAAGCAGGGCTACGGCAAGCTCGGCGAGCTCTTCGAGGGCGACTACTGGGTCATGGAGACCAAGCGCGCTCCGGGGCATGCCCTCGACCCAACCGTCTACAAGACGCACGTGACCCCCGATGAGACCACGCGCGTGAACACGCGCACCGTCTCGGACATCGCCCAGTCAGATCCGGTCGGCATGCTCGTCGGCAAGATAGACGGCCAGACCGGAGAGTCCGTCGCGCAAGGTGACGCAACGCTCGAAGGCGCGCTCTTCACGGTGCGCTATTACGCTGGAGACTACTCGACGGCACAGGCCGCAGAGGCATCGGGCGAGCCTGCGCGCACCTGGGTGTTCGAGACCGATGCCGATGGGTTCGCATACTACGCGGAGGAGTACAAGCACTCCGGCGACGCCCTCTTCTACCAGACCAACGGCGACGCCTCCATCCCGCTCGGCACCATCCTGATCCAGGAGACGCGAGCGCCGCAAGGCTACAACCTAGATGACGGCCACGGCGGGGACCCGAAGGTCTTCTGCGTACGCATAACCGAGGGAGGTGCCCAGGGCGAGAGCGTCTACACCTACAACTCGCCCCAGATCCCCGACCGCGTGAAGCACGGAGACTTCCGCCTCGTCAAGGAGGTCTCGACCACGGTCTACTCCGAGCCCGACGGGGACATGCCCCAAGAGGTCAACCGCTACCTGGTGCCGGGCGTGAAGTTCGAGCTCTACAACGCATCCGAGCATGCGGTGGTCTCTCCCGAGACGGGCAAGCTCGTCGAGCCGGGCAACCGCGTATGCACGATCGTCACCGACGAGAACGGCCTCGCGACCACGCTCGACGACCACGCCAAGGTCAACGGCTGGAGCAAGCCGGCAGACTGGACGGGGGCGCTGGCCTACGGCACCTACACCGTGCACGAGGTCATCCCCGAGCACGTCGCCGAGGCGTTCAAGGCCAAATGGGGCAAGGACCTGATCGCCGTGCCCGATTGGAAGACGATCATCTCCGAGGAGGGCCAGTACGACCCGCCCCAGCTCGTGAACAACCACATCCCGCAGACGCCGCTCAAGATCGAGAAGGTCGATGCCGAGACCGGCAAGCGCATCCCGCTGCCCTGCAGCTTCCAGCTCCTCGACGCGAACGGCGACCTCGTAACCTACACCTCGCACTATCCCGACACCCAGGTGCTCGACACCTGGACCGCGAACGAGCGCGGCGAGCTGACGCTGCCCATGCTCCTTGAGCAGGGCGACTACACGCTCGTCGAGGTCGAGGCACCTTTCGGATACGTGAAGGAGCTTGAGGGTAAGGTCTTCACGGTGGGAGCCGAGTACAAAGGCTGGGACGACCCGCTCGTCGTAGAGTTCTCGGACATGCCCCAGAAGGCGACCATCACGGTAGCCAAATCTGACGGGTGGACGGGAGAGCCGGTCGAGGAGTCCGTCTACATCGTGAAGGCGGCGGAGGCCATCATCACGCCCGACGGCACCGTGCGCGCCACCGAGGGCGAGATCGTCGCCACGCTCACGACCGGCGCGGATGGAAAGGCCACGAGCCCTGAGCTCTACCTCGGCACCTACACGGTCTACGAGGCGAAGGCCACCGACGGCTACGCGCTCGACGTGGCCGAGAAGACCGTCGTGCTCGACTATGCAGGCCAGGACGTCGCGGTATACGACCACGAGGAAGCCGTCACCGACCTTCCCACCGACCCCGAGCTATTGAAGGTCGACGCGCTCGACCACGATACGGCGCTCGCTGGCGCTAAGTTCCACATCTGGAACGACGAGGGCACCTTCGACGAGGAGCTGGTGACCGACGAGGAGGGCAAGATATCGCTCGCCTACGCCAAGCACGGAAGCTACCACATCCAAGAGGTCGAGGCACCCGAGGGCTACGCCATCACCGACGTCGACGAGGAGGGCAACCCGACCGTCGTCGATTTCAAGGTGAACGACCAGGGCATGATCGAATGGGACGACACCGGCTCGATGGCTCAGGCCTACACCTTCGAGCTTGAGAACATGCCGAAGACCATGAAGACCACGGCCACTGACCCCGAGAACGGGGCTCATGAGACCCAGGCGCGGGATGACCTCACCATCGTCGACACGATCGAATACACCGGGCTCGTCCCCGGAAACGAATACACCGCGACAGGCGTCCTCATGGACAAGGCAACAGGCGAGCCTGCAACGGACGACGAGGGCAATGCGATCACGGCATCCTCCACCTTCGTAGCCGAGGATTCTTGCGGCACGGTGGACGTTACCTTCACATTCAAGGGCGCGAGCCTTGCCGGCAAGTCGCTCGTCGCGTTCGAGACCATGGAGTTCAAGGGCATCGAGTACATGGTCCACGCAGACATCGACGATGTGGACCAGACCGTCGCCGTGGTGGACATCGCCACGCAGGCGCGCGACGGCATAACGAACACGAGCGAGGGCACTTGCACCGAGAACGGCGTCCTCATCGACACCGTGGCCTACACGGGTCTCACTCCAGGCAAGGAGTATCGCATCTTCACCACCCTCATGGAGAAGGCGTCGGGAGCCGCGCTGACAGGGGACGACGGTTTGCCGAGGGTCGGCATGACCACGTTCACCCCCGAGACGCCCAACGGCACCATCGACATCACCGTCAGCCTCGACACGCGCGAGCTAGCAGGCAAATCGATCGTCTTCTTCGAGAAGCTGACCGATGAGAGCGAAGCCATCATCGCTGTCCACGAGGACATAGACGACGAGGGACAGACCGTGACCTTCCCCGAGGAGGTGCCCGAGCCCGAATCGCCCGGCAAGGGCTACCCCAAGACAGGCGGCTTCGCTGAAGTCGACCCTGTGGCCGCAAGCCTCCTCGTCATCGCCATCTGCGGCTGCGCCGGAGCGGGATATGCCTATATTCGCCGCTCCCGCAACACGGCAAAGGCCATAGACGCGCTCGAAAAGGAGGCCATCGAGAGCGCGGACGAATCTTAGCTCGCAGCTAAGGAACATCGCTGTCGGCGAACCTTAGCTGGCAGCTAATCCCCAAAGGAGCGGGCCTTCCGATCGGCCCGCTCCTGTTGCATAGGAGAAGGATATGAAGAAGCTGGAGAAGTTAACGGGCGTGCTCAGCGTAATCCTCCTGAGCGTCGCCTTCGCGGCGCTTGTTACCTACGTCACGGCACCGGAGGACGAGCGCGCCGAACTAGCTGAGATGATCGCGAGTTCCGAGGATGCGGACCAGGTGCGCCAGATCGACTGGGAGTCCCTTCCGCCCGAGGTCGTCGCTTGGGTCGAGGTTCCAGGGACGTCAATCGACGAACCCGTCGTTCAGGCAAGCCCCGACGAGCCCAACGAATACCTGTATCGGGATGCGCTAGGGCAGGGCGCTTACGGCACGCCCTACATAGACAGCGAGTGCTCGCTGGACTCGTCTTTCGTCATGGTCTACGGCCACCACATGTCGGACGGCTCTGCCTTCGCCGACTTCGCAAGCTTCATCGACGAGGCTTATGCGCAAGAGCACGATGAGATAATCATCTACCAACGCGGCGGCGAGACCCTTCATCTTGCGCCCATCGCCATTGATGTTGTGAATGCCAGCCGCGAATCGCTGAGGATCGATCAAGGCGTAGCCCCCGCAGAGCGCATCGCTGAGTCAGATTTGATTTTGTGCGACCCGGGCGAAGCAGAGCAGCTCTTCGCATTCACGACCTGCTCATATCAGACCTGGAACTCAAGAACGACGGTCTATGCTATAGAACATAGCCGACTTTCCCAACAGCGATGACCCCACGGCGAGGAAGCGTTATGGCGGGCTTCGGCCCTTCGGACATCTCAATCTCTGCATAGCTTGGGGCGAAGCCATCCAGGGCGGGTTGCTCGAACGCGAACCGGTCATACTCGAAGACGTCCAGCCCTATCTCGCTCAAGACCGGGTCTGGAAGCTCGTAGTCTTGGTCTACAAGCCCAAAGAACGTGGCACCGTGCTCCACGGAGAACGATATGAACGCTTGCTTTCCGGCTTGGTACGTGAGGCCACCAACAGCCGAGCCAACAAAGCTCCCAAGCATGTAACCAAGTGCGGGAATGGGGCATGCTGCCTGCCCCAACATTCCCGATGCAAGGGCGCAGGAAGCGATGAATGTATCGTTCAAAATGGCATCGGCGTAAGATCGTTGATCCATATCGCCATGAGCCATCCTGATGCCGTTCTTCAAAGCGTTGAATGCGATCACGGTGGCGCTTGCGATCACTGCAGAGGGAAGCCCTACAAGGGACTCGCCGAGCTTTCCCGATTGAGCCATGTCGGTCAGAGCAGCGGTAAGTGCACCCGTCACGAATGCTGAACCACCTGCAGCCACCGTGTCTGCGCCGTCTTCCTGCAAGCGACCGAGGTCGATAGACCCTTCTTGTGCAAGCTCTTGGATAGACTCAATGATGCTAGGGGCCGCCTGCAACAATGCCGCGATCGCGGCTGCAGAGAGGCCCGCCTTGAGGGACGCCTTGGCGATGTGCTTCGCCTCCATCAGCTGATCGGCTGAAATGCCGTGATTTGCAAGATCGAGCGAGCCCTCTTTCGACTCCCTCGCGAGCTGCTTCGATTCCTCGCGTGAGAGCCCTTTGGAGGAGATCCCGTCCCTATCGGAGACGGTGCTGGTGAGCTTTTCCTTCGTTTCGGAGTAGCGCCTTACTTCATCTGGCCGCACAACGGATTCCTTGACGATCTTCTGGTCGAGGAACACGTCTGCTTCGTCCAGTTGACCATCGGGGATGAGCCTCCCCATTCCATCGTAGATGGGATCCGACCCCGTTGCTCCATCGGATGCAAGAGTCTTAATCGCCCCGGAGCTTGTATGGGGATTGCGAGATGCCTCTTCTAGGGAAACGGCTTGCGCCCTGGCGCTTTTTGCGCCATCTGCGTAGTACTTGATCTGAAATGCCTCGCCGGTATCCAATACGACATCGGGAGAAGCGAAGGTGTTGATGCGTGGCACGTACGCACGATTGGACGAGTCGTTGAGTATCGCGTCGATGTTGAAGGTGTCGGCATGGTAGAACTCGGCGATGTCGCCGCTCAGCGTCTCAACGGTTTTGTTCGTGCCAAGTTCTGCGATCTCGCGATAGAGTTTTTCTATCTCACGGTCTATTGCTTCTATGCGCGCTGACTCGGTCAGTGCGGCAAGCTGTGCGCCAGCAGTTCTTACATAGAACTCATAGCCGTCTTTGAACCCGTCGCTCATCTCTCGCCCAAGAACTCCGGAAGAGCATCCATGTAAACGATGAGCGAGAGAAGGGAGTATTGCTGATCCTTCGCCTGGCCCGCTTGAAGCAGATCACCTCCGAAGTTCAGAGCCTGGCCAGCTGCGTCTACAACGGTCTTCCCGTGCATTGCCACTGCGGAAGCTACGCCAAGAACCGGAGAAAGAAAGCCTAGCGGCACAGGCAGGAAATCAATCGGCTTGACCTCTTCTGCCGTCTTGCCAACATTCGAAGCTTCCTTGGGGCTGAAATGCAGATCCAGCTCCTTCTCGAAGCTCTTGCCATACTTCGCGCACAGCTCTTTGAAGTGCTCGTAATTTTCCTTGTTAAGCGAGTTGTCGGCTACTCGCATGAAAGCCTGCGTGCCGAGCCATCCATAGCTCATGCCTAATTCGTCGAATCTCACGTCCATGTTGCAACGCGCTTCCTTGGCGGCATTGGTGTCCCCGATGAACAGGATGTGGTTCGAGGAGTTCAACTTCTTCATGTTGTCGAGGTAGTGCTTCTCGTCCCAGACGACGGCATCGACGCTGCCGTCCCTCGTTCCCACGATTTCGTCGCCCTCGTCGTCGAAGGCGCTTATCAGCTGCTGGATGTAAGTTGCGTACTTCCTGTCGGAATCGCCGCAAACGATTATCAGAGACTTCCTCATAGATCCTCCTAAAACTTGGATACTATTTTAAGGCCTCGATTTGCTTAAACCGCCCGAGTTGGAAGCTAACCGGGCTTCAAGCATCAATTCCACACCTGCTCGTAGCGCCTCCACGCCTTGACAGGCTTGCCGCCATCTTCCTTGTAGGGAGAATAGAAAACGAGCAGGTCGTCATACAGCCGCGCGTACCACCAGTTGCGGAACCTGCCGTTCTCGTGACTGAACACCTCTCTGAACATGATTTCCGGGGTCAGGAGGTCGTGGCCGTCCGGCATGTCTTCGAAGAAGGCGTACTCGGGGCATTCGTCTCTTTCGTTCCTCCAAGTGAAGTGACGGTCTACCTCGTTGAACAAAAGGTTGTTGTAGCAGATTCCCTCCACATGCTCGGCTTCGAGGTCGGAGGGTGTGAGAGTGTCAACATCGATGCGCTTCATGTACCTCGTCACGGATGCTCCGTCCTCGAAGAACAGCATCCTGTCGCATATGTCGCATTTCCAGATCTCGGTGGCCAGGTCGCTGTACTGGATGTCGAAGAAGGCCTTAGATTCCCAGTTTTCCTTCAGCATCGCGTCCGCCATGAAATAGTATTCGACCTCGTCGCCGTCGGAGGTGTTCGAGATACACCCGCCGCAAGGGCAGCCTATTCTCGCCATTCGCAGCTCCTCTTTGTCGGATAAGGAATCATGCTGCCATGTTAGCCTTCTACCACGTGCGGGGGTGTCCCATGAATGCGCAAGATCGGGAAGCTTCAGCGGATATAATCGTTTCGATCGAATCTCTAGGGAAAGGCTAGCATGAACAACAACCATGGATGCTGTTGGTGGGTCTTCGTGATCGCTCTGGGCATCGCCTTCGGGCTTGCCCTGTTCGCATTCTGCGGATAGCGCATGCAGCCTTCTGATATGGGGCAGGAGGATTCTCGCCGCAACGGCCTAAGGAAGTTTGTCGTGGCCACCTGCTCTCAGCTCCAGCACAACGCCAAGCTGTCGGGACGATACCTTGCTCTGGACTCTTCCGCTCTCGCTATCTGCTTTGTCCTTTTCGAGGCGAACGAGTTCCTAATAAAGCCATGGTATTCATCCCCAGATGGCGATCTGGTGGGCTACTTGCTCCAATGCCATGCGAACGACTTCCTGGGCGGAACCGCCTTCCTCGCTTATACCAATCTCTTGATAGACCTCGTCAAGCCGGACGTCAGGTTCAAGCGCTTGCCTACGATACTCGTTTTCATTTTTCTGTGCGGCCTCTTCTGGGAGCTCGTTGCCCCTGCTTTCCTGACTGACAGCGTCGGCGATCCCTTTGATCTCATTGCCTACATGCTAGGAGGATGTCTCTATTGGGCCCTCAACATGGCTGCCGGAAGGAACCGAAGCGCTGAGCGGAGATAGCGGGGCTACGAATACGGGCGGGGACGCATGGTGCGTCCCCGCCCGCAATGGA
Organism: uncultured Eggerthellaceae bacterium; assembly: GCA_910588905.1. Classification (GTDB taxonomy): domain Bacteria; phylum Actinomycetota; class Coriobacteriia; order Coriobacteriales; family Eggerthellaceae; genus MGBC163016. The sequence goes on from CAJURZ010000022.1 coordinate 24,913, forward strand.
GGCCATGTACGGCTTGCAGCATAGACCTAGGCTAGAAGACGATGATCTCCTCCTTCCAGCTCTCGGGGAACGCTTTCATGACCTTCATTATCTCTTCCCTCATAACATCTGCGAGCATATGGCTCATGTGGTAATCGCTCGATGACTCATCGACGTATCCGAGAGACTGCTCCACTCCGGCGAAAACCCTCAGCGCCGACCCTATCGTATCCTGCAGCTTCAATGCCTCTGCATCTGTCATAGTTCTTTCCCTTTCTCTTCGAGGCGTCTGGCCATTGTCCGGCTATGGCCTGAAATTGCTGCAGCTTATATGCATCATTCCCAATGGCCACCGACGACGCGGGTCTCCCAGTGGCCCTCTGCGGGGTGGCTCACCGTGTTGTAGCCGGTGACCTCTCGACGCACCTCGCTGTGGTGCCCCGAGCCTTCTCCTGCGATCATATGGGCCTTGCCGTGCGCCGACGTGTTGCCCGTGATGTCCTGTCCGCAGATGTTGCAGATGGACACCTCCTTCGTGCCGTAGACGGGCACCTGCTCAGACCATGCGGCCTTGTCCTCAACCCAGACCTGCTCGGTGTCCTCAACCCACTTCTTCTGCTGTGCGGGCGCTTGGGCGGAACCCGCAGAGTAGGCGCTTCCCGTGTTCTGTGAGGAGCCACCGGGGTCGCCGGTGCCGCCTGATGCCTGTGCTCGATCTGCGATTCCTGGCTCCGGCGAAGGCCTCGAAGGCGCGTCCCCGCTATCGGGTTCTGCGTCCTCGGCATCTTGAGGACTCGACTCAGACGCCTCATTGTCCTCGTCTCCCTGCTCCGGGAACTCGATCCCTCGCGCCTCGTCGATGATGCCTGCAGCCGCGTCCCCGACGGCTTTCACGGCGCCGGCCTCACTTGAGAACGTGGCTGCCGAGCAAGCCGCCAAGCCTGCGACCAGGACGGCAAGCAGGAGCGTTGCGACAATAGCGGCAACCCTGCACGTGCTTACACCTTTGAGCTTATCGAGGATCTTGTTCATATCAACCACTCCCTACATGAATCGGAATACTGCCTTGATCAAGAAACGCACGAAGCTACCAACCAGCCTCATCGAGATCACCCCATTCCTCGTCCATCTCGTCTTCTGCGACCTCCTCGGCCCCGAGCGACATCACCTTCGTTGCAACCTGCCTCGGGATCCCTGGAACGCACGGCTCCATCTCACCAGTCGTCTTCTGCAGATAGAGGTAGAGCTCGCGGATGCGCTCGTGAAGCCCCTTGGACGATGAGCCGATGCACTCGTATGCCTTCTCGTCGAAGCTCTGGAGGTCCACGAGCTCCCCGAGCACCCGTTTGACGATCGCCTCTCCGTCCACCACGACGAGCTCCACGTGGTTGAGCTCCTCGGACGATGCGAGCAGGAAGCGCCACCCTTTGGTGCGCCGCGCAACCGGCACTTCTCCTTCGGTGGCCTCCTTCTTGAACGCCTCGTCTGCGAGGTAGCTGTGCGCTGTCAGCCAAAGGCCGTCGAATGCCATGTCGTCGAACCTCACCTCAAAATTGGTGAGCATGTTCTGCTTGCCGAGGGGCATCGCCTGGGTGAACGTGGACGTGTCGAACACGTCGAGCCGCTTGTCGTCGTATGTGATCTTGACTATCATCGCTCGCCCCTCTCTCGGTAGCGCATGCGCTCCGCCTCCTGTGCCCTCTGCCTTTTGGCCTCTCCCTGACCGCCCCGCCTGCGGGTAGCCATCGGGGACGGTTCGTTGCTTCTCTCGCGCCAGGTCATGAGCCCGTTCTCGGCCACGTACACCCTCGCCTCGGCCAGCCGCCTGAAGCCCTCGGAGTCCTCGTGGCCGCGCCTCGTGAGCGTCGCGATCCTCCTGCCGAAGTCCTCCATGTAGCGGACGTCGAACTTGGCGCACGTCTCAAGCACGGCCGAGAGTCGGCTCAGGTCCTGAAGGTCGTTCAGCTCGAACGCCTCGGCCGCGCGATGCCTGATCTCTCGCCCCGACCTTGCTTCTGGACGATACGAGGACTGGCGCTCGAAGCGGCTGCGGAGCATCTGCTTGCCGAACGTGTAGCCGAGCCTCTCGCCGGACACCCTCCGCGTGGGCTGGTCGGCCAGCGCGAATATCCAGTCGTCGCGCCTGGCGCTGGCGGAGTTGTCAGACACCTCTAAGCCGAGGCGGTCGAGGGCCTCCAGAAACTCCTCCTCGGTTCGGGAGGTGTTCTTCGCGAGCGCCACCCGCGCGCGTATGTCTCCCACCCAGGAGTAGCTGCCCTCGCGCATGAGCTCACGCTCGGCGCGCCCGAAGTAGACTCCCTGGCGGCTTCGCGGCCTGCCCTCGTCACGGCTCCTCTCCCCGCGACCCGGCATCACGTTGGAGAGCCCCGTGAACCCCCGCTCCCGTGCCATGTCCTGCAAGTCCCGGTTCAGATCCTCGGGATGGTCGGTGTGGAGCCTGTATCCCGTCTTGAGGTCGACGTTGTTGACCACGACATGGGCGTGCGGGATGTTCCCCTCGTTGTCGTTGTGGTAGACGATGGCCACCTCATGCGACCCGAAGTGCTTGGCCGCCCATGTCTGCGATAGCTCGCGGAGCTGGGCCATGCCTATAGCGTCTTCGGGATCAGGCGAGATCACGAAGTGCTTGAACGTTCTCGCCCGCATGCCCTTCCAGGGGGCGTCGGTGCCGTAGGCCCTGCGAGTTGAATCCATCTCGGCGTCCCACTCGACACGGAGGGGCGCGCCGCCCCGGTCCTCCGTGATCCACTCCTCTACGGGCAGGTTCAGGAAGTCCCGGCCGAGCGCGCGACCGTCCTTCTCCAGGTAGTTGCGGATGCCCCCGGTGCCGCCATGCCCGGATATGACCTTCAGGATCGGCATGGTCACTCCTGTACGAGCTGCTTGCTCTGCAGCTCTGCGATCTCGTAGACGATGCGCTGGGCGTTGTCGTTGACGTCGATGAGCGCGCACTCGATGCTCTCGGCCTTCCCGTCGAGGATGTCGGAGGTCGCCTTGCCGTGCGCCACGTAGTAGTTGATGGAGTTCATGGCGTGGACGGCCTGGTTGTAGTGGTAGCCCCAGCGGGTGAGCTCCTTGGAGATCCTCGCGAGCGACTTGCGGTCGAGGACGAGGCACGGCACGTCCTCCGCATGCTCGCCCTCGGTGACCACGGGGATGCGGATCAGGTAACGCAGGTACTTCGATTTCGAGAGCTCCGCCTCGCGGCAGCGCTCCACGAGCTTCTGGTAGTCGTCCTCGGCGAGGCGGAAGCTCAGGGTGTGGGTCTTGTTGGTATCGGTCATGATGTTTCTCCTAACCATCGGAAGTCTCTAGGTCTTCAGGGGCGCGGGGGATCCCCCGCCGGGCGATGAGCCTCGAAGCGACGCTTCGCGAGCATCGAGGCAGCCCGCCTGGTTCATCCCCCGGAGTCGCCGGAGCCGAGCCCCTCAATTGCTCGGCGACAAAGCTGATCGAACGCCTCCGGGGGCAAGTGCCATGGCGATGGAATGGAAATGTAATACGCCATGGGCTACTTGCTGGATTTCGCGTCTGAGCGCCGATAATCCCCGAGGTGGGGACTTATCCCACCAACTTGGCGATTCGGGCGCTCAGACGCTTGATCTCGGCGACGGCCTTCCGGTCGGCGCTGCTCGCCTCGCCGAGGTGTGAGGAGGCGTACGACCTGAGATCGTCGAGGATCCTCACGAGCCTCTTGTCCGCCTCCTCCTCGACGCCGAGCTCCTCCTTGAGGTAGTCGGTGGTCTCCTTCTTGTTGAGCCCGGCAGGGCGTCCCGCGAACAGGCGCGCCTGCTTCTCCTTCGGGAGGTCCTTCAGCATGTCGACGCTCGACGCCGAGAGCCTCCCTTCGTCGGCCTCCTGCGCCCAGTGGCGCGAGAGGCTCTCGTTGATGACCTTCGCGAGCTTCTCCTCGCGCCTGATGGTCTTGGGCGACACGGTGCGGCCGGTCTGCTCGTAGACCATCGAGGCCTTGATGTCGGCCGTGCGCATGCCCTTGAGGTCCGGGTTCTCCGCGCGCAGGCGCTCTGCCTCAAGCCCTAGCGCCTCCGTCGCCCGGGCGCGCTCGGTGACGGTCAGGGCCCGGACGAAGTAGTTCGCAGTGTGGAGGAGCGTCACCGCCTGGGAGTCGGTCAGCCCCTCCACGACGCGGCACGGGATCCTCGCGAAGGAGTGGTCCCCGGAGGCGAGGAGGCGGTACGCTTCGAGCCGGCGGTGCCCCGAGATCATCTGCCAGCGCCCGTCGTCGAGCTTGCGCACGAGGGGGATGTCGGTGAGGCCGTCCTTCTTTATCGAGCGGGCGAGGTTGGCGATGGATCTCTCGTCCATGGAATAGGCGATGTTGGCGGGGTGCCCCTCGATGGCGCCGACGTCGATCTCCACGATGGGGAACCTCTCCCGGGTGAGGGAGGACTCGTCGAGGAGGCCCGAGATGGAGAAGCCGGATGCGACGTCACTAGGCGAGCTCATGGAAAACCTCCTCCGCGAGCGCGGCGTAATCCCTCGCCGGGCGGCTGCCGGGCTCGAAGGACGCGACCGGCTTCCATTGCCAGCTGCCCTCGCAGACCTTGGAGGATGCGTGGATGACAGTGTCGAACATGACGTCCGGGAAGTACCTGTCGAGAACCTCGGCTCCCGTGCGCTCCGCGTTCGTCATGCGCCCCGGAACGCAGGTGCGAAGGATTCGGAACTTGGGGCGCGGGAGGCGGAGCGCCTCCGTGATCGCCCTCGTCGCCTCCACGGTGAGAGCCGTGCCCCGCATGACGGTCGAGTCGAGCTTCACCGGGATAATGATGATGCCGTCCTCTGCTGCCGCCAGGTATGCGTTGAATGCGAGGCGCTTCAGCACGGGAGAGCAGTCGATGATCGCGATGTCGAAGTCCTCCGCCGCGTCGTCGAGGGCGAACTTCAGCCTCTGCTCGCGAAGCAGGAGCTCGTTCTGGTCGACGAGCTCGATCACCGAGGGGATGACCGACAGGCCCGCGTCTCCGCACGGGTAGGCGATGTCGGCCACGGACGCCCCCTCGTACAGGAGCTCGACCGACGTGCGGCCCTCAGACCTCGCCTTGTCGTAGAGCCCGTAGTAGTCGGTGGCGGATGCCTGCGGGTCGAGGTCGATGAGCAGGACCCGCTTGCCCCGGGAGGTGTAGATCGCGGCGAGGTTCACCGCCGTGGTGGTCTTTCCCACGCCTCCCTTGTAGTTGGATATGGCGATAGTGCGCATGAAGGCTCCTTCCTGCTTGCGTCTTGACCGGGGGCGCCCCCGGAGGTGGAATGGGGCGCCCGCGATTTGTATTACACTGCCAGTATAGCACAGAACAGCACAATATTGTGCTGTTCTGTGAGATTCAGCCGATCTACCACCACGCGTGGTAGAAGAGCTCGTCCCATTCGTCGACCTTCTCAAGAGCCCGCTTGACAATCTCGATCGTCTCGTCGAGGGTCTCGAAGTAGTCGGAGTCGAAGGCCTGGCCGCCGAAGAAGAAGCCGTCCTCGCGGGGCATGACCCTCGCGGCGCATCCGGGATCGTCGAGGACCTTGCGGCAGTCGCTCATGAGGCAGACCAGGTCGCCTCGGCACACCGGGTAGAGCTCGCAGTTCTCGATGTATCCGTCGGAGGTGTTGCGCTCGAACCACCCGTGCACGTGGTTGGCTTTCCTCCAGTAGGCGAGAAGCTCGCATCCGTCGGTTCCGGGGCGGTTCTTGGTGAGGTACATGTCGAGTCCCATGGTGGTGTCCTTTCTCTTGGCCGGTCGTCCCGCGTCCCCGCCCGGGCGCCTGCCCGAGCGGGGGCCGGGTTTCCTCCGGAGGAGGATGTCAGGAGGTCGTTACTCCTCCTCGGAGTCGATGTCGCAGCCTGGCGCCATTGCGTTGATGTGGTGGCGGATGATCGCGCGGTCGGGGCTGACGAGGATGAGGGCGATCGTGTCGAATCGGAATATGCACTCCTCGCATTGCTCCGGGCTCTGGGAGAACCAGTCGATTGCGAATCGTTCGAGCTCCTCGCGGCTCGCGGTGCTCTCGGGGAAGCCCTTGTCGCTTGCCTCGCGGCTCTTGACGGAGACGAAGACGACTGCGCCGCCATCCTCGGCGACGATGTCCACGAGCCCTCCGTCGCCCTCGGTCTCCCAGGTGCGCTCGATGATCTCGAAGCCCCTGCGGATGAGGAACATCTCTGCTGCCTCAAGTGCCTTGCTGGTGAAGTTCTTCATTTCGGTGACCTCCTGTTGCTTTCGGCTCGCCCCTTTGGCTTGCCTTGTGAGATCGCGGGCGCGCGGGTTCGCGTCCTGCGCAAGGGGTCAAAGCGAAGCGGCACGTGGGAAGAACGTCCCCGCCGTGGTAGTTTTCGGATTT
>CAJURZ010000023.1 GCA_910588905.1 uncultured Eggerthellaceae bacterium
GTGTAGATCTGGGTGGTGGAGAGGCTAGCATGACCCAGCATCTCTTGGACACTGCGCAGATCGGCTCCTCCGGCTAGCACGTCCGTAGCGAAGGTGTGTCTGAGGTCATGAGGCGTGTAGATGCCATCCAGCCCAGCCAACCCGAGCGTGCGCTTGAACATCTGGCGAATGGCGTCCTCGGAGTAGCGCAGGCCCCTCCGGGAGAGGAACACCCACGACCCGGAGGATGGGCCCTCAAGCACTCCCCTCCCCTCTGCAAGATAGCGGGAAAGGGCAGCACAGGCCAGCTCATGGATGGGTACGATGCGCTCTTTCGCACCCTTGCCGAAGAGCCTCAGCTGTCCGGCTTTGAGATCGACATTCTCAAGGATGAGGGAAGAGGCCTCGGAGATACGGGCTCCGCAGGCGTACATCATCTCCAACACGGCTTGGTCCCGGAGCTCCGAGGCCCGCTGCAGCAGGTCCTGACGCCCCTCCGCCAACGGGCCATGAACCGAGAGGACCCGGTCCATCTCGGCAGGGGGGATGACCTTTGGGAGATGCTTCTCGCTCTTGGGCCCGTGAAGCGAGCTGACAGGGTCCACCTCCACCGATCCCCGCGCACAGGCCCAACCGAAGAACCCTTTGAGCGCTGAGAGGCGGCGGTTCACCGTGCGTCGGGTATACCCTGCCTGGTCCAGATAGGCCAGGTACATCCTCACGCCACGCTTGGAGGGGTTCAGCGGGTCTATCCCCTCCCGGGCAGACCATGCAGCGTATTCCTGAAGATCCTCCCGGTATGCCTTCACGGTGTTCTTCGAGAGGTTCCGCTCGAAGGTCAGGGTATCCAGATACGAGGATGCGAGCTCATCCATCGACGAGCCTTCCGAGCCCTACCCGGCAGAGGTCTTCCCGATAGCCTTCGAGCGCGAGGGCGCCTCGCTCGGCATAGGCCTCGTAGCGCTTCCGCTTATTGCGCACAGGGGCTTCCAGCGGCGCCATGATCCCGAAGTTCACATGCATGGGTTGATAGCCCTTGGTAGCAGGATCGGTGGCATGGGCCATCAGAGCCCCGAAGGCGGTATGGGGAGACAGGGATAGGAGCGTCACATCCTCTAACAGACAATGGAGGGAGATGGCGCAGTGCAGCCCTGAGCGGATGGCTTCGCAGTAGCCTTCAGTGCCTGCAAGCTGCCCGGCCACGAACACCGGACAAGACAGCTCCAACGCCTGCTCCGTGATGAGGCGGCCGGAGATATCCAAGCAACGGGGCGCATCGATGAAGGTATTGCGGTGCATCACGCCGAAGCGGACGAACTCCGCCTGCTCCAGACCGGGGATCATGCGGAAGACGCGCTCTTGCTCAGGAAAGGCCAGATTCGTTTGAAACCCTACCAGGTTGTAGCTCTGATGAGCGGCATCTTCGGCCCGGAGCTGAAGGGCTGCCCACGGGCGCCTTCCCGTGCGCGGATCGGTGAGGCCCACGGGCTTCATCGGGCCGAAGCGCGGCGCATCCCTCCCCTTCCGCGCTATCTCCTCGATGGGCTGACAGGCCTGGAAGAGCTCCGTCGTCTCGAACTCCTTGGCCACCACGCGCCGAGCCCCGAGCAGGGCGTCGATGAAAGCCTCGTATTCCTCTTGGCTGAAGGGGGCATTGAGATAGTCGCCTATGCCGTCATCCTCATAGCGGCTCTGACGGAAGACCTTCTCCCCATCAAGGGAATCAGCCATGACGATGGGCGCAGCAGCATCATAGAATGCCAGGGCCTGGGCTCCGCATAGCTGCTCGATGGCGGGGCTCAACCCGTCGCTCGTGAGAGGGCCGGTGGCGAGCACCAGGGCAATGGAGCGGGATGCCAGGGTATCCAGATCCGTCACCTCACCCCGCACGACCTGGATCAGGGGATGACGCTCCACCGCTTCGGTCACCGCTTGGGAGAACCGCAGCCGATCCACCGCCAGAGCGCCCCCTGCCGGAACGCGACAGCCAAGCGCCATCCTATAGAGAGCAGACCCGAGGGCTGCGAGCTCTGCCTTCAGCATGCCTGCAGCGCTGTCTTCCTTGGTGCTCTTCAACGAATTGGAGCATACGAGCTCGGCAAGGCCGTCGCTGTGATGCACGCCGGTCTGAACCTGGGGGCGCATCTCATGAATGCACACCCTGTGGCCAAGGGAGGCAAGGGCCAAGGCCGCCTCGCTGCCAGCCAACCCACCGCCGATTATGGATACGTGATCGTCCATGACCATCAGCTTATCACGGCCTTGCCCCTCCCTTCACCTGCGCTCCGTATTTCCCGCCTGGATATCTGGTTATGAGGCCTCTGGTCTCCATGAGAGCGATCCAGCTGCTGAGGGCAGCTGTCGTCCACGCCCGACCACCCTCCTGGGCTGCGAGGAGGAAGAGCTCCTCTGCTCCCATGGGCGTGGCTGCGAGCGCATCCATGAGCGTACGCTCCACACCCGCCAAGGAAGGCTCTTCGGTCCTTGCCACCTCCTCTTGTCTCAAGAGGCCGAAGAGGGAGCATATCCGCTCGTCGAAGGCATCGTCATCCACGATGGGCGTAGCCCCCTGATAGATGAGCCGATTGGCCCCGCGAGACTGAGCCGACTCTATGGAACCCGGGACCACGAGGACATCCCTGTTCACCCGGAGGGCTTCATCGGCCGTGGAGAAGGTACCCGAAGGAAGCCCAGCCTCCACGATGAGCGTCGCCTTCGCAAGACCGGCGATGAGCCTGTTGCGCAACCGGAACATGAAGGGACGCGGCGGTGTATCCCATTCATGCTCAGACACCAGGGCGCCACCCGCCTCTACGACCTCCTGGAAGAGCGCAGCATGCTGGGCGGGATACACCCTATGGCAGCCGCCACCCATGAACACCACCGTGGGAGCGTGCTCTGCGAGCGCCGCCCGGTGGGCTTCCGCATCGCACCCTCGCGCTCCACCGGAGATGATGACGATCCCCCGTCGAGCCGCCCGCCGCGCGAACCTCCGGGCGCAACCTCTTCCAGAGGGGGTCGCCTTCCGTGCGCCCACCACTGCCAGCCCCTCTTGAAGGGCATCCACATTCCCTATCACGAAGAGCTTTCGAGGGGCATCAGGCAACTCCAAGAGCGCAGGAGGATACCCTTCATCCTCCTGTCTGAGCACGGTATGCTCCCCTGCGATGGCATCCTCCAAACCCCATCACCTCCCTTCTTCGCCTGTGCCCACGTCAACGCGGAACGAGAAGGCCTCTGCCAGGTGAGCCTCTCTCACGCATTCAGAGCCTTCGATATCCGCAATGGTCCGCGCTACCTTCAAGGTGTTGATGAGCCCCCGCCCGCTGATCTTGTCACCCTCAGCCATCTTGGCGACGAAGGCATCGGCCGTGCTGTCCAGCTTGCAGGAGGCGATGATGGCCTTGGGCGAGAGCTTCTTGGCCCCCTCTGCCTCACCGCGCTCTTCCGCCCGAGCCTGACGCCAGCTGGCATAGTCCCGAGCCTGCATGACCCCCTCCTTCAACGTGGCCGAATCGGTACCCTGACCCGAGGAGAGAACGCTTGATGAGGGAAGACGCTCCACGTCCAACCGCATGCTGATCCTATCGATGAGAGGACCGCCTATCCGGTTCTGGTACTTCTTCACCTGAGCGGCGCTGCAGGTGCAACGGTGCACCTCATCTCCCCAGTAGCCGCACGGACACGGGTTCGAGGCGGCAACAAGCATGAATCGCGCGGGGAGCCTGAGGCTCGCCTCTGCCCGGGTCAGATACACCTCACCGTTCTCCAAGGGCTGACGAAGGCCCTGCAGGGTAGAGGGCTTGAACTCGCTCAGCTCATCCAAGAACAAGACACCGCAATGGGCAAGGGACACCTCCCCAGGCCGGATGGGGCTGCCTCCCCCCAAGAGCCCTGCTGAGGTTGCCGAATGATGGGGGCTTCGGAACGGACGGATACCGGAGAGGATGCCGTCCGTATCCTCTCCGGCCACCGAATGGACCACGGCCGCTTCGAGCATCTCCTCTTCGGTAAGGGGCGGTAGGATGGATACGAGCCGGGATGCCAGCATGGTCTTGCCGGAGCCGGGCGGCCCCATCATGAGCACTCCATGGTCTCCGGCCGCCGCTATCTGCAAGGAGCGCTTCGCGATGTCATGCCCAGATATATCCCTGTAATCGGCCATGGGCCTCTCGACGGGCGTTGTGCCTGCGCCTCCTCTGTTGGAAAGCTCGTCGAAGGGATCGGGAAGATGGAGGCTCCCGAGGGTCCGCAGTCCCATCTGGATGAGGCCGTGTATGGGAGCAGGCTTCTGCACGGCGGTGACGAACTGGCACCCTGCCCTCTTCGCGCAGAGGGCGAAGGCGAGGTTCCCGAGCACGGGTCTCACTGCTCCCTGCAAGGACAGCTCTCCGATCACGAGCCTTCCCCTGATCACCTCCTCGGGCACCTGCCCGGTAGCCACCAAGACCCCAAGGGCTATGGGCAGATCGAACCCAGAACCAGTCTTTCGGATATTGCCAGGAGCCAGGTTCACCACTACCTTCATGCTGGGCATGGCGAACCCTGAAACGCGCAGGGCCGACCTCACCCGCTCCTGGGCTTCCTTGACCGCTGTGTCGGCCATGCCCACTATAGACATGCCCGGAAGCCCACTCCCAACGCAGACCTCTACCCATACCAGCTCTGCCTCTACCCCTCTGAGAACAGCGCTTCGCACCGTGCATACGCCACCCACTTTCTAATCCAAAGAGAAGGCATTGATCTGATGGCGGATCATGGCTTTGTCAGGGCCTATCACCACGATGGAGACGACGTCGAATCGGACAGGAAGATCAGTGAACTCGTGTTCCGACAGGAAAGCGAGGGCGATCTTCTCGTACTTCTCCCTCTTAGCAGCGGTCACCGCTTCTGAGGGGAAGCCATGTCCGCAGTCCTTGCGCGTTTTGACCTCTACGAAGACGAGTGTGTCCTCGTCTCGGGCGATGATGTCCGCCTCCCCTGCGAAGCAGGTCCAATTCCGCTCCACTATCTCGTACCCGCGCCTATCCAAGAAGCGAGCGGCTGCCTCTTCACCGCGTGCTCCCAGCGCCTTGTTCCGCTTGCCGATCCCCTGCTTTCGCTCAGGCTGGCTACCTGGCTCCCGCTGCATCGGACCTGCCTGAGCATTCCTCTTCTCCATCAGGGCTTCTGTCATCATTCCTCCCATCTCTCTGGATACGATCATAGGAGGCGCATCTGCCAGATATCTGCCAAGGGTCCCGTAAGCCATCATCATGGATCTGCAGTCCGTCTACGCGCTTTGAAGCCCACTTCATCAAGAGATGACCATCATGAGCGCACGCGCTCATCATCCGTCTTCCACGGATCTGCACGGTCTTGGATGAAAGAAGAGGAACCAAAGCCCGAGGGGCTTTCAGCGAATGAGGATGATCAGAGGAGATTGGTGCAGAACGATGCTCGGTGCACGGTGGATAACCCGAGCCTGCGGATCGCGTCGATGTGGGATCCGCTCCCGTAGCCCTTGTTCGAAGAGAACCCATACCCCGGATGAGCCTCATCCAGCTCATCCATGAGCCTATCCCGCTCTACCTTCGCCACGACAGAGGCAGCAGCGATGGAAGCACAGCGGGCATCCCCCTTGACCACGTTCACCTCGCGCTGATCCAGGTGAAGCGGATTCCCATCCAGCAGGAGGGTGTCAACGGCCACCCCTTGACTCTCGATGTCCTTCACTGCCCCTGAAAACGCTTCGATGAGGCAGGCCATGATGCCGTGCTCATCTATCTGCTGAGGGGAAGCGTAGACCACCGACCACGCCAAGCAGGTAGCTTTGATCTGCTCTGCCACCGCTTCACGCACCTGGGGAGAGAGCTTCTTGGAATCGTCCAGCCGCTCTAGGGGATCAGCCGATGGATCCAGCACCACCGCCCCCACTGCCAGCGGACCAGCGAGGGGCCCCCGGCCCACCTCGTCCAGCCCTACTGCCACCCGAGCTGCCTTGCTGGCCAGGATATCCGCCTCGAAGCGGTAGAGGCTTGCAAGGCGCTCCTTCTCCCGCGCTTGACGCTCCAGACGGCGCTGAGCCTTATCCAGCTCCCGCATCGTCCCTTTGCGTTCATCTTGGGCCAAGGCATGACGCAGCTGCGCCAATTCCTCCTCAGAGGAGACAGCTTCAGCCCATTGGGCTATCTTCGAAAGAGGTGGTCTCATGATGAACCTGCCCCTCCATAGCGAACGAGGCCCTCCAAGAGAGCCTCGCCAAGAACATAGGATAGGGAAAGAGCGCCTACTTGAAGGCCTTCTCTTTGATCTTCGCAGCCTTGCCCACCTTATCGCGCAGATAGTAGAGCTTGGCGCGACGGACCTGGCCGCGACGGGTGACCTCGATCTTCTCGATCTTGGGGGAGTTCACCGGGAACGTACGCTCAACGCCCACAGAGAAGCTGACCTTGCGGACCGTGAACGTCTCACGGGAGGATTCGCCATGACGGCGGATGACATCACCCTGGAAGACCTGGATCCTCTCGCGGTTGCCCTCAGTGATCCTGTAGTGAACCTTTACATTGTCACCCGGGCCGAAATCAGGCACGTCCTGCTTGATGTCCTGGGTCTCTATCGCGCGTATGATGTCCATTCTTATCCCCGCTTATCTTCGATCATGCTTTCAATCCATAGCCGTGTAAAGACACGATTCGCAAGTATACCTCTAGTATCCCTCCAGGACAAGGAGAACCTTTGCGAATGGCAGGAGCGCTCTCAGATCAACAGGAGCAGCCCGTAGGCCACCACGCCGGATACGGCGCAGAGGAGCAGTGACTTCGTCTTGAGGGCTACGGCCACTACCACGAGCGAGGCGATGACGATGGCCCCGGCGGGCCAGAAACCCTGGGCGAACATGCCCGGGTTCAGCACATCGTTGGCCACCAGAGCCGCGAAAGCGGCAGGAGGGATGAGGTTCAATGCCAGCGTGACGGTAGAGGGCAGCTCCCTCCCCTTCAGCAGGAACAGGGGTGCCACACGGCAGATGAGCATGGTCACTGCGCAGCAACCGAAGATGATCCAGAACTCCTCCCAGCTCATGGTCGCACCTTCTGACGGATCAAGGTGAAGGCCATGGCGCAGACCACGCCGAGCACCGCTCCGAGGATGATCGCAGCCCCCGAGAGCCCGAGCGCTTTGCAGGCATACACCCCGATGATGGCGAAGACAGCAGCGATGATATTGGGAGAGGTGAGCCTTTGGGTGAAGAGCAAGCAGATGAAGATGGAAGTCATGGCGAAGGAGGCTATCTGCAGGGGGATGTCTATCAGAGAACCCACCAGCACGCCGACGACATTGGAGAGGGCCCAGGAGGTCTGGGAGAAGAGGTTGACCCAGAGCGCCCGATCCACCGACCATCCACCCTCTTTGAACCGGGCGATGGAGACCCCGTAGCTCTCATCGGTGACGGTTGCGGCGAAGAGGAAGGTCAGGCGCTTGCGCGCCCCTTCGCATTCTGGGGCGAGGGAGGCAGAGTAGAGCATCTGCCGCGTGTTCACCAGAGACACGCTGGCGATGATGGAAGCCGTGGGTGCCCCGGTCAGGAACATATTGGGGATCATGAACTGACCCGCCCCAGAATAGAAGAAGGCTGACAGGATCAGCACCTGGACGGCATTCAGCCCGATGGAATCGCAGAGGATGCCACAGGGGATGCCGATGGCCACATAGCCCAACATGATGGGCACGGCAGCTTGGAAGGCATCTCTCAGAACAGCGCGGGACAACATGGGATCACCGAGGCAGCAGTTCACGAGAGATATCCGAGGGCGAGAAGACGCCCCGCTCGGTGATGATGGCGCTCACCAAGGCCGCTGGGGTCACATCGAAGGCAGGGTTCAGGACCTCGACCCCCTCCAAGGGCGCTGAGAGGACCTCTTCTGCGGAGCGCTGCTCTATGACGATGTCGGCCCCCGTGAGGGTGTGGCCGTCGAAGGTGGAGGTGGGAGCAGCCACATAGAAGGGGATATGGAAATGATCAGCCAAGACGGCGACCCCCAACGTCCCGATCTTGTTGGCCACATCCCCATTGGCTGCGATGCGATCAGCCCCCACGATGACGGCATCCACCAGCCCTTGGGCCATGACCGATGCGGCCATGTCGTCACAGATGAGGGTGACCGGCACCCCTGTCCGGGAAAGCTCCCAGGCGGTCAAGCGCGATCCCTGACAGACCGGCCTCGTCTCATCGGCGAAGACCCTCTCTATCTTGCCCGCCTGCGCCGCAGCATAGATGACCCCCAGGGCCGTACCGTAGAAGGCGGTAGCCAGGCTCCCGGCATTGCAATGGGTGAGCACCGAGGCGTTCGGCTCCAAGAGCTCAGCCCCCAGCCTGCCCAGCTCCCGATTGGCAGCCTCGTCTTCAAGGGCCACCGCTTGCGCTTCGCAGATGAGCGCCTCCGCCACCGCCTGGGGAGCCCTCCCCTCTTCCTGAGAAGCCGCGGCCACTGCCATCAAGCGCCGAACGGCCCAGCGGAGGTTGACCGCGGTGGGCCGGGCACGAGCGATGGTCTCTGCGGCCTGCTCTAACGTGAGAGAGAACCGCTCGGGTGCATCCTGGGCAGCAGCCCAGGCAGCCAACGCCACAGCAGCAGCTCCGGCCACCCCGATGGCAGGAGCACCTCGCACCTTGAGCGCCTTGATCCAGTTGATGACCTCTTCCCAGCTGTTGGTGCAGAGATAGGCCTCTTCCAGCGGGAGGCGCGTTTGATCCAGGATGCAGAGGAGCGGCGTGCCTTCGGGAACGTTCTCAGACACAACGAAAGCAGCCGCCGCAGAAGCGGCAGCTGCAGGTAGGTCAGCATCTCCTGAGCCTCCCCCGCGGGTCAGAGACACCGCACGGGGGAGCTTGGCAAGATCGAAGGTCAAAGGTCTCAAGCCTGTTCGATCTGAGCCTGAGCTGCAGCCAGGCGGGCTACAGGCACTCGGTACGGGGAGCAGGAGACGTAGTCGACGCCGATGCGATCGAAGATATGGATGGATTCCGGGTCCCCTCCATGCTCGCCACACACGCCGCAGACGATATCCGGATTGCCCTCATGCCCCAGCTCAACGCCCATCTTCACCAGCTTGGCCACACCGCCTTCATCAACGGTGGCGAAGGGATTATGGGTGAGCAGGCGCTCCTGGAGGTACTGCGGGACGAATTCCCCTTCCACGTCATCACGGCTGAAGCCGAAGGTGGTCTGCGTGAGATCATTGGTGCCGAAGGAGAAGAAGTCCGCTTCCTGGGCGATCTCATCAGCGGTGAGCGCAGCGCGCGGGAGCTCGATCATGGTGCCGATGGGGATATCCAGGCCCACGCCTTCAGCTTCGGCCACCTCTGCTATGACGCCCTCGGCGATGGCACGGAGCTTCGCCAGCTCGTTCACCGTCGAGACCAACGGGATCATGATCTCAGGAGCCGGGTTGTGGCCCTCTTTCAATAGCTTCGCACAGGCCGTGGCGATGGCGCGGATCTGCATCTTGGGCAGCACCGGATAGACGATGCCCAGGCGCACGCCACGCAGACCCAGCATGGGGTTCTGCTCAGCGAAAGCGTCTATCTTCTCCAACATGGCGCGCTTCTCAGCGATATCGGCAGCCGGTGCACCGGTCTCCTCCATGCGGGCGATGACCACTTCCAGCGAACGGGGGCTGTCGAGGAACTCATGGAGGGGCGGATCCAGCAGGCGCACGATGACGGGCAGGCCGTCCATGGCCTTGAACATCTCGTAGAAGTCACCGGACTGGGCCTCATAGAGGGCAGCGGTGGCCTTCTCGCGATTGAGCTCGTCGTCGTTCAGGATGAAGGACTGGATGATCTGCTTGCGATCGCCCAGGAACATGTGCTCGGTCCGGCAAAGGCCGATGCCACCCGCACCGAATTCGCGGGAGAGATGGGCGTCTTCCGGATTGTCCGCGTTGGCGCGCACGCCAAGTCGGCGGTACTCATCGGCCCACTCCAGGATGGTGTCCAGATCCCCGGTGAGCTCCGGCTTCACCAGATCCACTGCTCCCAGCACCAGGATGCCCGTCGTGCCGTCGATGGAGATCATATCCCCCTCATGGATGACCACGTCCGTGCCGTTGACGGCGGCCTCCTTCTTCTCGGCATCGATGCGCAGGGCCTCAACGCCGCAGACGCAAGGAGCGCCCATGCCGCGGGCGATGACGGCTGCATGGGAGGTCTTGCCGCCATGGGAGGTGAGGATACCCTCGGCTGCGATCATGCCTGCCAGGTCATCCGGGGTCGTCTCCCAGCGGACCAGCACGCACTTGCGACCCTCTTCGGCAGCGGCCACGGCATCAGCAGCAGAGAAGACGGCTTCGCCCACCGCAGCACCCGGGCTGGCATTCAGGCCACGGGCCAACACATCATAGCTGGCATCCTTGTCGAACTGAGGATGCAGCAGCTGGTCCAGCTGATCCGGCTCGACGCGCATGACGGCTTCCTTCTTGGTGATGAGACCCTCGTTCACCATCTGGATGGCGATATGCAGCGCTGCCTGGGCGGTGCGCTTGCCCGCACGGGTCTGAAGCATCCAGAGCTTGCCCTGCTCGATGGTGAATTCGATATCGCACATGTCACGGAAGTGGTTCTCCAGCACGACGAAGATGTCCTCCAGCTGCTGGCCTGCCTCTTCCAGACCCTGCACCTCTTTGAGCTCAGCGATGGGGCTCGTGTTGCGGATGCCCGCCACCACGTCTTCGCCCTGGGCATTGACCAGGTAATCCCCGTAGAACTCCTTCTCGCCGTTGGCGGGATTGCGAGTGAACGCCACGCCGGTAGCCGAGGTGTTGCCCTTGTTGCCGAAGACCATGGATTGCACGTTGACGGCGGTGCCCAGGTCATCAGCGATCTTGTTCTTCTTGCGATAGAGGACCGCGCGGGGGTTGTTCCAGCTGCCGAACACCGCTTCGATGGCCAACTGCAGCTGCATCATGGGATCTTGCGGGAAGGCCACCTTGCCATCTACCACGAGGGCCGGATAATCCGCGGCGGAGACGTTCTCGGAGAAGATCCGCTTGAAGACAGCCACCAGTTCCTGAAGGTCCTCGGCCGTGAGGTCGGTATCAGACTTCACGCCCCGCTCGTTCTTGATGGCGGTGATGGCGTTCTCGAACAAGTCTCCATCCAGGCCCATGACCACGTTGGAGAACATCTGGATGAAGCGGCGGTAGGAGTCCCAGGCGAAGCGGGGATTCTCCGTTTGGGCGATGAGCCCGTTGATGGACTGATCATTCAGCCCCAGATTCAGCACCGTATCCATCATGCCCGGCATGGACATGGGGGCACCCGAACGAACGGATACCAGGAGCGGATCTTGGGCATCGCCGATGCGCTTGCCCATGCGCTCTTCCAGGTCAGCCCGGTACTCAGCGATGGTGTCCAGAGCGCCCTCCGGCCACACATTCCCAGCGTTGGCGTACTCCATGCAGGTCTGGCAGGTGATGGTGAATCCCGGAGGCACCGGCAGCCCGATATTGGCCATCTCAGCCAAATTGGCGCCCTTGCCGCCCAGGATGGCTTTCATGTCGGTGTTGCCTTCGGTGACATTCTTACCCTCTGCGTCCTTGCCGAATGCGTAGACGCGCTTAACTTGATCGGTCACGATGCACTCCTTCAACGACCATCGACCAGACATGATCCCCCTTGCTCATGGATGATGCCAAGCAAATGGGAGCCCTTGCTCTTCAAAGGCGACGTTATGATAACAATCAGAAGGGGGGCGAACGGTGCTCTTGGCTCCTTTATTTCTTAAGTGGCAGCGTTCGGGTCATACATCGAGAGCCAGCTCTTCTTCGCATAGGCTCGATACCCCTCCCCGCTGGGGATGGCGACGTAATCCTCGTTGTCCTTGTAATAGGATCCAGCCCCTGATTCCGTGGGGAAGATCAGCACATCGAAATCGAAGCGCTGGCTGTAGGCGCTGAAGGAGATATCACCGGTGGACATATCCACATACTCTTTGTAATAGTCGATGGTCTGCCCGGTCATGGCAGGGCTCCAGAGCTCAGGACGCGGATCGATGTTCACCTTGTATCCGCGGTATTCCAGATACCCCCCCGCATTGAAGAAGGTCAGCACCTGGGTGGTGCGCTTGTCAGCCCCGATCCTGTCCAGATAATCAGCCGTATTGACGGGAGTGCGTCCGTTGTTCTCAGGCAGCTCTTCCAATGCTGGCACCTGGAAGAGCGCCACCACCACGGATACCGCCACCCCTGCTGCCAGGATGACGAGGCCAAGGGCCCTCCCCTTTCGCCCGGCTTCCTCCCGAAGAGCAGCAGCTGGGCGCGTCTGGGCTGTACCCCAGGCAATGAAAAGGAAGCAGAACAGCGGTGCCAACCACTGATTGCGAACATAGAGCAAGGCAGCGACGATGGAGGCCAACGCCAAGAGCATGAGCGGCAGGTTCATCCGTTTGAGGGAGAGCCGCCCAGCCACGAAACAGGCTGCCAGCATCCAGAGGGTCACGATCATGGTGATATAGCTTCCAGCCGGACGGAGCGCACCCATCTCCTTGATGTTGTCCTTATACCCTGCAGACCCGAAGGAGAGGAAGAGGTAGAGCGCCCCCTTCACCGTATAGGGATTGACGAACAAGGCCCCTGCAGAGATGGCGATGACCACCCAGAGGGGAATGCGGGCATAGGAAGCCTGCTCGAAGCCGATCCCCAGCAGCTTGCCTCTCCGGTGGAAGGGGGCCAGAAGATCCGGCAGCGCATAGCAACCCATGATGAACAGATCATAGGGGGCCATAGCCGCATGAATGTTCACATGCACCACTACGATCAAAGGCAGGCCGATGAGCCGGGATAGCTTCCCCGTCCTGCGGTAGCTCTCACAGAGATAGACCACCCAGACGAAGGCGGTCATGGAGAGCAAATGAGGGCGAATGGAAGCATAGGAGGTAACGCCCACCAAGCAGAAGAAGACGAATACCAAAAGCAGGAGGTCGTTGGTCCGGCCCCGACGCAGATAACGCCCGACCCAGAACAGGGATGCGCCGAAAGCCAGGTAGAGAGCTGAGACGAAGATGGCCAGTCCCACGAATCCGAAGGGCTTGTAGATGAGATACACGATCACGCAATAGAGCCACTGCTGAGCCACGAAGCCAAGATCGGGCTGGATGGAGAACGGGTTCGTGTAGGGAATGCCGTGAGCGAGGATGTACTCCCCCGTAGCCAGGATGAACCAGACATCGTTGTCGTAGGATCCCACGAAGATGCAGCCAGCGGTGTACAGGAGGATGGCACAGGCAACGAGCGCCATCAGGAGAGGGCAGAGGTCGCGCTTCGGCCGTGTTGCCGACACCGCCCCTGCCTCTGGAGCCGCCCATTGGTTGGAAGCTGCCTGGGGCAGCGGAGCATCTTTGATCATCTCGTCCACCGGCTTCTTTCCTCTCAAGCAGGATGGTATCTCGTGTACAGGTCCATGATCTCTTGGGCCGTCTCTTCCACTGCCTTGCCATCGGTCCTGATGACATAGCAACCCAGCTGGCGCATGAGCGCTCGAGCGCTCTCCAGGTCCTCGTAGATGCATTCCGGATCAGCATAGGACCCTGCCACCAGGGCAGCATTGCCGATGCGCCGGGAACGGATGCCTGAGAGCACATCAGGAGTGGACATCAGCCCGAACAGGCGCGACGGTTCCACCTCGAAGAGCTCCTGCGGAGGCGTGGTCATCACATCGAGGGGGACATTGGCCACATGGAAGCCATGTTGGGCCAGGTAGATGCATACCGGCGTCTTGGAGGTGCGAGAGACTCCGATGACCACGATGTCAGCCTTGGTGAGGTCTTGGGGATTCCGACCGTCGTCATGCTCGATGGTGAATTCCAATGCCGCCACGCGATTGAAGTAGTTGATATCAGCCACCCGAAGCATCCCAGGGGTATCCTTCGGCGAGAGTCCGCTGATATCCGCCATAGCTGTGATGGCCGAGGTCAAGAGATCGACACCATAGATGTTCTCATGTTCGGCGATATAGGCTGAGACCGCATCCCTCAGATCCGGTGCCACCAATGTGTAGAAGACGAGCAACCGGTCATCACCCAGGTGCTCTACGTGGTAGGCAGCATGGTGATCCAGATAGTCCCGTACCTGCTCGAAGGATTTCACCTTGCCCAGGATCTCTATCTTGGGATTCGTCACCCCGAATTGAGCAGCCGCAGCCTGGGCCATGGTACGGGCGGTCTCCCCCACCGAATCAGAGACCACATGCACGGTAGGGAATTGGGCATTCCCCCTCACATCCTCATGGATGAAGGGAGAATCAGACTGCATAGGTCCTCGGGCCGCCATGACAGGGTATTCCTCCACCCTTGTTACTTCGCTCAGACGAGCTTCCCGAAGTCGGCCACGTTCGCGAACACCTCAACGAAGGCATTCAGCAGGCGTAGGCGGTTCAAGCGCACCGCCTGATCCTCAGCCATGACCATGGTCTGCTCGAAGAACTCATCGATGGGCTTGCGAAGGGAGGCCAGATGGGCCAGGGCAGCCGGATAGTCATCTCCCTCCAATGCTTCTGCCACCTGCGTGCGCACCGCTTCGATGGCTTGAGCCAATGCCGATTCAGAGGCATCGAAGATGGACGCATCGTAGAGGCACCCCACCTCTGGGTCACGGAGGTTATTCGCCCGGGCGAACGCAGTGGAGAGGTCCTCGAAGTCAGCCGGGGCCTCCTTGCGGGCCGCATCCAAGGCCTGGGTGCGCGCGATGATGGTCACCGGTTCGGTGACGCCGCAAGCCAGCACCGCCTCGATGGCATCAGGGGTGCTGCCGCCATCCTTGAGCATGACCTTCGTGCGCGTGATGAAGAAATCGAGCACGGCTCGTTCCGTCTGGGCTGCATCAAGATCAAGACCGTCTTCCTGGTAGATGCGCAGAGCATCCCGAATGGTTGTCGTCAGGCTCACCCCAAGGCCGCTCTCCAGGATGGAGATGACACCCAGGGCGGCTCGGCGCAGAGCGAAGGGGTCAGAGGAACCCGTGGGGAGCTGGCCCACAGCGAATAGACCGCAGATGGTGTCTATCTTGTCGGCCATGGCCACCATCTTACCCACCACGCCACTGGGCAGCTCATCCCCAGCGAAGCGCGGCTTGTAGTGATCCGCCAACGCCAGTGCCACCTCAGCGTCTTCACCCTGGGCCTGGGCGTAGTAGGAGCCCATGATGCCCTGGACGCTGGTGAATTCGATCACGGCATTGGTCACCAAGTCAGCTTTGGCCAAGAGCGCAGCTCGGGCCACCTTCTGGGCAAGGGCCGCGTCGAAGGCAGCATCCAGGCAAAGGCGCTCAGCCAACCGGCCCACGCGGGCTGTCTTGGCGCGCATGGTGCCCAACTGCTCCTGGAACACCACTTCGTCAAGGCGCTCGACATAGTCTTCAAGAGGCTTCTTCAGGTCCTCCTCATAGAAGAACTTCGCATCGTAGAGCCGGGCAGCCACCACCCGCTGATTGCCGTCGATGATGTTATCCGCGAAAGCGGGATCGCCGTTGGAGACGATGATGAACCGATTCGTCAGCTTGCCGTCCTTGTAGAGCGGGAAGTAGCGCTGGTGCATCAGCATGGCGTCAACGATGATCTCCTCCGGTACGGCCAAGAAGCTCTCGTCGAATTGGGCCAGCAGGGGGGTCGGAGACTCAGAGAGGTTGATGACCTCGGTGAGCGTCTTCTCGGGGAGCACGGCCTTGAAGCCCTCGCCCAGCTCTTGCTCCATGCGGGTAACAGCCTCTTCGATCAAGGCTTTGCGCTCGGCCTGGGTGGGGATGATACGCAGGCTGCGGACCACGGACTCGTAGTCATCAGCCCGGGGGATGTCGGCTCCTTCTGGAGACAGCACCCGGTGCCCTTCCGTATGGCGGCCCGATACAGCCCCCGCAAAGGTGAGCGGGATGACCTCTGTCCCGAAGAGGGCCACGATCCAACGGACGGGCCGGGAGAAGAGCTCGGAGTAGCTGGCCCAGCGCATGGACTTGGGCCAGGGGATGGATTCCAGGACCCCTAGGAGCACCTCAGGCAGGAAGGCGGTCACCTCTTGGGCCGGGATATGACGGCTGGCGAAGACGTACTCCACGCCCCCTTCTTCCCGCACCTCCAGCTCAGAGACGTCCACGCCCTTGCCCCGGGCGAAGCCAGAGGCAGCCTTGGTGGGGTTGCCCTCCTCGTCAAAGGCGATCTTGACAGAGGGCCCCTTGAAGACCTCGTCCACCGCCTCGGTCTGTTCGGATACCCCTTCGATGACCACAGCCATGCGCCGCGGCGTGGAATAGACGGATATCTCACCGTAGCCCACATTGCGCCCATCCAGCGCCTGCTCCAGGATCTGGGGAAGCTTCTCAGTGGCGCTCTTCAGATCGAAGGCGGGGATCTCTTCGGTGCCTATCTCGAATGTCAGGGTCTGAGCGCTCATCGCACATCCTCCTTCGCCTCAGCCTTTGGTGAGATGCCGACGACCTGCTCCATATAAGAGGCGCAGCAGGCCTTCGCCAAGGTGCGAACGCGCAGGATGTAGCCCATGCGCTCGGTGGCGGAGATGACGCCCCGGGCATCCAGGAGGTTGAAGGTGTGGCAGCACTTCAAGACCGAATCATAGGCCGGAAGCGGCAACCCTGCCTCCAACGTGCGCATGCACTCGTCTTCGCGGTCAGCGAATTCCTTGAACAGGAAGTCCGTATCAGCCACCTCGAAGTTGTATTGGGAGTATTCGCGCTCGTTCTCCAGGTACACATCACCGTAGGTGAACGTGACCCCATCAGGACCCTTCGCCCAGACGATGTCGTAGACGGAATCCACCCCCTGGACGAACATGGTCAGGCGCTCTAGACCATAGGCTATCTCTACCGGGACCGGCTTGCATTCGAAGCCGCCCACCTGCTGGAAGTAGGTGAACTGGGTCACCTCCATGCCGTCGATCCAGACCTCCCAGCCCAGACCCCAGGCACCCAAGGTGGGGGACTCCCAGTCATCCTCGACGAAGCGCACGTCATGGGCATCGGTGTCTATGCCGATGGCCCGCAGAGACGCCAGGTAGGCCTCCTGGATATCATCCGGTGAGGGCTTGATGAGCACCTGGAATTGATAGTAGAACTGCAGCCGGTTGGGGTTCTCGCCATAGCGGCCATCCGTAGGACGCCGACAACCCTGCACATAGGCGGTGCGCCAAGTGTCCGGCCCCAATGAGCGCAATGTGGTAGCCGGGGCGTTGGTACCCGCCCCCACTTCGTTGTCATAGGGTTGCAAGATGACGCAACCCTGAGAGGCCCAGAACTCTTGGAGCCTCATGATGACCTCTTGGAAGGTTGGAGTCTCTCCAACCGCTGCCCTGCTAGCCAATGGATCCCCTTTCCCTTGTTGCTATCTTGGAAGCGCGATGGATCCGCGCGTCATTCCAACGGCCCGATGCTGTCAAGGGGCCAGTATTTGAAGATGGCCTTCCCGGATACCGAAGACACCGGGATGGATCCGAAATACCGAGAGTCTTGCGAATTGGTCCGATTATCCCCCATCACCCAGAGCTCTCCCTTGGGCACCGTATAGGGATAGACCACCGGAGAACCGAAGGAGGAGACGAGCGGCCAGGATTCCTTCCCGTCCGTGTAGGGCTCATCCAATTCCTTGCCATCCACATAGACCTTCCCGTCTATCAGCTGCACGGTCTGGCCTTCGGTAGCCACCACACGCTTGATGAGGGTGCGCGATGGTATCTCAGGATCTTGGAAGGTGACGATATCTCCCACCTTCGGATCAGAGCCGTAATAGGTGATCTTCTCGGAGAAGACGTTATCCCCGGTCATGATGGTGTCCTCCATGGACCCAGAAGGGATCTCATAGGCCTGGAAGACGAAGGTCCGCAACGCCCATGCAGCGCAGACGATCAAGACCACCGTCACCAACAGGGAAAGGGCTGAGCGTAGGAAGCCCTTCTTCTTCACCGCATGCTCTCCTGAATACATCAGCCCTCCAAGAGGTCGATCATCTTTGGAACGTAAAAAACGGCCGTCATCGGGCACAGGATGCCCTCAGATCCAGCCGCGTGCCATGATACCCCACCTGAGCGCCTGCACACGACAAATGCATGAATCCCCTCAAGAATGCATCTGCCACAGAGCCTCAAAGGCAGCGAAGGGCACCACCGCTAGATATCCCGCCCTTCAAGCAGGTCGGGGCGAAGGATCCGGGTGCGTTCGAGAGACTGCTCTTGCCGCCAGGCTTCGATGCGGGCATGATGGCCCGAGAGCAGCACTTCCGGTACCTCCATGCCGCGGTATTCCGCCGGCCTCGTGTATTGAGGATATTCCAACAGGCCCTCCGCGAAGGATTCGCTCTCAGCACCCCCCTCAGCACCCAGAACGCCGGGTATCTTCCGGACCACGGCATCTATCACTACCATAGAGGCCAATTCCCCGCTGGTGAGCACGTAGTCTCCGATGGAGACGACCTCATCAGCCAGACAGTAGGCCCGATCGTCTATCCCCTCATAGTGGCCGCAGACGAACACGAGCCGCTCCTCACCGGAGAGCTGAGTGGCCAGGGCATCTGTGAAGAGACGGCCTTGGGGGGCTAAGAAGATGACCTTGGCATCCCGGGGCTTTCCTTCAGCAGCCAGGGGAAGGGATCCCTCCTCAAGCCCCAAGACGCTCTCAACGGCCTTGAAGATGGGGTTGCACATCATCACCAGACCGCACCCGCCGCCGTAGGGGTAATCATCGGTCTTCTTGTGCACCCCCGATGCCCAATCCCTGAGGTCATGGGCGCGGAAATCCAGAAGACCCTTCTCCTGGGCGCGCTTCATCATGGACTCTCCCATGACGGAGTCATACATAGCAGGGAATGTGGTGATGGTGTCTATCCGCATGGGAAGCCCTCTCAGATATCCAGCAACCCAACGGGCAGCGTTACTTGGATCACCTGGGAAGCCTCATCCACCTCTTTCACGATGGCATCCACGAAGGGGATGAGCGCTTCTCCTGAATCCGGGCGCGCAACCTGGATGAGAGGCTGGACCCTATCCTCGCTCACATCCGTGACGGTACCCACCAGGCCCGCTTCCTCATCCATGACCGCGAAGCCCACGAGATGAGCGAAGGCACCGGAACCAGGGATGAGCGAAGGGGCCTCCCCCTTCACCAGCAGCGTGCAGCCGATGAGCCGCTCCGCTGAGCTGATGTCATCGATCCCCGTGAAGGTTGCCGTGCACCCCGCTTCCCCTTCGGCTTCGAAGGAGAGCACCCGGGAGAACCGAGGGACATCATCTCGGGGTGGTACGAAGGCAACCTCGAGCGAAGGCGCGGCAGACGCAAGGAAGGCTGAGGCCCCTATGAGCCTCAGCCTTCCCTCTAATCCCTTCGTACCAGCAACAGAGGCTGCCTTATGCCAGCCTCGCACTAATCGATCAGCTCCACCTCGACATGGGCGCCCTTGCGCGAAGCGGCTGCCCGGGTGAGCGTGCGAATGGATTTGATGACGCGTCCCTGACGCCCGATGACCTTGCCTGCATCGGCTTCGTTCACACGGATCTCGATGGTGGGACGGCCTTCCTCGTCAGCGTAGGTCACCTGAACAGCATCCGGATCGTCCACCAAAGGGACGACGATGTATTCGACCAGCGCGCAGAGGTCTTGAGCGGTTGCATCCATGATGGGTTACGCGCTCTCTTTGACCTGCTTCATGAGGCTGGAGACGGTGTCAGAGACCTGCGCACCCTTCGCCACCCAAGCGTCGATCTTGTCCATGTCCAGCTCGATCAGCTTCGGGTTGGAGCAAGGATTATAGCGGCCGACCTGTTCGATGAACTTGCCATCACGGGGGCAGCGGGAATCAGAGACGACGACCCTGTAGTACGGGCGCTTCTTCGCGCCGTGCCTCGCAAGACGAATCTTAACCATGTAGAGGTACTCCTTCTTCGTGCAGATAGAAAAACAGCAGTTCCAAATCATACTTGCTCGCTCGTCCTTTTGCAAGCATGGTCAAAGGCGAGCGGGACCGAGCCTTCTGCGCCGCCGCGCCTTCGAACTGAGACCCCTAGGAGCACACGCGGAAGCTCGGGGATATCAGACCGCCATGATCCAAAGCGATGACCCCTTCGCGACCCTCCCGGGAATACACCCCGGCAAGGGCGCCGTTGTAGGTATAGAGCCCCGGCATGGTATGCCAGTCTTCCACGCGCATCGCATCCCCATCGGCCCCCACGCGCGTTGGCATCAGGGAGATCAGATGGGGCAGATAGTACTCTTGGACGATATAGCCGCTGTTCCAGTGCTCATCCACGATGCGCACCCACTCCTCTTCGCTGGCATCGATGCCCGCGAAGACGCCATGGGCACCGTAGTCATCCTCAGGCTTGAGGATCCACTGGTCCTTGTCGGCCTTGATGGCCTGGGCGGATATCGGAGCATCGTCTCGCAGCCGATAGGTGCGGGGCACGTGGGCCTTGACGAAGGCCCGTTCCTCTTCGGTCAAGAAAGCCAGGGTGGCCTCATCATGGAGGGCCACGGAGACCATCTTCGAATGGACCACCGTGGTGCGGAAATGCCCGATGGTGCAGACATTCATATCCCGCGTAGCCTGGATGAACGCTTCGCACTCTCCAGGATGCTGGAGCATCTCGGAGGTGACCGAGCGCCGGTAGATGGCATTGATGACGGTCCCGTCTGACGGGTCTATGAGATGCTCGCCGTCGTAGGTGAAGCTGCGAACGTCCACGAATCGCGCAGGAATGCCTGCCCGCTCGAAGGCGGCGATGAAGCGCACGAAATCGCTCATGACGCCGCTCTCCGTGAAATCCGTAACAGCCACGGTGGGCACCTCTGGGAAGCGCCCGCAGGAGCGATAGGTATCCATGAATGCCTTGACCCATGAGTCGAACAGGTCGAACTGCTCTAAGGGGTGCAGCTGGGAGAACCGACGGAACGCCTCCCCTTCCATGAGCGCGCGTCCGCATTCCCTATCCCGCGACATGGCCCCCGAGCCGTCCGTGTTGAATTCGCAGAACTTATAGCTCAAGTCCCGGTCATCCAGGAAGATGTCGAAACGCGCCAAGGGCAGCAGCTCCTCATAGGGGCAGGGCATGAGGATGAGGTCCAAGACCTCTGGAGAGAAGTGGAAGAGCTCACGATAGGCGGGAACGTCTAGGAAGCGGCGGATCACCTTGCCCAAGATACGGTGGGTGGTGGCACAGACCTCTTCGAGGAAAGCGACGTCTTCCGGGGAGAACACATAGGGGATGTAAGAGAACTCCACTGGGGCGCCATAGGCCTGGATGTCAGAGTCAGCTATCCGCTCCAAGGCCTGTTGCCTCCCGGGGATATCCCCTTCCAGTGACTCGACGACATCTATGTACTCTTCCCTGAGGTCATGCATGCCCATTCCCATGTGCCCCTGCTCCTTCCCGCCGTCCTACGACTGACCTTCTAATATAGTGTATACCTATCACCGACGAGAGGACTCCTCCTATGACCAAGGCGTTCCAGCGCAAGCTCCTGGCCACCCTAGCCGTTCTGGCTCTTCTATCCACCTATGTGGCTATCGGATTCGCCATCTGCGCCGGGTTCCCCCAGATCACCCGCAACCTCGCGAATGAGCACAGCGACTTCAACGGCTCACCCTATACCCATGACACCCTTATGGAACTGGCTTTGGAAACACGGGATTACACCGTGGAAGACTATGATCGGGGATCTGCTGGCCTTGAAGGAGCCCACGAGGCGCTCGCCGCCGAAGTGGTGGATGCCGCCCGCACCTCCTCTGATGCTGGCTCCCCCACCGCTGATCGTTGGAACGTTGAAGCCCGCCAGGCCCTGGAAGAGGCTGACATCTCACCCCTGGTGACCATGGAGGAGCTCTCCCAAGCAGGTCCCCAGTATGGCCTTTCCCGCGAAGCCCTGAGCCACCTGGATGACGTGAACGAGGTCATCTCCTCTTTGCGGATGCCGCTGCTGGGCATCACCCTCATCGCCGCTTTCTGCCTGATGGGGCTCGTCTATATGTTCGGCGCGAAGCCCGCAGGCTGGTCGCTCTTGATAGCAGGCTGCGCCACCCTGGGCCTCTTCGCCCTCGTAGGGCTCTGGGCGGCCTTCGGCTTCGATGGCTTCTTCGCCGTCCTCCATGGGCTCTTCTTCTCCGAGGGAACCTGGACGTTCCCTGCAGACAGCCTGCTCATCCAGATGTACCCCCAGGGGTTCTGGATGGGAATGGGGCTCTGGTGGCTGGGTGCGAGCTGCATCACAGCGGTGGCGTCCATCGTCATCGGATATCTGATCGTGCGCAAGAGGAAGCCGAACGCAGCGGAGGCTTTCGTCCCCGCAGGCCAGCAAGCCTAAAAGGCCGAAGCCCGCAGGTGCGGGCCAGGACACATAGGATGAAGTGGAAGCCCCGTGGCTGCTAGCCACGGGGCCTTGAGGCAAGCCTATGAGAACGCCGCTTCCAAAGTGGCATCAATGCGGGCCAAGACATCTTCGCGCAGGAGCAGTTCGATGGACTCGAACAGGGGCGGTGACACCATGTTCCCGCAAACCGCCACGCGCAGCGGCTGGAAGAGGAGCTTCGGTTTGAGCTCAGCCGCTTCGCCCCGGGCTCGGCATTCCTCTTGCAGGGCATCCGCCTCCCAGGGGATGGATTCATCCGCCAGCACATCCCGGCAGATGGCAAGGGCCTCATCGGCACGCGCACCCTCCTTCTTGAGCACCTTCGTCACGCTCTTCTCGTCCAAGGCCACGTTGGCACCCCAGAAGAAGTAGGCCAGCTTGTCGGGCAACTCGTTGAAGGTGGTCTGCCTCTCGATGGTGAGCGGATAGAGCTGCTCATACCAGGAATGCCGGGCGGAGACATCGGCCACCAGTCCCTGCCACTCCTCTTCGGGCACCTCGGCCCAGGGAGCCACCATCTCCTGGATGCGCTGGCGCTGCTGATCCTTATCCAGGCTGGGGACCATCGAAGCGCCGCCTGTCACCTGACTGCCCAGGAAATGGGCGTAGGCAAGCCAGGGGGTTGCCAGGGAGAGCCACTCTCCCTTGCTCATATCCCGGATGTAGACGCCATCCAACCAGGTGAGCTTCTCTTCATCGAAGACGGCATCCTTCTTGGAGATGCGCGCGAGCGAGAACTCTCGGGTCAGCACCTCCCGCGAGATGACCGTGGTCTCACCGTCCAGCGACCATCCCAGGAGCGCCAGGTAGTTCACCATGGCATCAGGGGCGAAGCCGCGGTCCCGGTAATCCTCCACGTTCGTGGCTCCATGGCGCTTGGAGAGCTTCTTGCCATCAGGACCGAGGATCATGGGCAGGTGGGCGAAGGTGGGAACCTCATAGCCCAGTGCCTCATAGATGAGGATCTGACGCGGAGTGTTGGAAAGGTGATCGTCTCCGCGGATGACATGGGTGATGCCCATGTTCGCATCATCGCAGACCACGGCGAAGTTGTAGGTGGGCGTACCGTCTGAGCGGATGAGGATGAGATCATCCATCACCTCGGCCGGGAAGGACACCTCACCGTAGACCGCATCCGTGAACGTGATGGGGCCGTGGTCCTTCGGCACCCGCAGCCGCCAGACATGGGGCTCGCCCGCCGCGATGCGCTCCTGAGCTTCGTCCTCAGGGATATTCCGGCAGTGACCATCATAGCCCGCATAGCCCCCTTCCGTCTGCTCCGCCGCCTTACGGCACTCATCCAAGCGCTCCTTGGTGCAGAAGCAGGGATAGGCCGCCTTCGCCTGGACGAGCCGCTCAAGGGCTGCCTCATAGGTGTCCATGCGCTGCGTCTGGAAGTAGGGACCAGCCGCACCTCCCACTTCAGGCCCCTCGTCCCAATCGAGCCCCAGCCAGCGGAGCGCGCGCAGGATGATCTGGGTGTTCTCCTCGGTGGAGCGCTCAGGGTCCGTATCCTCTATGCGAAGGATGAAGTCTCCCCCCTGGGCGCGGGCGAAGGCCCAGTTATAGATAGCAGTGCGCGCTCCCCCCAGGTGGAGCATGCCCGTAGGCGAAGGGGCGAAGCGCACGCGCACCCGGTTCGTAGCATCAGTCATCTTCAGCGTCTCCTTCCAGAATCCCTCTGAGATATCTTAGAACAACGGAAGCCATATCCTCTTCCTCATCCGCTGCCAGAGGCAGCTTGCTCACCGGGATGATGGCCTTCTTCTTCTCGGGCAGATAGCGCCCACCTGAGCGCTTGAGGCGGATGCGCTGCTCCCGGTCAAGGGCAGCGTCCTCCAGATTCAGCTTCCCTGCACTCACAGATACATTGGTGATACCGCGTCGGGCCACATAGGCACGCAACCGCGCCTTCTGGAAGAGGCTCTTGGCCTCAGGGGGCATCCCCGGATAGGCCTGCTCCAACTCTGATTCCAGGGAATCCACCTCTTCCACGGTGTAGGCGCTGGCAACCTTTCGGTACCACAGCACCCGCTCGGGGATGTCCGGCAGATACTCAGCAGAGAAATAGGTATGTCCCGGGATGTTCACCGTGATATCCGACATATCCCGCTCAGGGAGCACATCTCCTCCCGGGGAGGAGCGCACCTCGGACACAGCCCGATTCAGCATCTGGGAGAACAGGTCGAAGCCCACAGCGCTCATGTTGCCGGACTGCTCCGCCCCCAGGATGTCCCCGGCCCCGCGGATCTCCAGATCCTTCAAGGCTATGCGCATGCCGCTGCCCAGGTCCTGGTTGTCCGCCAGCGCCATCAGGCGCGCATGGGCATCCTCTGAAAGGTAGGCGTCCTCAGGGAACATGAAGTAGGCATAGGCCTGGGTAGCAGAGCGGCCCACCCGGCCCTTCAACTGGTACATCTGCGACAATCCCAGACGCTGGGAGTCTTCGATGATGAGCGTATTGGTATGAGGGTTGTCGATGCCGCTCTCTATGATGGTGGTAGCCACCAGCACATCCAGCTCACCGGCGGCGAAATCCTCCATGACCCGCTCCAGCTCATCCTTGGTCATCTTCCCATGGGCCACGCCCACCCGCGCCTCCGGTGCCGCCACAGCCACGCGCTCAAGGGCGTCCTCTATGGTGCGCACGCGATTGCTGACGTAATAGACCTGACCCTTGCGCGCCAGCTCATAGCGGATGGCAGCCGACACCACATCCGGGTCCCATTCCCCCACGTGCACCTTCACGGGCAGACGGTCATCCGGGGGCGTCAGGATGAGGCTCATGTCACGTACACCGGAGGTAGCCATCTGCATGGTGCGCGGAATGGGGGTTGCAGACAGCGTGAGAACATCCACCGATTCCCGCAGGTTCTTGAACTGCTCCTTGTGCCCCACGCCGAAGCGCTGCTCTTCGTCTATGATGACGAGCCCCAGTTCATGGGGATTGACATCCCGGGAGAGCAGGCGATGGGTGCCCACCAGCACGTTCACCTCCCCCGAGGCGAACCCCGCAAGGCTTGCCTTCTGCTGGGCGGGACTGCGGAAGCGCGAGAGCACATCCACGCGCATGCCGAAGGGCTCCATGCGCTCCTTGAAGCTGGTGTAGTGCTGCTGGGCCAAGATGGTGGTGGGACAGAGCACCATCACCTGACGTCCGTCCTGAGCAGCGGCGAAGGCGGCGCGGATGGCCACTTCGGTCTTGCCGAAGCCCACATCCCCGCAGATGAGCCTGTCCATGGGCCTCTTGGAGCGCATATCTCGGAACACGTCCTGGATGGCCCGCAGCTGATCGGGTGTCTCTTGATAGGGAAAGCTCTCTTCCATCTGCTGCATCCACGGCGTATCCACCGGGAAGCTGTGGCCCTTGGCAGCCGCCCGGCGCGCATAGACATCCACCAGATCGAATGCCAGCTTGCGCGTGGCCTTCCGGGCCCGGGTCATGGCGCGAGACCAATCCGTGCTATCCAACCGCGTGATCTTGGGCTTGACCCCTTCGGGGCCCACATAGCGGGTCACCTTGTCGAATTGGTCGATGGGCAGGAAGAGCTTATCCCCTTCGGCATAGTCGAGCTCGATGTAATCCCGCTCCACACCGTCTATCTCCCGCAGGACGATGTCCTTGAACAGCGCGATGCCATAGGTGGAGTGGACCACATAGTCTCCCGGCGCATAGGGGAAGGTGATCTGGGTGATATCCACCTGCCTGCGCTGGCTGCCCTCCGCATTCATGCGCTTGGTGTCATTGAGGGATACCAGGGCCAGCTTCGCCTTGGGGATGATGAGCCCTAAGGGGATATCCTCCTCGACGATGTTCACCACTCCCCGGCGAAGGGCCTCCGGGTTCTCCCCCGTCTCATCAGCCACATCCCGGATGGGCAGGCCATGGTCCACCAGCTCCAGCTTGAGCCCCTCTCGGGCCCGCCCGTCCGGTACGCTCAAAAGGCAGAGGTAGCGTGCCTCGGTCCAGGTGCGCAGCTTGCCGAAGAGCCGCTCGGGCACCCCGGCCACATCGGTCCGCTTCACGGGCAGATCATCATCGGAGGCAGAGCCCACCTGCATGATGGAAAGGTAGGTGGCGCGCTCTCCCCTTCCGAAGGTGACAGCCAGAGGCTCTGTGTATAGGCCCTGAATGGGGAAGGAAGAAGCGCTCAGGCGCTCATCCATGCGCTCTTTCTCATGGGTCATGTTGTCCATGAGAGAGCGGGGCTCTATGAGCGCACAGAGCGAGTCAGCTCCGGCGTAATCCCCTATGGTGGCCGTCTTCGGGAAGATGTAGGGCAGAAGGGCTTCAGCCCCTTCGAAGCGCAAGCCCTCCTCAAGACAGGTGAAGAGTTCCCGGGCGGCCTTATTGGTGAGCGCAGGCTTTTCCAAAGAGGCCCGTGCCCGGGCAAGGGTCTGGGCGCTCAGGGGGAACTCCGTCACCGGATAGATGGCGATGGAATCCAATCCCGAGATGGTCTGCCCTGTGGCGGAGACGATGCGGCGCATCTCCTCCACCTCGTCCCCGAAGAGATCTATCCGCACGGGGAAATCAGCATTGCCTGGGAAGATGTCCACCGTACCGCCTTGGGTAGCGAAGGTACCCGGACCATCCAGTTCGCCGGTGTTCTGATACCCCATCTCCTCCAAGGTGCGCTTGAGGTCATCCAGGCCCTCCACGCCCTCTATGGCTCCCGCTGAGAGGTCATCACCCACCGCCAAACGGATAGGGCGCTCCCAATGGGCATCGGCGGGAGGAAGGGCCCTGATCAAGGCCTGAGCGCTGGTCACTACGATGACATCTCTGCCGCTGGCCAGAGCATCCAGCGCCTCCAACCGGTGGGCCACCACCGAAGGAGATGCCGGTGTACCCACGCCAGGAACGTCATCCCGCTCAGGGAAGCGCAAGACTGCGTCATCCCCCACATAGGAACGCAGATTGCGCGCGAAAGCCGAGGCCGCTTCTTCACCGGAGATGATCACCAGGGTAGGTTGGGGCTTGGAAGCGAAACGGGCGGCCACGAGCATCGGCCGCGCCGATGCAGCCACTCCCAAGGTAGCGTCTTGGCCCGCGTCCAGCTTCCCCCAGAACCCGTCCAGGCAGCCAGAATCCTTCAGGGCCTTCTGAATGGGCTCTATGAGCATAAGCGGTGATGCCATCCCTTCATAACGCTCTTGCCGCTCTCCTTGATGCGGATATCATGACCCCGCAGCACCAGATCAGCCAGAACGGCATCCACTAGATCCGGCAGAGCATCGAAGACCGGTTGGCTGAGCCCTACCGTGACCACCTCAGGAGAACGATTCAAGACCTGCATCCCGAAGCACTTGCCTTCCGCCTCATAGCCCAGAAGAGCCGCCGCATCGAAGAGATCGACGAGCTTGAGATCATGGAGCGATGCCATGGCACCGCTGTGACGTGCCATATCCTCAGGAGCGAATTCGAAGACAGTGCCCGGAGGCTCTTCGGTACCATCCACGGCATCCACCGTGATGATATAGTCTGCTTCATCGACCCGTTCCACCATATTCAGGCTCATGCAACCTACATCCAAGAGCTCCACCTCAGGGGGAAGGTCATAGGCGGCGGTGAGCTCTTCGAAGACGGCCGGGCCCACTCCGTCATCCATCATGAGCGTGCTGCCCACACAGAAGACCACCACCTTCTCAGGAGCCGCCCCGTCACGCTCAGGCAGCGACATAGGGCCTCAGCTCCAGATTGTAATAGGTGGCCAAAGCGATGAAGAGGATGCCGATGATGGCGGAGACCACTGCCCAGATGCGCTGACGCTTGAGATACTCCGCCCGGCTCACTCCCCTATCCTCCGCCCGATGGGCAGCTATGGGCTGAGCCACGATGGCGAAGGCCACGGTGACTCCCAGGAGCAGGAGAAGGGTGAGCACCGCTATCACCAGCGCCAAAGGCGTGGGTTCTTGGACAGCCCCGTAGAAGACGTTATCCGCCAAGAGCCACGCGGGGTAGAACAAGATGGTGGCCCAGAAACCATGGGCAGGCCCCCAGATGGGCGGCATGAGGAGCGCTCCTATATTGAGCCGGGGAAGGCCCTTCAGGAATGCGTCTTCGCGAGCGATCTGTTCGTCAGTAAGCGTCATGGTGGTGTGATTCTACACGAAAAGGCCTCCAGAGCATGCAGCACCACCTGTAAGGGTCGAACATGTTCGACCCCAAGCGGCACACCTCCGAAAACCCCGCAGGTATGCACAGAACACAACCCTCATCCCGCTGCTTTGCAGCGACTGTAAGTTAGGCGGCGGGAGGAGCTGTCAGGAGAGTCGTCCTCTTGCGCCGCACATGCCTCCTTACGCATTACCCGCATCACTTGCATCTGACCCGGAATCCTCGTACGCATATCTTCCAGCCATTATGTTCAAAGCGATCAAAATATCATCTGACTTTGCTTCTTTGTTCTCCCTCATATATTCGATGATCTCATCCTCAAGTCCATCCATTCGAGCAAAAACCGGAAGGGCGTTCACGAAATCAGAATATGTGTCTGGGACCTGCTGAGCGAGTTCAGTGATCATCCGCTTTCTATCGATCATCGATTCTCTCTTTTCTCGTGATGATCCCGTCGCCTAGGTCATAGTGCCATAGGATGGCTTAAATGACATGATCGTACATCATGCTATCGCGAGCGTAGGCAAGCAAGGCAGAGAAAGATCCTTGCGAAGGCCGCTTCGGGTCAGATCCCAACATCAAAAATCATGGCGAACGCGCTTCGCGCGGAGGATGCGTTGCGCGAAGACCACGCGCAACACGTTCATTGCGGCACCTGCCGGGTAACCTGACGTATAGGATTCATCCAGGTACAACCCCAGACGAATCACAATCCGCCCCACAAACAACCTGACATGCATGGTTCATCCGATGAAAACCTGACATGTCCTGCATAGGGGTCGAACATGTTCGACCCCAAGCGCCACACCCCCGAAAACCCGGCAGGTATGCACAGGTCGCAACCCCCCCCCTCCCGCTGCTTTGCAGCGGGCGTTAGTTAGGCGGCAGGAGGAGCTGTCAGGAGAGTCGTCCTCTTGCGCCGCACACGCTTGAGCGTGAAGCACGTGCGCTTGAGGACGCCCCAGAAACGTCAGCAGGAATCTATTGGCTGATGACATTATCCCCGTCCTCTGACATCCCTTGAGTCAAGAGAACCGTCCCCTTGACTCTTTATCACATCAACCCAGCATCCCCGTCCTCATTGGGTTAGCGCAATGGGTTTGCATCCTAAAATCGCTTCGCAGCAACTCGGCATGTTCATCCTGAATAAAGTTCGGTAGATCATAGCTATTGAATTGCTCCCAGCAGTTATAGATGTCATCCAAAGACTTCAGGTCGTCGGAGTCATCGAGACAAAGGTCCCTCAGCCTCTCCTTCTCCGTTTCCAAGAAATGCATGCATCTCTTATGCATGCATTCACTTAGATCCTGTCTTGTCTTGGCACCTTCAGGCCAAAAATTATGATAGTTAAAAATATCACCGCGCTCTAAGTAATAAAAATCATCATCAATCTCATATAGAGATAATGCGGGGTCATCGAATTCTTCCCAACGATGATATAACCAGTTAACAGCAACATAGAAGAGCTGCTCAAAACCATACTCCCATTCGATCAAAGATATGCTCTCTATAAGTGCAGATATCAAAGAGTCCCTGAGAACAAGACTGGGCCTTGATTCAAAATGCAACAGCGCGAGTTGTTTTACAACCTCATCGGAATCCTCATCCAAGACATCGAGAGCATAGTCAAGCAACGAACGTTCCGGCAGATAACCTCCTGACACAGCCAGAATGACTAACGCCCAATTGAGTTGGACCTGATCGCTTAATTCATCCAATGTGATATTGGCGCACAGGGAATTATAAGGAGCCATCACCTGAAGCCCATATCTTTTCGCAAAGCTTCTCTGTGCAATCATTGAATTGTCGTCAACCATTAATTGTTTCCAACTTTCTGGTTAGTTTTGCCTGTAATGACACCGCCTTTGACGAAGAACTGATGAGAAACTGCCCCATCGGCCTCTAATGCGTATTCAAATATGCCTTTGTGTCCATTTACCTCCCCTTCAACTTGCAAAAGAATACCTGTGCCGCCATCGTTGCTAAATACTGTTCCTTTTGATAGATAACCTTCGTCTAAAAACAACCCGGCGCGATGAAAGTCATCTGCTTTACTCATTTTGATTGCGCTACCTTTCCTTTCAGCATTCACAATTAAACGGGCGGCATCGGCGGAATTCTTGATCGTCGTATTTCCTATCGTAACCTCTCCACCAACGATTGCCTTCGGGATAAAGGTGTTCCTTATCATCTCCTTGGCGCCTGCCCCTAAAGCAAGCTTCCCGCCAGTTTCAACCTTCGAAACGCCTCCGGCGCTAAGCACTTCGATCAAGGACAGAACGC
>CAJURZ010000024.1 GCA_910588905.1 uncultured Eggerthellaceae bacterium
AGCTCATCAAGAAGATGGACGGCAAGACGCGCTTCGCGCTCTACACCACCACCGAGAACTGAGGAGCTGACCGGAATCGTGTCTCTGGGAGGAGGTCCTATGGAGAAGATCACAGAACGCGAGAACTTCTACCGCATGGTAGAGGGCGAGGAGCCGGCTTTCATGCCCCATCAGCCTAGCCTCTTGCAGATGGTGCTGCCCTCAGCCCTGGGAGACAGGGCTCCTGGTTGCGGAACGGGCTATGACTGGTTCGGCGTGCATTGGACGGAAGATCCGGATATGCCCATGATGCCCATGGTCACGCCGGGCATGGATCCGGTGCTGGAGGATATCGAGGATTGGGAAGAGGTCATCCAGTGGCCGGATCTGGATGTCATAGATTGGGAGGCTTGTGCCAAGCGGGATGTGCCGGAGAAGGATCCGACGAAGATCCTCTGTGCCATGATGGTATCCGGTCCCTTCGAGAGGCTCCATGATCTCATGGGCTTCGAGGAGGCTCTCTGCGCCCTCATCACGAATCCCGAGGAGTGCGAAGCGTTCTTCTCAAGGCTCTGCGATTTCAAGATAGAGCAGATCCGGCGCCTGAAGCAGTACTACGACGTGGATATGGTCCACTTCCAGGATGATTGGGGCACCCAGAACGACCTCATGTTCCAACCGGAGCTCTGGCGCAAGCTCATCCGCCCCCATGTGCAGCGGGTGGTGGATGCGGCCCATGAGATGGGCGTGCTCTTCGATCAGCACAGCTGCGGGAAGATCGACCACATCGTGGGGGATGTCATCGGTATGGGGATAGACGTGCTGGATCCTGTCCAGCCGGTGAATGACCTCCCCGCATGGGTGGATCAGTACAAGGATGAGGTCATCTTCATGGGCGGCTTGGATGCCCAGAACGTCATAGACGATCCGAGTGCTACCGATGAGGAGATCATGGAAGAGGTCAAGTCCAAGATAGACCTCTTCGGCAAGGCCGGGGCTCGTTACATCCCCTTCGTCGTGGCTCTCACCCCCAATGTCATGAAGGCGCTGGATGACAGCTTCATCTACGGGCGCACCTTCTATAGCAGCGCCTATGCTGATGACGTGGATGCGTTCAGAGCGCAGATGGAGGCCAGGGCGGATGAGCCTCTGAAGATGGGGACGGTGCCCGGTACGGACATGAACCAATGAACGGCAACGGAAGATCTCAAGGGGATGAGAGGAGTGCGCTATGACCATCCTTGAGGATATCTCGAGCGCTGTGCAGCGGGGTAAGAAGAAGGAAGTGAAGCCCCTCGTCCAGCAGGCGCTGGACGAGGGCATGGAACCTACGGTCATCCTCAATGAGGGGCTTGTGCCAGCCATGGACATCATCGGCGATAAGTTCAGTGCAGGTGAGGTGTTCGTGCCTGAGATGCTCGTGGCTGCCCGGGCCATGGCTGCCGGTACCCAGATCCTGCAGCCCTATCTTGCCGAAGAGGGCTCAGAGCCCATTGGCAAGGCTGTCATCGGTACGGTGAAGGGTGACATGCATGATATCGGGAAGAACCTCGTGCGCATGATGATCGAATCTAAGGGGTTCGAAGTGACGGACTTGGGTGTGGATGTGGGGCCTGAGCAATTCGTGAGCTTTCTGCAGGAGCATGAGGATACGGACATCGTCTGCTGCTCTGCGCTGCTCACCACTACGATGCCCGCCATCCAAGCCACTATCGACGCCATCAAGGCAGCGGGTCTGAGGGATTCGGTGAAGGTGATGGTGGGAGGCGCTCCCATCACCCAGGCCTTCGCCGATGAGGTGGGAGCTGACGCCTATACCGCAGATGCGGGAGCGGCAGCGGTGAAGGCTGTTGAGCTCGTGGGCGCTTGAGGAAGAACGTCCCGTTCAGACCATCATCAATTATTGAGTACGGCACAAGATACCCCACATGCCACGTCGACAGGGCAGGAGAAGGGAATCTAGCCTATAGCGTGAAGAGGCAGGGGTTCAAGGGGATGCCTTGCCTTATCAGAGAGAGGAAGGATGTGACATGAGCGAAGACGATTTCTACAAGACTGCTGCGGTTGTCAAGCTCGACACGCTCTCCGATGTGAATGACATCGGGAAGCCTTGGCGCTACGAGGAGGACGGCCTCACCGTTACGCGCACGAGCCCTTGGTCACCGCCGGGATGCCATCCGGTGGGATGCGGCCTCAAGCTCTACGTGAACGATGAGGGCAAGCTCGTCCGCGTAGAGGGAGATGAGAACAACCCGGTCACCCAGGGTAGGCTCTGTCCGCGGTGCATTGCGCTCAAGGACTATGTCTATAACCCCGCTCGCCTCCTGCATCCTATGAAGCGCGATCCGAAGGACCGCGGCAATGCCGATGCATGGGAGCAGATCAGCTGGGAAGAGGCCTTCGACATCATCAAGGGCGAATACGACCGCATCACCGATGCCTACGGTCGTGAGTCCATCGTGGTGTTCGCGGGTACCGGTCGCGAGGGTGGCACCTTCGCCCCCTATAGCACCATGTGCTTCGGTACACCGAACTTCTGCTATAGCCAATCCGGCTATGCCTGCTATACGCCGCGTCTGGCTGCCATCGCCTACATCGGCGGCACCACCTATCCGGAGTGGGATTACGCGGGCGCGCTGCCGGGCCGTTGGGATGATCCACGCTATGACCTCACCGAGGTGCTGGTGGTCTGGGGCAAGGCGCCTCTGGAGTCCAACCCGGACGGGTTCTTCGGCCATGCGGTGGTGGATGCCATGCGCCGTGGCACGCGCCTGATCGTGATCGATCCGCGCGTCACCTGGCTGGCGGCACGCGCTGACATCCATCTGCAGCTGCGCAGCGGTACCGACACCGCCTTGGGCATGGCCATGTGCGACATCATCATCAAGGAAGACCTCTATGACCATGATTTCGTAGAGTACTGGTGCTACGGCTTCGAGCAATTGGCCGAGCGCGTGGCTACGATGCCTGCAGAGAAGGCGGCCGAGATCTGCGATGTGCCTGTAGAGAAGATCTACGAAGCAGCCCGCATGTACGCCACCGCCAAGCCCGCTGCCATCCAGTGGGGCCTGGCCGCTGACCAGAAGACCAATGGCATGCAGCATGGTCAGATCACCGTTGACCTCATGGCCATCACCGGCAACTTGGACGCACCGGGCGGCCAGATCCTCCCAGGCACGGGAGCCGGTCACAACGAGGCAGGCTTTGGATTCGAGAAGGGCCTTGGCGAAGAGCTCCAGCAGAAGATGGTG
The DNA here is from genome assembly GCA_910588905.1 of uncultured Eggerthellaceae bacterium. Classification (GTDB taxonomy): domain Bacteria; phylum Actinomycetota; class Coriobacteriia; order Coriobacteriales; family Eggerthellaceae; genus MGBC163016. The sequence continues at coordinate 3,231 of CAJURZ010000024.1, forward strand.
GGCCTGGATCAGTATCCGGCCTACTGCATGATCATCCTGAACGCCCATGCCGACCTCATGCTGGAGGCCCTGGAGACTGGCAAGCCCTATCCCATCAAGATGGGCTTCTATGCGGGCAACAACCTCATGAGCTGCACCTCCATGGAGCCGAAGCGCTGGCACGATGCCATCGTCAACTCTCTGGAGTTCTGCATCGGGTTCGACACGTTCATGAATCCCTCCATCGAGGCCTCCTGCGACATCTTCCTGCCGCTGAAGACCATCGCCGAGCGCGAGGGCACCGTGTTCACCCATTATGCTCCCTGCACCGTCACCGCCGGCTTCATGAACAAGGCCATCGAAGTGGGCGATTGCCTGACTGACTACGAGCTCTGCTATGAGCTGGGCCGTCGCCTGCGTCCGGAGCTCTGGGCCAACGAATTCAAGTTCCGCTCCGCTAAGGAGTTCATGGAGGCGCTGCGTCTGGGTGAGCGTCAGAACGGCGAATACTTCGACAAGGTGTCCAAGTGCGTCGTCAGCCAGATCCCGGTCGACTACTACAAGTACGAGCGCGGCGAGATGCGCACTGACGGCGGCCCTGGCTTCGCCACCCCCACCGGCCGCATCGAGCTGTGGTCCACGGCCTTCGAGCAGTTCGGCGAGGACCCGCTGCCCTACTACGAGGAGCCCGAATTCGGTCCGGTGGATCCGAAGCTCATGGAGGAGTATCCCTTCATCCTGACCACCGGTGCCCGCACCACGGCCTTCTTCCACTCCGAGCACAGGCAGATCCCGCGTCTGCGCGAGCTCTGCCCGAACCCGATCACCGAGATCAACCCGGAGACCGCGAAGAAGCTGGGCATCACCGACGGCCAGTGGGTCAAGCTGACGAGCCCCTTCGGCGAGTGCGTGCAGAAGGCCCGCGTCTCTGAGATCGTGGACGAGAAGACCATCCACGCTCAGCATGCTTGGTGGTTCCCCGAGGAGGACGGCAACGAGCCGAATCTCTACGGCAACTTCCGCTCCAACATCAACAACCTGCTCCCCAACTTCCATTTCGGCAAGCTCGGCTTCGGCGCTCCCAACAAGTGCCTGGTCTGCAAGGTGGAGCCCATCGCTGAGAACTACGACACCGATATGGACCTCATCTGGGATAAGTTTGGAAAGCTGGTGTAACCATGGCGACTTACGGACTTCTATTCGATTACGAATACTGCACGAACTGCGGCTCGTGCCAGGTGACCTGCCAGGAAGAGCATGACTATCCGGTGGGCAAGACGGGCATCAAGGTGTTCGTGGACGGCCCTTGGAAGATCACCGAGGATCACTGGAACTTCAATAACTGGCCTATCGTGACCGATCTGTGCGACCTATGCGCTGATCGCACCGCCAAGGGCCGCGAGCCCATGTGCGTGCATCATTGCTTGGCCAACATCATCACCTATGGACCTGTGGAAGAGCTGGCGAAGAAGCTGGCAGAGAAGCCCAAGCAGTTCCTGGTGGTGCCCGAATTCGATCCCATCAGCGCCAAGGGTGCATTCGTCTCCAAGAACAAGAGCACCCACAAGGCAGCGCATATCGATGTTCAGGGTACGGGCAAGGCGAGCTATGCCGTGCATCGCCATGACACCAAGGTGGGCGAGATAGACGAGACAGAAGCCTAGAGGGTCAGTGGTCTTCTGAGCAGAAGAGCAAGCATACCGGGCCGTGCGGATGCCGTGCGGCCCAATGAGGTTCACGAGGGTAGGAGAGCCATGGGTGAGAAGGTTCATACAGGCAGCGTGGTCCACATCCTGTACAAGGGTGGCGCTAAGGGCGAGAAGATACTCGATGACCGCTCCGAAGGGGAGCCGCTGCGCGTGATGATAGGTGACATGAAGCTGCCCCGTGGCATCGAGGAAGCGCTCGTTGGCATGGAAGTGGGCCAGGAGAAGCAGCTGGAGATCCCTCCAGAGCTTGGCTATGGCGCATACCAGGAACAACTTGCCCAGTGGTATCCCAAGCATCTGATAGATGAGGGATATACCTTGAAGGTGGGTGATGTGCTGTTCCACACCAACCCTGAGGATGGCAGGCGCCAGCCAGCCTTCGTGACAGAGCTGACCGATGACAACGTGCGGATAGACTTCAACCATCCCTTCGCGGGCAAGACCCTGGATTACTGGGTCAAGCTCGTGGGAATGGACTAGAAGGGCCCGGACGCCATGTGCTATCCCTGCACCCAATGCGGTCGGTGCGGCAAGTATCGGGAGGACAGCATCTTCTACACCCCTCCCGCTACCATCACCTGCTTCCAGTGCGGAGGTGAGGTGGACCCGGCTACGGGCACCTGTTCTGCCTGTGGATACGTTGCCTTCCAACCTGCCGGAGCAGGGAAAGCGCGCAGCTCATCGCAAGAGAGAAGCCCTCAAAGGGGAAGCGAGGTGGGAACCCATGACCACACTGCTTGATGAGATGGTCATCACCGAGGGGAACAAGGAGGCATTCGAGGCCATCCTATCCATCGGGAGGAGCCATCCGGAAGCGCAGCGGCTGTTCATCTGGGGCCCTGCGGGTTCAGGGAAGTCATCAGTGGCCTACGCGCGGGGACGAGAGAAGGATCTGCTCTCCACCCGGAGGATCATCTCCTGCCACAGCCAAGAGGTGATGGCATCGCTCAAGAGCGGCGTGAACGATGGCTTCCTGGATGAGATAGGAGAGGTGGACATCCTGCTCTTGGACGGGTTCGAGAGCCTCTTCGCGGCCCCTGATATCGGACCGTCGTTGGCGCGGCTGCTCCTGAGTGCCCGCAATGCCAAGGGTTTGAGCACGGTGGTCATCTCCGACGTTCCCATGGCAGAGGTGGATGGACCAGAGCTCGAAGGCGCATTGGATGGCTTTCGGCAGATCAGCGTGGAGCCGTTGGACGGGTCTGGATGGGTGGAGTTCGCCCGGCGCGTGCAGGACACGGTCCGGGGAAGCCGCGACAGTGCTCCTGTGCTCAGCGATGATGCCTTGGCCTTCATCGCCAACGGTTTCGCCCAAGGCCCCGATGATATCCGCAACGCCGTCCGCTATCTCTTGACCCAGACAGAGGAGCCCGCAGGAAGCGAGCTAAAGGCTGAGCGGGTACGGGAGCTTCTTGGCGTCTCTTAAGGAGGGTCTGATGCCGGGAATAGGGTATCCGGCAACCCTCGTGAGAACAAGACCGATGAAACGAGAGGAGAAGGACCATGAGCGAACTGGATAGGGAAGTAGCCATCAAAGAAGAGGAGTCTGTGAAGGCTGAAGCCATCGAGCGTGAATTCGATGCGCGGGAGCATGATGATAGGGGCGTCCTGGGCGAAGTCGGCGAAGCGGCGGAGGCTGCCGAGGCCTATGGTCGCGCTGCAAGGGCGGAAGAGGCCCTTGAGGATGGCAGCGCGGTGGCACAGGTTGCTGCCGAGGATGCTGATCGCATCGGTGATGCTGCAGACAAGGCCTAAGGAAGCCTTTCTGATACCCCCCCCTTTTTTTTTGAGAGGCTGGGCTTCGGCTCAGCCTCTTTCTCATTCCTGGACCCTTGCGCGTCGTTTCGCTGCCTCCACGATGAGGCGGATGCGGTTCTCACGGTTGAGCGCAGAGGATTCCGGGTCGTGGTCGATGACCGTGATCGGCATATCAGGGAAGCGTTCGGCGAAGCGGTGGAGTTGTCCCCGGGCGTGGACGTGACCCTTCACGCAGCCGAAGCTCTGGAGGTAGATCACATGATCCACTCCAAGCTCATGGAAGCGGTCAAGCTGATCGAGATAGCTGACGTTCTCAGCATAGAGGGCGTGCTCTTCAGGGAGCACCACTTGGCATCCCAGGCTCCCGATCAGCGCGATGGCATCATCATTCACGAGCGGTTCGAACACCAGGAGCGGATTGCCCAGAAGCCCGATGCGGGGGCGGTCCTTCCCTTCAGCAGGAACAGGGAGGCGCGGATCTTCCTCCGCTTCCGAAGGTGTGGTCCATCTCACGGTTGCTCTGAGCCCGAGGGTCTGCTCGGCTATGAGCGGCACCGCTTCGTTCATGCAGCGCTTGCAGGTCTCGGGTAAGGTGACCTCACCGGCATCTGGGTCTTCCTCCAAGGCGCTGCAAGCCTGGGCACCCAGGATATTCGCCGTGAAGCAGGCATCCTTCAAGGGAGAGAGCCGCGCTCGGGCAACGTCACCTTCTGTCAAAGGGCGCCTTGAGGAAGAAGGTGCTGATGGATCGGATGGTATCGGTGGAAGGGCATCTGCCTTGAGGGACGTGCCCGGGATGGCACCCTCAGTTAGACCCCTTCGTTCGGTATCCAGGGATTCCGCCAGGGTGCGCAGGCGGATCCTGATGTGAGCCGTCTCCACCATCTCGTCCACTTTGAGGGCGGTGAACGGATGGCCTAGTTGCTGGAGGAAGGAACGCACGCTCTCTAAGGAGATGGCATCGTAGCCGCAGCCGAAGGATTGGAGGCATACCAGCTCAAGACGCGGGTGAGAGGTGATGAGATGAGCTGCCCTCATCAGCCGTTTGGCTTGCTTCCAGGAAGGGTCTTCGCCATCAAGGGTCACCGCTCTCAAGAGCGGAGCGGTTCCGGTCATCCCGAGCACGATGAATCCCAGAGACGAAAGGATCTCATCTATGCCATGCATGATGGACTCATCTGCGTGGTAGGGCCTTCCGGCCAACAGGACCGCTTTCAGAGACGCATCCTCTTCCAAGAGGGCGAGGGCTTGCTCGGTCTCCTTCGCCAGAGTCCGTTCGAATCCGAGCTGCTCAGCCCAGGCCTTCTCTAGGGCACCATGAAGCTCCTCTTCTGAGATGGGCTGGCCAGCAGCCTTTGCCAGAGGGATCAGCGCCGCCAGAAGGCGCTGCACGTCCTCGGGATCCTTACGGAGGACGGAAGGCTTGGTGGAAGAGAGACAGGGTGCTATCAAGGGCACCGTTCCGTCTCGCAGCCAACGGATGCCGTCTTTGAGCGCTAAGGGATACTCGCAGGTGACCGAGCAGTGGGATGCTCGTTGAGCCTGAGGGAAGAAGAGCGCATCCACCCCTTGATCGTACAGGTCGAATGCCTTCGCATGAGCCAGCTTCGCTGGATGGCACAGGCTTTCTGCGGAGACCGTCTCCCAGGCCTTGGCCTTGATCTTGGGAGGGATGGCCTGGCGAGGAGTGACCACGGAAAAGCCGAGAGAAGCCATCAGGTGCGTCCAGAAGGGAAGATGCCCATAAGCCTCCAGGGCATCCATCACCCCTACGCGCACAGAGGATCTCTGGCCGGTGCTCTTCGGATGGGAGCATTGGGTGATGAGCGCTTGCTCTCGGGCGATGAGGTTCGGGAGCTGTGACGGGCGATGCTCGGCAGGTTCCAGTGGCTCAGGGAGCACAAGGGTGGCAGGAGCAGAGGTGCTCCCGAAGCGGACGAAGGCTGGGTCTGAGCCGGTCTCGCACCGGTTCCCTGTGATGAGGGGAGTGGCATTGCCGAAATCCAGGACAGACAGCTTGCACGCATTGGCGCATCCAGCGCACCATCCAGACCTTCGCTCAGGTTCCATCTCCTTGAGCTGCTCCAAGGAGATGAGCGATGAGCGCTGGCCTGCCTTCGCTCTATCCCGGGCAATGAGGGCGGCTCCTATGGCACCCATGAGGTGGGATCTGCTGGGGCGAATGACCTCTTGTCCGCAGGCCAGCTCAAAGGCGCGTAGGATAGCATCGGATCTGAAGGCTCCTCCTTGGACCACGATCCGGCTGCCCAGGGTCGATAACCTCTGACGCCCGATGATCCGATAGAGCGCATTGTGGACTACCGAATAGGATACGCCCGCAGCGATATCCTCTACCGATGCGCCGACCTTCTGGGCATGCTTGACCCGCGAGGCCATGAAGACCGTGCACTTCGTTCCTAGATCCACCGGGGCTTTTGCTCGCAAGGCCGCCGAGGCGAAGGCTGTGGGAGTGGACCTCAACCCATGGGCAGTGCCTTCCACGAATGCACCGCACCCGCTGGAGCAGGCCTCGTTCAATACCGCATCATTAATTGACCCCTTCGACAGCCAGAGCGACTTCATGTCCTGGCCGCCGATATCTAAGACGAAGGAGACATCTGGGCAGAGCTCTTCGGCTGCGCGTACATGGGCTGTGGTCTCCACTATCCCGAGGTCCACCCCAAATCCCTTTCTGAGCGTCTCTTCGCCATAGCCGGTGGCTGCTGCCTGGGCTAGATAGGGCAGCTCGACCCCCTTGCGGGCCTGTCGAGGCAGTTGGATGAGCATCTGCTCCAGGAGGGAGCGGATGGTGCCGATCATGTCTCCACGGATGGGTTGGTAGTCCGCATGGAGGAGATGCCCTGCTTCGTCGATCAAGGCCAGCTTTGCGGTGGTGGAACCGGAGTCTATGCCGAGGTAGAGCGGCCCTTGGGCATCGATCAGCGAGGCCTTGGGGAAGTCAGCCCGGGCGTGACGCTGCTGGAAGCAGGAAAGGTCCTCTTCGGTGTCGAAGAGGGGTTCGAGCCGGGCAAGACCGGTGGCATCCAGCTTCGTCTCCTCGCTCGCTAATACCCGTTCGAGCTCACCCAAAGACCAGTAGCGTTGGTCCTCCTGGTCCCTATCCAGCTCTGTAGCGAACAGAGAACCGAGGGCCGGATAGAGATGGGCGTTCTCTGGTTTGATGGTGGCGTGTCGGTCCAGGTCCAGAGCGTCCCGGAAACGTTGGACCAGAGCGGGGATGAACTCCATGGGTCCGCCCAGGAACACCACGTTACCCTGGATGGGACGCCCGCAGGCCAGGCCGCCCAAGGTCTGACGGACCACGGCGTCCAGGGCGCTGGCGGCGATGTCTGCCTTGGATGCCCCTTCGTTCAGGAGAGGGCGCACATCGGTCTGGGCGAAGACCGCACAGCGACTGGCAATGGGATAGATGCGGCGTGCGCCTAAAGCCAGCGTACTTATGTTCGAAGTGCGCACTCCTAGCATGAAGGCTATGGTGTCGATGAAACCACCCGTGCCTCCCGCGCAGGTGGCGTTCATGCGCTGCTCTACGCCACCGGTCAGATACACCACTTTGGCATCTTCGCCCCCGAGCTCGATGATGGCATCTGCCTCGGGATGGTAAGCGCGCACGGCTTCGGTGGTGGCGATGACCTCCTGGACGAAAGGGATGCCCAACAGCTCCGAGACACTGATACCAGCGGATCCGGTGACGCTGACCGTGACCGGCAGGTCCCCCTGGAGCCATGTGAGCTCGTGGATGACCTCACGCAGCGTTTCCTTGATATTGGAACCGTGCCTTTTGTAGAGGGCGCGGACGAGCGAACCGTCTTCATCCAAGAGGACGGCTTTGATGGTCTTCGAACCTGCATCCAGTCCTAAACGGTATCGATCCTCGATGATGCTTTCCTTCGCTCTTTTGGGGATATATGATAAACCTTCAGTATGGTGAGATGATGAGCAGGCGTGCCTGGAGGCAGGGGGAAGAGGTGGCGTTCTCAAGATTCGTAGACGAGTGGTTCTCGGGCCGCTTCGATGGACCCACGGAGATCCAGAAGCGGGCTTGGGAGGTCATCGAGCGGGGCGAGAATGCCCTCATCATCGCTCCCACTGGATCTGGCAAGACGCTGGCCGCTTTCCTCTCTGCTATAGATCGCCTGATGATGCGAGGCGGCGGTGAAGAAGACGAAGGCAGCAGGGGGGATCCACCTGCTGAGGCCAAGGGCGTGCGCGTCCTCTATATCTCTCCCTTGAAGGCGCTGGGGGTGGATGTGGAGCGCAACCTCCAGCAACCGCTGGCTCAGATCAGTGCGCTCATGCTCGAGCGCGACGGCATCGAAGCGGGGGTCAGCACAGGCATCCGTACGGGTGATACCACCCCGGAGCAGCGTCGGGCATTGGTGCGCAAGCCGCCTGATATCCTCATCACTACCCCTGAATCCCTCTATCTCATGCTCACTTCGAAGGCGCGCGAGACGTTGGCTCAAGTGGATACCGTCATCGTGGATGAGATCCATTCCGTTGCCGGGACCAAGCGTGGTGCTCATCTCTCCTTGAGCTTGGAGCGTTTGGATGCGCTCCTTGCTTCACCGGCCCAACGCATCGGACTCTCGGCTACGGTACGACCAGCAGAGGATGTGGCGCGCTTCTTAGGGGGCGCGCACCCGGTGACCATCGTGGAAGAGACTGAGCCTCCTGCCATCAGCGTGAGCGTTCGAGTGCCCGTTCCTGACATGGCCAATATCCAAGCCGCGGGGCAGGGGACGCCCAAGAAGGCCAAGCGGACTGAGAAGGATGCCTGGAGAACCGATCGGGATCTGCGCAGGTTCATGGAGGCCTCTCTGCCCGCAGACGGCGCAGCTCGTACTCCTGACTCGCAGTTGGGATCCTCCTCTATCTGGCCGTATCTGGAAGCCGTCATCCTTCAAGAGGTCATAGCTCACCACACCACCATCGTGTTCGTCAATTCGCGCGGGCTCTGCGAGAAGCTCACGGCACGGTTGAACGAGCGCTTCGCACGGATATCGGAGGATGCTGAGGGGACAGATGAGGTGCCCTTCGCCTATCGCCCAGAGATCGGCAGCACCACCCAGCTGGTCTCGGGGGCGGGGGAGGGGCACGTCATCGCGAAGGCTCATCACGGGTCCATCTCCAAAGAACAGCGTAAGATCGTTGAGGATGAGCTCAAGCGCGGAGAGATCCCCTGTGTAGTGGCCACCTCCAGCTTGGAGCTCGGTATCGATATGGGGTCGGTGGATCTGGTGATCCAAGTGGCTCCCCCTCTTTCGGTGTCTAGTGGCCTGCAGCGGGTAGGGCGCGCGAATCATCAGGTAGGAGGCCTCTCCCAGGCTATCGTGCTCCCGCGCACGCGCCTGGAGGTCATCGATGCTGCAGTGGCTGTGGAGGGCATGCGCGCCGGGGCTATCGAACGCACGAGCTTGGTCCGTTCGCCTTTGGATGTGCTGGCCCAGCAAACGGTAGCAGCTGTCTCTTTAGGGTCCTTGGCCTTGGAGGAAGGGGCTCGGCCGGAGGATCAGGCTGAGGATGCGTCCCTAGGTCTCAGCGCTGATGAGTGGTTCGCGGTGGTGCGACGCTCAGCCTGCTTCACTGACCTCAGCCGAGAGGCTTTCGATGCGGTCCTCTCCATGCTCAGCGGCTCTTTACTCCCCGCCGATGCAGGAGGCTTTGCCCCTCGCATCCTCTGGGATAGGGAAGAGGGGATGCTCCGGCCGCGTCCGGGGGCCCATCGGTGCGCCATCGGCGGTGCGGGTACCATCCCAGACCGAGGGATGTATCCGGTCATGCTTCCCGAAGGGGCCGGACGCCAGGGGCGGCGACGCGTGGGTGAGCTGGATGAGGAGATGGTCCATGAATCCCGGGTGGGAGACATCATCACCCTGGGCACCAGTCCTTGGCGCATAACCCAGATCGCCAGCGATCGCGTTCTGGTAGAGCCTGCCCCAGGCCGCACATCCCGGCTCCCTTTCTGGCATGGGGAAGGGGTGGGTCGTCCCTTCGAAGATGGCTTCGCCAAGGGCGCGTTCCTCCGGGCAGCTGAGCAGGTCGTCACGGAAGACGAGAGATGCGAAGCTGGCTCCGGTTCTGACAGCACAGCTGACTCCTGTACGCTCATGGATTCGAGCGCCTTCGAAGACCGTATCAAGCGCATCGGGTTGGACGGGTATGCTCGGGATAACCTCCTCCAGGTGGTGCGCAGCCAGTGGAGGGCTACGGGGGCGGTTCCCACGGACCAGACGTTGGTGCTGGAGGTATGCCCGGATGAGATGGGCGATCTCCGCATCGTCCTCCATTCCCCCTTCGGCAAGCGCGTCCATGAGCCTTGGGCCTTGGCCGTTTCCCAGCGCATCCTCCATGAGCATGGCTACTGTCCTCAGGTGCTGGCTCAGGATGACGGCATCGTCATTCCCCTGCCTGAAGCTGCTGGATTCGCTCCGAGCCCTGACGCATTCCTGTTCAGCGTTCCCGAGATAGAGGAGATCGTGCGCGCTTCCGTCTCCCAGACCTCGGTCTTCGCGGCGCGGTTCCGCGAATGCGCCGCCCGCGCCCTCCTGATGCCGACGCAGTCATTCGGCAAGCGTGCGCCCCTGTGGCTCCAACGACTCAAAGGGTCCCAGCTCCTTGAGGCGGCGCGTGGGTACCCTGACCTCCCCATCTTCGCTGAGGCCGTGCGGGAATGCCTGCAGGATGTCTATGACATGGAGGGGTTGCGCACGGTCATGGAGCAGCTTGATGGGGGAGCCATTCGCATCCTGGAGGTGCATACAACGGTTCCATCCCCGTTCAGCGCTCCGCTTCTCTTCGGGTATGTGGCCGAACATCTCTATGAGGGTGACCTGCCTACGGCTGAGCGTCGCGCCTCTCTGGCGGTCGCTGATCCTACGCTCTTGAACGAGCTATTGGGTGCGGTGGATATCGGGGATGTGGTGGACGAAGAGGTCGTGGCTGAGGTAGCAGCGGAGCTCCAACGGCTGAGAGCGTTCCCGAAGGGCGCTTCGGGACAATCTTCGCTCCCGATGACAGAAGCAGTGGCGGACCTCTTGAGGGTGCTGGGGCCGCTCACCACAGAAGAGGTCCGTGAGCGTATTCCCTCTGAGGGGATAGAGGAAGCCCTCTCTGAGCTGGAGTGCCAAAGGCGTGCTCATCAGGCGGTGGTGGGTGGCCAGGAGAAGTGGGTCGGCGTTTCCGATGCTCCTGCTCTCAAGAAGGCGCTCGGGGTAGAAGTTCCCGCCTGGGCCCTCCAAGGCGCTCCGCGTCTTCCGGCCGATCCGCTGAAGGAGCTGGTTGCCCGGTATGGGCGGACCCATGGACCCTTCACTACCGCAGAAGCGGCCTGCGCTTTCGGTTTGGGGGAGGCGCTCATCGAAGGGACCTTGGAGCAATTACGGGCTGAAGGCAAGCTGCTCACCGGGAGCTTCAAGAACCCCTCTGGCAACGGGGATAGACGGTTCTCCTGGATCTGGAAAGAGGTCTACGACCGCATTCGCGCACGTTCTTTGGCGAAGGCGCGCTCGGCAGTGAGTCCGGTGTCATTGGCTGCTTATATGCGCTATCTCTTCTCCCTGCAGGGGATCGGAGGAAATCTGCGGGGAGAGGAGGAACTTGAGCCTCTGGACCAGTTGGCGGAGGTCATCGCTCGGTTCGAAGGGGTCTTCTTGGAAGCGGGTCTCTGGGAGGCCGTTGTCTTCCCGGCGCGCGTGCCTGGGTACAAGCCGGGGATGCTCGATGAGCTGCTGGCATCTCGGGATATCTGCTGGGTGGGGAAGACGGATGCTTCGAAGGATGACGCTCAAGGCGATGCCCCATCAAGGGCATCCCAGAAGCTCGTTGCCTTCTTCCCGACGGATTCCCCCTTCGCACCCTTGGAGGGGGAGCGCTTGGAGCTTGATATCGCTGAGGCAGGGTCTTTGATGGCCAAGCTCTGGGCGGGGAAGGTGATGACCACCAGCTTCGAAGCCGTGCGCGTGGCAACGGGGACCGCCCAGCCAAAGGTAGCACCTCCGCGCTCTCGTCGTGCCAGCAGTCGTCGGGGTCGTTCGCGCCAAGGGGTTGGCTATCAGGCCGCCGTGAAACAGGCTACGGATAAGGCAGTGAGCATCGCATCGGCCTACGGATCCTTGACGGGTATGTGGCACGAGGTGATCGAGCCTCAGGTAGAGCCTACCTTGCAAGGGGTAGCCCTCGTGGAGTCAGCTTTGGACCGCTACGCCGTGGTGACTCGTGATACCGCGCTCCTCTCAGGGCTTCCCGGAGGTCTTCCCGTGTTCGAGCCCTATCTCAAGTCCTGGGAGGAGCGGGGGCGGCTTCTTCGGGGGATGTTCGTGGAAGGCTTGGGTCCTGTCCAATATGCTGACCTTGATACGGTGGAAGAGCTGCGGACTGAAGAGCAGGAGGGGGATGCCTTAAGGTTCACGGTCCTATCAGCGGAGGACCCGGCCTGCCTCTATGGGCAGGGGCTGCCCTGGCCCGGCATGAGCGCCCCTGATGGATGCAAGGACAAGCCGCGGAGGGTCCCTGATGCCCTCGTCGTATTCCGTGGGGGCTCTCCGGTGATCTATGCAGCCCCTCGGCTGCGTTATGTGCTGATGTTCACAGAGGATGAGGAATTGATGCAAGATGCCTTGGATGCTCTCGTGCGCTCTGTGGTCCAGCGGGCAAGAGCCCAAGGTTCAGGACTGGTTCGGAAGAAGCTGTTGGTGCAACGGGTGAATGGACGGTCGGTTCTAGGTTCTGTCTTCGAGGGACTCCTTCAGGAGGCAGGCTTCGTGCGCCTTCCCGACGGTCTGCGCTTCTACCCCGATCCGTTCTGATCTGCGTTGCCTATACCGTGAAGGAATAGACATACTTCCCGTCATCGGCCTTTCCCAACAGATAGAGGTTGCTGGCAGATTCGTTCGACAGATACACATGGTCTTTGATGGCGTCCACGCCTTCGGCCATGGGCGGTACCGTGATGGTCCTCTCAAGGCTGCGATCATCCAAGAAGAACAATGGTGCTTCGTGGCCGTCTACGATGTAGGTCCCCTCCGCCTCCAGCTTGTTCACGTCATAGACGAGCACTTCGGCATCGCGAAAGCCCCAGGAGCGGCTGAGGACCAGCTTGCCGTTGGCGGTGATGCACATCCCCTGGATGTTCCCCGGGATGGAGAAGACGGCAGATGCCTGCTGGGCAAAGCCGAAGAGCCCCTTCTCATCAGCGGTGTAGGCATACATCAGCGCCGGGTTCGTCTTACCGGTGGGTGTTGTCAGCCAATGGCTGCGAGGTGTTTGGTAGAACAGGTTGTGGTGGAATTCGCCAATATAGAGAACGCCATCATGGATGTTCATGAAGGCAGGCATGAGCTCTACGGGGACGTGGGCGGTGGCTTGGAGGATATCCCCATCAACGGCTCTGAGGATGCCTTCGGTGGGCATCACCACATAGCCGTCCGCTACCGTAAGGAATCCATGTTCAACCGTGGCGGCGATAGCTGCTCCATGACCTTTGTAGAGTGATCCATCGGGCAGTTTGATGGTGAGCTTTGTGGTGGTGCCATCAGGGGAGAGGCGGTAGAGAGGAGAGGGCTTGCGGTTGGCTTGATATCCGCTGAAGAGCCAGATGTCCTCGTCTTCGATATGGAAGAGGTCTTGGGGAACGAAGCCCGAATCCAGCCCCGGGATGGTGAAGCAGGCATCAGAGGCAGCATAGAAGGGCATACACGTCTTCGTGATCTGGCGCTTGAAGGCGCGCACTCCTGCAACGCTCGCTGCGGCTGCCCCGGCCCCTAGGGCTACGGCGATCCCTGCCCTGAGTGCGAGCTTCGGTATCTTGAGGCTCTTGGATGCGATGCCCATGATATCCCTGCCTTCCTGCTGGCCTATTTCGGAGAGATTCTAGGCTCCTGTGACCAGCGTTCGCGGGTATTGCATCTGTTTGCAGAGGAATCGTTACGCGGAGAAGATGTCCCTGTGATGCATGCGAGCTCGTCCATGCTCAGCTTTTTCTTTGGTTAGAATTTGTTGTATTGGCGCCTGCGGGCTACCAGATCGCGAGCAGCTGAGATATGTATATCGATCAAGGCATCGCTGCTATGGCATGTCTCATGCAGGGCATCGAAAACTACGGGGAGCAGACTTCGAACCTGATCGTCGCCTTTAGGTGTAAGGCGGATCATGCGTACTCTGCGGTTGTCCTCGGAGCGGGATCGGGTGATGGACGCACAGCCCTCCAGGTTCTTGAGGCATCCGGTGATATCGCTTGCATTCAGGAAGAGGAACTTCGCCACATCAGTGGTAGGGCAGGGGGTTCCCATGATCTTGAGCGCAAGGAGGATGCGGTAGTCATTGATGGTCAGTCCTGCTTCCTTGAGAGCATGGCCGGTCAACCTTCGTGAGATCATCACGGTGTCTACCAGAGCGGTATCAAGCCGCGGTGAACCATTCTCCATCCGGGGGTAAGAATGGCGTTTGACGGCGAGAAGCGAACTGATGATAGCTGCTTCGAGCTGTTCTTGAGTGAGCGTGCTCCAGTATTCGGCCATGACGGCATAGATGGCCTCGTCGGCCCGCTCTATCATCTTCCGCCCTTGCTTCGTCAGCGAAAGCTCAACGGAGCGCATGTCTCTTGCGCTGTCGTGACGGGAAACAAAGAGCCTGTCTGCCAGCTTCGATAGGGCAACAGAGATCGTGGACACGCCTACGTCTAAGTCGTGTGCGAGTTGGGTTGCTCGTATGGGAGCGGGAACGAGCATGCGAAGCAGGATACGGTATTGTAAAGGGGTGATGTTGCAGAGGTCGTGCAGTTCGTGGGTGATGGATTTCGCCAGCATGTCCATCATGGTGAGGTAGTCGCTCATGAAGTCGAAGGCGAAGGAGAATTCAGGGAGGTGGCATTGCTCAATATGTCTGCGAGCTACCGTTTCGGGCCGTGCTTCCCCAATGGGAGGAAGAGGTGCTGTTGGGGCCTTGAGCAGTCCTTCGCTCGGCCCCTTCTGGAAGATCGCGTCTTCAGTCAGGCCTTCTTGAAGCTGGGCTGTTGCTCCCATGATGCTCTCCCTTTTCGATGACCTTGTTAACTCATAGTTTAACATCGATATGGTTCAATGATAAAACTATTCAATATGACAGTTGTTGACGAACTACCATTCCCAAAGGAGAAGCAAAGGCTTACAAATAGGCTCATGGTTCTATGCAGAATGGCTGCGTAGACAGGAACCACGCCAGAGAGAGGAGCGTGAGGTGTCCATGAGCGAAGAGTCCTTCGTGTACACGGCATGTCCTGGATGGGGTGATCATGACTATTGCGCATTGAAGACCATCGTCAAGGATGGGAAGATCGAGCGCATGGAGCGGGTCGTCTATTCAGAGCCAGAAGAACCTGACGGGCATATCTGCCAGAAGGGTTGTTTGGCTGGACGCCAGCCCTATGATCCCAAGCGCTTGCAGAAACCGCTCAAGCGTGTGGGTGAGCGCGGAAGCGGCCAGTTTGAAGAGATCAGCTGGGACCAAGCGCTGGATGAGATCGGCGAGAAGCTGTGCCATATCCGCGACACCTATGGGCCGTCATCAGTGGTGCTCTGGAACCTGGGTGCCGGTGTACCCGCTCAGTACAGCTTTGAGAATCTGATGCCCTTCCGGTTCGCGAACACCTTCGGCGTCACGGTGCCCTTGGGTTCCATCGGCTTGGATAACGGGCCGTTCTATGCTGAGTTCTACAATGCTGGCAGTGAGTTCCCTCGCACGGTGATCGACCCGCGTATCATGGTGGGCACCGACCTCATCTATGTCTGGGGTTGCAATCCCATTGAGAATCAGATGCGTTGTGCTCAGAATCTCGTACGGGCGCGCGAGGCCGGGGCAAAGATCGTAGATCTCGGCCTTATCTTCGACGGCACTGCTGGGTTCGCTGATGAGTTCGTAGCCATGAAGCCTGCCAGTGACGGCTATCTGGCCATGGCCATGGTGAACTACATCCTGCAGAACGACTTGCAGGCTGATGACTACTTGCTAGCGCGTACCATCTCTGCCTATCTGGTAGATGATGAGACGGGACAGCTGCTGCGCGGTGACGATGGTTGCTACTTCGTGTGGGATGCCGTCTCAAGCACACCTGTACCGGTTGCTCCTAAGGCGGGCGCTTATCCTGAGGGAGCTGATATCCCGCTGTTCGGCAGCTATGTGGCCAACGGGCGTCCCTGCGCCACGGCGCTTCAGAAGCTCAAAGACGGTGCGGCTGAATATACCTTCGAGCTCGCTGCCGAGAAATGCGGCATCACGGCTGCCGATGCTGAGCGATTGGCTTGCGATTGGGTTCAGGCTGAAAACGCGTTTATCCTGTCGGGCTATGGCCTGCGCTATCGCAACTCCAATGAGACCTATCGGCAGTTCTTGTTGCTTGGTGCGCTGACGGGCCGCTTAGGCAAGCCGGGTTCTGGTGTCTTCGAGGCGTTGCAGCTGCAGAGCTGGCCGCTCGTGTTCAACGATGTGCCTATCAGCTGCCCTGATGGTGTGGCTGCTGTGAAGTCCGTTCCTGTGCGGATGGCGGAGTGGTTCGCGAAGGCAGAAGCTGAGGATAGCCCGTACAAGGCACTGATCGTATGCTCAGGAAACCCGGTGCATCAGCAGCCCGATCGTCAGAGGTGGCTGGATGTAGTGCGTGATATGGAGCTGGTGGTTGATTATGACGTGTGGTTGACCGATACCGGCGAGATAGCAGACTACGTGTTACCCGACCTCATGTCATTCGAGCGCGAGGATCTCATCACTGGCGCGTGCTACAACCACATCATCCTCCAGGAGCCGGCCATTGAGCCGCAAGTGGACGGTCATGAGCCAGTGTGGGTGTTCTCTGAATTGGCGAAGCGGGTGGGCCTGGGTGACTACTTCACCATGACGGGGCCGGAGTACATCGATATCCGCTTGCAGACGCCTTACCCGCTGATAGCTGGCATTCAGCCGCCCGTCACCTATGAGCGCCTGAAGCAGGAGAAGATGATCCGCGCCGCCGCGCCTCCGGAGCCCAAATACACGCCCTATCTGAATCCGGCAGAGGTGCTTGACAATGAGACCGGTCGCATGGAGATCATGTACTCCGAGAAGTTGGCTGACCTTGGCATGGCAGTGACGAAGGTGCTCGAGCCGAACAAGATCGGCAAGTCTGACGAATACCCCTATCAGCTATTCACAGGGCGTCAGCGGTTCTTCATGCAGTCCAGCTTCACTGACGATCCCATCACCATAAAGCTCTCAGGTGAGACTCCGGCCACGCGGTTGAATCCTGTTCAAGCCGAACGTCTTGGGTTGGACGAAGATGACATGGTAGAGGTCTACAACGATCGAGGTCATGTGGTTACGAGGTTGGTGCTGGATGAATCAGTACCCGACGGCACTGTGCATGTATGGTTCGGCTGGCGGCGCCGCCAGTTCGAAGAGGGTACCTATGCCGAGATCACCCATCAGTGCGCTGGACAAGACTCCCAAGGGCCTGTTGAGGATAAGTGGTTCGCTGACTGGTTGGCTGCTGGACATCATCCTAATCCCTATGTAGAGGCCATGAGCTCGCTCACTGGTTCTACTGATTGCTATTGGGATTCCTATTGCAATATCCGCCCCTATGCAGGCAAGGAGGCATGAGCCATGGCGTATAAGATGTTGGTGGATGTAGATCGTTGTATAGGGTGCTGGACCTGTGCGATGGCTTGCAAGGTCGGCAATCACCTCCAAGACGATGAATATCGAGTAGAAGTGAAGACCCATGGCTCAGGTTTGGGGATCGATCGTCCCGAAGGGGTCTACCCTGACCTTCGTATGTGGTGGCAGCCCATCTACCTGCCCAGCTGTACGTTCTGTGCCGAACGCATGGCAGAGGACCTGCCCCAGTTCTGCGTCATGGATTGCCCTACCCAGGCGCTTGCCTTCGGCAACGATGACGACCCTGCTTCTGCCTACGGAGAGGCTCGGGCACGGGTAGAGCAGCGTGGTGTCCGAATATGGCAGCAGGAGGGTGCTGGCACGGATACCCGAGCGCAGATCGATTACGCCAGCGCTCGGTAAGAGCACGTTCAGTTCGTACGCAAGGGGAGGCGGCGGTGGGTCGTTTCCCCTTGAGCATCTGCATGCACTATTCCTTGTCTCTGCGTTTCTCGAGGCTTAGATGTGTATCTCCTCTACTGCGCGCATCCCGCCATCAATGAAGATATCTATGACCTGGCGGATGTGTTCCCAATCACTGCGTTCGGCGAATTCGGAGGTAGCCACAGCATGACATCCGCTCATCTGGAACAGGCGTAGAGCGCGCAGAGCGCCTTGGTCAATCCCTTTGGCGGCAGCGTCAGCGTTCGCTTCAAGGTCTTCCCAGGTGAAAGCCATCATGGCGGGGAAGAATCCAACTTCGCGGATCACTCCAGCGTAGCGCTGTTCTGATCGTATCCGATCGCAGTAGAGCGGCTTGCCTTCTCCTGAGCAGCCGATGCTCTCAGAACAGAATCGCTCTGAGAAGGTACGCACATCGGACATGACTTCCGCTACCAATTCCTCATAGACATCGTTCAGATTACCGTAGTGGGCGTAGAACGTGGCGCGGCTCACCGAGGCTGATCGGGCAAGTTCGCTTACGGTGACCTCCATGAGAGGTTTCGTTCGCAGGAGGCCTGCGAGTGCATCTCGGATGCGTTTCGCGCTGCTTTCGAATCTTGCATCTTTGGTAACGGGCATGGATCCAGCTTCCTTGAAGGGAACTATTGAACAATTTGTACGATATTGTAAAGCACTAGGAGGCTAAGGCCATCATACTGTGTGGAGACGAACAGAGAGGGGTGCCTTCATGGAAGTGATGCAGAGCGGATTGCTGGATTTCATCGGAAGTGATGGGCGTTTCATCATACCTGCCTACCAACGTCTCTATTTCTGGACGACATCCCAATGCGAGGAGCTGTGGCTTGACATCATGAGAGCCGGCAGGGCTGACAGGAACCACTTTCTTGGTACGTTGCTCTATCGTGTGGATGATAGGGAAGGGGAGGTGCGCGTCTTCGAGATCATCGATGGACAGCAGCGTCTCACCACTGTCTCTCTCATCATCTTGGCTCTGTCGCACTACCTCAATGAACATCCAGAAGAGAGTGGCGAATGCGGGGTAGACCCTGATGTCATCATGACCGATCTCATCGTGGGGAGAGGCAGAGGTGATGACAATGATCCGCTCAAGCTCACATTGTCCCAACACGACATCCCTGCCTATAGAGCCGTCGTTGGAGGCAAAGAGGCGGACCCGTCTTCCACCATTGTTAAGAATCTATCCTTCTTCAAAGAGAAGATGGAGATGGGTGGCTTCGATCTTGGAGCACTCCTTGAGGGGCTACGATGCCTGACAGTGGTATTGGTGCACGTGGATGATCCAGAAGAGGCTCAAGCCATCTTCGAGAGCATCAATTCTAAGGGCCTTCAGCTCAATGTGGCTGACATGGTGCGCAATTACCTTCTCTTGGCGGAATGCCATGATGAGCAGACGCGGTTATATGAGCAGTATTGGAAACCGAGCCAAGAGATGTTCGCGCCGGACCCTGGTTCTTTGAAGCTCAATACGGGAATCAAGAGCTGGCTTTCTATACGGCTCAAGGGTGCTCGCATCTTGAGCGCAGGGCAGGTTTACAACTCCTTTAAGAAATACGCTGAGGATGTATACCGAGGCGAGAAGGAGCCTATCTTGCGGGAGCTTCGCGGCTTTTGCTTGATGTGGGCCGAGAACTTCCGTTACCACGGGGTCAAGAGATTTCGTTCCGGCATTGATTGGGCTGAGATAGGTGCCCCAACCCTAACGGCAGGATACGAGCTCAAGAAAGCCAACAATGAAGCCTATGCTCAAAAGCTCCGCGAGCAGCTTCGTGAAACAGATTCGTGCTGGTAGCTTTCGGGGAGAGGAGAAGGAGCGATCATGATCGTATCTCTTGTGCCGCTTTTGGATATCTTGGAAGAGCCGGGGACACGGTATCTCATTCCCATCTTCCAGCGCGTTTATTCATGGGACCGTCTACAGTGCGATCAGTTGTGGGATGATGTGCTGAGGGCGCTTGATCAGGGTAAGACCCATTTCTCGGGTACCATCATCTCTCGCCCCGAAGCCGATGACGGTGGGGATGCGCTCATGCGTGAGCAGGGTTTTCGTCGGGTTAGCCTGATCGATGGGCAGCAGCGTCTCACTACGGTCATGTTAATGCTCATAGCTCTCAGAGATCATTGGCGCGAAGAGGGAGCTTTGGCTCAAGCGGCTCAGATAGATACGGAGTATCTCCATGTTGCTCCGGGCATCTTCAAGCTAAGATCATCAGAGGCTGATATGCCAACGCTAGCTCATCTGATCGATGGCGTTGGGCTTCCGGTGGCCGATGAATCTTCGCAGCTTCTTTTGGAAAATCACCTTCATTTCAAAGAGAAGCTGGAAACTTCGTCAATTGACGGGGAAGCAATGCTTGAAGGCTTGCATGCTCTCCGGGTGGTGTTAGTCGAGCTGGAGGAGGAAGACAGACCACAACAGGTCTTCGAAAGCCTCAATGCGAAGGGACGACCCCTTTCAACGACGGACTTGCTTCGCAATGTGCTGCTGGTGAGATATGGCCAGGAAGAGCAAGAGCGTCTGTTCGACATCTATTGGTCGCCTATCGATGATGCCTTTCGGCGGTTCGGAACTGAGCAGGATATCTATCTTGACGCAGCATTGCATTCCTGGCTCTCCAAGAATGCACCTGGCGCCAACGCAACGAAGCGATCTGATCTGTACCAGGCGTTCAAGGTCTTCATTGCCCAAAGCGCTTCGATCGTCCTTGAGGAGTTGCTCGTGTCCATCAATGCAGAATGCTTGGCGTTCGCTGCGAACCCTGATGCTCCGGAAGCTCGTGAGCACCTTGATTGGGTGACAGATAAGCCCAAAGGCCTCATCTCTCAAAGAAAGCTCTTCGGAGACTGATCTCAAAATGCGACAGGGGGTCAGGTCGATCCTGATCGACCCCTACCAGGGGTTTGCTGTGTTCTCTTGTAGGGGCTGATCTCGGTCAGCCCGTTGTGACACCCGGGCGAATCCTGTGCGTCAGGCTACTCGGCAGGTACTGCAATGAATATGTTGCGCGTGGTCTTCGCGCAACGCCTTCTGGCCAGTAGGGATTTCTTATCGTCCAACTTATCCGTATCGGTACGCATGCGATCATCGAAGTGATTCAACACGTAAGGGATGATCGCGAAATCAGAATGACTCCAAGAGCTCAGCCGGATACAACCCTTCGAGATCTGAGATCAACTTTTCGAAGACCGCGATATATTCGGAATTGATGGCGACGACCAAGTGATCCGCTAACGCCTGGTCATAGACGTGCTCTGCCGCATTGCGATCATCGAGCATGCGCAGCCAGAGCTCTTCGTCGATGAGGTCATAGGCACTATAAGCGGCCTTGATGATGCCTCGTGGAGAACCCGTTGCGGCATCGAGCCTGCCCTCGTACTCGAGCGTCTTCCGGAGCAGCTTCCAAGCCAGTTCGAACTGCATGGCGAACTTGTCGATGATGCCGCTCAAGACGAACTCATTGCTGAGATCCTGATAGGGGGCTCGCTTCAGGATATCCAGATTGGCCTTATAGTTGGCATACTTCATAGAGCACGACCCCCTCTTCGGCAATACGCCCGCTCAGCTTTTCGCTGACCCCTTGATCCATGTTGATGAAGTCGAAGGAGAGCAGTGTCGGGCACTCCTCTTCGAGTACTGCTTTGAAATCGTTGAGGCAACCACCTGATAGGGCAAGATCGATGTCGCTCTTCTCAGAGAAGCGGCCGGTAGCACGCGAACCGAAGAGGATGAGCCGGTGGATGCCCTGCGCTTGGGCTGCTTCGACGATGAAAGCCAAGACCTCGTCCTTCAATCCGAAGCGGTTCATCGAAGCCCTCTCTATAAGAAAAGCCGCTGGTCATTCAGCGGCTTCAACTTCAAATGGCGGGATGTACGAGACTTGAACTCGCGACCTCCGACGTGACAGATCGCAACTCGACCTTACGGGAAGCATATGAATCACTCATAAAATAGTATTCTGAACAGGTAAAACGTACCTTAGAGATATGCTTTCGAGCGAGTTTAGCTCTTAAATCAAACCGTGTTTTGACGATTTGGACGTTTTGGACTGGTTACACTGACCCAAAAACAGACCCATTTTGCGATCATCATTCGTTTCTGTTCAATTTATCTCATTGCTCTTCCATTAAACTCTCTACCAAATTCTTTAGATTCTGTGGAGCGTATTTCATGTCGCCTGCTCCCATTGCTTCCGCATAAAGCTTCATAGCATCATATGGTTCGTCTTTGTAAATGAGATTTGCTAAACCATTTGCAGCGAACTTCACATTTCCTGACTTCAAAGAGATTTCGTATAGCTCTTTTGCTCGTTTTGGATCGCTGTCATGAAGCATCCCCGCAAGGTTGCTAGGGGCATAATAATCATCACCCGCCTCTATTGCTTGCTCATATAGTTCTATCGCTTTCTCAGGATTCTCCTTCTCTACGAAAATGGCTAGCCCGTTGGTGGCATAAAACTTATCTCCTGCAGCATACGCTTTTTTGTACAGTCTCCTTGCTCTTTCTGGGTCCTCGTCGAAAACAAGCAATGCTAGATTGCATAGAGCATCTACATTATCGGCGGCTATAGCACGCTCATAAAGACTAATCGCATACTGATGATCCGTATCTTCTATTAGGTTGGCTAACCTATTCGTAGAATCATGTTCATCGCCATTCTTTATTGCAGCCTTGTAAAGCTCTATAGCTCTGTCTGGGTCGTTTTCCTCAACAAGAGAAGCCAGCTCTTTGATTGCTGCATTATTTCCAGCTTTAGCAGATCTCTCATACAATGCTTTCGCGTATTTTTGATTTCTATCCTTGACTAAATTCGCTAGAAGGAATGTCGAGTGAAACTCATCTCCTGCAAATATAGATCTTTCGTAAAGCCTCTTTGCCCTTTTGGGATATTGATCGGAATAATATAAGGCCAACAATCGTGCTGCGTCCTTATCATTACCGCTACGTATTTCTTTCAATAAACTACGTTCACTGAACACTACAGCATGTTCGCTGGTCCATTCCATTGAACTATATCTCGATACCTCATCTCGCATAGTCAAGCACTCCTTGAACGCATGGATCTTCTGCTCATTTGAAAAACCCTCCGATCTACTTTCTTAGCGTTCTCAATATTATGTTTAATGAACTAACCAGCCTTTCTAGGGTGCTTTTCTTTCCGAGTGTTGTCTTGATTCTTATCTTGCACATAATCTACTCGCTCTCTTTCGGCTCCTTTTAAAGATGATATGATCTTTAATGTCCAAGAATTCCATCATTAAAATGCTAGGCTATTGTCAGACGATCATCAGGAAGGAACTATGGAGGCTACCAGCAATAAGAAAGCAGCGCTGCTATACATGCTCGAGATACTGAAGTCATCATCACAACGGAACTCTGGATTGAATCAATGCGAAATAGCGCAAATTCTTAAAGATGAATATGGGATCACTCTGAATCGCGAAACCATAGGAAAGAACTTGGATATATTGTTGGAAATGTATCCTGACAATATTAAATTTCGTCTGAACAATGCCCACAAGCGTTGCGGTTGGCAGTGGATCGACGCCCCAAGCGAGGACTTTGATGAAAGCGAGGTCAGATTCATCCTTGGCATAATCGAATGTTATGGAAAATTGGATGCTAGACATAAGCAAAGTCTGATCGATCGTGTTGCGGAACTGAGTCCTAATGTGAGGTCAAACCACGTTAACCTGAACAGAGACGATAGAAAAAGAAAGAGTCAGACACTTAGGCTTTTCTATAACTTAGGCATTCTCGGTGAAGCTATTTCAAAAGGTTATAAAGTTACTTTTGCGAGAGGCATGTACACTCAAAGCGGAACTGTAGTGCGTGGTGATAAAAACCAATCGCGACAGCATACAGTTTCACCAAGGGCTGTTACGTTCAAGAATAACTCCTACACGCTGATATCAACCTATAATGGTGAACATGGTCAACGGATTATGCATAGTTGCATAGATACGATGCTGGACCTCGATTATGCTTTTGATGACAGTGGCGCTCTCGAGCAGGTAGACAGGCTAGAAAAGTTATCCGAGTTGAAAAAGAGCGACTTGCAGAAATACATCGATCAACATGTTTATATGATCAGCGGCAAACCAGTTCCTATTAAAGTTCGAGTTGTCGATACACCATATAATATTCGTCAGATTTATGACCAGTTTGGACTCGCTGTTATAGGTGATGGCAAATGCGAGGTTGAAGGTTTCGTAGATTTCACCATCAAAGAGCCAGAAGAGTCAATGATCTTTTGGGCAATGCAGTTTTCTGGAATCGCAGAAATACTAGAACCAGAGCACCTTCGGATAAGGATACTTTCAGCAATCAATGAAGCAGCTGACAAGTATTCGCACGAAAACAATATATAGAAGCTAGTTTTCATCAGAACCAAATTTAAAAGGAAAGGAGATGACAGATGGACAAGTTAACCTACCTTGTAAAGACACTCTCGCGAACTAACCGAAAAGACTATGAGAATTTTGTCATCAATGCTGTCTGGAATGGTCTTGGAAGAAGCGATATTCAGCCTGTAACCCAACAATACGTACGCAATCACAAGAATGGTAGGCGATTCATTGACCTCTATTTTCCTCAACTTAATATTGGCATTGAGTGTTATGAAAAGTATCACTTAGACCAGCCTGAAATTGATGACGAGAGAACGGCAGAGCTTATTGACGTTCTCTCGGCGATCAACGACGGTGAATACACGCCATATGAGGTGCATGTTTACGATGAAAACGGCGAATATTCTTACGAAACCGCAATGCACGAAATTGAAACTGCTGTGTCAGCACTGAAGCAAAAAGTGCATTATTTGGAAGAAAAGGGGGAACTAAAACCTTGGAATCCAGAATTAACAGCTGAAGAGCTTTTACAGGATCGAGATGTCATCAGTGTATTAGATAACATCGTTTTCAAGACCATCACTGAAGCGAGCAATCTTTTGTTTGGAACAGACTACGACTATCAACAGCACGCTTTTTTCATCCCTAGAGGGAAGTTCCAAGAAACTCATTCTGATCAATTCAAAGTATGGTTTCCAAAGATATCTGTCGATGGATCCAATACGAGAGGATGGAAGAACTTGCTGGAGCCAGACGGAACCAAGCTATATGAACGAAATGTCAATGGTGTGAAGTTTCCAAAACATGAAGCATACAAGCGAATCATCATTCCTCAGGTATATGATCCGGTCATGCGTACACGCGGATATCGTTTCATTGGGGTATTTGAAACTGATGGCGCAGTTGAAATAAGGGAAGACGGCGAAAAATATAGGGCATGGAATAGAAAAGAGGATTCATTCCAGATTATTCGATAGGTATTTATTTTGACGAATACAACGAATACATTGGTCTAGACTAGCCCCATTTTTGGCCCCAAATTACGTTTTCGCGCAAGAAATGAAAAAGGTCAGAAGCCTTGAAAATGACTCCTGACCTCAGCATTCAAATGGCGGGATGTACGAGACTTGAACTCGCGACCTCCGACGTGACAGGCCGGCGCTC
>CAJURZ010000025.1 GCA_910588905.1 uncultured Eggerthellaceae bacterium
GAATCCTGGGGCGAGGATCCGCTGCCCTACTACGAGGAGCCGAACTACTCTCCGTACTCTGACCTGCGTACGGCTGAGGAGAAGGAGAAGTATCCGCTGATCACCACCTCTGGTTCTCGTCGCTACAGCTCCTTCCACTCTGAGCACCGTCATGTGCCGTCTCTGCGTCAAATCGATCCGTGGCCCTGGGTCCAGATCAATCCGAAGACCGCTGAGGAGTATGGCATCACCGAGGGTGACTGGGTTGAGGTGTACAACATGTTCGGCGAGGCTCGCTTCAAGGCTGAGATCACGCCGGTCATGAAGGAAGGCATCCTGAACTGCGCTCATGGTTGGTGGTTCCCTGAGCAGGACGGCGAAGAGCCCAACCTGTTCGGCGTGTGGAAGTCCAACTTCAACAGCCTCGTTCCTCACATGAACATCGGTAAGCTCGGATTCGGCGCTCCTTACAAGGGTGTTATGTGCAACGCCCGTCGCGTCCGCAGCCTCGATGCTGATTAATTCGAAAGGAAGTGAATTAGATGGCTAATACTCCTGAGATTGAAAAGCAATTCGAAGATGCGATCAAGGATCCGCGCTACGACGGTACCCGTTATGCCCTTCTTTGCGACTACAGGTATTTCTCCGGCAACCACGCTGCTGAGATCGCTTGCAAGGAAGAGTTCGAGCTTCCGATCGACCAGTGGGGGATCAAAGAGGTCGAGGTCGGCCCCTTCTTCAAGGGCGGCGACGAGACCTGCGGCGAGAACTGGGAGTGGTTCTACATTCCTTGCCCGACTGAGATCTTCTCTAAGCATTATGGTCCTGAGGGTGACAAGGCTGGCCAGCGTCCGCTCGCTTGCCAGGTTGAAGAGTCCGGTACTCTTTACTACGGCACCCTGGATGAGATGACCGAGAAGATGAAGAAGTTCGATCGTCCGATGGTCCTCTTCCAGCTGTAAGTTTCTTTAGACATCGTTTGGTATCTTCGGCCTGGTTTGAAATATAATTCAGGCCGAAGGAACCTGAGGAAGACCGAGGAGGTCAAGATGACCAAAGAAGAGTTCATGGCAATGCCTGCCAATGAGGCAGCTGACAAGCTGAACGAGCTCGTTAAGGCTGGCAAGTCCAAGGATGAGGCTATGGCTGAGTTCGGCGTTGCCCAGCCTGACCTCATGAAGGCCCAGATCTTCTGGGTGAAGGATGAGTTCAAGGCACGCGGCTGGGGTGGCTACACCTCCACCAAGCGTACCGGCAACGAAGCTGGCGACACCGGCATCGGTGTTGGCGATAGCGATCCTTCTAAGGGTTACAAGGGCGTTTAGCTCTTTCGCTCACAGAGGGGTCGCCCATCCGGGCGGCCCCTTTTTCTTTACGTGCTCTGGGCACCGTAGTGCAGGCTTCAATCTGCTTGTGCTGTCACGCACAACAGGCGAAGCAGACTGAAGCTTGCCCTACGTGACCTCAAACCCCATCATGTTCAAGGAGGACCTCTATGGCCACGAATGAAGAGATCATCGCTGAGATCGAAGAACTGGGTCGTCTGACCGAAGAGCAGGAGCTCGTTCTGTATAACATCTCGCTCAAGCAAGATGAGCTGGGTCGTCAGGCATCCAACATGCTCCTGGAAAAGGTCATCGACAGCCCTGTCTTCCAGCCCATGATCGACCGCGAGCTGCTCACCTATGAGGTGTTCAACAAGGGCGGCGCCCATGAGATTGCCTCGCTCTACGTTACGCTGAAGGGCCTGCGCTACTGCATCATGTATGCGGATGAGATCGCCCCGCGCCGTTCGCTCAATCCGGCCGGCGCTCCGTGGGAAGCGAATGGACCCCTTTCGTAGTCTCTCTATATAGAGACTACCGTTGCCAATACGATCTTCTCCAAGACCTTGGGATATTAGTGGAGCGATCGTTGAACCATGGATTCTCTGCTCATCGGTTCAGTCAAGGAGGACAGGCGAGCTGAATTGGGCGTAAGCCTGGGCGTGGACATAAGCGCATTGGATGTCTGCTTTGGGGGCTTCTCTCCTACGGTCATGGGAGATATGACAGCCACCTGGGATAAAGCAGTAGTGGCCGAAGCCCGCATCAAAGCATGTCAGCAGGCTGCCTTGAAAGCGGCACGAGCAGCGGCCGCCCGTGAATCTGAACCCCATGAGTGGGTTGATGGGCAAGGTACCCTTTGGGAATATGCTTTATTAGATGGCGTTGACGCTCGCATCAAGGGGTGTAAGACCAACGCTGCTTCCCTACAGGTGCCTGAGCAGATCGAAGGGCATCCCGTGGTAGAGATAGAGGCCGATGGATGCGCCTATCTTTCCAGCGTGGAGGAGATCACCGTCCCCGATACGGTGGTGTCTATCGGACCCTGTGCCTTCCGGGGCAATGTGAATCTCAAGAGGATCACATTGCCCTCATTGGTCTCAGAGTACATCCCTGACTGGTTCCGCTATTGCAAGAAGCTCTCCTATCTGAAGCTTCCGGGAAGCTTAGAGGTGATCACTTCGCGCATCTTCGATCACACCGCTCTCAAAGAGCTGGTCATAGGGGAGGGAACGCGGGATATACAGCCAGGGACGTTCACGAACAGTCAGCTTGAGTCCATTCGGGTGGCAGAGGGGAACCCTTTCATGAAGACCGACGGACTTGCCCTGTATAGCAAGGATGGGACGCTGATGGCTGCCTTGGCCGTACCGGTGAGGTCCTATGCTGTAGCTGAAGGGTGCAAGGGTCTTGGGAAGAAGGCATTCAGTGCATTCGGCAGCCTCCAGGAGGTGAACCTCCCGGATTCTCTGGAGGTGGTGGGAGACTTCGCCTTCGCCCACACCTCCCTTGGCTCTTTTACGGCGCCTCCTCGCCTGCTGGCCATCCTTGAGAAAGCCTTCTACACCTGCCATCAGCTCAAGACAGTGATTCTTGATGCAAAGCTTGAGCTCATCGGCCCCTATGCCTTCGCAGATACATCCCTTGAGCGTTTGGACCTTCCTTCCAGCATCCAAGAAGTGGGTGCTCATCTGGCCGATGGCACTCCGCTTTCCTTCTCGGGAGAGAGGGGGTCCTTTTCTATAGTCGAGGGAGGGTCGCTCTTCTTTGATGGCGAAGGGGGGTTATATCGGAGCGAGGCAGATGGCCTGCATCTGGTGCGCTTGCTGGATGATCGAGTGGAGCGTTATGCCGTGAAGCCAGGGACCGTCTCGATAGATGCGGGGGCATTCCAGAACGCTCCCCATTTGACCTCTGTGCAGCTGCCCGAGGGTTTGCAGCTGATAGGGGAGGGTGCCTTCCGTACATGCCAGGCATTCCGTCAAGTGAATATTCCTGACAGTGTGGTGAACATTGGGCGGGAGGCTTTCTTGGATACCGCTCTGCGAGAGATCTTGCTACCCGCGAGCCTTGAGGAGCTGGGAGACCGAGCGCTCATCACTCACGGTGCGCATCACGGCAAGGAGGCTCCTGCCTTGCAGGCTGTTCACGTAGGAGAAGGGTCTCCGCGCTTCCGGATGGAGAGCGGGATGCTGATAGAGCGCAAGCACAACGGGGCAGAGCGCGTAGTGGTCTATGTGGGACCGGATGAAGTGGTGCGCATCCCAGCGGAGGTGGACGAGGTGGCCGCCTACGCATTCAATGGGTCCACCTCCATCAAGGAGCTGTTCCTCTCCGACCGGATCTCCACGGTAGGCGTTCGCGGGTTGGCGGTGGATGCTCCCTTGGATCATATCCATGTTGATCTGAGGGAGCCCTATGAGGGCCATGGGCGGTTCGACATCTGGCCACCCCATACGGATCGGAGCGAGCAGCAGATGAAGCTGGCGCTCACGGTGCCCACCTTCGTCAACGTGGAAGCGCTGTTCGAACACTATGACAATGCCATCATCAATGGCTCTAGCTTTGATGCGCTGAGCGAGAGCGGCTTGGACGGCTACGAGCAGGCGGTCCGCCTGATCGAGAGGCTTGAGGATCCCGTCTATATGGATGAAGCAAGGCAGAGCTTTGCACGTCGGGTCTTGGCAACGGGGCTGGAAGGATCCTGCCTTGAGATGGCGCGCAGGGATGATCGAGCCTCCTTGCGGCGGTTGGCAGACCTTGAGATACTGGACGCAGCGAACATAGATGTGGTCATAGAGACAGTGCAGCAGATGCAGGATGCGTCCATGACCGGCTTTTTGCTGGAGCTGAAGCGCGAGCGCTTCGGAAGGCGGTCGTTCGACCTGAGCCTCTGATCAGAACGGTAGCCCTTGGGGTTGCCTGCAGAGGTTGCGGCGAAGGGAGGTGGGATGCAGGATCAGAAGATGGAGCGTCAGCTTCGAGAGGATGCGCTTGCCAAGGACATCCTCGAAGAGGCACGCATACAGCTCATGCTGAAGTTCCGCTTTCTCGATCTGGCCCTTTGGAAGATGGAGCTCCTGCCAGCTCGCGCGGGGTTCGCGTATCCAACTGCCACAGATGGGCGTCGCGTGCTGCTCGAGCCGAGCCGTGTGATAGCGCGCTTCCAGGAATCTGGAGATGAATCCATCCGCGATCAGCTGCATCTCGTGTTGCATTGCATCTTTCGCCAGCCCTTCGATAGGACCCATGAGAACCGAGAGGCGTGGAGCCTGACCTGCGACATCGTCGTGGAGAATGCTGCCATGGATATCTGTGGACAGCGCTTCGTGAGCGAAGGGGATGCAGAGCGCAAGCAAGCCATCAGCGAACTGCGCATGAAGGCGGGCACCCTTGCTCCTCGGAAGCTCTATCGCCTGCTGGAAGCTGCGGTGAATGCGCCTGAGGGCGCGGACCATCTCGGCATCGGGCGTTCGCACCTGAATACGTGGCATGCCCTCTTCGAGCGCGACGACCATGTCGCGTGGCCTGCCCATGCTGATGGCAGCGAAGCAGCTGACGGCGACCCGGGTGATGCATCAATGGACGAAGACGACACCCAGGAGCAGGATATCGATCGCATTCATGCAGACGACCTCTCTGATACCGAAGAGCAGCAGATGCAGAGCACGCAGCCGTCCCAAGAGGAGACCTCTGCTGACTCCGAGGAATCGGATGATGCCCAAGAAGATGAGAGCGCCCAAGATGCTGCCATGGCAGATGATGCAAGCTCATCGGATGAGAAGTCATCTGAGGAAGAGGAGTGGGAAGAGGTCGCCAAGCAGGTGCAGATGGATCTGGAGACGTTCTCCTCTCAGTTCGGGGATGGCGCGGGAGAGCTGATGGATGCTCTTGCATTGGCGAATCGTCGCAGGCTCTCCTACACGGACTTCTTGCGCAGGTTCATGGTGACATCTGAGGACATGAAGATCAACATGGACGAGTTCGACTACATCTACTATACCTATGGGTTGGAACTGTACGAGAATATGCCGCTGGTGGAGCCGTTGGAGTACATGGATGACAAGCGGATCAGGGATTTCGTCATCGTGATAGACACCTCTGAATCCGTGCGGGAGACGTTGGTGCAGCGCTTCGTGCAGCACACCTTCGACATCTTGAAGTCTTCCGAGGACTTTGCCAGCACGGTGAACATCCACGTGATCCAGAGCGATTCCCGGGTGCAGTCGGATACGACCATCACGGATCTGCGGGATGTGGACAAGCTGATGAAGGGTTTCGTAGTGCGGGGCTTCGGCGGCACGGACTTCCGGCCGGCGTTCGATCATGTGGAGGGCTTGCGCAAGATGGGCAAGCTGGATGATCTGAAGGGGATCATCTATTTCACGGATGGGCTCGGGCAGTTCCCTGAGAAAGCGCCGGACTACGATGTGGCATTCGTGTTCTTAGATGAAGGCGAGCTGCCGCCCCCGGTACCGCCTTGGGCCATACGGGTCTTATTGAACGAGGAGGAGCTAGGGTGAGCGGAGGACGCGTTCTTCTGTCCATCAAGGAGGAGCTATGAACATCCAGCAAGCGAAGCAGCAGATCAAGGATACCGTCGAAGCGTATCTGAAGCGGGATGATGCGGGCATGTTCGCCATCGCGCCCGTGCACCAGCGTCCCGTATTCCTCTTGGGAGCGCCTGGCATCGGCAAGACAGCCATCATGGAGCAGATCGCCGAGGAGCTGGGCATCGGCATCGTCTCCTACTCCATGACGCACCATACGCGCCAATCCGCTCTGGGCCTACCGCGCATCGAGCACCGCACCTTCGACGGCATGGAGTTCGACACCTCTGAATACACGATGTCAGAGATCGTCTCTGCCATCTACGATTACATGGAGCGCACGGGGCTGCGTAGCGGCATCCTGTTCTTGGACGAGATCAACTGCGTGTCCGAGACGCTCTATCCATCCATGCTCCAGTTCTTGCAGTTCAAGACATTCGGCAAGTTCAAAGTGCCCGATGGCTGGGTGGTGGCCTGTGCAGGGAACCCGCCGGAGTACAACCGGTCTGTGCATGAGTTCGATATCGTGACCCTAGATCGCTTGCGCGAGATAGATGTGGAGCCGGACTATGGGGTCTGGCGTACTTACGCTATCGAGCAGGGGCTGCATCCTTCGGTCACCACGTTCTTGGAGGCGAAGAAGGACCACTTCTATCGGGTACAGAGCAAGGCTGGGGGCGGAAAGGCGTTCGTCACCGCGCGTGGCTGGGAGGACCTGGCTCGGGTCATCGCGCTCTATGAATCCATGGGCAAGCCGATCGATCGTGAGCTGATCGTGCAGTTCATCCGGGATGATGAGGTGGCCGATCAGTTCGCCGTCTACTACACGCTCTTCGCGAAGTATCGCTCGGATTACCAAGTGGACACCATCCTTGCGGGCTGCGCGTCGGATGAGATCCGCGAGCGTGCCCATGTCGCTCAGTTCGATGAGCGCATATCCCTGATCGGTCTCATGCTGGATGCGTTGGCGCGGTCTTGCGCAGAGGTGTTGGATGCCGAGGCAGTGGCATTGGGCGCTCGGGATGTGCTGCGGGACGTGAAGCCGGAGTTGTTGGCGGGAGGCGCCGTTGACGTGACGCTGGCTCCGAAGGTGGCTGCGCGCGAGGCGGCGCTTGCGCGTCTGGTGGCCACGGGCGCGGCATCGCAGGTCAAGGTACGGCGGGAGCGCTTGGTCCTCCAGCTGCTCCATGGCTGCATGGCGGAATGCTCGCTTGCGAAGGCTGCAGCAGGAGAAGAGGCGTTCGCAGTCATAGAGCGTGTTTACGGGCACGAGGTCTCGAAGCTGGAGCCTGCAGTGGAAGCGGCTTCCGTTCAGATGGATAACGTGTTCGCATTCGTGGAGGAGTGCTTCTCTTCGCGGGAGATGCTGGTGCTCATGGCTGAGCTCTCTACGCGGCGTGCGACCACTGACTTCGTGGCGCATTTCGGCAATGACGCCTATTACGCTCACAACGATGAGCTGCAAGTGGATGCGGCGCGCACGGGCTTGGCGGAGCGGGCCCAGGCGCTGGCGATCAGCGATGCTGATCCGGTCACCTCTAAGGATGCAAGCGTGGATATGAGCCAGTCAGTAGGGCTGAGCACCCTCTCGTCTTCGGCTTCTACAAAGGATGCCGTCCGAGAGGTTGCTCCCGTGCAGGTGGCGCAGGGAAGCGCGTCTGTATCGGTGAGCCAAGAGCAGCTTGCGGAATACTACTCGGGCAAGCAGTTCGAATACGGGTTCGCTTCCATCTGCAAGATGCTGCTCCCGGCAGCAGAGCTCAAGGGCAAGAAGGTGCTGGATATCGGGAGCCGCAGAGGACGCGGCGTGTACAAGATCTCTTCAATGGTGGGCATGGAGGGGCGTGCCATCGGCGTGGATTGGAGTGAGGCCTACGTTCAGGAATCCAAGGATGGCATCGCTCGGGCATGGCATGATAGCGGCCTTCCCGGCAACAACATGGACTTCTACCTGGCCTACCCTGAGGATCTGATGATGGCGGGCCTGGGGAGCGGCACCATGGATGTGGTCTATGTGAACAATGTCATGACGCTGTTCTATGACCAAGCCCAAGCGCTCAAGGAGTTCTCACGCGTGCTCAAGCCCGGTGGTCTGCTCATCATGGAGACGGTCTTTGCTGACCGGGAGCGCCCGGAAGCCGTCATCAACGAAGCGCGAGCCCTAGGGAATAGCATCCAGGCCGCCCGCACCCAAGAAGAGAACTTCGCATGGCTCACTGAGGCTGGCTTTGGAAAGCCCCTGGTGGAGGATTCCTACGCAGTGCGGCCAGACCAAGGGTTCAAGGCTGACTACGACGTGCCCATGGTGGATGACGCTAGCGGCGTTTCCTTCGAATCCGTCAGCATGTATGTCTATAAGCGGTAGATGTCCATGGCTGAGGTGTCGGTAGAGAAGCGCTTCCGCGGTTCGGTACGTCTGGTCACGCTGCACCTGTGGCGAGTGGCGAAGTCAACGAATGTGGAAGATGGGTTCGCGGAGGCAGTGCGGTTGGGGATGCTCAAGCCTGAGCATGTGACGTTCATCCGCGCGTGCTTTGAGTTGGACGAGCAGGGCGGTGTGCCCACCCAAGCCATGGTGGACGAGCTGCAGGCTTGCGCCTTGCGCTTGAATACCGCTGACCCTGCGTGAGGCTGCTGCCGACCCCCTTCGGGAGGCCTTCGGGTGAGGTCTTCCTAGGCGGGTGCCCGGCGTGGTTTCGCCGGTTCTGGTGGGCTTGTGAGCTACAATGCTACCACTATCAAAATGAAGGTAGGGAGATACGTGAAAGTCAAAGAGAGATCCTTCGAAGAGGACGGTTCCACGCGGGAAGTCGTGCTCACCTTGACCGCTTCGGCTGAGGAAGTGGATGCTGCAGCCAAGGCATTCTTCAAAGAGCTGAACCAGCGCGAGGTACCCGGCTTCCGCAAAGGCAAGGCCCCGAAAGAGGTGCTCGAACAAGGTGTGGGCGGCCACGAGAACGCCATGGGTGGTGTGGCCGAGAAGCTCATCAACGACAGCGCCTTCGCCGCTATCGACAGCGCGGATGTCATCTTCATCAACGAACCCCAATTCAATGTGGATACCATGCTCGAAGAGGGCAAGCCGTTCACCTTCACCGTGTCCGGTGCGGTGGCACCGGAAATGCAGCTTTCTTCCTATGATCCAGCACAGATCACGCTGCCGCCCGAGGAGGCCACCGAAGCCGATGTCCAGCAGGCTCTAGCTGACATCCAAGACTATTATCACCGGCTGGACAGGATCACCGACGAGGACCACGTGGCTCAGATGGGTGATTACGTAGACACACGCCTGACGGTGACGAACCATGGCAAGCTGATCAACGGCATGAACAATGTCACTCGCATGGTGGGCCTGGGGGTCGGCACCATGCCCGAGAGCTTCGATGAGAACCTCATCGGCACCAAGGTGGGAGACCTCATCGAATTCGACTTCGAAGCCAAGGATGAGAAGGGCAGCTCTGACTTCGGTGACGGTGAGCTGCATGCTCAGGTCGAGGTCTGCGGCTTCCGGAAGATGGTCTTGCCAGAGATAGATGACGAACTGGCCGTGAAGGTGGGGTGCATGGACGTTGAGGATATGCACAAGCAGATGCGCCGCAACATCGAGATGCAGAAGGCCGAGCAGCTTCCCCACTTGAAGCTGGACCGGGCCGTTGAGGCTGCCCTGGAGCGTCTGACGGAAGACGTGCCTACCTACTATGTGGATTTCATCCGTCAGGATGTGGGCCGGGAGTTCATGGAAAGCCTGCAAGAGCAGGGCATGGATCTGCAGCAATGGATGCTCCAGAACAGCGTTCAGGGTGAGCAGATGAAAGAGGATATCAGCCGTGAGGCCCAGCGCCGTGCTGCTATCGATCGTACCCTGGATGCCATCTTCGCCCACGAGAAGATGGAGGTCACCGACGAAGACATCGCAGCCCTCTTCGCAGATGAAGAGGATGGCGAAGCGAAGCTGGAGTCTTGGAAGGAAGCCAATCGCCTGTCGAATCTGCGCAAGATGGCTCGGCAGCGCAAGGCCACCCAATGGCTCGTGGATAACGCTCAAGTCGAGATAGAGGAATAGAAAGGACATCCAATGGAGCTTGGATCAACAGTCACTCTCACCTATGTGGGAACCACGGATAACGGCGAAGAGTTCGGCCACGCTGACAAAGACCATCCCATGAAGTTCCAGACGGGCATGGATATGGCCATCGATGGCTTCGAGGAGGAGATCCTCAAGATGAACGAGGTGGGCGAGAAGCGCACCTTCACAGTGGATCAGTACAAGGCCTACGGCGAATATCTGGATGATTTCGTTCAGCGCATCCCCATGGAGCAGGTGCCCCGGGGCAACGTGAAGGTGGGTCAGCGCGTTTGGATGTCCTCTTCGGAGGACGGGGTGCCCATGCCCGTTACGGTGACTGCCGTTGAAGACGGTGTGGCCATATTCGACATGAACCATCCTCTGGCCGGGAAGGATCTCACCTTCGAAGTGGAGATCCTGGAGATAGAGGAGCCGCCGGAGAACTTCGTTTCTGCCGCCGAGAAGGCGCGGCACATGAAGGAGCAGCAGAAGCTCCTCGGTGGGGACCAAGCAGACGACTTCAGATAAGAGAAAGGGCCGCGAAAGCGGCCCTTTTCATAGGATCAGGGGAGGTTGTCCTAGAGGGCGATGAAGTTATCCGGGAATTGGTTGGCGGCGTTGGTCACCTCTTGGCTGGTATCACCGTAGCGCACCCACTCGGGGTCGGTCTCGTTCCGCTTGATCATGGCATTCTGCATGACCTCTTTGAGCGCCTTGGTCTTGAGGGCGTATTCCTCCATTTGGGGAAGACGACCGTCCAATTCGATCTGGCGACGCTTCTCAGCCTTGTCCTGGATGTTCTCGCCAGGGATGACGGCGTAGAAGTCTTCCGGTTCCAGCGTGTAAGCAGCGTGGCTTGCCCAGGCATCCAGCGCTGAGTCTTCCTTCAGGCTTTGGATGGCGCGGGTCTCGGTGTTCTGATAGAGCTGATCCAGGGACATGTTGTGCTGCTTGCAGAAATCCTGCATGGACATGCCAGAGCGATTGACCATGTCCTCCAGGCGCATGTTGGCGGCGTAGATGGATTCTTCCACCAAGTCAGCCGGAAGCTCCTCCACCAGGCGCGTGGCCAGTTCGGCGCAGATGTAATCCTGGTCAGAGAGCTCCTGGGCTTCGCGATTGTCCTTGTACATGTTGTAACGGATGAAGATCAGCAGCTCTTCCACGGAGTTGAAGTCATCGGTGTTGCTGGCCACCCAGGCATCAGTGAGCTTGGCTTGCTGGCCCGGCTTCGCACAGTGGAGCTCCAACCAACGCAGGGCCTGCTGCTGGATGAGCTCTTCGGGAATGCGCACCTCAGGGCACACAGCATAGACGGGATCATAGGAAGTGAGGGTGTACTTCTGCTTTGGCATGATGGCCTTTCACTCGGCTGTTTCGTGTTCGCTCATTGTACATGAGGGGGACAGCTGAATGGTTGGTCGGTCCGGGTAGAACTGAAGTTCTGCACTACGGAGAGCCGTGGGCGCGGATTCACGGTATCATGTTCCCAGCCCATCAAAACGTGAGGAGCTTCATGAAGTTCAACAAGGTCTATCTGCAGCGGGATGCCATCGCACGCCACGAAGACTTCGATACCTGGTATGAGGATGGAGACCTGTTCTACCGCTTCGAGAATAAGAAGGGGTGGACGGCGGAGAAGCAGAACATCTCCGTTATCGGGCGCATGGGCGGTGAGAATGCGGCCATTCGGCCGGACAATCGGTGCCTCAACTACTATCTACGCTTCGAGCGCTATGAATACATCCTGCATCCTTACGTCATCAACAAGCATTACTACATCGAAGGGATGCTGTGGGATCTGTATGGGTCGTTCTCCAACCCGCCCTTCGATTTCGTGACCGAGACGCGCACGTCCTACAATAAGAAGGATGTGCACGTGAAGACGCGCCTGTTCCGGGACAAGGGCGAGTGCTTCGAGATCCATGTGCCTGATCTGACGAAGCTCCGGGTTGCGGTCATCGCCCTTGTGGCCATCGGCATCAAAGAGGAATGGAAGGGCCTTTCCGAAGGAGAGGACGTGCGCGGCAACACCTGGGTCCAGCGCTTGAAGGATCGCGTGTTCGAGAACAAGGGCCTCACCTACGAGCAGATCCAGGCACTGGAGCGGGAGGGCTCCCCTCTCGTAGAAGTGGTCAAACCCCAAGGCCGCCCCATAGACAACATCTAGGGCATAGATGCAGCTGGATCTGCAACGGATCGCCGGGGCTTGGGAAGAGCGCATGGCGAAGGGCCTCTTGGCAGGCATCATCTCCCTGATGCTCGGTCTGTTCCCTTGCGCAGCTTTCGCAGAGACTCAGGATATCTACGCAGAAGCGGACGGTCTGCAGAAAGCGGTGGAATCCACGGCGGCGGAATACAACCAGGCTACTGAGCGGGTAGAGGAGATAGCCCGCCAGATCCAAGAGAACGAGGCGCAGATCCAGGAACTGGATGGTCGCATCCCTGCTTACCGGGAAGCGTGCAGTACCAGCATGGTCAGCCTGTATAAGATGCATCGGGATGATGCGGGGATATTATCGGTGATCCTCTCATCCCAGGATTTCCCCACCTTCCTCAGCACCTTCGATTACTTCAATCGCGTTCAAGAGACGGCCAACGCCAAGCTGGAGCGCCTCTCTCAGATGCTTCAGGAGCGCACGCAGGCTCAAGAGGCCTTGGAAGAGGCGCGCGTGGATGCCGAACAGGAGCAGGTGGCCGCTGAGCGGGCAGCGCTTTTGGCAGCAGCGCAACGGGAAGCGGCTCAGAAGGCCGCCGAGGAGCAAGCCCAGCAGGAGGCTCGGGAGCGCGCGGCGGCTGAGCAAGCCCAGGGAACCACGGAGGAGCCGTCTGAGGAGGTCTCTGGGGATGCTCCTTCCATAGGCGATGCGGACTGGTCTGGCGACAAGGCCTCATTCGTGCGAAATTGGGCGGGTCGTCTGGATGCTTACCTGGCAGGAACGCCCCTAGCTGGGCAAGGGAAGACGTTCGCTTCGGCGGCCTGGGATGCGGGCATAGATCCACGGTTCTCGGCAGCCATCTCAGAGGTCGAGAGCAGTAG
This sequence comes from uncultured Eggerthellaceae bacterium, assembly GCA_910588905.1. Classification (GTDB taxonomy): domain Bacteria; phylum Actinomycetota; class Coriobacteriia; order Coriobacteriales; family Eggerthellaceae; genus MGBC163016. The sequence goes on from CAJURZ010000025.1 coordinate 12,961, forward strand.
AGGAGCTGCCTGCTTCAGGCCCTATAACGCTTGGGGCTGGGGTTCCGTCTCTTGGGGTAGTTGGGAAGAGGCCATTCCCGCTCACGCTTCTGGGTTGGCTCGCGGCTATGGGTACACGGTATCCGAGGCGGCGGCCCAGAAGTATTGTCCGGGGAACTGGGAGCATTGGTACAACCGTGTCTCAGAGGAGATGGGGCGGATCTAGGCGTCCTTACCATCTTGACCCTCTCCTGATGGAAGATGGCCTGATGGCGGCCATCGTCATCGGTGCGCGAGCTGATGACGAAGTCTATCGGGAAGCCGAGAAGCGTCGCCGCAGGCACGGTCTGTAGGCAAAGCGCTACAGGTCTGATTCGATCAGCTTGGTGAAGACCTCTACGATCTGGTTCAGGTTATCCGGGTTGGAGGTCATGACGCTGGATACCCGATAGGCATCCGCTAGGGCTAGGGTGCGGATGTTCTCCGAGCGCGTGAGGCTGTGACTGGCGGGGACTACCGTAGCTGCCATGCCCAGCTCTATCTTCACGGCTGCGGTATCCATATCCCTCACTGGGGAGATATCCGGATAGAACCCTTGATTGCGGCAATACTCCGCCCACCTACGCACGCGGGGTGCGTCATCCGGGGCTGCAAAGAGATACCGGAGCTTTGAGAGTTCCTTGGCGGTGGGCTCTTCGCTCAGTCGGGCCGTGGCCGCCACGCACAGGACGACAGGTTCTGAGGCTAGAACGGTCACGGTCTCCGCGTCTTCCTTGGATGCAGCATCCTCTTCCAGCTGATAGCCGAGGACGAAATCAAGCCTTCCGTTCGCCAGGGACTCCCTCAGGGACCCGTCGTCCATGCTGGTGGCGGTGATGCTCAGGAAGGGCATGCTGTGCTTGCAATAGTCAACGGCAGAGATGATGATGTCCGGCAGCGTGAAGCCCGCCTGCACGCCCAGGGCAAGCCGCCCCCGCATGCCCTCTTTCACCTCCTGGACCAGGTCAATGGTCTTATTGAGGTCTTCCTGGAGACGGGGCAGGTTGGTAGCCAGCACGGCTCCGGCGGGAGTGAGCTTGACGTTGTGATGATCGCGCAGGAAGAGCACTGCTCCCAGCTCCTCTTCCAGGGTGGAGATGGCCTTCGACAGCGTTGATTGGCTGACGAAGAGGGCCTCAGCAGCCTTCGAGAAATTGAGGGTGCGGGCCACTTCCAGGAAGTATTGGAGCTGTCGGAAGGTCATGATCCTCCTTGAAGGATGACGAACTGGTTCGCGCACCCGATCGGCGGGCAGCGGATAGAGGGCCATGATGGCAGAAGGGCCGTTATGAATCAAATTCATGACCCGTTCGATTATCGGTATTTCCATTCTCCTCGGGTGGCGGATAGAGTCGAAGTGGCCTTCGCGAGGGTCCCCCTGAAACCTTCCAAGGCTGTATCCAATGCCGCCTTGCCGTCTCCCCCGATCGTGCAGGGCGGCAGATGTTCGTTCGAAATAGGTGCCAGTCTTGATGCAAGCTGGATGAGGCGAAAGGAAGCAGTCAGATGGATATGAATGCATGGGTTTCTGAGACGATCGCAGCGGAGAAGAAGCAAGCTCTTCCGGTCCTCTCCTTTCCGGCCATCCAGAAGATGGGCATCACCGTGAAAGAGCTCATCGATTCAACGGATAAGCAGGCAGAGGCCATGAAGGTCATCGCTGACGCATTCCCTACAGCCGCATCCGTTTCCTTCATGGACCTCTCCGTGGAGGCAGAGGCATTCGGTAGCCAGATCGTGGTATCCGATGAAGAGGTGCCAACGGTGGTGGGGTCCATCGTTGATGAGGATTCTGACCCTGACGACCTGGTGGTGCCTGCCGTAGGGGCAGGGCGCACGAGCCTTTATATAGAAGCCATCGGCAAGGTGATGGATGAGGTCACAGACCGGCCGGTGTTCGCGGGCATGATCGGTCCGTTCTCCTTGGCGGGGCGCTTGATGGATGTGAACGAGGTCATGATCCTCTGCTACGAGGAGCCGGAATTGGTGAAAGCAGTGCTGGCGAAGTGCACGGAATTCCTCACAGCCTATGCCGAAGCGTACAAAGTAGCGGGGGCGAACGGTGTGGTGATAGCGGAGCCGCTGGCAGGATTGCTGCCTCCGGATCTGCTGGGTGAATTCTCCACGCCCTATGTGCGTCAGATCGTTGACGCTGTGCAAAGCAGCGACTTCTTGGTGATCTATCATAACTGCGGATCATCGGTGGTGAAGGCAGCCGATGCTGTGATAGCTACGGGTGCGAAAGCGTTCCACTTCGGCAATGCCATCCAGATGGAAGACATCCTGCCGCTCATGCCGAAGGATGTCATCGTCATGGGCAATGTGGACCCTGCGGGTGAGATCCGCCTGGGCACGCCGGGGTCCGTGCGTGCGAAGACCCTGGCAGTGTTGGAAGCCTGTAGCGCCTACCCGAACTTCGTGATATCCACGGGCTGCGATGTGCCACCCATGGCTCCCTATGAGAACATCCAGGCGTTCTTTGACGCAGTGGACGAGTTCTACGGAAGATAGGACCGTTGGACATCCAAGAAGCCATAGAGGCATGCGGATTCGAATGCGTGGGCACCTGCAGCGCCTCTGAGCTGCGCACGCTTGAAGCGGTGCGGGAGATGTGCGCCTCAGGGCGCTGTCAGGCCTATGGCACGAACTGGGCCTGCCCGCCCCATTGCGGTTCGCTGGAGGACTTCCAGGAGGCTTTTGGAGAACGATCCCAGTGCTGGGTGCTTCAAACGGTCATGGAGCTGGAAGACGAATTCGATGGCGAGACCATGATGGAGGCCGCTCAGGTTCATCAGGCGCGTATCCACAAGCTCTCTCAGTTGGTGTCAGGGATGCCTGGGAACAGCCCCGATGCCATCCTCCTCACTGCGGGCGCGTGCACTATCTGCCCCCGATGCACCTGCCCTGAGGAGCCTTGCCGCTTTCCGGAGAAGAAGCTCGTATCCATGGAATCGGCGGGGCTCATGGTGAACGACGTATGCGTGAGCGCAGGCATTCCCTACAACCATGGGAAGGGTAGGATCGCCTACACGGGGTGCGTGGTCCTATGAGGTACCCTTCGGACCAGGTGGTGAGGCTGGCTTCGGATGCAAAGGGCTCTGTGCTGGAGGCCTTGCGTTCTCAGGGGATCAAGCTGGCATCCCCTTGTGGAGGTGCGGGTACCTGTGGGAAATGCAAGGTCACCGTTCGTCGGGCAGAGGGCATCGAAGAAACGGTGCTGGCGTGTCAGGAGTCGACAGCCTCGGTCAAGGATGTCTTGGTCCCGGAGGATGCCTTTCTTGGGGAAGGGCGGGCCATGGATGTGGTCCTTGGAGGGACTTCTGCTGCGAACCCATGGAAAGCGGACCACGGGGAGGGCTTCGGCCTGGCCCTTGATGTGGGTACCACTACGATAGCCTGTCATCTCTATGACCTGAAGACGGGAACGGTCATCGAAAGCGGTGGCCGTGCGAACCCTCAGGGGTCCTTCGGCGCCGATGTCATCTCACGGATAACGGCTGCAGAGGCAGGGCACGGGGCAGAGCTGCAAAGGGTCGTGAACGAGGCCATCGCCGCTTTGGCGTGCAGGCTCATAGAGCGGGCAGGGATCAAGGCTTCGGGCATTGTTCGGGCTGTGGTGGCGGGGAATACCGTCATGGAGCATCTGGCGGCCGGAGTGGACCCTGCGCCCATCGGCCGTGCGCCGTTCACAGCGCCCACGCTCTTCGGATGCATGCAGCCACTGCAGGCACTGGGTTATCTGGGCTGTTCGACCCGTGAGGCCTTCTTCGCTCCTTGCGTGGCGGGGTATGTGGGTGGAGACATAACGGCTGACGTGCTGAGCCTGGGCATGGCATCCTCTTCGGACCTGAGGCTCCTGGCCGACCTGGGCACCAATGGCGAGATGGCCCTCGGCACTCCGGATGGCATCATCTGTTGTGCTACGGCAGCAGGTCCCGTCTTCGAAGGGGCCAACATCACCTTCGGCATGCCCGCCTACCCAGGAGCAGTGGCTCGAGTGCGTTGGGAAGCAGAGGGTCTCGTCGTTGAGACCGTCAACGACGAACCTGCTCAGGGGATCTGCGGGTCAGGATTGATAGATGTGCTGGCCCTCCTTCTAGATGTGGGCATCATCGAAGAGGGTGGCCTCATGTTGGAGGCAGATGAACTGGACGCCACCGTGCCTTCGACGATCGCAGAGCGGGTAGGCACCCATGAGGGCGCACCTGCTTTTTGGGTAACACCGCAAATAGCCGTCACTCAGCGGGATGTGCGCAACGTGCAACTGGCGAAGGCCGCTATCTGCGCGGGGATGCTCACCCTCTTGGAGAGCGCCCAGATTGAGCCTGCGCAGGTGGTGCGTTTGGATATCGCGGGCGGTCTGGGCCAGCATCTGAGCCTCAGGAATGCAGCGCGCATCGGGCTGTTCCCGCGGGTGCTATCAGGGGTGGCGCGTAGCGTGGGGAATGCGGCTATCGAAGGAGCGGGCCTTGCTCTGATGAGCGATGCAGCCCGGGAGGAGCTCGGGCGCATCGCCCGAGGGGCGCGGTATCTGGAACTCTCCACCAGCAGTACATTCAATGAGCGCTACCTGGAAGCCATGGAGTTCCTCGACCAAGCGTGACACCCTGTTGTAGATGACCCTCAGCTGCGTCGAGTGGTGCGAGCGGATGCGAACGGAGCTGCCCTCGGTGCGAGTCATCTTAGGCGCTCGCGTCCCGCTTCGGATATACGATAAGGGCCACCACGAAGGCGATCACCTGCAAGAACAGGCAGCCAGCGAATGCCAGCGGATACCCGTGGCTTTCGATCAAGAAGCCCCATATCACCGAGAACACCGCTCCGCTGATATCTATGCCAAGCAGGAACAGCGCATTCGCCGCACCCCATCGCTCAGGTGGGGTGAGCTTTACGGCCATGGTCTGGTTCAGGGGCATGCCGAGCCCGATGAACAGGCCGAAGGGGATGCCAATGGCATAGAACAACGGCTCGGTCAGCGAACCGAAGAGTTGCATCCCGCAGCCGATGGCTAAGGCGAAGGCGGCAACGCCGCTGCTCGCAGCGATGCCCATGAGACGCAAGGGCGAGATCGAGTCCATGAAGTGGCCGGATATGAGGCGTACACCGATCATCACGGCTGCCATGATGGTGTAGTACAGCCCCGAGTTGGCGACACCGAGGGAGTTCCCGAATGAGCCCATGTAGAACACGTTGAAGGTGAACCCGGCGGACATGAACACGATGACGGCTGTTCCGCGCAGGGCGGTGGGCTCGAAGATGGAATCCAGGAATGTACGCAAAGAGCCTGTTGCGGCCTTTGAGGCTGCGGGGGAGTCCTCTCCTTTCGCCTCGCTCTTCCGCTCTCGGGGTTGAGCTGAGTTGCTCTGCTCTTGCTCCCATCGCACGCGATATTCGGAGGTCTTGGGCAAGAGCTGGGGGTCTTTCTCGTATCGGCAGATCAGCGTCAGAAGAAGGAAGAGAACGCTGCAGGCAGCGAGGCCATAATAGAGGTTCTCCGGTGGGTTCGAGGAGACGAGGAAGAGGGCGAGCGCTGGGCCAATGGCCATGGCAACGGCTTGCCCGAGCCCGGCGTAGCCGATGCCTTCGCCCAGTCGCGTGAAGGGAAGCACATCGGCAGCAGCCGTATTGGCGGCTGTGGTGGCCGCAGAGAAGCCGATTCCCTGCAGGGCACGCCAGAGGATGAATAGGGCGCCGTCGTTCTGCACAAGGGGCCCTATGGTGCCTATCAGCAAGAAGATGGCACCAATGAACAGGGTGAAGCGCCGTCCGCGGTCATCCACCAGGGGTCCGCAGCAGATGCGCATGACACCGGCTGCTGCGGAGAAGATCATGGCTCCGATGCCAGCCAGAGCTACGGTTCCTCCCGTGCGTTCCAGATAAACGGTGGAGCCGCAATTGACACCCTGGCCCACCATGAACGAGAAGAGGAGCATTGCCAAGATGATCACGAAGATGGGGCTCCAGAGCTTCTCTTTCTTTGCGGTGAGGGAGGTCATGTCCATAGGATAGCAGTAAGTGATGGTCGAGCGCATGCGGGAGGATCCAAGGAGCTGCAGGCAGAATGATGGCAGCGCCGTTCTGCGAACCGGTAGAATGGTCGTATTTGACCGGGGAGAAGGGGTGCCCATGAGCCTGTATACGAAGAGTGGGGATGAAGGGCTCACCTCCCTTGCTTCGGGCCAGCGTCTCTCCAAGGCTGACGAACGGGTAGAGGCCTATGGCACGGTGGATGAGCTGCAAGCCCATCTTGGCCTCGCTCGGGCTCATGTGCGTGACGCAGCCATGGCGGAGGACATACAGCATGTAGAAGAGCGTCTCTTCGATGCCATGGCTGAGCTTGCCGATGCCCAGGAGGCTCGTATCACAGAAGCGGATATCCAGTGGCTGGAAGAGAAGATAGACCAATACGCCCCGAGCTGTTTCTCGTTCGTGGTGCCCGGAGAGAACGTGCCCTCCGCTGCCTTGCATGTGGCTCGGACGGTGGCTCGTAGGTGCGAGCGGCGGATCGTGTCGCTTTCCTCTGGCGCGGAGGTGGCCTCTGAGCTGCTCGTGTTCTTCAACAGGGTTTCTGATCTGTGCTATGCCATGGCCTGTTCTGCGGCTTGAACCAGAGAGGCGCCACCCTCCCCTCCAGGAGGCATGTGAGCGGTCATGAAGGGAATTCATGTTCCTATGAGTTATTCACATCGTCTTCTCGATGCTTCGTCCGATGAAGACAGGATACAATCCTGCAAGATGTCCGGATCGAGGGCATCAGAGAAGACTGGCTCTTCGATCGTGCATCTAGGTGCATGGATAACCCTCGGGGAATGCGGGTGAGAATCCCGCGCTGTACCAGCAACCGTAAAGCCATCTGAGCGCTGCTCTGCCCAGGTGCGAAGTCGGAATACCGAGCCTGATCAAGATCGAGAGCCCTGGAAGAAAGGGTTGTTCCCATGTTCGTGCGTTCTGTACCTCGTAGCCGTTCCCTGTCGTTCACCCGCAGTGCCCTGAGCCTTTTGGTGGTCTTGGCGCTTGCGTCGGTCGCCGTGCTCTCAGGATGCTCTTCGGCTTCATCAGCGGATGGCTCCTCGCAGTCATCCTCCTCGGCAGCCATCCAGGCCGAAGGCCCCACCATCGATGCAACGCTGATCGTGAAGGATCCCGCCGCGGCCGATGCCGAAGGAGCCAGCTATCCGGTCAAGGTTGCCCAAGAGGAGGCTACCGTGCTGGCTGCCGTGGAGGCATCCGGAGTGGACGCCGTCATCGAGGACGGCCCCTATGGTAAATACATCACCTCTATCGGCGGCAAGGCAGCCGAGGGCTCTTCTGGTTGGGTGTACACCGTCAACGGAGAGCAAGTCATGGAAGCCATTGATGTGTGCACCCTTGATGATGGTGACACGGTGGAGCTGGAATACCTGAGCATGTAGGCATCGCTCATCATGCAAGGGGAGAGGGGTGCCCATGGGTGATCTTTCATCGGGCACCGCAGCTCCAATGGTCCCTCCCCGCAGAGGCACGTCTGCTTCAGGGGAGCAGGAATAGGCATCGGCGTGGGGTTCTCATCCTTCCATCCTGCTATCACCTTCGCTTGGTTCGCAGGCGCCATCTTGCTGACGGTGCTGGTAGCGCATCCGGCGTGGCTTGCGTGGGCCTTCGCCGGAGCTGCTGCCTACTACCTCATGGTGCGCGGGCGAGCGGGATGGAAGATGATCCTCGGCATGATGCTCGTGTTCGTGATGCTCTCTTTGATGAACGGCTTCTTCGATCCTCGTGGCACCACCGTGCTGTTCACCTATCTCGGGCGCCCCTACACCTTGCAGGCTGTGCTCTACGGTACGCAGACCGCGGGGATGTTCGTCACCATCATGCTGCTCTTCGGCAGCTTCAACCGTGTGATGACCTCCGACAAGCTCACCTATCTCTTCGGCGGGGTGATGCCTGCCATCACCTTGGTGCTGACCATGGTGCTGCGGTTGGTGCCCCGATACTTGCGGCGGGCGAAGCAGATCGCCGGGGCGCGAGCCTGCATTGGGAAAGGGGCGGCCGGAGAGGGGCTTGCAGAGCGCGTGCATCAGGGAGCGGATATCCTGGGGGCGCTCACCACCTGGGCGCTGGAGACAGGCATCGTGACCGCTGATTCCATGGGTAGCCGCGGATTCGGCTGCGCCTCGCAGCGGACCCAGTTCGCTCGGTATCGATTCCGATTGAGAGACGGCGTCATCTTGGGGTACATGGTCATCTTTGCAGGCGTGGCTGTGGTGGGTATCCTGCAAGGAGCTGCTCACGTTGGGTATCTCCCCCAGGTGACATTCCCGCCCAGCACGGCATTCGGCATCCTGGCTCTGGTGGCCTTTGCGGCATTCCTGCTCCTTCCATCCATCGTCAGCCTTCAGGAGAGGGTCTCATGGCGCAATTCGATATCCAAGATCTGACGTTCTACTATCCCGACCAGGATCGTCGGGCGCTGGAGGGGGTGACCCTTGGGATAGAGCGCGGTAGCTATGTGTGCCTCTGCGGGCGGTCTGGGTGCGGGAAGACCACGTTGCTGCGCCACTTGAAGACGGTGCTCACGCCCCACGGGGACGCCAGCGGTCGCATCCTGTTCGAGGGGCAGCCTTTGGCTGAGGTGCCTCGGAAAGATCAAGCGCAGTTCATCGGCTTCGTCATGCAGGACCCAGATGCACAGCTGGTCACGGACAAGGTTTGGCACGAGCTTGCCTTCGGGCTTGAGAACCTTGGGGTGGATCGGCGCATCATGGGCTTGCGGGTGGCTGAGATGGCCAGCTACTTCGGCATCCAGCACTGGTTCCATAAGGATGTGGCAGACCTGTCCGGGGGCCAGAAGCAGTTGCTGAACCTGGCATCCGTCATGGTCATGCAGCCCAGCGTGTTGGTGCTGGATGAGCCCACCAGCCAGTTGGATCCCATTGCTGCGGCGGATCTCCTGAACACCGTGCGCAAGATCAATGAAGAGCTCGGTACGACCATCATCATCACGGAGCATCGACTGGAGGATGTGTTCGCCACGGCAGATCATGTGGTGGTGATGGATGAGGGGCGCATAACGGTGACGGGGTCTCCACGAGAGGTGGCGAAGGCGCTCTATGCCACCGGAAGCGAGATGACTCTCGCGCTTCCGGCCCCGGTCCGCACGTTCTATGGGGTGGATGACGTCAGAGAGGATCCACCGCCCCTCACGGAAGCGCCCTTGACGGTGCGCGAGGGACGGCAATGGCTCTTGGACTACGTGGAAGACCATCATCTGACCGTGCGCTCCTTGCCCGAAGAGGGGTTGTTCTCTCATCCGGGTGATGCTCCGGCTGTCCAGGTGAAGGATGTCTGGTTCCGCTATGAGCAAGAGGCGCCGGACGTGCTGCGCGGAGTGGATCTGGAGGTACCGCACCAGAGCCTCTTCGCTTTGGTCGGGGGCAATGGAACGGGGAAGTCCACGTTGCTCAAGACGCTCTGCGGCATCTGCAAGCCCTATCGAGGCCGGGCGAGCATCTTGGGCAAGCGCGCGTCAGACTGGAAGGGAGGTTCTCTCTTCCGCAATGCCTTGGCCATGCTGCCGCAAGACCCTCAGAACCTCTTCGTCAAAAGGACCGTGCGCGAGGAGCTGGCAGAGATGCTGGAGGGCATTCCGCAGGACCTTTGGGAAGAGCGCATCCGAGAGGTGGCCCGCGTCTGCGGTGTGACGGATCAGCTTGGGCGGCATCCCCTGGATCTGTCTGGGGGCGAGCAGCAGCGGGTAGCTCTGGCGAAGGTGCTGCTGTGCGATCCGCAGGTGTTGCTCTTGGATGAGCCCACCAAGGGGATCGATGCCTTCTTCAAGCGTGAGCTGGCGGCAGTGCTGCGGAAGCTCATCGGTGAGGGCCTTACGGTGGTCATGGTGTCCCATGACGTGGAATTCTGCGCCCGCTACGCGGATTCCGTCTCCCTGCTCTTCGACGGTGCGGTGATCACCACGAATACGCCTCGGGCGTTCTTCGCCATGAATTCCTTCTACACCACGGCGGCCAACCGCATGAGCCGTCACGTGTTCACCAATGCCGTGACCGACGAGGATGTGATCGAGCTGTGCCTGCAGTGAAGAAAGAGGGCGGTGGCTCTGGGCGCGTGCAGGCTCAGGGCGCACAGGAGGTCCCTCAGGGCTCTGCGAAGGTCTCGGCAGGACTCATCTGGGGGATGATGATGGTGGCGGCTGCGGCCACGGTGGCAGTGGGTGCAGCGGTGGGAGGCAAGAGCTACATCATCGTGAGCTTGTTGCTGGTGGTGTACAGCATGGTCCCGTTCTTCGCTTCGTTCGAGCGGCGCAAGCCTCAGGCCCGCGAGCTGGTGGCCATAGCGGTCATGGTGGCGCTTGCGGTGGCTGCTCGGGCGGCTTTCATCTGGCTGCCGAACTTCAAGCCCATGGCGGCTATCGTGATGGTGGCCGGTATCGCCTTCGGGCCGTCATCGGGTTTCGTGATAGGGGCCTTTGCTGCGTTGGCCAGCGGCTTCATCTTCGGCATTGGTCCTTGGACGCCTTGGCAGATGCTCTCGTTCGCCCTCTGCGGCCTGGTCTTCGGTGCGCTGGCGAAGCAGGGGGCCATCCCTCGGGAGGGCTGGTCAAGGAAGCAGAGGGTGCTCGTGGGTTTAGGGGGTGCTCTCTTCGTGCTGCTGATCGCAGGTCCCGTTCTGGATACCAGCTCCGTCTTCCTGATGCTGTGCTCCTTCACGCCCGAGGGCGTAGCTGCTCTGTATATAGCGGGGGTGCCGGTGAACGCTCTGCAGGGGGCTGCCACATTCGCCACCCTCTTCCTGGTGGGGAACCCTATTCTGGATCGCCTGGGCCGCCTTCGCCAGAAGTATGGTTTGATGGAATGATTCAATCTCCATAAAAAATACATAGTTCATAGAAAAAAATCTTGACGCTCCCGTAACCCATGTCTAAGGTGGAGCGTTCCTGCATTTTGCAGAAGATCAAGCCCATCAAAGAAGGAATAGAGAAGGAGGGTAAGCTTCGTGGCCAAGCTCAAGAAAACCCCATCTACCCTTTACCGGGAACGAAGGAGCTTCGCGAAGAGCCAAGACGTCATGGACCTGCCGAACCTGATCGGCATCCAGACAGATAGCTTCGAGTGGTTCAAGGATGAGGGCATCCGCAATGCCTTCGAAGACATCGGCCCTATCGAATCCAACACCAAGGATATGTCGCTCTCATATAAGAGCCATGAATTCGATGAGCCTCAGTACACCGTTGACGAATGCAAGGAGAAGGACGTCACCTACCAGGCACCGCTCACGGTCACGTTCGATTACGTGAACCGCAACACCGGTGTTCAGGCTGAGATCCCCATCTTCTTGGGCGATTACCCGCTCATGACGAACCGGGGCACCTTCATCATCAACGGCACCGAGCGCGTCGTCGTCTCACAGCTGGTGCGCTCTCCTGGCGTTTACTTCGGCTCTGAGCGCGACAAGACCTCCGATCGCATCATCTACAACGCGAAGGTCATCCCCAGCCGCGGTGCCTGGCTCGAGTTCGAGACCGACAAGCGCGATGTCCTCTCCGTTCGCATCGACCGCAAGCGCAAGCAGCCGGCCACGCTGTTGGTGCGCGCGTTGGGCCTGGCGGAGACCAGTGAAGAGATCCTGGAGCTTTTGGGTGACTCTGACATGGTGCGTCGCACCCTCGAGCGCGACCCCGCTACCACCCGCGAGGAATCCCTCATCGAGCTCTATAAGCGCTTCCGTCCCGGCGAGCCGCCTACGGTGGATTCCGCCCGTACCCTCCTGGACGGCCTCTTCTTCAATCCCCAGCGCTACGACCTTGCGAAGGTCGGTCGCTACAAGATGGACAAGAAGCTGGGCGAGGACCCGGAGGAGAACGCCTCCTCAACCCTCACCAAGGAAGACATCGTCCTCACCATGCGCTACATCATCAACCTGCATGACGGCGTCGAGGGCTACGCTACGGACGATATCGACCACTTCGGCAACCGTCGCATCCGCACGGTGGGCGAGCTGATCCAGAACCAGTTCCGCATCGGCATCTCTCGTATGGAGCGCGTGGTGCGTGAGCGCATGTCCATGCAGGACACTGACGAAGTGAACCCCAATTCGCTGGTGAACATCCGCCCCATCGTGGCGGCTGTGAAGGAGTTCTTCGGCTCATCCCAGCTCTCTCAGTTCATGGACCAGACGAACCCCGCATCTGGCATCACCCACAAGCGCCGCCTTTCGGCGTTGGGCCCGGGCGGCTTGTCCCGGGAGCGCGCCGGTTTCGAGGTGCGCGACGTGCATACCTCCCACTACGGGCGCATGTGTCCCATCGAGACCCCTGAAGGCCCCAACATCGGCCTCATCGGCTCGCTGGCAGCCTACGCTCGCGTGAATCCCTTCGGCTTCATCGAGAGCCCGTACCGTCGCGTGGTAGACGGCAAGGTGACCGACGAGGTGGACTACCTCACGGCCGATGAGGAAGAGAACTACATCATCGCTCAGGCCAATGACGAGTTCGATCCGAAGACCCGCCAGTTCGGCACGTTCGACAAAGACGGGAAGTTCGTCCCCTCCAAGCGCGTGCTCTGCCGTATGAAGAATGCTGCTGGGGAGTTCGGCGAGCCGGGCGAAGTGCCGCCGGAGCAGGTGGACTACATGGACGTCTCTCCGCGCCAGATGACCAGCGTGGCAACGTCGCTCATCCCGTTCCTGGAGCACGACGACGCGAACCGCGCGCTCATGGGCTCGAACATGCAGCGTCAGGCTGTGCCACTGCTGCGCACGGAGGCTCCCTATGTGGGCACGGGCATCGAGCATCGCATCGCGGTCGACTCCGGCGAGATCCTCGTGGCTCAGAACCCGGGCGTGGTCGACTATGTAGACGGCCAGACCATCATCGTGGAGACCAAAGGCGGTGACTACGACGAGTATCTGATCCCCAAGTTCCAACGTTCGAACCAGTCCGGTTCTATCAACCACAAGCCCATCGTTCGCAAGGGCGATGCCGTGGAGGCGGGCGATGTGCTGGCCGACGGTCCCAGCTGCGATCAAGGCGAGCTGGCCCTGGGCGCCAATCTCATGGTGGCTTACATGCCCTGGGAAGGCTACAACTACGAGGACGCCATCATCGTGTCAGAGCGCGTGGTGGCCGAAGACCTCCTCACCTCCATCCATATCGCTGAGTACGAGGTGGATGCCCGCTCCATCAAGCTGGGCGACGAGGAGATCACCCGCGAGATCCCGAACATCTCTGACGATATGATCACCGACCTAGACGCCGACGGCATCATCCGCATCGGTGCCGAGGTCTTCCCGGGCGACATCCTGGTGGGCAAGGTCACACCGAAGGGCGAGACGGAGCCCTCTTCCGAGGAGCGCTTGCTGCGCGCCATCTTCGGTGCGAAGGCTCATGAGGTGCGCGACACATCTCTGCGCGTTCCCCACGGAGCCGGTGGCCGTGTCATCGGCGTGCTGCGCTTCAACCGCAAAGACGATGACCTGCCACCCCAAGTGAATGAGCTCGTTCGCGTGTATGTGGCTCAGAAGCGCAAGGTACAGCAGGGCGACAAGCTCTCCGGCCGCCACGGCAACAAGGGCGTCATCTCTCGGGTGCTCCCCGTTGAGGACATGCCCTACCTGGCAGACGGCACGCCCATCGACGTCATCCTGAATCCCTTGGGCGTTCCCTCTCGTATGAACGTGGGCCAGCTGCTGGAGAACCACTTGGGCTGGGCTGCGAAGTGGGGTTGGTCCGATGACGATAAGACCGACGAAGTAGTCGAAGGCCCCATCTTCGTTTCCACCCCCGTCTTCGACGGCGCCACCGAAGAGGAGATCTCGGACGCCATCATGAAGGCGAACCGCAACCTCATCAACATCAACCATGATAAGTACGGGGATAAGGCCCGGGATGAATTCGTTCCCCAGCTGACCCCCACGGGCAAGACGTGGCTCTACGACGGCCGCACCGGTGAGAAGTTCCGCGAGCCCATCACCGTGGGTGCTACCTACATCCTGAAGCTCGGCCACATGGTGGACGACAAGATCCACGCCCGCTCCA
>CAJURZ010000026.1 GCA_910588905.1 uncultured Eggerthellaceae bacterium
CGAAGATGCGCACCCACCTAACCCTCATTTGCGTCAATACCGAGCAGGATTGTCCCGGGTGCAACAGGGGGCTGATCCAGATCAGCCCCTACGGCAACCTGTCAGGCATGATTCATCCGGGTGCAGGTGGTTCGTAGGGGCCGAGCGTGCTCGGCCCGACGCAGCAACCCAGAGTGCATTATAGAATCGGGTGGGTCGCGCTTCGCGTGAGGATGCGTTGCGCGAAGACCCCGCGCAACAGTTTTATTGCGGCAATTGCCGGGTGGCATGTTATGCATGGTTCACCCGGGTGCAACAGGGGGGGGCGGATCCGGATTCGCCCCTACGGGAGGTGCCTTGAGTGCAACAGGGGGCGGACCGTAGTTCGCCCTACTTCACCACAAGGACCGGCTTGTTCGCCTTCTGCAGCACCGAATAGGCAACGGAACCCAGCATGCCGCGGATGACACCCATGCCGCGGTGGCCCATGGCAATGCAGTCGTAATCCAGATCGTTGGCGTAGGCTACGATGGTGTCATGGGGGCTGCCATTCACGATGGCGATATCAACGCAGGGTGCGTCCCCCACGATATCGGCGATGCTCTTGGCAATGCGATCCATCTCGCGCACCTCGGCTTCGTCCCCGATCTCTGAGATGGCGTTCATGTCCAGAGAATCTCCCAAGACGCCGCTCATGCGCGACGCGATCTTGAACGTTTCGGCGTTGTAGTCATGCCATTCCACGACATTCAAAACGGTGACCTGCGGATCATCCACCCCGCTCACCAGGTTCATGGCGTTTTGGAGCGCGCGACGCGCGGGTTCGGAATCATCGAATGGAACCAGAACCTTCTTATACATTGTGTCCTCCTTTTCGATAAACCCACGTATGCGGGCACTTTCTGCGTCTCCTGTTGGACCTCCAGCGGGAGCGCGCATTCCCATTGCCCGTGACCTTGCCGTGATGATACCCCCTCTTCCTTCGAACCGCCTAATCTGCGAACCACCTGTTGCTTTTGCAGAGATTGCTGCTCGTGCGGCGCGGGCTGGGGCCATGCAGTAGAATTCGCCCATGAAGCAGTGGTCCTTACATATATATAGTGCGGTGCTGGCGGCAGCGTTGGCGTTCGGACAGCCAGCAGCATTGGCGTTCGGTGAGACGGGCCCGCAGCCAGGTCCGTTGCCGCCTGCGTCCTCGGCTTCTGCGGTTGCCTCTGGCGAAGGGGCGGCTGAGACGGTTGCTTCTGGCGAAGGGACAGCTCCAGCCGAGGCATCTGCCGAAGGAGCCCCTGCATCCGAAGAGGGTTCAACCGTTGATCCCACCCAGGCTCCTCGCTACCTGCTGCCCAACTTGGGTCAGGCTACCCCCGCGAAACTGCAAACCCCTTGGGGTGCTTGCTGGGCCTTCGCGGTGGCTGGCGCCCTTGAGAGCTCCATCTTGAAGGCTGAGGCGGTGGCTGCGGGGGCTGCCCAGGATGCGTTGCCCCCCGATTCTCCCGCTTTCTCCGAGCTGAACCTGACGAACTTGCCTGCTATCCCGGATATTTCAGAGCGAGCCATCGCTTGGTTCGCCCACGAATCCCAAACGGAGGCTAGTGCAGGGGCGCAGGCGGGCGAAGGCTTCCCGCTCATTGAATCGGCGGCTACCGAACAGCTTTCTAGCGGCAATTTCGCCACCGCTGCCTCCGCTCTCACGGCCTGGCAGACGCTGCTGACCGAAGAAGCGGCTCCCTATGCCTATAACGGCTTCGAAGCGGGAAGCAGTCAGCCGTGGTATCAGCTTGACGGGGGCTTCGATGCGCGCCAAGAGAACTGGTCGCTCTACGATGAGACACGCATAACGGAGGACACGGGCTGGCGCGTGAGCGAGGTGCTGCGGCTGCAGAGTCCGGCCCGCGTGAGTGCAGCCTCGGATGGCAGCGGCACTGTGTATGAGGGCTACGACCCAGCAGGGACGGCGGCCATCAAGCGTACGCTGGCGAACGTGGGCGGCGTGGCCATAGCGCTTCAGATGGAGCAGAGCATCCCGCAAGACGTCGTTAAGGGGGAATACCAGGATGTCGAAGCGGGCGACGACATCACCTTCGCCACCTGGAGTCAGTATTGCGCTACGGATGCGCCCGTGCAGAACCATGCTGCGCTGATCCTGGGGTGGGACGATACCTACCCGGCATCTGCGTTTCAGGGAGCCAGCAGCGGCCAGCCTCCGGCTGATGGCGCGTGGCTCTGCAAGAACAGCTGGGGCAACGATGACCTGTTCAGCAGTCTGGGTGGCGAACAGGATGCTACCCATTGGGGGCTGCGTGACGGTAACGGCCAGTCCAGCGGCTACTTTTGGCTGTCCTACTACGACCATTCCATCTCTGATCCAGAGGCCTTCGCCGTGACTCCGGTGAGCCAGAGCTACGATGCCATATACCAGCATGACTATGTGGGGGCGGCGGAGTTCGTCACGCCCTCGCGCTACAGCGGTGAGGTGCGCTGCGCGAATGTCTTCCAAGCAGAGGCCACGCAGTTGGTGAAGGCGGTGGGCACCTGGACCTTCGACGCGAACGGCAGCTTTGACGTAGCGGTGAGCACGCTGCCAGTGGGGTTCAACGCGGAAGGCAAGGATGCCACTCAGGTGATGGAGGCCGCTACAGCGGTAGCCTCAGTTACCGGGAGCTTTGCGGATGCGGGTTATCACACGGTAGCGCTGGATACGCCGGTGCTGGTGATGGCGGGGCAGAGCTTTGCGGTGACCGTGGTGATCCACGCGGCTCCTGAAGAGGGCGAAGAGAACGCAGAGGCTGGCGAAGGGCAGGCTGACACGTACCTTGGGTTGGAGGTAGCCTTTGCCGTGGCTGCTCATGACAATCAAACGACTCAGGGGCAGGTGATCGCGAACGAAGGTGAGACCTTCGTGAGCACGAATGGGCAGACCTGGCAAAGCCTGGAGGAATACTCCCAACGGCTGGTGTCTCAGTATCAGCAGACCGGGCGCACCATGGATTACACCTATGGCAACGCGCTGGTGAAGGGTTTCGCCGATGGCACCTCCATGGGGGAGGAGGGCCGCATTTACGAGACGGTTTTCCTCCAGCCGGTGGCGCCGTAGAGGCGTATCCGGTCACGTTCTCTGGGTTGCCACGTCGGGCCGACCTTGGTCGGCCCCTACGAGAACAATGTTGCCGGTCCGCCCGGGGGCCGAACACGATCGACCCCTACGGGTGATGTTGCATTCCCTGGGTTGTTGCGTCGGGCTGAGCATGCTCGGCCCCTACGAGAATAATGTTGTCGGCCCTGCGTAGGGGCGGACCGTGGTCCGCCCGGGGTCGATGAATGGTATGATGAACGCTTCACCTATATACGCTGGTTGAATCGCAATACGAAGGGGTGAGAGCAACGCCATGGGGTTCCTTTCCAAGTTCGAAGGCAAGATGGAAGATACCGTCGAAGGAGCGGCAGAACGGTTAGGCGGCGCTTCCATTTCCCCGGTTCAAATAGCCAAGAAGGCAGAGAAGCAGATGCGCCGCGGCAAGGTGGTGGGCGCAGGCAAGCAGTTCGCCCCCACGCTCTACACCGTGCTCGTCTGCCCTGAAGATGACGCTACTATGTTCAACTATTACCCCACCATTGCCGGGGAAACGGAAACCTTCCTCTTGGCGAAGGCGGCAGAGCTGGGCTTGGCGATGGATGGCCATCCCCTCGTTCGCTTCATAGCTGATGACCAGCTCAAGCGGGGTAAGTTCGATGTCGTAGCTGAATTGGTGGCCGCTCAGATCGTGGAACGCTTGCGGGCGGATGAGATGGCTCGCTACGGCATCAGTCCTCAAGGCCAGGCTCCTCAGCGCGGCAGGCGTGCGCAGGTCAGGCCCATGAACGCTCCTGAGGCCAGGCAGCAGGCGCCCCATCCCTATGAGGGTGGCCCGGGTTCGCTGGTTCCGCTGACACCGGAGCCACCCTTCGAGGAGCCGGATATGGATCCGGAATTCGGCTACGATCCTTCCACCTATGACCCAGACTACGATGAGATCCACTCCGCCAACATCGCGGAGCCGGACTACTACCCGGTCCCTGCTCCCCAGTCGGCCCCTCAGCCGACCCCTCAGTCTACCCCTGCTCCAGCCTCCGCACCTCGGGCGGCCTCCGCTGCAGAACCGGCTGGCTTGCGCATGCCCATGCCGGAAACGGGCTTGCGGGAGGTGTACCTCTATGACGAAGCACGGGATTGTGCCTATCAGCTCACCGGCGCACCTGAGCGCATGGGCAGGGAATCTTCTAACAGCATCATCATCCCCGACATCAACGCTTCGCGTGTTCACGCAGAGATCCGTTGCGAACCTACCGGAGCATGGATCATCACGGACCTCGGTTCGCTCAATGGTGTCTTCGTCAACGGCCGCCGCATCAAGAGCGCGCCGCTGCGGGATGCCGACATGATCCGCATCGGCACCACGGAACTCGAGTTCCAAGACCTGGAGCAGTAACGGATGATCGATATCATCCTGCTCATAGCACGCTTGCTCTTCGTGGTGTTGCTCTATCTGTTCCTCTTCGCCATCGTGCGCACGGGCATCGGTCAGATCAGAGGTACGCGCAGCGGAGGCAAGAGCTGGACCATCTCCGTAGAGCAAGGCCCCAAGGAGCTCCGGGGCGTACAGATGCCGGTCACGGGGCCGGTCGTGGTAGGCCGTGCTCCCGGCGCTGACATCGTGATAGGCACCGGTTTCGTCTCCGGCCGCCATGCCCGTTTCCAGCTCATGGGGCAAAACCTCTTCGTAGAAGACTTGGGGAGCCGCAACGGCACCATCGTGAACGGCAACCCCATCTCTGACCCCATCGCTCTGCGCAACAAAGACGTGGTGACCATCGGCGATGTTTCCATGCGGGTGAGGCACGAATGATGGCGGCTCAGGGGGCGAAGGCGGCACAGGCGGTAAGAACGCAGGCGAAAGCAGCAAAAACGAAGCAGAAGACGAAAGCGCCTAAGGCATCCAAGGCGGTCAAGTCTGCGCAACGGAGCGCTCATCTGGCAGATGAGGCCTATGGTGCGCGTACGGACGTAGGGTATGTTCGCGAACATAATGAGGACTCCTTGCTCGTGCGGCCGCCGCTCTATGCGGTGTGCGATGGCATGGGAGGTCATGAAGCAGGCGAAGTGGCCTCAGAAATAGCAGTGCGCGAACTGGAGCGCCATGCGCCGCACCGGCCTGATGCCGAAGCACTTCGCAGCGCGGTGGACGAGGCGAACCTGGCCATCATCCGGGCAGTGTCTGAGGGCATCGGCCGGGAAGGGATGGGCACTACCTGCACGGCGGCGTTGCTGGAGGAGGACCACCTGGTCATCGCCCAGTGCGGGGATTCCCGGGCGTATCTGCTGCACGGCGGATACCTCCAGCAGCTCACCCGGGATCACTCATTGGTGGCTGACCTGGTGGAGCGCGGAGAGATCCAGCCTGAAGAGGCACGCGGACACCCGTGGCGCTCCTACATCACCCGCGCGCTGGGGCTTGATCCGCGCATCCATGCAGACACCTACGAGCTCACGGTCATGGCCGATGATCGGCTGCTGCTCTGCTCAGACGGCCTCTATTCCATGGTGGAAGATACCCAGATAGCCCGCATCCTGGCTAGTCACGCAGACCCGCAGGAGGCGGCTGATGCGCTGGTGGAAGCGGCTCTACAAGACGGCGGCTCAGACAACGTGAGCGTAATCGTGATAGATGCCGTTGGGTCCAAGAAGCGCCATCGCAAGCTGGCGCGCAAGACCCGCATCGCGGCCATCACCACCATCGTGGCGCTGATCCTTGCCATTGGCGGTGCCGGATTCGCGGTGAACTGGTGGATGACCAACTCTGCCTATCTGGGCGAAGTAGACGGCAATGTGGCAGTGTACCGGGGCATTCCCGGTCAGGTGCTGGGTATGGGCTACTCAGAGCTGGACGAAGTGACCGAAGTACCCTTGGATGAGCTCCAGCCGGGCACGGCTGCGCGCATTCGCAACCAGGAGATCCGCTGCGAATCCTTGGAGGCTGCCAGGCACTTGGTGAACGAATATCGCGAAGAGGCCGAGAAGTGATGCAGCCTGACTTTGTCATCCTGAGCGCAACGAAGGGCTGCTCATGACGCGCCGCAATATAGAGCTGCTCCTCCTCGTGGTGGCAGCGCCCATCGTGATCGTGCTCTTCGCCATGCTGGTGGTGACCGGTGGCCAAGAGCTCTCCTTCAATACGCTGGGGGTGCCCATCGGCATTTTCGTGGCGTTCATCGCGGCCCACGTTGCTGTGCGCAAGCTGGCACCCAACGCTGACCCGGCGCTGCTCCCCATCACCTTCGCTCTCTCCGGGGTAGGCATCGCCTTCGTCACGCGCTTGGCGCCGAACGCCGCCCCTCGCCAGCTCATGTGGCTCTTCGGCGGCGTGGCCATCCTGGTCATCCTGCTGCTGGTTGTCCGCAACATGGACAAGCTGGCTGGCTACAAGTACACGCTCATGATCGTGGGCGTGCTGCTGTTGCTGGCGCCCATGCTGCCGGTGGTAGGCACTGAGATCAACGGCAGCCGCCTGTGGTTGCGCATTGGCGATCTGTCGTTCCAGCCCGGCGAGCTGGCGAAAATATGCATCGTGCTGTTCCTAGCGGCCTACTTAGCCCAGAACCGCGAGATGCTCTCCATCTTCACCTGGCAAGTGGGGCCGGTGAAGTTGCCATCGTTGGCCACATTGATGCCGTTGCTGTTCATGTGGGCGTTGGCGTTCCTCATCGTCGTGCTGGAGAAGGACCTGGGCAGCGCCCTCGTGCTGTTCCTAGTGTTCTTGGTGATGCTCTACGTGGCTACGGGCAAGAAGTTGTACCTGATCGTGGGGGTTGTGCTGGCGGGCGTGGCAGCCATAGCCCTCTACTTCATGTTCGGGCACGTGCAAACCCGCGTGGCCATATGGCTGGACCCCTTCGCGGACGCTCAGGATAAGGGCTATCAGATCGTGCAGAGCCTCTACTCCTTGGCAGATGGCGGCCTCTTCGGCCAAGGTATCGGCCGGGGCATGTCTACCGACATCCCCTACGTGGAATCTGACTTCATCTTCGCGGCCATCGGCGAAGAGACGGGGCTTCTGGGCGCGGCGGGGGTGCTGCTGCTCTATCTCTGCTTCGCCATCCGGGGCATCCTCACGGCGGCCCGCGCCAAGAGCGACTTCAGCTCGTTCACGGCCGTGGGCGCCACCTCCATCGTCATCTTGGGCGCCTTCATCATCGTGGGCGGCGTGACACGGCTGATCCCGCTCACGGGCATCACGCTTCCCTTCATCAGCCAAGGTGGTTCATCGCTTTTGGCGGGCTTCATCATCGTGGCATTGCTGCTGCGCATCGGCGACCAAGCTACCGGCCGCGAAGCGGAGATGACCTCAGCTGCCAGCACGTCCCTTCATGCGAACAGCGTGCTGGGTCGCGTGGCTCTGGGGAAGCGGCTGACCGGCACCATCATCATGTATTCGGTGCTCTTCGCCGCATTGGTGGCGAACCTCACGTGGATCATGGTGGTAGATGCCGAAGCCATCCAGTCTATGCCCGGCAACAATCACACCATCGTGAAGGAAGAGCATTCCGAACGGGGCACCATCTCCACCTATGACGGGGTGGTCCTGGCGCGCTCTGTGGAACAGGATGATGGCACCTACCAGCGCGAATATCCGGCAGGGGACATGGCTACCCATGTGGTGGGCTACTACTCCGGCAAGTATGGCATGAGCGGTATAGAAGCCTCCATGAACGACACGCTGCGCGGTCAGGAGAACTACGCGAATTGGACTGACGTTATCAACTCACTGGCAGGTATCGGCAACCCGGGCAATGATGTGACGCTTACCCTGAACTCGAAGGTGCAGGCGGCGGCTCAGGAGGCTCTTGAGGGGCTTACCGGTGCTTGTGTCGTGATGGATCCCACCACCGGTGCCGTGTTGGGTATGGCCTCTTCGCCCACCTACGATGCCGCGGCTTTCGAAGAGGTCATCGCGAATGCCAACGCCGGTTCATCCGAGCTGCTGAACCGCGCCACCCAGGCGCTCTATGCCCCGGGCTCCACCTTCAAGACAGTAACGCTCTCCGGTGCTTTGGCGAACGGGGTATGCACGCCGGATTCCATCTATGACGCACCTGCGGAGATGGATATCGGCAACGCGCCTGTCACGAATTTCAACGACAAGGGCTACGGGCAGATCACCGTGGCGAATGCCTTCGAAGTATCAGCGAACACGGTCTTCGGCCAGATCGGCGTAGAGATGGGCAGTGATGCCCTCGTCCGCGCGGCCGAGGGCTTCGGCTTCAACAAAGAGATCAAGTTCGACCTGCCCGTGGCGAAATCGCTCATGCCCGATCCGGCGGAGATGACCACGTGGGAGACGGCTTGGGCGGCCGATGGGGAACCGGTGGGCGAACATGCCTCCCCGGCTGGCCCTCAGGCCACGGTGCTGCAGATGGCGCTCGTGGGGTGCGCGGAAGCCCATGGGGGAGAGGTGCTCAACCCGTACCTGGTGGAGGGTATCTATAGCGCCAGCGGTGAGCGCAGCTACGCAGCCGCGCTATCCAAGTTCGCCGATCCCATCAACTCCCAAGTAGCCGATCAGGTGCTGGAGGTCATGCGGGGTGTGGTCACCCAGGGTACGGCCACGGACGCGGCCATCTCCGGGGTGAGCATCGCGGGCAAGACGGGTACTGCCGAGAAAGAAGGTCGCGAAGACGATAGCTGGTTCATCGGCATTGGTGATGCCGATGGCGCGCGCAACGTGGTGGTGGCCATCATGGTGGAGGATGCGGGTCGTTCCGTCCATGCGGCCGGGTTGTCCCGGGAAGTCATGCGCGCCGCCCTGGAAGTGCAGGGAGCGCTGTAACCCCCGAGTAGCCGGCACAGCGGGTTTCGTAGGGGCCGAGCTGGCTCGGCCCGACGCAACACCCCGGAAAACCCTGCAGGTGTGCACAGGTCACAACCCACAACCCCGCTGCGTAAGCAGCGGGAATAGTTAAGCGCCGCCGAAGAGGAGCAGGAGGGGTGCATTGACCGGCGCACATCCTCCCACGTAGGGGTCGAACATGTTCGACCCCGGGCGGACCACGGTCCGCCCCTATGAAGGACCTGTCGCGCGATCCGAACGTCCCAAAATCACGGTGCATGCACCAGCGGTCGGAGTACTACAATGTGCGCGAACCCAAGCGACCCCGAACGGAACAGGCCAGAGTGGAACAGGTCAGGATGGAACGAACCATGACAAAGCGAACCCTTCCTTCCCGCAGCCCTCTTCGCATCAATGCTCTTGCAGGCTGGCTCATCTTCGTGGTCGTGGTGCTCATCCTTGAGGTATCGCTCTTCAATCTTCCCCATTGGCAGACCGCCAACCTCACGCCTCAGACCTTGGCCACCCAGCACACCCTCACCCAGGACGAGCCGGCTATCTTCGAGGTGGATACGCCCCAACCGGTGCAGACACTGCGCATCACCCCCAACCATTCCTGTGAGATCACCCTCGGGTTTCGGGACGAAGGGTCCCCCTTGAACTACACCACTTCCACCCATGAACTCTTCCTGGGCGTGCCTTCCTCCCAGCTATTCCAGCTGCACCCCTACGGTGCCATCAAAGACATCTCTCTTACCCTGGTGAATCTGAGCGACCCTGCACTCAGGCGGGGGCTCTCGGAAGATGAGGCGGCTCAGATCGGCGTCACCCTGAAGGCGAACGAGCCCATTCCCTTCACGTTCTCATTCCTTCGAGTGCTGGTCATCCTAGGGGTAGGGGCGCTCATCTGGGCGTTCCTGCCGAAGCGGCGCATCTATCAGCGCCCCGCATTCGATACCTCCCCGCATCCTGCATCGGAGCATCCTGCGCCGGGGTACCCTACCTCCCCGCGGCTCACTCCCTTCGCCCGCTGCATCCTCATCCCCCTGACCGCGGGGCTCTGCGTGGTCTTCCTGGCCCAGCTGGCTATCCTTCCTGATACGCTCGGGGAGTATGGCAAGGGGTATTCCACCCTTTCCACCCCCGTTGCTGCCCAGGCCAGCACGGCCCAAAGCAGCAGCCAGACCCAGGGGTCGGATGCAAGCACCGCGGAGGCTTCCAATACCTCGGGCACGCCCCAGCCGCTTTCCGGGAGCGGCACTCAGGCAGCGCAGCGGCCTACACCGAACTCATCGCCGCTGGCCTACGTGTATCCAGCCACCTATGAGAGTGAATACGCGAAGCTGGCGCGGGCGTTCGCTGCAGGGCAGCTACATCTGCTGGATGAGCCCCCCGAGGGGCTGGAGACGGCAGACAACCCCTACGACCCTGCATCGCGCGGCCAGCAAGCCGGGACCAATGTGGGGGATTACTGGGACACTGCCTATTACAACGGGAAGCTCTATGTGTATTTCGGGGCGCTGCCCGCAGTGGTGTTCTATCTACCCTACTTCCTAATCACGGGGCAAGACCTGCCGAATTTCGTACCCATTGCCGTGTGTCTCGTGGTGCTGATAGCGGGGATCGCTCGGTTGCTCGTCCAGCTGGCACGCCGCTGGATGCCAAACGTATCCGTGGGGGCTCTGGTGCTGGCACTGCTGCTGGTGAGCCTGGGCGCGCAGCTGGGGTGGCTCGTGCTCTCGCCGTCCATCTATCAAGTGCCGGTGGCCATGGGACTGGCGCTTTTGGTGTGGGCGGCGGTGTGCATGACCTCTCTGGACCGCAGGCCGCTTCTGGTGGTGCCGGGGGCGCTGATGGTAGCGCTCGTCTTCGCCTGTCGCCCGCAGATAGGCCTCTTCGGGCTCTTGCTGGTGCCCCTGGGCATCCAGGCTCTCTTGGCGAAGGGAACACTGCGTGCTCGCATGGGGTATCTGGCGGCGGCCTTGGCTCCGGTCGTGGTGGTGCTTGCGACCATCGGGCTGTACAACGCGCTGCGGTTCGGTAATCCCCTGGATTTCGGTGCAGCCTATAACCTGACCACCAACGACATGCGGCTGCGCCCCATGACCCTAGATGCGGCGAACCTGGCGCTGTTCTCCTACCTGTTCCAGCTGCCGGTGATCGAACCCTTCTTTCCCTTCCTGGAGCCGGTGTGGCCCTATCCGGGCAGCGCTGCACGCAGTGCCATCCAGACGGCCTGGGGCTATGCGGGCAACATCACGGTGGAAAGCCCGCTGGGTGGCTTGCTTTGGCTCTCGCCCCTGGTGTGGTTCGTCTTGGCGCTGTTCTGGGCGAAGGGGCCCGGCTGTCTGGGGAAAGCGTCCGGCATAGGGCAGCTCTTAGGGAACGGGTTGCTCTCAGCGAAGGGCATGGCACTCCTGTGCTTGGTGCTCGTGGTAGCAGTGGTGATCCTGGACGGAGAAGGGGCGGGTATCCTGCCGCGTTATGCGCTTGATTTCTCGCTGCCGCCCCTGGTACTGGGGGCAGTGGGATTCATGGCCCTTGACACCCGGCGCAGCCCGGGGGAGGGTCCGGCCCGTTGGTGGGTTGCTTTGGGCATCATCATGCTGCTGGGGGGCGTGGTGGTTACTGTGGGTATTGCCTTCCACGCCGATGTGATCCAGCTCAGCAGCATCTACGAGATGGCTCGCACCCACGCCCTGGTGAATGGTCTGTTGTTCCCCTAGCCCAGGACCCTGAGCTTCTCCTCGTAACGTCAACAGCGGCATCTTAAGCGGCAGCGAAGTGCCTGAAGGGCCGTGCCATCAGAGGGTTCACTGCATTTGTGATGGTTATTTGAAGAAACATCGAATCCGTTACCTAAGGGTATACAAACCGATGGCGAGCGTGTATAAAGATTCGCGGTTGTTAAGAATGGTCAAACTAACAAAGGAGGAAAGACCATGAAACTCACGAAGATGGCTGGCGCTTTTGCACTGACTGCTGCAATGGCAATGGCAACCGTTCCGGCATTCGCAGCCACTACGGCAGAGAACGTTGAGCAGTTCACCTCTACGGACGCCTCTAACGCTACCGCTTCCACGGACGTCAAGTTCGAGGTTGTCGACGCTTCTCTGAATGCTACCATCCCCACCAAGGTGGCTGTTGTTATCCCCTCCACGGGCGGCACCATCACCGGTCCCACCAACTATGAGATCGTCAACAACTCCACCGGTCCTATCCGCGTTTCCAAGCTGCAGGTGAGCGCTCCTAACGCTAACATGAGCATCCCCACCAGCTCCTGGACCACTGATCCGGCTGCTCCTTCTTCTGGCGGTATCATCCTGGGCACGCTCTCCATCGGTGGCGGCTCTCCTCTGCAGCTGTCTTCTGCAACGAACGGCGTTAGCGTTCAGACCTCCTACGCCAGCGCTCAGATTGCCAATGGCGCTAAGTGCTCCCTGGAGTTGGGCGGCAAGGTCCTCGCTCCCTCCGGTGGCCTGACTGCTTCTGACCTGACCTCTACGGCCATGAAGATCCAGTACACCATCACCAACCAGATCTAATCTTGTTGGACTGACGTACCATCACACTGTGCAGGATCTACGCTGATTCGGCTCAGAGGAGGAAGGGCGGCCGAAAGACCGCCCTTCTTGTATGAAGAGGTCAGACCTACCGCAAACGATAAGCTAAGGTGAGCAAAACAGAGGTTTGAGATCCGGAAAGCTCATGGATGGCGAACATTCATCCATAAAAGAAGGTTCTCAAGCTGTTTGCGCGAAAAGTTGCTAGAATATTTTGCGCATATAATCTGTAGGTGGCGCTTGCCTTAAATGATTGGAACGGGAAATGCCAAACGAAAACGTTCAATACGAGTTTCAAGATGAGGGCACTGCTGGCGGACACAAGAAGAGTTTCATTGTTTGGATCGTCATTGCATCCATTGCATTGATCTTGGCACTCCTGGTAGGTCTGTACTTCTTCATGAGTTCTACGCAATATGAAGACGCTGGTGGCGCATTGGGCCAGCTTGACGGCAAGACTCAGGAAGAGATTCAGGAAGAGCTGAATCGTTATGTGGAAGAGGGTATGCTGAATATCTCCATCGCTTCGCTCATCCGGTTCCCGGATGGCAATTCCGAAGGGGAGCTACGCATCGAGAACTCTCCCGCCAACCACTATTTGATGCAGGTAGATATCACTCGGAACGACAACGGGGAAGTCATCTATTCCTCTGAACCCATTGAGCCGAACTACCACATCCAATATGGCAAGCTCAATCAAGATCTTCCTGCAGGAACCTACGAATGCACCGCAACTTTCTATGCCTTGAACATGGAGACGCGGGAAGTTGAGGGTCAAGCAGGCGCCGTCGTCACCATCGTCGTTGAGAGCTAGGCGAACGCGAAAGACGGGTAGTTCATCCTCAGGAAAGACTCTTTCGCGGAAGCCAGTTCTCTGCCTTACGGTTTCAATGCTGGGAAGCAGAAGGAAATGGTGTCTGCGATGAAGACGGCTCTTCATAAGCTCATAGCGCTGATCACTGCCGTGTGCCTGTGCACCTCCATGGTGCCGGCCACGGCTTTCGGTGCGAACTCGAACTATACGGATGGGAGCAGCGCCTCGGGCCTGCAGACCTTCCAACCTGGAGCAGAGATAGACGGGCAGAAGACAGCCACGGCCACCTCTGACGTTTCGTTCTTTCTGCGTGATGAGAACTTCACGTTCAAGGATGTGACTGAAAGCCGCAACTTCACTAACCCTCAGCAGGCCATTGACCTCACGGCTTCAGGGGCTACCGGCCAGAATGCTGGCCCGCTTACCGCTACCTTCGCTGGGACAGAGGGTACCTATGAATACCTGTGGACGGTGGTGGAGGTTGACTACGATGAGGATGGCAATGAAGTAGAGAAGCCTCACGCTACCACCGCTACCTTCACCGGCCCCAGCAATGACCCGAATGCCGGCGGTACCTTCGGCACCATAGACGAAGAGGGCAACCGCGTAGGGGATTTCGTCAAAGGCACGGTGACCACCAACGCTACTTTCACCCATTCCATCACGGCGGCCGACGGCCTAGAGCAGGATAAGACCTACCGCTACACCCTCTACATTGCCACTGACAGCCCCACGCGTATGGAAGCCCGGGCGCAGATGCTGGTGACCATCTATGAGGGCTACAAGCTGATGTCTTTGTATGTAGAGGGCAACGGTAGCCTGCCCCCCAGCGTGCGGGGTTCCCTATTCACCCAGGGCCTGCCGGCGCCCATCATGCCTTCGCTCTCTTCAGACACGGTGGCCAACACGGATCCTGTCTACAACAAGCTGACCCAGGCGGCCGCTCCGTCCCAGGCTATCACGGATCCCCTGAAGCTGGTGCTGACTGACCTGGAAGACAAGCCTGCTGATAAGGATGCCTACATCGGAGAGCTCAAGGTGAACTTGCCCTTGACCAACGAGAACTTCGCAGATCTCAAAGAGGGCGACACCGTTTCCGTCTTCCACTATGACCCGGCTACGGGGGAAGTGAAAGAACGCGTAGCCAATGTAGTGCGCCAGAAGGATGCTAACGGCAACGATGTAGCTGACTCAGAGGGCAACCCGGTGCTGGTGGCCCAGCTGGGCATCACGGGCGGCTCCACTGCCTTGGGCACCTTCGCCGTGGGCTATAAGGTAGAAGCCGGTACATTCAATGTGCAATCATCAGCCGGTGAGGGGGGCACCATCTCCCCTGCGGGCTCCAACAGCTACCCCGTGCCCAGTACAGAGGTGGCCGAAGGGGACCCGGCCTGGCCCTCATTCATCCTATATCCCTTGGATGGGTACCGGATCAAGGGTGTGGCTCTCACGCGCAATGGCACGACGGTAGCCACGGCCGAGGGCAGTTTGGTGGGCAACACCTTCACCTTCAGTCCCGAGCTGTATACCATCAACCGGGGAGAGAACTGGACCATCGAGGCTCAGTTCGAAAAGCCCACGGGCCTAGAAGAGAAGTACTCCGTTACGGGTACCCTGCAGGGCGTAGGCAATCCGGGTACCATGACCTTCGCCTCTGCTGCGCCTAATCTGAATCCGGTGGAAGTGGCTATGGGCCAGACGCGGCCGGATACAGGCGAAGAGCTCATCTTGATGCCGTCTTCGGCTGGGGTGAACGTCACCTTCAACCCGGGGCCTGGGCACCGTCTGAAGAGCTTCACCATCAATGGCATCCCCTATAGCGTGAATGGTTCTAGCTACTACATCAGCGTGCTGGATCAGAACATGGACTTGGTGGCGGAATACGAGGCGGGTTTGCCGCCCACCGCTGAGATGCGTCGGGTTGATTTCGAAGTGGACGGCGGCGAGAACGGTCACGGCACCATTGCGCTTGATGATGGTTCCTTCGGCACCTCTGGCAGCCGGGAAGTGAACTTCGGTGGCTCTACCACCCTTACCCTGAAGCCGGATGAGCAGTACATGGTGTCCAAGGTGATGGCCTACAACCTTAACGACAACGGCAACCCCATCACTCCGGGTACAGCGCTGACCAGCGTGCAAGACCAGACGAACCAAGAGGTCTACAACCTCCCGGTCAACAACGTGCTGCAGAACATGAAGATCGTGGTGACGTTCACCATGTCCAGCGCCACCGTCACGGTGACCAACCTGAAGGCGGCAGAGGCACCGAACGCCGTTGATCCCTCTGGCCCCGTGAAATTGGAACTGGGCGTTCTGAAGACCATTACCATCACGCCCCCGGCGAATTACACCGTGGGGGCTATCACCTATGATGGCGCCGAAGTGCCCAAGCAAACCTACCTCAACAGCCATGATAACGGTGCCTACTACACCATCAATCTGGTGCGGGCGGATCATCGGGACCCGTCCTATGGCAACGCTTGGTACGTGGATAAGGCCACGGGCACGCTGACCATAGACTTCGACCCGGTCACGCCCCCGGCGCCCTCCTATGTGAACATCAACACTCACGTGGCAGACCCGGGCGGCGGTAGCATCACTCCCAGCCAGAAGGTGCTCACGGGCCAAGATGTTGATCTGTTCTTCTTCCCGGATGATGGCAAGACCATCGGCACGGTCACGGTGGATGGCACTGATGTGACTACGGCGGTAGATCAGAATGCTGGCAAGTTGACCCTTCAGAATGTGGTGCAATCCCATGATGTGATCGTCACCTTCATTGACGGCGATTCGCCTCTGGCGGGGAAGAAGCGTTACACCATCCATCCCTCTTCGGGAATCGGCGGCTCTGTCTCCCCTCAGGAGCCGGTGCTGGTCTACGAAGGGCAGACCCAGAAGTTCTCCTTCATTCCCTCCACGGGCTATGAGCTGTCTACCATCCGCGTGGACGGCAATCAGATAGATATCAAGACCGACCCATCCTACGACAAGGACTTGCTTACTTATACCCTGGAGCCTACGGGCGATAAGACAGATATCAACTTGGTGGGCACGTTCTCGCCGACGGATATATCCGGGGATGAGAAGCCCACCTACACGGTGGATATCAGTGGTGGCCCCAACGGTACGGTGAGCCCTTCCGGGCTGATCACCGTGGCACGCGGTTCTGTGCAGGCCATCACCTTGATCCCGGATGATGGTTACCATGTGAGTAAGATCTGGCAGGGTAAGAAGAATGAAGACGGCACTGAGGGTGACCTCCAGAACATGGTCGGTGGCCTGACGAATGGCGTGTACACCCTGTGGGACGTGCAAGCGGATATGGTTATCAAGGTCGAATTCGCTGAGGGTAAAGATGACAGCCAGCCCTCCACGGATGAGGACAACCTGATTCGGTTGGGGCTCAAGAATGTAGCCATTGGCGCTGGTGTGACGGTGACCCCCGCTGTGGAAGGGTCTGTCTTCTATAAGGAAGCGGGCACCAACCACGCCAACGTGGCAGCTGATTTCACCATCCAGGTGGCTGCTGGGTATAAGCTGGGCACCATCCTGCTGAATGATGTTGAGGTGAAAGCTACAGAGGTAGAACCCGGGGTGTATCACCTGACCATCCCGAAGGAGAGCATCACCCAGGATATGTATCTTTCAGTGAGCGCGAGCCCGGAGACGCCATCCACGGAAACGGTGGATATGAAATCCATCACCTTGGAGGTCACGGGCAACGGCACCGTGTCTCCTTCCGGGTCTCCCTTCGGCTCAACAGATAACGTGGTCCGCGTGGCTACGGGCACCTCTCAAACGTTCAGCTTCATCCCGGAGCCGGGCAATACGCTCAGCACGGTGAAGGTGAACAACAAGGTGGTCAGCGCCGAGAAGATGGAGATCACCCAAGACGGCCAGACGGTGGTCAGCTACTACTACACCTTCCCGGCCGTCAATCAGGACACGCGCCTTGAGGTCACCTTCGTGGAAGACCCGAATGCCCTGCCGCCCATCAAGCCCTACACCGTTTCGGTCACCCATGTGCCGGGAGACAACAACCAGGTGAACGGCTTCTACTCCATTGGCACGGGCTCCAGTGCGGCGAAGGTGCTGCCGGGCATGAGCCTGGGTATCACGTTCCAGCCTGCCCCGGGCTATGAGACTCACGTATACAAGGGCTCCGGCAAGGATGATTGCACGGCAGCCAATGAGGTGACCTCTGAACTTACGAGCGGAACGTTGACCGTTGGTCCGGTTGAATCAGACCTGCAGTATGTGGTGTGGTTCCAGCCCATCGGCCAGGCTGTGGTGTATCATACGGTAACGGCCATGGAGGCTGAGAACGGCTCCATCCAGCCCTCGGGGCGCTCCACCGTTGTAGATGGTGCTGAGAAGACGTTCACATTGGTGGGGGATACGGACGGCACTGATACCTACGTGCCGGACAAGGTATACATCACTCGCGGTGGCGGAGAGCGCACGGAGGTATGGGCCTTCGGCACGGGTACCGATGTGGTGATAGACGCTACCAACCAGACGATTACCATCAAGAACATCAAGGAAGACGTGGTGATAGAGGCCGAGTTCAAGCCAGGCACCCCGGCTGCCACCTTTATTCCCATCAAGCTGGTGGCGGGCACGGGAGGTAGCTTCGGCGAAACTGATTACCAGGCTGCTGCTGGTAGCACGACTCAGGTCACCATCATGCCCAATGCTGGCTACAAGCTGAAGACCCTCACGAACACCGTGGGAACGGGTGCCGCCCAGGACGTCACGGCTGATGTGAAGGATGGCACCTACAGCTTCACGGTGACCTCAGATCCGTTAGGACACGTGATAGAGGCTACCTTCGAAAAGGATGAGGCTCCGGGTCCGCCTAAGGATTTCTATAACGTATTCATCAACCCGGGGGCCCATGGCACCACTTCTCCGGTGGGCATGGTTTCCGTGCCTGCGGGCGGCTCAGCTTATTTCTCCATCATCCCTGATGAGGGCTATAAGGTGCGCCAGATCGTGCTGACCAGCGACAGTAACCCCTCGGGCACTGTCAAGGAAGGCCATAAGTTCTCCTATTTCCTTGCGGATGTCAAAGAGGATACGAACATCATCGTCGAGTTCGAACCCCTGGCCAATGGCGAGACTCTTACCTACCCCTCTTTCTATACCATCAAAGCTGACACCTCACCCAACGGTGCCGTGTCCCCTGCGGGAGAGGTACAGGTGGCTGAGGGGGAAATGGCTGCGTTCTACTTTGCGCCTGATAAAGGCTACAAACTGAGCTACTTGGTGGTAGACGGCGAAGATTTGCCACCAAGCGCTTTGAACGCTGCAGGGCAGTACTGCTTCTCCAACGTGAAGGCCGACCACACTATCCAGGGCGTGTTCTGCTCTGAGGATGAGACGGGGGCGGAGTTCGCCACGGTGAATGCAGCCACTGCAGGAGGCGGTACCGTTACACCTACAGGGGCAAAGCTGGTGCGAAAGGGCACCAATGCCAGCTTCACCGTAGCAGCCATGTTCGGTTACAAGCTGGATGACATCCAGCTCACCTACGGAGAGACGGGCACCCCCGAGAGCATCTTCCCTGACGCTGCAGGCGGCGGTAAAGACACCGGCAACCTGTCCAATGCCAAGGTGGAGTGGGCCAACGGCAAGCTCACGCTGAAGAACGTCCAGGAAGACATCGGCTTGAATGCCGTCTTCTCCAAGAAGGACACCACGGGCGAAGAGCCGGTGGAGTACTCCACTATCAAGATGACCGTTGGTCCGAATGGCAGCACATCGTTGGCTCAAGGGCCGAACGTGATAGAGGCGCTGCCCGTGGATGGTTCCATGAATGTGTCCGTCATCCCGGATGAGGGCTACGCGGTGGACTATGTGAAGATCACCCCGGCCTCAGGGCCCGTGCGTAACCTTACGGGGGACCAAGCCAAGGCTGTCTGGACCAATGGCTACTTCACGCTGTCCGCTACGGATGTGAATTACGAGTGCTCCGTTGAGGTGGCGTTCCGGAAGCAGACCGCCCAAGAAGAGCAGGATATCCAAGACGGTACGCTGAAGCCGGCTGAGTATCGCACCATCGTGGCTACGAAGACGGGTCGTGGCACCATCACTCCCAGCGGGACGGTGAAGGTGTCTGTAACGGCATCCATCATGTTCTCCATGATCCCAAATGAGGGTTATGAGCTCTCCGGGTTGACGGTGAATGGCAACGATGAACTGGGAAGTTTGGGAGAGAAGCGCTCCTACACCTTCCCGGCCGGGAAAGATGATGGCACCATTGAAGCGGCTTTCAGTCAGACTCCTGGTCCTGATCAGGGCATCAGCTATCTGTTGCAGGCCCGCACTTCGGGTACGGGCGGTGCTGGCGGTTCGGTATCCGTAGCGGAGCAGAAGATCCTTGCGGGAGGTAACGGTATCGTGTACTTCCTGCCCAACGCTGACTCGAAGCTGGTCAAGGTGGGCGTGAAGGTAGGCACGGGCGAAGAGGTGTTCTACAACCAAGAGACGTTGTCCTACCAGGTGAATGGCATTACGGCTGATACGGTGGTGACCGGCTATTTCGAGCTGGGCGAATCTCCCATCAAGCCGGTGGTGAAGGATATGAACATCACTGTGGCTCCCAGTGGCGGTGGTACGGTGAGCCCCTCCGGTACGCCGGCGGCCAAGGTGCCCGCTGGGTCCATACAGATCATCAACTTGTTCCCGGATGCGGGTTATGAAGTCAACTTCATCGTGGTGAATGGCAAGGCGAACTATATAGATGCCAACCTTCGGAGCTATTCGGTGCTGGCTGACCGCAATGAGGATGCCACCAACGTAGAGGTCTATTACAAGAAGGTGGAGGGCGAACCCACAGATGTGACGGTCACCACCAAGGTATCCGCCACGGTGAATGGCTCTGTGTCTGGAGCAGGTGGTGCCCAAGTGTGGCCTGCTACCCAAACGGTGCCTGCGGGTACGCCGGTCACGTTCTACGTGAAGCCAGACGAGGGTAAGACCATCTATGCCGTGTATGTGACTAAAGACGGCAAGAAGCACTACATCGCGTTCCGCGGCGTGACCGGTGCGGGCTCTGAGAAGATTCCCAGCGATCAGCTGAATTGGTCGAACCTTGGGCGGGATGGTCAGACAAGCGGCGTGGCCGGAGAAGAGCGTGCGGCTGCCGCAGCGGGGCTCTATGCTGGCGGCGCTGTAGCAGCTCCTGCAATGTATCGGGGCGGGGCCGGCTTAACTACAGCAGCGGCCATACCTGATTCCATAGACTATGGTGAAAATGGCCCGGTAACAACATCTCCCGATGGGAAATACTACGAGATGTATGAGATCACGCTTCCTCCGGAGTTGTTGGAACAGCTGATGGACCCGGATACCGGTGAGATCAACATCGATGTGGAGATGCGGGACATCGATAAGAATGACGTTCCCTTCGATTTCATCACCACCACGGTCTATGAAGTGAACATCGATGCAGGCACCGGTGGTATGGCTGAACCCTTCGGCAAGGGCATCATGGCCTGGGGCGCTTCCCAGAACATCCGTGTGACCACCTTCGGTGGCTACTACCTGGAGAGCATCACGCGCACCTATACCTACGAGACGGGCAACCCCGTGACCGAGGACATTACCCATCTGTATAAGGGGAATGCATCCCTGGGCAACCTGATGGTCACGTTCGGCGATGGTTCTGGGTATGATCCAGATAACCCAGGTTCCGGCCGGGAGCCTCTATCCATGGACATCAATGTGTCCTTCAAGCGTCAGGGAGAGGCCTCCTTCGTGCACTTAGGCATGGGGAGCGTGACCGGCCCCGCAGGCCCCGGCGGTGCTATGGTGGACATCAAAGACAAGATCAAGGTAGAGCCGTATACCATCGATCCTGTCACGGGCATGCTGTTGGGTCCGGATGGCAAACTGGCCAACTTCGACCGTGATCTAACGGGCAACGGTACCCCCACCACCTTCACCTTCGAGCCGGATTCCAGCCTGAAGGGCCCGAATGGCCGTCCCCTCATCGTGGATACGGTGTACTACAACGGCCAACCGGTTCATGTGGAGCCGGGTACCAATACAGCCAGCGTCCAGCTGACCGCTAACGGCAAGTTCGACGTGACCTACCGAGAGGCCGATGAAGGTGAAGTGCCTCCTGAGGTCAAGACGTACACCGCTACCGGTACCGTTGGCAGCGGGCAAGGTACGGTGACCAGCGTGCATGTGGTCAAGGAAGGTCAGACGGCCCAGATTGGCTACAAGCCTGATGAGGGCTGGATGCTGGATCAAGAGGCCAGCTATGACGAATACGCCGATGATGACGGCGTGGTGCGCAAGCATCCCCTGGAGGCAGCTGGCCTGGCCAATGATGAGGGTGTGTACAACATCTTCAACATGGACCGTGATCACAACGTGGTGCTGGTCTTCGTGGAGGCCGTTGAGGTTACCTTGAAGTGGAACAATGAGGGCGGCTACGTCATGCCGAACACCCAGCTTGGCGGCTCTCTCGTTTGGGCGAAGGGCAAGCCGCTGCCGGTAGTGGTAGCCCCCTACGTGCAATTCGACGTAGAGAGCCTGACGGTGGCAGCTGCTGGTAATGAAGACAATGTGACGGGCAGTTTGGCTCAGACCGAAGCTGCGCGTCAGAGCCTACACAACAAGATGGCTGAAGAAGGCTTGAGCTATCGGGTGCAGAATTTCACGGCTGGCGCGGGCGTGCAGGGAGCTACTGCCGCAGCGAGCGAGGTGCAAGAGCAGGCCGTCCAGCCTCTTGTCCAGGCTGAGCGGGCAGAGAATGGCACGTTCTACGGAGCAGCGCCAAAGGCTTCTACCAACGAAGCCAAGCCCACTGCGCACTTCAACTACGCGTACAGTTACACGGCACCCATCATGTCCAGCACGGACATACGGGCAACCTGGACCAAGCAAGCTGAACCGCCCGTGCAAACCCATAGGGTGACTGCCTCTGCCATTGCTGACAGCAGTGGGAATCCTCACGGATACGTTGATCCCACCGAGGTGGACGTTCCTCATGGCGGTAGCTGCACGTTCAATTTCTTCCCTGACGAGGGATATCAGGTGGTGCTCCTTGAGATTGACGGGCGCGTGATACCCTATAGCTCCACGAGTTATACGGTCACCAATGTCACTGGTCCCATGAGTATCCGCGTGGGATTCTCGGTCGAGTCTCCTAAGGGTGGAAACGACGTGGTAGATCGGATGCTACGTACTTTGAAGGCCCTTGCTCAGACGGGCGACCTGACAGCTCCGCTAGTGGGTGGTTTGGTGCTGATAGCGGTGATAGGCTTCACGGGCGCGGCCATCTCCAGCCGTCGCTCCCGGCGGAAGCAACACCAGGCATAGTTTTCCGTAGGGGCCGATCATGATCGGCCCCTATGAATGATGTGTCAGGTTGTTTGTAGGGGCGGATCGTGATCCGCCCAATGCCGCGCTTCGCGCGGAATGTATGTGCGGCACACGTGTCCACCTTGCTCACGGGCCAGATCTGCCGCCAACCTTAATGGGCCGGCCGAGGTCGGCCCCTACGTGGCATTTCAGCTTTCTATCGGATGAACCAAACATGTCAGGATGTTCGTAGGGGCTGATCTGGATCAGCCCCCCCGTTGCACCCGGATGAATCCCGTACGTCAGATTACCCGGCAATTGCCGCAATGAACATGTTGCGCATGATCTTTGCGCAACGCATATTCACACGATGCATGTTCCGTTGTAGATGCACACCAGGTTGCCGTAGGGGCCGAACATGTTCGGCCCATCTGCTTAGGTTGAGCTCCATTTCGATCGACCTCTACGAAGCGCTTAATACGGTCGGACGCCGTGCTAAGATGGATGGGCTAGGTGGTAAGGCTACCCCCTGATTCTAGGAGGTACGCCTATGGTTACCTACACAGGATTATTCGCATTCTGTCTGGTTGTGATAGCGGTTATCGAACTGACGATGAAGGTCCGAAAGTGAAATAGCCGCCCCCGTTAGATCGGGAACGGCCACCTCACAAGCTAAAAACTTGTAACCGGGGTGGCTGCCGGCGCAACGGCATACCACCTAGCGCATTATTCTAACAGGTCCTCATCTGCGCTTCAATCAACGAACCGGCTGTGTGAGCCGCGCGGCTTCGATGCATCCCGCCCTATGCCGCACCCAGGACGAATGCTGCGCTTCGCGCGGAATGTATGTGCGGCGCATG
>CAJURZ010000027.1 GCA_910588905.1 uncultured Eggerthellaceae bacterium
CGTCGACTGGATTGACAAGACGCCGCCCACCGCCGAGCTCACCTACAACATGGACAATGCGACGGGCAGGATGGTCGTGCAGGTGGTCAACCCCAGCGAAGAGATAACTTTCGCGGAGGGCAACGGCACCTATGAGTATGTTACCAACGGAGACTACGAGATCGTGTTCTATGACAAGGCGGGAAACGAAGGCAGGCTGGTTGCCCATGTCAATGCGTTTGGAGAGATGCAAGCTCCTGACGAGCCTGACCCAGAGCCCGATCCTGACCCTGATCCCGAGGTAACGGTGTATCCGCTGACGCTGGATATCGGCGGTGGCGCATGGGCGCAAGGCTACACCGCGCCAACTGAATACGACAACACGCAAGCGTTCGCGCTTCCTGGCGATGGCGACCTGTCTCGTCCGGGATACACGTTTGCTGGCTGGTTCGCGAAGGACGAAGGCGGGAACCTTGTCGGCGAGGCCGTGACCGAGATCGCGGCCGGGAACACGGGCGCTGTGAACCTATGCGCCAAATGGAACCCCATCCAGTATTCGATAACGTACAACCTTGGCGGCGATGGAACCAACTCGCCTGAGGGAATCGACCTTACCGGGTTCTCTTCCTATAGCACCGGAGACGCCTTCGCGCTCCCAGATGCCAGCGTTATGAAGTGGGAAGGCCATACCTTCGCAGGATGGTACGAAAGCGCCGACTTCTCTGGAAGCGAGCTGCGTGAGATCCCGGCCGGACATTATGGCGACGTCGAACTGTATGCCAAGTGGACGGGCGAGGCATGTGCGGTCAACTACCACGAGAACGGCGGCAAGTTCGAATCGAACCCGCAGCTGGTGTATGGGTTCGACGACGGATTCTCCGTTGGGCAGACGGTAAAGCTGCCTAGCGATATCCTGCGACTGGGTTATGAGTTCGATGGCTGGTACGAGAGTGAGGGTCTCAGCGGCTCGGCGGTGTCGGACATCGAGCTGTTCGTGGGCACGGTCGACCTCTACGCTAAATGGACGCCTGTGGAATACGCCATCGTCTACGTGACGAATGGCGGAAGCTGGGTCGACGACTTCCATGTTCCCGCTAGCAGCTATACGGTCGAATCCGAGGACATGCTGCTTCCCGATGCGAGCGGCATCGCGCGCGAGGGGTACAAGTTCAAAGGCTGGTTCACCGATGAGAGCTTTGCCGGGGAAGCCGAGATAGCGATTGCCGAGGGGTCGACGGGCGACAAGACGTTCTATGCGAAATGGGAACAAGAACAGGTCACGCCTCCCGACCCCGACGAGCCGGGTCCCGATAATCCCGGTCCCGACGAGCCGGACCCCGACGAGCCCGACCTGTCCGACGTGGTCATCCTGTCGCTGGCACTTGGCGTCGATGCGCAGCAGACCGTCAGCTGGACGGAAGCGGAAGACGGCCGCTTCTATGGGCGCATGGAGGTGCTGCGTTCGAAGATGCCCACCAAGCGCGAGGACTTCAACCTGCAGGTTCCCGACGACGTGGAGATCCTGTCGATCGCCAAGCAGTTGCAGGTATATGCCCTCGCGCATCCGCTGGCTGCGTTCGCCGCCGCGCTTTCGTCGGACGACGCACACGACGTTGCGGCCGCGCGCGACGCCGCCGCGTCTTTCGCCGCCGCGCGCGAAGAATCACAGTCCGAGTTCTGGGACATCGTGCTTAGGCACAGGGACAACCCCAGCCTGCAGAAGCTTTACACGCTCGAGATCGTTCCGGTGGAGGGTAAACCCACACCCAAGCCGGATCCGAAGCCGACCCCTTCGGATCCGAATCCTGAGCCTTCACCCACTCCGACGACCCCTTATGTCCCAACGACCAACAACGGCCTTGGAGGCGACGTCGAGCTTGCGAACACCGGCGACAATGCCATGGACGGCGTCCTGGCACTTGGCCTTCTGGGCGTCTGCTTCGGCGTGCTTTCGCTGGTGCTCGGCCGCATCGCCCGTTCCCGCCGCACATGAAGAGCGAAAGGGACGTTCCAAAATGCTCACGGATGCTGTGATGTTCAGTCCGCACTCCCCGAGCCGGACACATTATCCGTGGGGCTGACCTCGGTCGGCCCTTATGGGAATCAGGTGCAAGACTCTCGTAGGGCCGAACATGTTCGGCCCTACGCCTTCTGGCTTCAGGCTAGTCCTCCAGTTCGTGCTCCAGCTCATGGCGGCGCTTGATGGCGCTGTGGATGGTCAACGCGATGGCTGCGAACCCGACCGCGAACCCCATGCCGAAGAACACAGCGCCTATGGCGAGGTCGCCCGTCCAGCAGATGCCTTCCATGCCGACGATCTGGATCTCGGCGAGGATGCGCATTCCGCCCGTCAGGATTCCCAGCACCACTCCGCAGAACAGGGCGAACAACACCACGT
Source organism: uncultured Eggerthellaceae bacterium (assembly GCA_910588905.1). Classification (GTDB taxonomy): domain Bacteria; phylum Actinomycetota; class Coriobacteriia; order Coriobacteriales; family Eggerthellaceae; genus MGBC163016. Next base: position 2,378 of record CAJURZ010000027.1, read on the forward strand.
AGTCCCACGGCATGGCATCGATCTCGGCGAACCGCTTGTGGCTGGAGAACGCGCCCTTGCGGATTTGCATAGATGTGGAAACGATGCCTGCGGCGAGGATCGTCAGCGTCAGCGGGATCTGCACGGGAAGCACGGCCTCGCCAAGCGGGGTGAGGACGGGGCGGCCGGTGGTGCTTGCGACCTGGTTCACCATGATGGCGTAGTACAGGCTGAGTACGCACCCGACCAACAGGATGAAGGCCGACATCTTCGTGCTTTTGCTCCCCTCGGATTCGAGGCGCTCGTCCTTCGGCCCCATGTACTCGTTCCATTTCCTGATCAGATACATCGCGTGCCCCCTAATCCCAGAACAGGTCGTCCAGCGTCTTGCCCAGCGTCTTGCAGATGGCCGTGCACAGCTTGAGGCTGGGGTTGTAGCGTCCGGCTTCTATGAGGCCGATGGTTTGCCTCGTGGCGTCGACGGCGTTGGCGAGGTCCGCCTGCGACATGCCGCGCTCCATGCGCGCCGCCCTCATTGCCGTGTTCTTTTTCGCGTTGTCCATGCTCTGCATTGTACAATATATCTTACATAATGCAATATATATTTTGCATACAGCTTTGGGCGAACATGAGACAATGCAACAGCCCTTGTTCATGGTGGGCGGCTCGGGATCGCTCCTACGGAATCCATTTCGGCTGCGACACTAGTCCTTTGAGCCGTGCATCCTTTCCTGACGCTATGTGCATTCTGCGCCGAAAACGGGCGTTCTGCGCAGCGTGGCGGTGCTGTCTTTGCATAATCGACCCCGCTCTGGTCTAATGCAAGAAGCCTCCCGTGCGGGGCTTGCTGCAGGGCTAGTCCGGAGGGGAGAGACGATTGCGCATAGCCGTTTGCGACGATGAAGCCGCTGACCGGGCGGCCCTTGAGGGAGTTCTCAGGCAGTATGGAAGCGATCGCGGCCTCGACTTCGATATACGCTGCTTCGACACGGCAGAGAGCTACCTACAAAGCCCCTCCGCGTTCGACGTGACGTTCATGGATGTGCTGCTGCCGGGCATGAATGGCATCGAGGCCGTTCAAGAAGCCACCCAGGGTGCCGTCGTGTTCACCACTATCAGCCGTGACTATGCCGTTGAGGCGTTTCAGCTGGGAGCCGTCCACTACCTGGTGAAGCCGCTGCAGGCCGATGAAGTGGCTCGTGCGACGGACCGCGCGCTCGATGCGCTGGGTCATGCGCCCGCAGCGGTGTTGGAACTCAAGACCGCCCAGGGTATCGTGCCCGTTCCCATGGTGCTCGTGCGCTTCATCGAGGTAAAGGACAAGGTGTGCGAAGTCCACTTGGAAGACGACGTCCTGCGCGTTCCCATGCCGCTTGCAAGCCTGCGAGAACTCTTGGATGACGCGCTGTTTCTGCAGGTGCAGCGCAGCTTCGTGGTGAACATGCGGCATATCGACTCCTTCTTGGCTGATCGCGTTGTCATGAGCGACGGAACCGTCATCTCGCTTTCGCGACCTGTTCGTGCTAATCTGCGCCAGCGCTACCAGCGCTTCCTCTTCGATCTTGCCCGAAAGGGGACGAGCAGTGTTCGCTAGGATGTTCCTGGGATATGTCGTGCAGGTACTCCCCTTCGCCTTGTTGGCGCTATTCCCCTTTGCAGGTGATCTGCGGTGGAGCACGCGCAAGACAGCGGCCACAGCCGTGCTGCTCGTCCTTGCGTTGGCGGCGGTGTTCGCGGGGTCGTGCTGCTACATCGAAGCCACAGCGGCTACGCTCTTGGACGCCTGGACGCTCACCAGCGTCGTCTTCTTGGCAACGCTCGTGCCTTGTGCGGTGGCCTACGTATTCGTCATCCACCAGCCTTGGCAGAAGACGCTCTTTGCGTTGGGGTTCGCTCTGACCAGCGCGCTTGCCGTGACGGCGATCTGCAACATGGCGCTGCGGCTGCCGCTGTTCTCGCGCCAATCCGACGGGTGGCCTTACCGTCCGGAAGGCCTGGTCGTTCTCATCGTTGCTACGGCTATCAGCCTGCCGCTGCTCCTGTGGGTGCTGCGACGGTTCTATCGCTCCATCGCCGACGAGCTGACCTCGCAGGAAAGCGTGTCGCTCTCATTGCTTTCCGTGGCGCTGTTCGTCGTGTTGGCGGCAAGCCTGGCATTCATGGATTATGCTGCGCTGGATGCATCGCAGGCGCTCGTGCTCATCGTGATGCTCGTCGTTGCGGTCTTCGCCGTCTATGCCATCTTCCTGCGTGGGCTCGATCTAGCACTTCGCAATGCCCGTGAGCGTCAGGTCGCCGAGCGGGAACGCAGCCTGGCGGCATTGCAGCGCGAGCAGTATCGCCGCATCTTGGGGGGAGCGGAGGGCACGCGTCGCATGCATCACGACATCCGGCATCACCTGGTGACCTTGTCTGGCTTGCTGGCGAACGACTCTGATGAGGGAGCACAGCGCTACATTGAAGAGTGCTTGAACGACCTGCAAAGGTACGAGGTGGCGCGCGTCTGTGCGAACGAGGCTGCGAACGCCGTGGTGGGGCATTACCAGCAGGCTGCTGAGGATGTGGGCGTTGAACTCACGACAATGGTGCGGATCACGGATGGCCTTGCGGTGCGTGATACTGACTTAGCCGTGATCCTGGGCAACTTGCTGGAGAATGCGCTTCGTGCGGCGGCGGATGCTCCACAAGGAAGGCGCTTCGTTCGGCTCGGCATGGCCAGCTCAGGGAGGATGCTGGCCATCACGGTGGATAACGGTTTTGTGGGCGCGCTGCGCCAAGAAGGTGGCACGTATCTCTCGACGAAGGACGGCCACGAGGGTATCGGACTGGCGAGCGTGGCATCCGTGGCTGCGCGTTACGGTGGCACTGTCGAGTTCGCTCACGATAGCGGTATGTTCCACGCGTCGGTCATGCTTGCCTGCGGGGAGTAGCCAGGGGATGACACAGGACGGGGATAATGTCACCGCCCTGTGTCATCTGTCATCCCCGATGCACATTCGCAGAACGCATCCTTTTGGCGCGGAATGCTCTTGGAGGGCCACCGGGGGAGGGGGTACTCTAAAGCCCATACCGAACGATCTTGACATGACTGCCCCCGATGCTCCCGGCGCGGGGGCATCGTGCTAGAAAAGGGGCGCTATGCGGGCTGATCTGGGTGCAAGAAAGAAGACTCCACAAAGGAAGAAAGCAGGCATCGCGATCGCTGCTCTCTTAGCCGCCGCTCTTGTATGCGTGCCGCTTGCTTCCGCGATCGCTGCTGATCCGGCGCTGCTTCCGACCGAGTTCTCTGCTGAGGTGAGCGACGTGCCATCTGACGCCGCCGGTACCGAAGGCGACGGCTTTGACGAACCGACCCTTGACGGGACTGGCGACGCATCGGGCGCACCAGAACCGGAGGGTGATGGTTCCGAAGACGAAGCCCTTGAAGGCGACGAGGCGGAAACGGGCGCTGGGGAAGAAAGCGGCACAGCGGCTGAAGGAGAGTCCGCGGACGACGAGGGTGTAGCCGCTGCTGCAGAAGAAGGATCCGAAGATGACTCGCAGGCCCGTGGCACCGCTATCAACGTTCTTTACACGGATGCTTCCGGACATGTCTACAACTGCCTCGAAGCAACAGAAGTGACCGCAGACGACACGGAGTGGACCGAGGAGTTGACAGGTGGCTGGTATGTTGCCGCGGGAGAGATCACGATCCCGAACCGTGTGGACGTGAAAGGCGACGTGAACCTGATCTTGGCCGATGGCTGCACCCTTGATGCAGCAAAGGGCATCGGCGTGTACAACGACAATGCCATCACGATATGGGGATCGATCAAGCAGACGGGCACCCTCAATGCGACGGGCGGCGGTTCGGGTGCTGGCATCGGTGGTAGCAGTTTGTACGAAAGCAAAGTGAATGCGGGCACGATAACCATCAATGGCGGCATCATCTACGCGAAGGGCGGGTCTGGCTGCGCGGGTATCGGGGGCGGTTCCTGGTCGAATGCCTACGGAGCGACCTGTGGAAACGCGGGAACTATCGTCATAAACGGAGGTACGGTGACCGCAGAGGGCCAGACCAGCTATTTGAGGGCTAAGCCTGCTGCGGCCATTGGTGGCGCCGGCGACGCTCAAGGCGGCTCCATCACCATCGCAGGTGGCACCGTGAATGCGAAGGGCTACGGCACTGCGGCAGCTGCCATAGGCGGAGGTTCCGGTGGCAGGGTGGATACGATATTCATCACAGGTGGTTATGTGGTGGCTCAAGGTGGTGAAAGTGCATCCTCGGGAAACCGAGGCCCCGGCATCGGGAACTCTGTCTTCCAAGCCGCGCTGGATGGCCCCGCCTATGTCGAGACGAACTCGCCTTTGGGATATTTCAAGAGCGGCATCCTCAATCAGAACGGGGGCATCACCGTGCGTGGCGATCAGACGCTGCCAGGCGATATGTCGGTGGTGCAGCTTACCGTGGAGGAGGGCAGCACGCTTACGATACCTTCTGGTGCTACTCTCACAAATGACGGCTTCCTCTTCAACTATGGCGACCTTGTCATCGATGGGTCGCTCGTCAATAACGACCATCTTGCCAACACTGGCACTATTTCAGGCACAGGAAGCTTCTCAGGCAACAAGGGTACGCAGGCCGAGCCTGCCACTCCCGTGATCGAAAGTGTGGAAGCGGATAGCGTTACCCTTGCGCCCATAGAGAAGTCCGGGCAGGGAGCAACGGAGTATGCGTGCATGGAGGGGAGCGGCATTCCGGGCAATTGGCAGGCTTCAACCGTGTTCACGGGGCTTAAAGACAATACGGCCTACACCTTTTACGCACGTTATGCGGGCGATGCTTTTTGCGAGCCTGCGCAATCAACGGGCACGACCGTCACGACGAAAGAGCTCGTGCCAGGTGCGATAGAGAACGTGACCGTGGCGGCCGACAACTACCTAGGTGCGGACTTCGCCATGCCAGCTGATTATTTCGCCGAGGACGTGCTCCCCGAAGCTGCGCTTCAGCAGAACGCACGCGGCCAGGACGTGGACATCTGGATGGAGTCGGCGCGCGTGGACGACAGGTATGTGACCGACCTCGTGACGTCCCGCCGGGGCGAGTTCCTTCCTTTGGCCTATTTCAGCCTGGTGCCCCACTACCAGGTGGACGGGGAGACGCCCGAAGCGATCGGCTCCAAGACGAACGACGATGCTTTGGTGCAGGTCAGGCTGACGCTGCCCGATTCCGCCGTGAACACTGACTCTACGGTGACGCGCGAGTACAAGGTGATCTGCGTCTACGAGAATACGAACCCTGAGCTTCCTTGCAGCTTCGACCCCGATACGAACGAGCTCACCTTCCGCACGAATCGCTTTACGAACCCTGATCTTGCCTCAAAGCTCACTGCGAACTTCGGGCTCGTCTACAAGGACACGCGCGATGGCAAGCAGGTGTTCCCGGTGATGGTGCGCGACAGCTATGCGGGCACAAGCGGCCAAGGGCAGTATGCCGAAGGCGACAAGGTGACCGTATATGCTGGCGAGCGCGAAGGCTACGTGGTGGAGTTCTGGAGCGCTGCCACCGCGCAGGGCAGTGTGAGCTTCACTGATCAAGGTGCTGACCGTGCCGAGTTCACGATGCCCGCCAAGCCTGTGGTGGTGAGCATCACGTGGAAGAGGATCGGGGACATCAGGGACATGCCCGATGTTGCGGGCAACGCGCTTCAGGCTCAGCTTGTCGATGCTGGGCGGTCTCTTGCGGACAAGGTGCTTCCCGAGGATGCCATGAACCTTGTGCTGGGCGGGATGAACGTGGACATCTGGCTCGATTCCGCCGATGGGATGTCGGGTTCTGATGCCGCGGCAGTTTCGAATGCGCTGGATGGCTGGACGCTCGCCGAGGAAGTGGACTTGACGCTGTTCTACGGGCTGAATGGCAGCACGGAGCAGGTCCATGAGGCCCAAGCTCCGCTAACGGTGCGGCTGACGCTGCCCGATTCCGCCATCAACGCCGACGACTCCAAGGAGCGCAGCTACGAGGTGATCCGCGTGCACGACGGGGAGGCAGAGGTGCTTCCCGCCGCTTTTGACGCGCAGGCGAAGGCGCTCATGTTCGAGACGGACCGGTTCTCGGCCTATGCGGTGGCCTATAAGGATGTGGCAAGCGGTTCCGTGTCCGGCGGTGGCGGCGATAGCCGCACCTCTGGGCTGGCTGCAACGGGCGACACCCTCGTGCCGATGGTGGTGCTTCTGGGGCTAGTTGCTGTGCTGACGGCTGTCACGGGCGCTTTCAGCTACAGGAAGGTCTCTGTCGCACAGCGCGGCAAGCATGCAAGATAGTGCGGGGCGGAGTGAGTCAGGGGGACGTTTCTCTTGACTCAGACTCAGAGGCTGAGCATTTTGGAACGCCCCTTTTACTTATGGATAGGAGCAGACATGAAATGTATCTTCTCGGTCGCGGCTAGTCTTTGTGTCTGCGCGCTCGTCTTCGTAGGCGGCTGTGCGGCCTCCCCGTCAAGCGGCGCCTATTCTGGTTACGAAGACGACTTCTATGAGGTGGCCAACAAGGACACCTTCGCTGTCTGGGAGATTCCTCCGACGGAGGCCTACATCGACAACTTCTCGGTGTTGCGCACGGAGAATCGGAACCGCCTGCGCGGTATTATGGAGAAGGCTGCGGAGGACGTCTCTGCCGAGGCGGGGTCGGATGCGCGCAACGTGGGCGCGCTCTGGGCGACGGCGCTTGACAGCGAAGCAAGGGATGCCGGCGGTCTCGGGAACGCTCAGGATTTCGTTGACGAAGTCGATGCTGCGCAGAGCAAGGAGCAGCTCTTCGAGGCATTGGCCGCCTTTGACCGCGAATACGGCTTCCATTCCTTCTTCGGCATCAATGTGGACGTGGACGCGCAGGACAGCGATAGCTACGTTTACATGCTTGAACGTACCGATACGGGGCTTGACCGTGAGGAATGGTTCTCGGACGAGCCCGTTACGCAGGAGCGCGTGCGGCTCTACGGGAACCTGCTGCGCATCCTTTGGGAACAGAACGGCGCCGCTCCCGAGGAGGCTCGGGCGAAGGTAGATTCGGTCACCGTGGCGATGAAGGAGCTGGCGGCATCGTCGCTCACGGTGGACGAGCAATATGACCCCGGGAAAGCCTATCATGCGTACACGCTTTCCGATCTCAACGGCTTCTACGGCGACCTGCTCTCCACGGAAGAGGTTTGCGAACTCTACGATGCCTCCCCGGACGACAAGGTCGTGGTGTCCGACGAGGGGCTCCTGCAAGCTACGAGAGCCTTTCTAGCCGCTGCTGACCTTTCGCTTCTCAAGGATTACGTGAAGAGTTGCCTTTTCATGGACCTGTCAGGCTATTCCACCGTAGCGGCGCAGCAGGCATCGCTCGAGAACCGGAAGGAGCGCCTGGGGCTTGAGGAAACGACACCTTTGGAAGACGAGCTAGTTGACACGATAGGCGAGGATCTAGCGTTCCCGTGCGGCAGGCTCTATGCAGCCGAACACTTCCAGGAGCGAACGCGCGATGACATCCAAGCGATGATAGACGACATCATTTCGGTATACGAGAAGCGCATAGACGGCCTTGCATGGATGGGGGAAGAGACCAAGATGGCTGCTAAGACCAAGCTTGCTGCCATCAAGGCTAACATCGGTGTACCGGATTCGTGGCCGCAGGACCGCTCTGTTCTGGAGATCGCGCGCCCTGAGGAGGGCGGCCTCTACGTTAACAACATCCTTGCCATCCACAAGGTAGTGAAAGATGCCGACCTTGCCCGCATGGGCACCCCGGTGGACAAGAGCGAGTGGCTCATGGCACCTCAGGAAGTGAATGCCTACTACGACCCCAAGACCAACTCCATCACGCTCATGGCAGGCATTCTGCAGCCTGTCTTCTACGACCCGGACGCACCGTCTGAGCAGAACCTGGGGCGCATCGGCATGGTGATCGCCCACGAGATAACGCACGCGTTCGACAGCGACGGATCGCAGTATGACGAGAACGGGAACCTGCGCGACTGGTGGACTGAAGAGGATGCCGCGCAGTTCGAGGCACTTGCCCAGCAAGTTGTGGACTATTACGCGGGGCAGGAGGTTGCGGGCATGGCCGTGAACGGCGAGCAGACGCTTTCCGAGAACATCGCAGATTTGGGAGCTGTGGCCTGCATCACCGAGGTGGCTAAGGAGCGTGGATACGACCTGCAGGAAGTCTATGTCGCTTATGCGCAGAATTGGGCGGAGAAGATCCGGGACGAATACCTGGCGGAGCTCATCGCCACCAACACCCATGCGCCTGAGAAGGTGCGCGCCAATGCGGTGCTTTCCGCGACGGATGGCTTCTATGAGGCGTTCGGGATCGAGGAAGGCGACGGCATGTACGTGCCACCCCAGCTGCGTCCGGGTATCTGGTAAGGAGTGAGTTAGGGGGACGTTTCTCTTGACTCGCTCAGCGTCCTCGCTCTCCTTCCTACCGATCGAGTGGCAGCTCGTAGAGGATGAACTTTCGGGGAACGCCGATGTCGGGGTACGTGATATCGGCGACGCCTGCCGGCTCGAACCCGTAAGAGCGATACATCCTTTGCGGGACGTCGTTGCCCTCGATGCAGTCAAGACGCAGCGCCTTCTGGCGACGTTCGCGTGCCGTTTCGATGGCGTGCTCGACCAGCTGCTTGGAGAACCCCCTGCCGCCGTATTCCGGCAGCACCCTCAGGGCGTGCAAGATGCTGATCTCGTGCGTCTCGCCTTCGGTGGCCCACGGTATCTCGTCATAGGCATCGTCGCATTCATGATCCATGATGTACGCAGCGGCTATCCGGCCGTCCTCTATGCCGACGAACTGCTCCGCTCGCTCTATGGCCGATGCGACCATGTCTTCGGAGGGGAATCCGCCCTTGTTCCCATCGTGCAGGAAGTCCGCCTTCCCCAGGACTTCGCACATCCTGCTATAGAGGCTCATGAGTTCTGGCAGGTCGGCGGGGAGGGCTTTCCGAATCTCCATATGTTGCTCCGATTCCTTCATCGTGTGCCGCAAGTCGGCGGTGTACGGTTTCGCTTGACGTTGTAGATGCAATTCTACTCGTCAGCAAGGGAGAGGTGGTATGGGGTGAGCAGCGCCACGTCCCTCGACGTGGCGACCGATGTTCCTGGGTACGCGGCGTTCTTCGTGAGTGAGTCAGGGGGACGTTTCTCTTGACTCAGACTCAGAGGTTGAGCGTTTTGGAACGCCCCTTTTACTCCTTTTACTCTACTCGTTGCTCTGTCGTGGGGTCGTGAGTGGTGCTATGTCCCCTATCGGGCCTCGGCCAGCTTACGCAGCGCCTCCTCGCGGCTTTCGACGAAGAAGAAGTCGCGGCCTTTGTTCGATTCGGGTGGGCGTGGCCGCCTCGCGCTCGGCATCGGCTTCGAGGCGCGGGGATGGTGCGGGGGACGGTTCCGCGTACCGATCGAGGACTGGATGGTACAGAGAACCGTCCCCTGTACCAAATACTGCTATAAGGATCGAGGCTTTGCTCGCTTGCTTCCGCTGCGCCTGCCCCAAGCCATGGGCTAAGGCGGGGCGACTAGGAGCATCTGCCAACTTCAGATGAAGGGATACAATTCGGGGCATCGCCGTCAGCGAAGGTTAGCACTTCTGCTGTTCTGCTCAGATTTTCTAGCGGAAGGGCCTTTTTGCTTTCAATTTTCCATTACAGTGGAAAATAGCTTAAAATTTCCTATAATTTCCAGTGGAATGGAAATTATAATGAAGGGAAGCCGCATGCTCAGGGAGCAGTACATACCGCGCCCGCTCTATGACGAGAGGCTCGACCGGAGCGTCGGCACGTCGAACATCAAGGTGCTCACGGGAATCCGCCGATGCGGGAAGTCGACCTTGCTGCGCATGCTCACCGAGCGCATGCTCGCCGACGGCTTCCCTTCCAGCAACATCTTCTATAGAAGGTTCGACCAGTTCGGCATGCCGGTCAACCCTGACGCGAACTGGCTTCTCTCGGAGCTGTCGGAAGCCATGGACGCATCGGATTCGGGTCTGCCCTTCCGCGTCTTCCTCGACGAGGTGCAGGAGGTCAGCGCGTGGGAGAAGGTGGTGCGGCAGCTGCACACCAAGAAAGGCGCGGACGTTTTCATAACAGGGTCGAACGCCTATGTGCTCTCCTCCGACCTTTCGACGTTCTTGGCGGGCAGGTACGAGCAGATAGAGGTCTACCCGCTGTCGTTTTCCGAATACCGGGAATTCGCGGACGCCGCCGGCGACTATCCCGCCGATGGCGACGAGCTGTTCCGCGCCTATATGACCTTCGGGGGCATGCCCGGCCTGTTCGAGCTGCCTTTCGCGCAGGACCGGGAGAAGCAGGACGAGCTGACCACGCTGCTCGACGCAATCGTGCTGAACGACGTTGCCAGGCGTGCCCGCGTCAGCGACATCGACCTGCTCGTGAAGCTCATCAGGTACGTGTGCTCGACGTCGGGGTCGCTGTTCTCCACCAAGAAGATATCGGACGCCCTCACCAGCATGGGCAGGAAGGTGAAGCCCGAGACCATCGACAACTACCTTGCTGCCCTCGTGCGCGCGTTCGCGCTTTACGAGTGCGAGCAGGAGGGCTTGGCGGGCAAGCAGGTGCTGAGGCCGCTGAAGAGGCTCTATGCGGCGGACACCGGCTTCAGGAACCTTCCGAGTGGGTTCTCGGGGGCCGACATCGGGTTTCAGCTGGAGAACGTCGTGTTCATGGAGTTGAAGCGCCGGGGATATGACCCCTTCGTCGGCGCGCTGCGGAATGCCGAGGTTGACTTCGTCGCACGGCAGGGAAGCGAGAGGGAATACTTCCAGGTGACCGCTTCGCTTCTTGACGAGGCGGTCTATCAGCGCGAGCTCGCGCCTCTTGAGGCTGTCGAGGACTCGTTTCCGAAGACGATCCTTACGCTCGACGGATGGCGGGCGGGCGTTGCGCCTTCCGGGGTGAGGATCGTGGGAGTTCGCGAGTGGCTGCTTGAGGGCTAGTGCCGGCTGGCGCGGTTAGCCCTGCTGCCAGCGCTTCAGATGCGGCAGCAGCGTGGCCATGAGTGAGACGGCTTCCTCGCGCGAGATGCCCAGCGCGCCGGCTTCCCAGCGCGATACCGCCTGACGCGTGACGTAGAGCTGGCGGGCCATCTGCTCTTGGGTGAGGCCCTTCTCGGCGCGAATCTGCGCGATCGCGTCCTGCATTGCCATGGCGGTTCCTTCCTTCGGACGGGTTGATGGGCCCATTATCGCGCGGCCGACGCGCCGGGCAAAGCAACCGTTTGTTGCTTCGGAGTGCAGGGGGCCGTGAGCAGGGTCCTCTGTTCACGCCTCGTAGAGCTGGATGGCCGCCTTGCAGGCCTCCAAGCGACCGCAGCAGACCTTCTCGTGGTAATGGTCGTCGTAGAAGTCGAAGGTGGGCACGACCGCCTCGCGCTCGGCATCGGCTTCGAGGCGCGGGAGGTCGGCTTTGAGCCGTTCGTATGCCGCCGCGGCGCTTTTGCCCTGAGCCAGGCTCTTTTGCAGCTCCTTCAGGTAGTCGATCGCCGCGTAGTCCCAGACGTCGAACGACGGCACCGCCTTCCCGTCTTCACGGCATCGCGCCGCGAACTCCCCGATCTTCTCGGCGATAGCATCTTCGAAGCTCATGGCAGCCTCCTTCGCTGGATGTGACACAGTGTCAGGCCCAATGTCACCAATGCAGGGTGGATCAAGATCAGCCCTGCATTGATCCTTTTCGGCTACGGCCTCAACCCTGTAAGATGATGTGATGTATGTGGGGTCAGGCAATGCGTTCGCTGTTCACGGCGGCTAAGAAGGTGTGCGGGTCGTCGAGACTGAGGCCGATGGCGTGCACCCGCTTCGTCCCCAGCAGCGTGCGCACCTCGACGGGGCGCTTGGCGACCACCCAGACGTTCGCCTGGTAGAACGTGCCGTAGTTGAACTTGTCGGCCTTGGCCAAGTCTTCCGGCTCGGTCAGCGTGACGCGCGCAACGTCGGCGAGCGCTACGCACGCTTCCATCTGGATGCCGCAGCGCAGACGCACGGCCTTGGCGCTTACGACGACCGGCCGCATCACGCGCGCCCGCGCGTCGCCCGCGAGCCACACGGCCGCGTAGACCGAAAGCATCGTCGCCACGCAGGCGGCAACCACGCTCCATTGCGATAGCAGCAGGTGTACGCCGATGATCTCCACGGGGAATGCGAGGCCCAGTCCCAGCATCATGTTCAGGTAGCCGCCAGCGTTGTGGTAGGTGAAGAAGGTCTCGCCCGCGGCCGGCCGGGGCTTCTGGCGCCACGAAAACAGCGCGTAGTACCAGGCGCTCAGCTCCGCGGCCATCATGCGTGCGGGCAGCTCCTTGCGCACCAGGTACCCGGTCGTGGCGAAGAGCCATTCCATCGGGTCGGCGCTTTCCGCCTTCGCGGCGCGGAAAGTGCGCACGAGCCGCACGGCCTCGCGGGCGGCTATGGCAAGCTCGACCGGCAAGAGCGCTGCCAGCAGCAGGGGCAGCACGCCCGCGTCGGGCGAGCCGAGCGCGAGCGCGCTCAGGCCGTACCCCAGCCAGATGACGGGCAGCACCGCAAGCGGCGTGAGGTGCCGTGGCCGCACGACAAGCAGGTAGAACGCGGAGGGAATGCCCACCATGAAGTCGAGGGGCAGCGCAACGGCGCCGATCTCGGCAGGAATCAATCCGGCGGAAAGCACGCCGTAGGCGTACAGCGCCGCAGCCGCGGCGAAGAACCCGATCGCTGCCGACTTCGAGGCAAGAAAGCACGTGCCGCCGGTCATGGCAGGAGCTCTTCCAGGATCTTGTTGACGGCGTCGGGCTGGTCGCAGTTGGAGTTGTGAGCAGCGCCCGCTATCCAGTGGACCGGCATGCCTTCGCGGCGCTCCCATTCCCGGTTGTATCGTTTGGCAGACCCCGCCTTGTCCTCCTCGCCGCATATCAGGCGGGTGGGGCAATCGATCTCGTAGGGCTGATCAGCTTCGGCGGCGTCGGCCAGCACGCGGAAGCCGTGGGCGGACAGCTCGCAGTACTCGCGCTTGCGGTAGTCGAGCATCATCGCCTTCATGAGGTCGCGGCCATACTGCGTTGCTGCATTGCCATTCGACCCGAAGCGCACCAGCGTGTTCCAGGGGATCGAGAGGAACATGAGCTTCGTGTGGCGAAGGGCCGCGAGCTCCCATCCGCTGTAGTAGCTGCGTTTCAGCGGTGCCGAGTCGATCGAGGCGAACCCAGCGGCGTTGCCGGGGTAGCGGTCGATGTAGGCCTGGGCGGTATAGCCGCCCATCGACTGGCCGACTAACACCGGGTGCTCGATCCCTTCGTGCTTGAATACCCCATGCAGCCAGCGGACGAGGTCGTCCATCGACCACGTGAGTGCGAAGGGGCGCGAAGCCCCATGAGAGGGCGGGTCCCAGACGAGCACGTTGGCCTTGCTGACGAAGTGCTCGACCTGCTTGTCGAAGAGGCGATGGTCGGCGGTGAGCCCCGGCAGGAACACGAGCCAGGACAGGCTGTCGTCGGGCGACTGGCTGACCCAGTAGTGGATGTCCCCGCTTTGGGTGGGGAAGACCCTCTCGTCCAGCAGACTCGGCGCCATGGCGGCTCCCTTCGTTAGCATTCCTGCCTTCATTGTAGTCACTATGACGTTGGCGTGCTCGTTCATGGCAGATGTCGCATTCGCCATGAACGGGACGCGTGAACAGGGGATGGGGCCCTGTTCATATAGGACCATCATCTATACTGGCAGCATGAGCAGTACCGAGAAAGATCGCCGGACCCTCCAGGCCATCGGCCGCATCTACTGTCAGGGCAATCATGCGGAGCGCGGGAAGGACGTGGCTGGCATGTGCTCGGAATGCGGTGCTGCCATCGAGCAGACGCTCGCTCGGGCCGAAGCGTGTCCGCACGGCCACGAAGGCAACTGCCAGGATTGTGCCACTCCATGCCAGCGGGGTGAGGCACAGGAACGGATCAAGGCGATCATGCGCTATGCCGCCCCGCGCATGCTGGTGCGCCATCCTCTCATGACGTTGGAGTACCTGCGCAAGAAGGTCAGATAGGAACGACGCTGCAGTTCACCTGTAGGGGCCGACCTCGGTCGGCCCGGGGTCGAACACGTTCGACCCCTACCCAAGATATCGTGCGCGGAGGGCTTCCTGCTTTTCGGGGCCGAAGCTCAAGCCGTCTCTCAAGTAGGCATCAAAGGAGCCGTACGCATTGTCAACGGAAGCCATCGCGCAAGCGAAGTAATCGGAAAAGGCATAGAAGGCCGCGTCAACGCTGCCGTCCAACCCCTGCAGAGCGGGGAACTTCTCGGCCAGGGAATCCAGCATCTTCTCAAGGTGATCCCGTACGAACAGGTTGGTGGCGAGGTAGTCCGCCTTGGTGTCCTGCTCCGTTACCCCTAAGGCGCGTTCGATGATCACAGCAGCCAGCCCTGCGCGGTCTTTGCCTTCGGTGCAATGCCACAACAAAGCGCCCTTAGGGGACTCAAGCGCTATGGTCAAGAAGGACCCATAGGCTATTCGCCCTTCTGGTGAGACCAGGGCATGCTCATAGATGGAACGGACGATCCCATGGATGTCGATCTTGGTTCCTGAGAGCTGCTTCAGCTCCTCCCCTAGATCCCCTTCATGGGTCACTCCCAGGGCTCCGGTGGTGAGCACCGGCAGATCGTAGAAGGTGGTTTGGGGAAGCTTGCGGTACGGATCAGGATCCTTTTCGCGCTCCAGGGTAGTTCGAAGGTCTACCACGCAAGCAAGATGAAGATCAGAGCGAAAGTGCTCAAGATCAGAGGAAGTGGCGTGGTGAAGCGCCCCCGAACGAAGGAGGCACCCGGGCTTGATGCAGCGTCCATCTGCGGTTGGCATCCCGCCCAAGTCACGGGTGTTGGGCAATCCTTCAAGCGAGATATGCCCGAAATCAGCGAAGCCCGGAATGGCAGCGGGTAGCTCAAGAGAAGGGGATGCCGTCATGATGGTTCCTTTCGCCCAGGTTACCCTTCCTAGCGTAAGACGAACCTGGCAAGAGACCCTTCGGTCCGTCGCGATGTCATGGGGCCGTTACGACCTATGCCCCCTGCTCTCCCAACGGGATGGGGGACCAGCTGCCGTCGATGTCGCAGAGCCACGCTTCGCCCTGAGTGAAGGAGAACAGCGTCAAGCGAGGATCATCTGGTCCGTCGTAGCTCTCGCCCAAAGATTCCAGGTGCTCCCAGGCCGCGCGGCGGGTTCCCTCGCCCGCGGCGTCCTCCAGATCAGCCTGTCCGCGCAGGATGATCCATCCGCTCCCCGGCTTCCAAGCCGTCAGCTCGAAACGGGGGTTCGCCTCCAATTCCTGATAGACGTCCTTGGTCTTCGCTGTGGCGAACCAAAGGCGACCGCCGTCAAGGGCCGCGAAGCTGAATGGTCGCACGTGGGGCTGTCCTTCAACGCTGGTGGCCAGATACCAGGCAGGTATGCTGGTCAGATACTCCTGGATCATGGTGATCCCCATCTCGATTTCCTTCGCCAAAGCGTGCCCCTTTCCGCTCTGTGTCACCATAGGTTCGCTAATATCACCGCTACCAGCATGAGCGCAATCACTACCACAGCTCCTCCGTCTCGGCCTGCGAAGGCCAGCGGATGCAGCCTCGTGCGCCCTCTGCCGCCGTGATAGCAACGGGCCTCCATGGCAGCTGAAAGCGTCTCGGCATGACGGAAGGCGCTGGCGAAGAGCGGGACCATGAGGGAGGATAGGGAAGTGGCCCCTCCGCGGAACGGGTTGACGACGAAGCGGGCGCCGCGGCTCACTTGAGCACGGTAGACGGTGCGCAGCTCGAAGGCGAACTGGGGCAGGAAGCGCAGGGCAATGCCCATCATCATGGCCAGCTCATGGGCGGGAAAGCGCACCTTCGCCAACGGTGTGAGCAGGCGTTCGAAGGCCTCAGTGATATCCAGGTTCGTAGTGGTCAGGGTAAGCAGGCTCACGCCCAGGAGCAAGAGTACCAGCCGCGCGGATATGAACGCGGCATGGATGAGCCCTGCCTCGCTGATGCAGAGGATGCCCCATTGGAAGTAGATCTGACCTCCTTGGACGAACAGCACGTTCAGCAGTGCTGTGATGACGACGATGAACAGCAACGGTAGAATGGAGCGCACAGCTTGGGTGAGCGGGATGGCTGAGAGCAGGTAGAGCAGCAGCGTAAAGGCCGCGCAGAGACCCAAGGCCAGCCAGTCTTGGGCGGCGAACACGATGACCATGAATATCACGGAGAGCAGCAGCTTCGTGCGTGGATCCAGCCGATGGACGATGCTGTCCCCGGGCCAGTAGCGGCCAAAGAACGCCTTCTCATACATGGGTCAGCCTCACAGGATCACCCGGCTCAGGTCTTCTGCCAGACTCTCTTCGTCGTAGAGCATCCGCTTCAGCGGCCAGCCCCGTTGCCGGAGGCGCAGCGCCAAGGCTTGGGCGGCGGGCACTCCCAAGCCGATGGCGTGGAGCGCGTCTTGGTCAGCGAAGACCATCGCAGGGACGCCATCAGCGAAGATGCGCCCTTCGTTCAGCACGAGGATGCGATCTGCCAACTTCGCTAGGTCCTCCATGGCATGGGAGACCATCACGCAGGTGAATCCGTGCTCATGCAAGCGCCGGACGAGGTCTAGCAACTCTTCTCGTCCCTGGGGGTCAAGGCCAGCTGCTGGCTCGTCTAGGACCAAGATCTGGGGCTCCATGGCCAGCACTCCCGCCAACGCCACGCGTCGCTGTTGGCCTCCCGAAAGCTGGAACGGGCTCTTTTGCATCACGGCTTCGAAGTCAAGCCCTACCTGGGCCAACGCCTTGCGCACGCGCTGCTCCACCCCTGCCTCATCAAGCCCTTGATTGCGCGGCCCGAAGGCCACATCATCATAGACTGTGGCCGCGAAGAGCTGGTATTCCGGATACTGGAACACGAGTCCCACCGCCCCACGCACGTGCTGGGTGGCCTCTTTGGAGGCCAGATCCTGCCCGCGGAACAGCACCTGTCCCTCCGTGGGCGTTAGCAACCGGTTCATCAACTGGATGAGGGTGCTCTTCCCGCTGCCCGTATGCCCCGCGATCCCCAGGAACTCCCCCTCGTGCACATCCAGCTGGATATGGCGAAGGGCCCAGAGGGCTTCTGGGTCTGTCCCCCAGCTCGCTCGCTCGGGGGGCTTCTTGCGCTGGGTGCGCCGTTTCGCTCGCTGCCTCCTCCGTTGCTCTTCCCGGGCTGGATCCGCGTAGGAGAAGCTCACGTCTTGGAAGCTGAGGAGCGCCGGAGCCTCTGCTTCGCCGAGGGCCTCTTCGGTTTCCTCGGCCACCATTTCCAGGGAGGCGATAGCCTCAAGAGCCTCGCTCTCTTCTGCTCTCTTCGCCATCATCTCCGGTTTCGTCGATCGCGTGAGCTCAGCGATCAACTCCTCTTCATGGATGCAGGGGGCTACGGCCACTCCTTGCTGGCGCAATCTCAGCGAAAGGGAGGCGGCGAAGGGTACATCCAGGCTGAGCGCCCGAAGCTCTTCGGTATGTGTGAGCACCTCTTCCGGCGGGCCGTCCAGGCGGATGCGGCCTTCGTCCAGCACGACGACGCGCTGGGCTTGGGCAGCCTCTTCCATGAAATGGGTGATCATGATGATGGTGAGGCCTGCTTGGTGCAGCTCTTGGCAGAGCTGCAAGAGCCCCTCGCGCCCGCGGGGATCGAGCATGGCGGAGGCTTCGTCGAGGATCAGCAGCGCCGGGTCCATGGCAAGGATGCCCGCGATAGCCACCCGCTGCTTTTGGCCGCCCGAGAGCGCGGTGGTCTCCCGCTGCTCGTAGCCCTGGAGGCCCACGCGCGTCAGAGCGTTGCTCACCCGCTGGGCCAGCTCTTCAGAAGGCACCCCCAGATTCTCCGGACCGAAGGCCACATCGTTCTCCACCAGCGATGCCACCAGTTGGTCGTCGGGGTTCTGGAACACGAGACCTGCATTGGAGCGGATGAAGTAGATGGCCTCAGGATCAGCGGTGCTGCGACCGAAGGTGAGCACCTGACCTGCGTCCGGCGTGAGCAGGGCGTTGATGCACTTCGCCACCGTCGATTTTCCGGAACCATTGCCTCCCAACAGGCAGAGGAACTGACCTTGCGGCACTTTGAGGTTCAGGTCACGGAACACGAAGCCGGTCCCGTCATAGGTGAAGGATGCATCGTCGAAGCTGACGAAGTCCTGGGCAGTTCCCGTTCTATCGGACATCTCTGGATTGGTCATCTAGCGGCCCTGGACTTGGTCTTTCTGCGGCGTGATGAGATTTGAGATGGCCTTGTAGACGATCAGCGTGAGCACGGCGTTCAAGGTCGCTTTCGCCAGGTTGAAGGGGATGAGCACGGGCACGATCATGGCTATCACTGCATCCAGCGGTACGCCCAGCCAGGCGGGGGTGATGATGAGGTTCCCCACGATGGCCATGAGGATGACTCCCAGGATGCCCACTGCCAATCCCAGGAGGGCGCCACGGAAGGTGTGCAAACGCTTATAGATGAGGGCCGCTGGGGCAACGAAGCCGATGACCACCAGGATGTTCATGACTGCGCCTGAGAAGTCAGCCATCAGGATGCCATGGAGGACGGCACCCACGACGCCAACGGCCAGACCGCCTGCAGGGCCGTAGGCGAAGCCGCAGACCATGGCCGGCATGGCGGAGGCATCGTATTTGAGCCAGGTCACACCGGGCAGCAAGGGGAATTCGATGAATGATAGCAGCACGCCGATGGCGCAGAGCAGCGCCATGGTGACCAGTTGCTTGGTGGACCAGGCGTTTGTGTTCTTGAGCGCTGCCTGAGCCGTGGGCTGCTTGGGTGATACGGGTTGCTTGGGTTGCTTCGGCGTGACCGAAGACGGGGAGGTATTCCCATCCATGAGGGTTCCTTTCTGCCTCTTTCATCCGGACTCTGACCGTTGGTCCCGGATTCTCACCGGATCAACCTCGCGCCGTGCTTGGTGCGAAGCTCGCGGACTTGCCCGAAGGCTCACCGCCAGTGGGGACTTCCACCCCGCCCTGAAACAGATCGTTGTTGCAGCGTGTCCTTCGCTGAAACAGATCGTTGTTGCAGCGTGTCCTTCGCTGAAACAGATCGTTGTTGCAG
>CAJURZ010000028.1 GCA_910588905.1 uncultured Eggerthellaceae bacterium
GCCTCATGTCCGACCCGAAGGGCGAGATCATCGACCGCCCCATCAAGGCGAACTTTCGCGAGGGCCTCTCTGTGTTGGAGTACTTCATCTCCACTCACGGTGCCCGTAAGGGTCTGGCTGACACGGCGCTCCGTACGGCAGACTCAGGCTACCTGACCCGCCGTCTGGTGGACGTGGCCCAAGACGTTATCATCCGCGAGATCGACTGCGGCACCCATGATGGCGTCCCCTATGCTCTTGAGAACGAGAAGGGTCAGCCGGATGAGAACCTGATCGGCCGTTGCCTGCTCGAGCCCGTAGCCGACGAGAATGGCGAAGTGATCATGGAGGCGGGCGAGTACATCAGCTCCGTTGACCAGATCCGCACCATGCTCCAGGCGGGGATCGAAGAGGTGATGATCCGCACCATCATGACCTGCCATGCAGAGCACGGCGTCTGCCAGAAGTGCTATGGCTGGGATCTGGCCACGGGCCGTCCGGTCAATATCGGCACGGCCGTGGGCATCATCGCCGCGCAGTCCATCGGCGAGCCCGGTACGCAGCTCACCATGAGAACGTTCCATACCGGCGGCGTGGCTGGCGAGGACATCACCCACGGTCTACCCCGTGTCCAGGAGCTCTTCGAGGCGCGTAAGCCCAAGGGCCAGGCGGTGCTGGCGGAGATATCCGGCACGCTGCAGATAGCCGGGGACAAGACCTCTAAGGTGCTCACCATCCACGACCAAGAGGGCAACTACCGCGAGTATGCGGTCTCCCCGCGCGTCACCATGATGCCCGGTGTGGTGGACGGTTGCGAGGTCCGCGTAGGCCAGCAGCTGACTAAGGGTTCCGTGAACCCCCACGACCTGCTGCGCTTGACCGATCCCAACACCACGCTGCGCTACATCGTCAGCCAGGTGCAGGGCGTTTACGTCAGCCAGGGCGTAGACATCAACGATAAGCACATCGAGGTCATCGCCCGTCAGATGCTGCGCAAGGTGGCCGTGCTGGATGCGGGCGATTCCGACCTGCTTCCCGGCCGTCAGGTCAACCGCTTCGAATTCGAGCGCGTGGCCAACGACCTCATCGCCAACGGCCAAGAGCCGCCGGTGGGTCAGCCGCTCTTGCTGGGTATCACCAAGGCTTCCCTGGCAACGGATTCGTGGCTGTCCGCCGCTTCCTTCCAGGAGACCACGCGCGTCCTCACGGATGCGGCCATCGAAGGCAAGACGGACCACCTGGATGGCCTCAAGGAGAACGTCATCATCGGCAAGCCCATCCCTGCGGGTACCGGCCTCAACCGCTATCGCGATGTGCGCCTCACCTACAAGGGCGCTCCCATCCAGAAGAATGCGGAGAAGGGCGAGGCTCTGCCGGAGTACGCACCGGATGCTTTGCGCGAGATAGAAGAGCTCATCCCCCAGCGCGATGAATTCATGCTGGATGGCGAATACTTCGGCGGCTCCTACGGTGGCTACCTGAACGGCTTCGCGCGGATGCATGCCGGTCACAACCTGTCTGAGGAAGAGGCACGCCTCTACATCCTGGATGACCTGGGAGTCTCCCAGCGTTGGGCCAACAAGTTCTCCGAAGCGGGCATCGAGACGGTGGCGAACCTGATCGGCCACACCGAAGATGACCTGCTGCGCATCGAGGGCATCGGTGGCAAGGCCATGGAAGAGCTGAAGGCCGGGCTCAAGGAGCACAACCTGCTCCATGTGATAGAGGATGACCTGACCGCCTCTTCTGATGACATGTCCCAGTTGTTGGATATGGTGTTCTCCCCTGATGACACCATCCTCATCGGCGGGGACGAGCCGCCGAGCTTCAACACCGATGGCGAAGAGATGCTGGGCGAATCCCTGCCCCCGCGTTCCTACAAGCGCAACCTGGAAGAGCTGGATGCGCTCCTGGGTTCTGTAGGCGGCCTGGGTGAGCTGGGGATCTCCATCACGGATGTGGATGATGACAGTTCAGAATCCGCTGATGAGAGCCAAGACGAGTAACGTATAATCCTGGACACGATGACCATGAGAGAAGGAGCATTTCCCATGAAGCTGTCAAAGAAGCTCGTTGCCGTGATCTCTGCGGGCGTGCTTGCCAGTGCGCTGTTCGCGGTGACTGGCTGCTCATCTGCAGAGGATGCTGCGCCGGTCGAGAAGACCACCCAAGAGCTCAACGCTCAAGACCTAGAGGTCACGGAAGTGGGCTACACGGTCCTGCCGGATCAGACGGTCAGCTATGCTTTCACCGTTGAGAATCCCAACGAGGGCTGGGTGGCCAATAGCGTCACCTTCACCATCGAAGGCTATAGCGAAGACGGCGTGATGCTGATCGGCGGCGGTGAGACGCTGCAGGAGGTCTATCCGGGCATCACCACCGCAGCTGCGGGCACCTCGTACCTGTCCGATACTACTACTCCCATTGCCCGCTTCGAGGTGAAGCCGCTGATGGAGTACGTCAACTGGACATCCACCAAGGAGACTCCGGAAGAGCTGAACAGCACCTTCCAGCTGTCTGAGACTGAGGTCACCGAAGAGAACGGCACCATGACCATCACGGGTGACATCTCCGCTGACCTGGGTCCGACGGATTCCTCTGACGCTACGGCATCTCTGGATAACCGCAAGGATGCCCATGTGGTAGCCATCCTGCGCGACGCTGATGGCAACATCCTCTGCGGCGGCACGGCCATGAGCATCATGCTGGACCCGTCCATGACCCCCATCATCACTGGGGCCACCGAGGGAGCAGTGCCGGGTACGCTGGATGAGGATGGCAACCCGGTCGAGTCTGAGAACGCTGAGCCCTCTGAGGACGAAGAGGCACCTGCTGAAGGTGAAGAGCAGGCCGAGGAAGAGAACAACGTGGCTACGACCACCTACACCATCACCATTCCCGGTATCGTGCAGTACGCCACGATCAGCGTCTACGCTACTCCGGGCATCTAAGCGGATCCTTCTGATCGGATCCTTTGAGAAGGGGCGGACAGCAGTCCGCCCCTTCTTCATTTATTCGGCCATGGAGCGCTTGAGAGCGATCACCTGATCCATGGCATGGTGCGCCGGGGCATCGGTGCCGCAGCCGATGATCTGAGCTGCCAGGATAGCTGCGTTCTTCGCGCCATTGATGGCCACGGTGGCTACGGGCACGCCGCTGGGCATCTGCACCATGGAGAGCAGTGAATCCAGGCCCCCTAGATCACTGGTCTTCATGGGCACTGCGATCACCGGCAACGGCGTGAAGGCGGCCACCACCCCTCCCAGGTGCGCCGCTTTCCCGGCCGCTGCGATGATGACCCGCAGTCCCCGCTCCCGTGCGCTTCCAGCCCACTCATGGACCACGTTGGGCTTGCGATGGGCGCTTGCCACCTTCAAGTCATAGGGGATGCCGAACTCTTCCAGCTGCTTCATGCAGGCTTCCATGACGGGCATATCGGACTCTGAACCCATGATGATGCCTACGATAGGGGCTTCGCTCGCATTCGCCATGATGCGCTCCTCCTTGGTCGTGAATGGATGAGGGCCATTGTACCGCCCAGGTCGAGTCCTCTGGCAGCACACCCTGCGGAGCGCCTTTCAGCCGAGAGCGTTACCCCTTCAGCAGATGCTGGGTCACGAAGCCTGCCAGCATGAGCCCCGCCACCGGCGGCATGTAGGAATAGGTCCCCAGTTCCGTCTTCTCGCTCCGAGCTGCCCCTTCAGCAGGTCTCACCTTCGCAGGCGGTTCCGTGGAATACAGCACATCCACATCCCCCAGCGAGCGAGAGCGGAAGATCTTCCGCAGCTCTCGGCAGAAGGGGCACCCTTCCGTTTCGAACAGCTTTGCGAACCGCAGAGCTGTGGGATCCGACCGGTTCGCCATGCCCATGGCGGAGACGACAGGGATCCGCTGAGAGAGGGCATAGCGGGCGATAGCCGCCTTCGCGGTCAAGGTGTCTACGGCATCCACGATGATGTCCGGTCGGGCGAAGGGTTCCAGGAGCTCTTCGATGGTCTCTTCCAGAACGAAGGCGAAGAGCGTATCCACGTGGGCATCGGGGTTGATATCCTGAGCCATCTTCGCCATCACATCCACCTTGCGCTGGCCCACCGTGCTCAAGAAGGCGATGGCCTGGCGGTTGATGTTGCTGGGATCCACTACGTCCTTATCAGCGAAGAGGAAGCTGCCTATCCCGGCGCGGACCAGGGATTCCGCGCAGGCAGACCCCACCCCTCCCAGCCCGATGACGGCCACCCGAGCTTGGGTCAGCCGCTTCAGACCCTCATCGCCCAACAGGCGCCGGGTACGGGACAGGCTCTCTTCGGTAGTGGTGTTCATGGAAAAGATTCTAGCCCATCGGCGCCATTGATATAGAATACGCCCATGCAGAATGAATCCCAGATCGGCCGGACGCTCACCGCCCTGGCCGCCACTATCGAAGCCCGGCGTACCGCTACGGATGAGAGCTATACCCATCAGTTGCTGGAAGGCCGGTTGGACGCCCTCCTCAAGAAGGTAGGGGAGGAATCTTTGGAAACCTGTCTGGCTGCCAAGGAGACGCAGCTCGCTGCAGGCAGTGCCGATCAAGCAAACCAGCGGGATCATCTTCGCTACGAAGCGGCGGACCTGGTGTATCACCTGATGGTGCTCTTGGCTCGTTTCGACATCGCGCAAGATGAGCTGGCAGCGGAGCTCAATGCCCGCATGACACCGGAAGAGCGGCCTCAAGGCGCGCCGGTCATCCAACAAGATCACATCAACAGAGGGAGATAGCATGGCTAGGATGTTCGGAACCGACGGCGTGCGCGGTGTTGCCAACACAGAGCTCACGAATCAGATCGCCTATCGGTTGGGGCAGGCCGCCGTGGTCTTCCTCGGCAAGACCATCGTCGTAGGCAAGGACACGCGCCTGTCTGGAGATATGCTGGAGGCAGCCATGGTGGCGGGTATCGAGAGCGCGGGCGGTACGGCGCTGTTGACGGGGGTCATCCCCACACCGGCCGTGGCGCTGCTGGTGCGTCGCCTAGCGGCGGCGGGGGGTGCCGTCATCTCAGCCTCCCATAACCCGCCGGAGTACAACGGCATCAAGCTCTTCGACGGGAAGGGCTTCAAGCTGCCGGATGCCATGGAGGATAAGATAGAGGAATTCGTTCGTGCGGGTGGTCTTGAAGGCTCCGAAGAGGAGACGCCTTCCGGTTCAGATCTGGGCTTCACGGTGCAGCTGAAGGATGCTCAGGAGATCTACATCACCCATGCGGTCGAGTCCGTCCGTGACCAGGGGATCACCTTCGAGGGCATGACCATCGCCATCGATACGGGCCATGGCGCATCTTCGGAGACCAGCCCGGAGGCCTTGCGTCGCCTGGGGGCAGACGTCCATGTGATCAATGATGACTATGACGGCTTCGATATCAACGTCAATTGTGGCTCCACCCATCTTGAGCCCGTGAAGGATCTGGTGCGCGAAGCGAAGGCGGACATCGGCATCGCCCATGACGGGGACGCTGACCGAGTGATGCTCGTCTCTCCCACCGGAGCTGAGATAGACGGTGACGTCATCGAAGCGGTCTGTGCTCTTGATATGAAGGAGCGTGGCTGCTTGGCGAATGATACGGCAGTCACCACCGTCATGTGCAATCTCGGGTTCGTCCATGCCATGCGCGACGCGGGCATCACCGTGGTGCAGACGAAGGTGGGAGACCGTTACGTGCTGGAGGAGATGCGCGAACATGGTCATTCCATCGGCGGTGAGCAGTCGGGTCATATGATCTTGCTGGAGCATAACTCTACAGGGGATGGCCTCATGACTGCCGTCCAGTTCATCGCTGCGGTGAAACGGAGCGGCAAGACGGTGGAAGAGGCGACCGGCGTGGTGCAGAAGTTCCCCCAGGAGCTCATCAACGTGCGCGTGACCGACAAGGCTGCCGTCATGGCGAATGACCAGGTGAAGGCGGCGGTTCGCGCTGCTGAAGAGGCCTTGGGTGACGATGGTCGCGTGCTCCTGCGTCCTTCAGGTACCGAACCGGTGATCCGAGTCATGGTGGAGGCGAAGGACGATGATGCTGCTCGCACCTACGCCGAGACCATCGCGGAGGTCATCCGCACCCTCTAGGATCCACTCAAGCCAGAGAACCCAACGTATTCGCACGGGCAGGCACAGAGATAGCCTGCCCTTGTTGTTATGGGCACTGCTCTTCGCACGCCCATAGGGTCAGAGCGCTCCCTTCGTTCGCATGGGTGCAGATCCCGAGCGAAACCGTGCAGATCCCGTTTGAGATCGTACAGATTCCGTGTGAAACGGAGCGGATCTAGTCTGGGATCGTGCAGGATCAGCGCAAAACAGGGTAGATTCCCAGTGGATATCTGAAGATATCTATATGTTGCATTTCGCCGCATCGTGCTATAGATTATCGTCATTCTGTGAAACGAAGCTATGCATATGCAGCACGAGGAGGTGCCATGAGGAACATCTACGCTCAAGAGGGACAGGCTCCCGGGCGCTTCCCTCAGCCTGCATCCCGGAAGCCAGGAGGCCTCAAGCGCGGAGATGTCCTCAAAGGCAAGTACGAGATCCTTGCGCTCATCGGAGAAGGAGGCATGAGCCGGGTCTACCTAGCGCGGGATATGGAATTGCCTAACAAGCAATGGGCGGTCAAAGAGGTAGATCGCTTCGCCACTGATCCGGCAGGCCGTCCCATCGAGCAAACCCTGACCAGTGAAGCCGAGCTTCTCTCAAGGCTCCAGCATCCGGCCATCGTGGGCATCGTTGATATCGAGAAGACCGCGGATCACATCTATGTGGTCATGGATCACGTGGAAGGGGAGTCTCTCGACAAGATCGTCCAAAAGCGAGGGCCGCAGAAGGAAGAGGATGTCCAAAGCTGGATGCTCCAGATCTGCGATGCCCTCAGCTATCTTCATCGGCAAGATCCGCCCATCATCTATCGAGACATGAAGCCGAACAACATCATGCTTCATCCGGATGGGTATGTGAAGCTGATCGATCTCGGGGTGGCCCGGGAATACAAGGAGAAGCAGCGGCAGGATACCGTGGCCTTTGGCACTACGGGATATGCGGCTCCGGAACAGTACGGCAAAGCGCAAACGGACGAGCGGGCTGATATCTATGGCCTGGGAGCTACCCTCTGGCATCTGCTCGGGGGCACCCCTCCGCCAGTGGAGTTCCCGCTTCCTGACGTGCGAACGCTCAATCCCTCTGTGGGGGAAGGGTTCGCCGATGTCATCATCCCGCGGTGTACTGAGCTGTCCCGGGAATGCCGCTACCAAAGCTGCGCGGAGCTCGCGGCTGACTTGGAGGTCTATCCAGAGCTCACCCGGGCCTACAAGGCAACCCAGCGCCATCGGGTCATCGCTTTCGGAACGGTGGCCGTTCTGGCTGTCCTCCTGGTCATCTCGGGGTTCGCTTGCTTGGGTATCAGAGAGGCCCTGGTCACGCAGAGCTATCGCTACCATATGGATGTGGCGGATGCGAACGTCCAAGCTGATCCGCCGGGGGCGCAAGAGGAATACCTCGCCGCCATCAGAGAATGCCCTGATGTCATCGATGCCTATAAGGGGCTCATCGGTAGCTATAAGCTGGATGGCCAATTCACTCCCGAAGAGAAGCAGCAGTTCGATGAGGTCTATCACGAGAACCTCATCGCCCTTCAAGCTTCTCCGCGCTTCTCTGAGCTTTCCTATGAGCTTGGGCGCCTGTATTGGTACTTCTATCGCTACGGTCAAACGGGCACCTATGAGGATAACCAGATCACGCGCATCAAGGCTTCTTCTGAGCACTTCGCCAACGCTGCCCAAGATGCCTCCTTCGATCATCATGCAACCGCCCAGGATCACGCCACCATCGCTGCCTTCGTCGCGGGGATAGATGCTGCAGTGATGCAGGGGGATGAAGATAAGGAGCTCTACCAAGGTCTCTGGAAGAGTCTGGAATCCCTTGCCGGGCGCATCGAGCAGGAGCCCCTTGAGATCGTGCAGCTGGATAGCTGCGTGCTCATCGTGAACTCCCTTGAGGCGTACCTCGGCAAGTTCAAGAGCATCGGGGGTGTGAGCGAAGAGGCCATGACGGCCTTGGCACGAAGCGTCGGCGATCAGCTTTCAGCTCTAGAGCTCACGACTGAGGCGAACGAGCAGCTTCGGAACCAGACGCTCGAGCGGCTTCGGAATGAGACAGCCACGAAGATGGCTACGGCCTATCCAGGCATAGCGGCCGTAGAGGGCAGGTGATGACATGGAAGGGTTCCTCTTTGGGGCGGCGGTGGCTTGCTTCGCGCTTGCCGGGTGTGCTGCGGTGGCAGCGGCCATCATCTTCGTGAAGCTCGATGTTATCTACGCCATCCGCTTCCTGCGCCATAGGCCAGCAAGGGTCCCACAGAGGCAAAGGTCCGAAGGCGGCTACCGCAGGGCGCGGAGCGCGGCTCCCCGGGAAGGGGATGAGGATGCACCCACCTGCATCCTGCCTGAAGAAGAGAGCGAAAGGGTCACAGAGAACAGAGCGGTTCAAGGATGCAGGAAGGGGTTATAGCATGGTCAAGGTAAGGAGCCTGGTCTGCAAAGGCGTCGCTTTGCTGTTAGCTGCTTGCATGGTCGCCTTCCTTTGGCCAACAACGCCGGGCCTGGGGATTGATGGGGTTCAGGTAGATGCGGGTGAAGGAGTAGACAAAGGCCGGGGTGGGGATGGGCAAGAGGATCCAGGGGCAGGGGAGGCACCTGAAGAGGAATCGAAGGCGGTGCTTGAAGATCTTACCGTTGACCCTCTTGCGTTCAGGATAGATGAGGATATCCAAGAAGCTCGCGGAAGGGCCGCGGTAGAAGCCGCCATCAAGGAGCACCCCGGTTTCGATCAAGCTGATATCAAGGATGGCGAAGAAGAGATCCTCGGTTCCTTTTCCTGGGATGGCTATCCTCCCTCTCTCGCATCCGTAGCGGCCACCGGCTTCACAGTGGATATCTCCTTCACGTTGAGCGAGGCTCTGAGCAAGAAGTACGAACTCGCAGATCCTCCTTCGCAGATATGGGTCGAACCCATGGCGTCTTGCCAGGCGCCGGAAGGGTTGCTCTCTCAGGGAGCTGGCAAGAACAGCTGGACGAATGCTGAGGCCATCACGGCATCCTATCCAGGGTGGGAGCTAGCCAAGCAGATCGATGGCCCCTTCCAGGATTCCGTGACGATGAATAGCGCCGAAGGGTCCTATAGCGATGGAGTCCTCTATGCCCTTGATGGTGATGGCGTGGTCACCAAGATCGCTGATATCGGCTACAACATCGACCGAACCGCACCGGTGATAACAGCGTTCTCGGTTGAGGGAGAGCATCGGGATGAGGGCCCCTTCTGGTTCTTCAAGACGAGCGCTCGGGTCACCGTGGGCGTCGTGGATCCGTCCGCTCCCGAGCACAGCAGCGAAGCTCCTCGGGCAACCGATCAGATACCTCAACCGAAGGTCGCGGGGTTGTCGGCGCGGGATGCGCGGATCGAATATCGGGATAGCGTCTCCGGTCAGACCCACGTCAAGAGCGGCATTGCCATCTCAGGTGAGGATGACGAGCAGGGCATCATGGAGTTCGCCCTTGATGGAGACCAGGATACCGCCATTGATTCCTATCGGGCCTATGTGGAGGACAAAGCAGGGAACAGAGCGGATCCTGTTATGGCGGGAGCCAAGGAGATCCCCCCTGAGGTCATGGCGCTCGTGACGGATGCCGGTGCGCCGCAGCTCTCGGTCACCTTCGATGGGGAGGCTATCTCGGAAGGGAGCTACCTCAGCGAAGGCCGCACGGCGACATTCAAGGTCACCGAACCCCATTTTCGCTATATCAAAGACTATGACTCGGATCAGGCCATCGCATCCATCACCGAAGACGATCAGACCCATGTCTACAAAGCCAAGGACTTTCAGCAGGGAGAAGATGGTGACTGGTATGTTTTCTATGACCTCTTCGCAGATGCCCATTACAGCATCAGGGCACAGGCCACGGACCTGGTCGGAAGGTCATCAGAGCCCTTCTTCACCGAGTTCACGGTGGATCGAACGGCCCCCGTCGTCTCAGTGACCTTCGATAACGATGATGCCCAGAATGGCATCTATTATCAAGCACCTCGCACTGCCACCATTTCGGTGGGAGAGCGCAACTTCTCAGAGAGTCTCATATCCATTCAGCCTGCCGCCCAAGCTGACAAGGAGACGGATGCTGCCCCTCCCCAGCTGAGTCCATGGACGAGCGAAGGCGAAGACCACATTCGCACTGTCTCATTTCCGGGGCCTGGGATCTATAGCATGACGGTGGAAGGGGCTGATCTGGCTGGTAATCCCCTTCCTTCCGTGAACATTCCGGACTTCATCATCGATGCTGAAGCGCCGAAGGTCACCGTTCAGGTTGGTGGTGATCTGGATGCCTCGCGTTATGCTTACCGGGGGCCGTGCGAGGTAGCAGTGACCATTGCCGATGTCCATATCGATCCAGGTTCCACTGCAGAGATCCAGCCTGTGGGAATGGGCTCCTCCACGAATCCTTATCAGCTGGTTTCTTCCCTCTCTGAGACAGAGCTGTTCCTCTTCGGCGAGAGCCCTGCTGCTGAACCTGAGCATGATGATATCTATCAGATCGAGGTCCATGCTCAAGACATGGCAGGGAACGTCACCACGAAGACCATCGCTTGGTCTGTGAATCGATTCGGGTCAACCTATGCTTTGGATGGAGAGACCCAGGCCATGGTTGATCAAGGGTATCTCCGGTCTGAAGAGGTGCAGGACGTACGCATCACCGAAGTGAACCCCAGCGGCATCGATGAGGATGAGGTGATGGTCTCCCTTGCCAAAGGACCCATCAATCGCACCCTCATGCAGGGAACGGATTACTTCCTTGCTGCTAAGGATGCTTCGGGGTGGCCTGCCTACGAGTACGTGATTCCCAAGAGCGCCTTCGCTGCTGATGGTACCTATCAGGTCACGCTGCACTCCACCGATGAAGCAGGGAATGCCTCCATGAATACCCTGCATGGCAAGAGCGTGGATAGGGCACAGCCTCTGGAGGTGCGGTTCGCTGTAGACGATACAGCGCCGCTCATCACCTTCAGCGGATGCTCTGAGCAGGCCTACTCTGACAGCTTCCATGAAGTAGGATTCGCCGTAGAGGACAACGGCAAGCTCCATCATGCTCGCGTGCTCGTCAACGGTCAGGAAGAGAGGACGTTGGATGCCGACGCTCTCGCAGATCCTAGCAAACAGAAGGTCATCGTCTACGAGGACACCCGTGATCAGGTCGTCACGGTGGAAGCCTACGACTGGGCGGGCAATAGGGGAGTACAGGATTCCCCTGCTCTCTTCGTGCATCCCGATCCTTGGGTTCGCTGGATGGGAGACCCCCTCCTCATGTCCTGCGTGGTCCTCGGAGCCAGCGCAGCGGGGATGATCGTCCTCTTCCTTGGGCGGTTGCGCGCTCGAAAGAAGGAATAGCAAGGCAAGGGGCCTTGTTCATCAAGAGAAAGGAACCAGTATGGCGAATATCCGGATCAGTCCCGACACGATGCGGGGTCGTGCGAACGAATTCCGCAACGAAGCCTCCAAGATCGGTGAGTCCATCTCATCCATGGATCGCCTCTTAGGCCAGCTTCAGGAAGAATGGGAGGGTGAGGCAAGCCGGTCCTATGCTGACCGCTACACCAGTGAGCTCAAGCCGGGCTTCCAGAAGGCTCAAGAGATGGTGAATGAGATCGCCCAGGCCCTGGATAGGACGGCTCAGGAGATGCAGGACATGGACCAGCGCATCGCATCGGGCTTCCGAGGCTAGATCATCGCCCCCTGCCCATGCTCATCACCATTCAGTCGAACGAACGCACTCATCTGGCATCTCTATCCGATGAAGCTCACGGAGTCCATTGGATCCAAGACGCAGATGGCGCCAGGATCGTCTTCGCCGAGGCAGTCGAAGCGGGTTGGAGCCTAGCCCCTGCTGAGGGTCTCGCGTTCTCGGGAGCGCCCTTGGAGGAGCGTCTCATCGTGCCGTTCGGAGAATCCATGCGCTTTTCAGTGGAAGGGGAGGGTGGCCGCTGGACGCTCCTTGGCCGCCCCTCCTTAGAGGGAGACAAGACAACGCGCATCATCGGATTCTCCCAAGAGATGAGGCTGTCCATCGGGCGTACCGCTGACAATACCATCAGATACCCCTCTCCGTTCGTATCCTCCCATCACGCGGAGCTCTTATTCCAGGGTGGGGTGTTCTCCCTCATAGACACCGGATCTTCGAATGGCGTGTTCCTCAATGGCTATCGCCTGCAACAACATATTCCCACCCACCTTCAGAGCGGTGACGTGATCACCCTCTGGGGGCTGCGCATCACCATCGGCCAGAGGCTCATCTCCCTGAATGATCCAGAAGATAGCGTGGATGTCGAAGAGGGTCCGGGCATGGTGCCCTTCGAGCCTCCCTTGGCAATGCCGGATAGGCATCGGTCTGTTCCTCAGAAAGACCATTTCTATCCCGCATTGCGCTTCGTCCGCTCCATCGAACCTAAGAGGTTCACCCTGTGCGCGCCTCCCCAACCGGAACCTGAGGACAGTACGCCCATCGGCCTGCGCCTCGGTCCCTCACTGGTCATGGCGTTGGCTTCCGTTCTCTCTGCCAGCGTCTCGGCCTCGCTCATCTGCGAGCAGGGCGGGAGCCCTCTTCGAGCGCTTCCTCTGTTCGTTATGGCGGTAGCCATGCTGGCGGGGAGCATCCTTTGGCCTTTTCTGAATAGGCGCTATCAGCGCAAGCAGCGCCAGCGAGGAGAGATGCAGCGGCGAAGCGCTTATTCTCAGTATCTGGGGAAGGTGCGCTCGGAGCTTCAGCGGGAATCTCAACTGCAAAAGGACATCTTGCACGAGAATCGGCTTTCACCCCAGGCTTGCTTGGAGGTGGCCTCGAAGCAAGACCAGCGTTTCCTCTCGCGGACGCCCTTGCATGGGGATCATCTGGAGGTTCGCATTGGCCATGGAGAGTTGCCTCTTGAGGCCGACCTCCGCTTCCCTGAGATCGGCTTCAGCCTCCAGGAAGATGATCTCCAAGATGCCGTGAAGGCTTTTGCTCACGAGGCTCACGTCTTGGATGATGTGCCCCTCGCGCATTCCCTGATAGCGAATCCGGTCATCGGTATCGTAGGAAGCCTCTCTTTCACGGATGGCTTCTTACGGAACATCCTCATCCAGCTCTGCGCCCTCCACTCTTATCGGGATGTGAAGGTCGTCATCCTGGCTGATAGAGCAACAGCCCCGTCTTGGGCATTCGCTCGGTACATCCCGCACCTCTTCTCTGATGATAAAGACGTTCGCTTCTTCTCCTCATCTCTGGAGGAGGCGAATGCTCTGGGCATGCTCTTGGGGAAGCTCTTGGAAGAGCGCCCGAGCACCGAGGGCTTCGATGCTCGGGAAGCCAAGCCCTACGTGATCTTGCTCTGTCCCTCGAAGGCGCTGTATGACCGAGCGCAGATCGTGAAGGACATCCTTGCCGGCAAAGAGAACAAGGGTTTCACGGTGATCGCCTGCGGACGGCATTGCCATGAGCTCCCTCCCCAATGCCGCACCATCATCGAAGAGGGTGAAGGGGGTGCCTACCTGCTGGATCGGGATGATCCTATCGGTACCCGCAAGCCCTTCACGCCAGATCCACCCATCTCCCTTGATCAGGCCCGGGCGTTCGCTCTGGATGTGGCGAAAGCTCGCCTTGATGTTCCTGGGGCTGCCGAGCAGCTTCCGGCGAAGCTCTCCTTCCTGCAGATGCTCGGTGTGGCCAACGTGGATCATCTGAACGTAGCTGACCGATGGAGACGGAGCAACGCTTCGAATGCCCTGGCCTGTCCTTTGGGTGTGGATGCTGCAGGAGATCCCTTCATGCTCGATCTGCATGAGGATGCCCATGGTCCTCATGGGCTCATCGCTGGTACCACGGGCTCTGGCAAATCGGAGCTCATCATCACCTACGTGCTGTCCATGGCTCTTACCTACTCACCCGATGAGGTGGCCTTCGTTCTGATCGACTATAAAGGCGGCGGCCTTGCCAAAGCCTTTGACAACGACCGTTTCAAGCTTCCTCATGTTGCTGGGACGGTCACCAATCTGGACGGTCCGGCTATCGCTCGCAGCCTCGCTTCCCTCCAGAGCGAATTGCGTCGACGCCAGCGGCTCTTCAATGAAGCGCGGGAGATGATCGGGGGAGACACTGTCGATATCTATCGGTATCTGGATCTCTTTCGTCAAGGGAGGGTGCCTGAGCCTTGTCCGCATCTCATCGTGATAGCTGATGAGTTCGCAGAGCTCAAGCAGCAGGAACCGGGATTCATGGATGAGCTCATCTCTGCATCCCGTATCGGGCGTTCTCTGGGGGTGCATCTCCTCTTGGCTACCCAGAAGCCCAGTGGCGTGGTCAATGAGCAGATCTGGTCGAACGCTCGCTTCAAGATCGCGCTCAAGGTGGCTGATGCGGCTGACTCCCAGGAGGTCATCAGGCGACCAGATGCGGCTGGCATCACCCATCCGGGTCGGTTCTTCTTGGCGGTAGGCTACAACGAGCTCTTCTGCCAAGGACAGTCGGCCTACTCTGGTGCGCTCTATGAGGCAGATCAGGATCCTTGCGCTCCACACGACCAAGGGGTGAGCTATATCTCGTCTACGGGAAGAACGCTCCTCTCCGTGAAGCTGCCATCAGAACATGCGGGACGGTCTTCCGTTCCTCAGCTCGTCGCCATAGCGGAGCACCTCGTGCAGGTGGCTGCAGCTCAGGGCGTTTGTGCTCAGCCCCTTTGGCTGCCTCCCCTTCCTTCCCCTATCAGCCTGACGGAGATAGGGCAGCGCTTCCCGCAGGCAAGGGTCGATGGGCTCTCTCTTGAGCCGGTCATAGGCGTCTACGATGACCCGACCCATCAATCCCAAGGGGCTCTGACGCTTCCGCTCATGGAGGAGGGGAATGCACTCATCTATGGCGGTGTTGATGCGGGGGTAGAGCAGATCCTCCGAGCGTTGCTCTTCTCTGCCCTAGGTCAGCATTCAGCACAGACGCTCCATGTCTACCTCCTCGATCTGGGCAGCCAGTCTCTGCTCGCCTTCGCGGGAGCACCTCACGTGGGAGATGTCATGACCCTAGAAGATGAAGAGAAGATCAAACGCTTCTTCGGGGTCATGCAAGGCCTCATAGTGGAGAGGCGCTCGCGGTTCGCCCCCTACGGTGGCTCGTTCGCTCGCTATTGCGAAAAGGCCGAAGGCTGTCCGGCCATTCTTGTTGTCATCAACGGTCTCGCCGCTTTCTCGGATGCTTTCCCAGGCTTAGAGGAAGAGCTTATCGGCCTTGTTCGCGGGTCGGCGCAGGTTGGTATCTTCATCGTTGCAGTAGGAGAAGCACCTGGCTCTGTGCGCATGCGGCTGAAAAGCTATTTCAGGCAGGTCATCGCCTGCAACCTCCCGGATGCGTCTGATCTCGTCATGCTCTTCGGTTCTCTCCAGGGTGCTCCCCAGCCCCATGGCTACGGGCGCGGTTTGGCCAAGGTGCATGATGTTCTCTGCGAGTTCCAAGCAGCCTCGCTCTGCTCTGAGGCGGAGAGCGAATATGATGCCATCGTCCGAGCGTGCGCCGTCTGGGCCCAAGGTCAAGAGAGTGCAGTTCCCTCCATCCCTGTTCCGCCCGATAGGGTCACCCTTGGCATGCTCTTGGGTGCCCAGGTGCGTCCGGGAGAGGAGCCCTATGGCCTCTTCTATGCCACGCTCGGTTGGGCCACCTTCGACTTCAAGGAAACCCCTCTTGCTCGGGTGGTCTCTCTGAAGGCGAAGGCAAGCGCCTCCTTCATTGCCGGGTTAGTGGAAGCTTGGGTACAGCGGAGCAGTCGGGATATCGTTCTCTTGGATCTGGCTCAGAGCCTTGATGCTCAACCGCATGGGTGTGCCTTCTCCACGCAGAAGGACGAGTTCGCCCTCTCCTATCTGACCAGTCTCATCCAAGGCGGCCTTCGTAAGCCCACGGTCATCCTCATCTCCAACATCATGGGATTCCTCGGCCGCTGCTCTCAGGAGGCGGCATCAGCGTGCAAAGCCTTCCTGAAGGGCTTGGTCCCGGGAGGCACGGTGGCCGTCATCCTCTTCGATGCCGCCCATGATGCCAGCTACGGCTATGAGGACTGGTTCAAAGCGCACCTGACCCTTCGGGAAGGAGTGTGGATCGGTCCGGGGATCGAAGGCCAGAACGCCATCAGCATCTCCTATGACCGCAGCTTGCTCCCTGATTCCAAGATGGGTGCGGGCAGAGGGTATCTCGTGGAAGGAGGATCGTGCCGTCTCGTGCAGGGGGTAATAGCTTCGGAAGAAAGGAGCGCAGATTGATCGAAGCGCCTGAATACGTACCATTGGGATCGGTGGTATCCCTTGAGGGCAACAATAAGAAGGTGATGGTGATCGGCCGTGGTCTCATCCTCGGTGGAGTGGATGAGGGCGAATACTACGACTATGCCTTCTGCCTCTATCCGGAAGGCATGTTGGGAGATGCTGTCATCTACAGCAATCACGAGGCTATCAAGACCGTGCATTTCTCGGGCTTCCATGACGACGAAGATGCACAGGCCTTGGAGCGCATCCGGGAAGCATTGGCCCGGATAGATGTTCCCAGAGCCCATCCGCAACCGCTCGATCCATGGTAGGTGCGCCATGGAGATGCATGCATTGCGGGGACAGGTCATCAGCTTGCAGCGGGGTATCGCAGATAAGCAGGCGAACATCGCGCTCATCAATGGCAAGATGGATGCTCTTCGGGAAGCCCGTTTCTTCGTCGTGGCTGCCTGGGACGAAGCCGAGGCCATCGGACGTACGCTCTGCTCCTTCGCATTGGTTGCTTGGGCGGGTGACCATGCAAGCTCGTTCATGGGAACCGTTGGCCGGGGAGGGCGTGCCTCATCGGAGGCACAGCGGCTTTTCTGTCAGTGCGAGGAGCTCATCTGCCAGATAGACGCGAAGATGCAGAGCTTCGAAGGAGCATGTTCTGCCCTGAGGTCCGGCATCATCCAAGACGAGCGAATGCTCAGTCAAGCGCGCACGAGCTTGGCCCGTGCAGAACGGGATCGGTGATGCTATGAGCGATATCCAGATCAACATCAATAGGATGACAGAGGTCCACGGTCATATGGAGAAGGCTCGCCATGCTCTGGCGGCCCTCGCTCCGCCCGTCATCCCCGAAGGGTCGGGTTCACCGGCGCTATCAGCCTTCGCTCACCGGGTCACGGATCTAGTAGAGGTGGTGCGAACGCTCACGGAGCGCATCGAAGCTGATTCCCGCGCTCTCTATCACGTATCCCTCGGCTTCATGGCGGCAGATGACGTATTGGCGAGAACCTACCAGAGCAAGGTGGGTTCTAGCCTCGGTGTCGATGGACCAAAGGGTGCTCTGACAGGTGGCTTCACGGGAGAGAGGAGGTAGCGTGGGGTATATCGTCAAGATGGCTGAGATCGATGCTGCCTATGACAGCTATGCTGCTTATGGGGACCCAGCCTCAGGGACCCTGACCTTGGCCTTGGAGAAGCTGCGCGAAGCGGTACGCGAGCTCACGGTGATGGAAAGCTTCAAGGGCCAGACAGCCGAAGTGGTCAAGAGCTATTTCGGGGATGCCTACCCCCTGCTGATAGACCATATCGAATGCCTTGCCGCACAGCTCAAGTCTGACTATGCGGTGAGGTACATGGGACGCTACTCCAGCCAACCTATCGTCGAGGGTGCAGCGGCGGTGCTCCCTGAAGACGAGTTGGAGAGCAAGCGGGGTGTGCTGGCTTTTGCCAAGGACAGTCGCATTCCCTCTATCCAGCAGAACCTGAGCAGAGCGCGGTCTGCTCTGCCCGACGGCGTTGCGTTCGCCTTCCCTTCTCCCACTCGCCTCCAAGGGGCCTTCAATGGACTCCATGGAGAAGTGGAGCAGCTCAAGAACAGCGTAGGTGCCCTTGAGGAGGAGGGTTCTCGACTCTTCGGGTCAGAGCCTGGTCAATGGGGGCTCTTCGCTCTGCGTCTCAAGAACGCCATCCAATGCAGATGCGTCATGGATATGGTCACCTATGAGCCGGGGCAGTTCTTCACCCATATGGAGACCATCGTTGCAAGGCAATCCTTCGAAGAGAGTACGGCGCACCAACAGGAAGACCGGCAAGCCCTGATCACCGCCGAGCGGGCTTGGATGGATCGTCAGCTCCTTCGGGAAGAGGAGGCGTATCGGCTGTGCGAAGAGGGGCGCTCTCAGTGGGAGCTTGTAGGCTTGGGTGCCACGGCGGTGCTTCTGCTCGTCGGTGCTTTCGCGGTGGTCACGG
Source organism: uncultured Eggerthellaceae bacterium (assembly GCA_910588905.1). Taxonomy (GTDB): domain Bacteria; phylum Actinomycetota; class Coriobacteriia; order Coriobacteriales; family Eggerthellaceae; genus MGBC163016. The sequence goes on from CAJURZ010000028.1 coordinate 18,282, forward strand.
CGGGGGCTCCCGTTGCAGCTCTGGTAGCGGGAGCAGGGGCGTTGAAGACCGGCGCCGATCTCGTGGGTCGGATCCAAGACAAGGCGTCTGATAGCAGATCAGCCAGCAACGAAGAATGGGAGGGCAAGGGCGTTTCCGTGGAAGAGGCTGCAGTGGCCATGGGGGTCAAGACCGCAACGAAAGTGGGCGGCAAGTTGACCACCGGGCCGTCCATCCCCGGCAAGGTATTGGTGGGCAAACAGGTGAGGGGCACGGCCTCCCTGGTAGATGCTGCATCCAGCGGCGTTCAGATCCTAGCGGACTACAACCATGACAAGATGCGCTCGGAAGCTCAGGTGCACCTGCAGAAGGCGGAGGAGCTTCGTTCGCGCAGAGCGGCGCAGCAAGCCGCTTGACCCTCATGTTCTGACCGTCACCAAGGAGATGCTATGAAAGACAAGACGCTGATAGCGGCGAAGCTCCCGGCAACGGGGAAGACCTATGACTTCTGGGTTTCGGATGACTTGTATATGCAGGAGGTCAGCCAGCTCATCTGCCAAGCCATGGAGGCCATCGAACCGGAATTCTTCCGGTATACCGGTCAGCAAACGCTCATCTACGGCCGCACGGGTCAGATCCAGGACCCATCGGCTACGGTAGGGGAGATAGGCTTCGTCGATGGTGATGCCTTCATCATCGTCTAGGCATATCCCATGAAGATCAAGGTACAGAAGCATCGGAAAGGGGTTCGGATCAGCGGTGAGAGCTCTGGTGGCGAGGAGCTCCTCTACGCTGAAGCGGAATGCGCCCGGAATGGCTGCGCGGATCCGTTGCTCCCCTTCTCCTATAGGCAGAAGGGGAAGGGGTATCGGTTCGTCTATCAGCCGGGGCTCGCGCGTCCTCTGGCGGAGGTCCTGAGCGCTCCGGTCGCTTCGGACCACTTTGAATCCATGCTCATCTCCTTCTTGAGCCTCGCCCGAACCTGTGAGGCTCACGGCTTGTCCTTGCAGCGGGTATCCTTCGAAGCAGATCATATCCTCTTCGACCCCGCGTTGTATTCCCTGCGCTTCCTCTACCTGCCCATTCGCGGGCGAACAGGCTCCCTCTCCAGCCCTCTTGAGGCTTTGAAGCGCCTCGCGAAGGGGGCGAAGCTCCGGGATGAGCGCGCGCGATCCCTGGCAAGCCATGTGCTCGATCACGCTCTGCGCAGCCTGCTGTTCTCTTGGGCAGACTATGAGGAGCTCCTCCGGACCCAAGGTGTCTTGGAGGGCGGGCGTTGTGGCGGCCCCGCTCTTCCGCCTTCAGGTACACAGGTCTCGCATTCAGGGGACCGTCGGAGTGGCTATGGCTTCGATTTCATGGGAGTGCAGAAGCCCACGATGCCGCCCCGTCCGCGGGGGTCCTGCTTGGTCCGCTTGGAGGACGGTGTCGCGTGGCCCTTGAAGGAGGGCAGTACGGTAGTGGGCGCTGGCACGGGGTGCGGTCTTCAGCTGCGGGGCCTCAAGGGGCTCAGCAGGAAGCATGTAGCCTTTCAGCTGTCCACCTGTGGATGCAAGCTCATGGACCTGGGTTCAACGAATGGCGTGAAGCTGAATGGCAACCGCATTCCTGCGGGCGTGCCAGTGACCATCAAGGAGGGAGACCGCATCCAACTTGCTCGGACGCTCTTCACGGTCCGTGACGTTCCCTGTTAGAATCCATCCGAACAACCGATCAGAAGGAAAAGGCCATGCTCGCACCCGAAGAACAACTCCATATCATCCGCTCTGGCGCCGCCCAGATCGTTCCCGAAGATGCGCTGTTGAGGAAGCTCCAGCGGGATGTACCGCTGAACATCAAGCTGGGGGTGGACCCAACGGCTCCTGATATCCATCTGGGTCACGCCGTCCCCCTGCGGAAGCTCCGCCAATTCCAAGACCTGGGCCATGAGGTCACCCTCATCATCGGTGATGGCACAGCTTTGATCGGCGACCCATCCGGCCGTAACTCCACCCGTCCCCAGCTCTCGCGCCAGCAGATCGACGCAAACGCGCAAACCTACGTCGATCAAGCCTTCAAGGTGTTGGACCCCGCGAAGACCACGCTGCGCTACAACTCTGAATGGATCTTGGACCTTGATATGGAAGGCTTGCTCAAGCTGCTGTCCAACTTCACGGTGGCGCGCATCCTCGAGCGGGATGACTTCCATAATCGCTACACCTCAGGTCAGCCCATCAGCCTCCACGAATTCCTCTATCCGGTCATGCAAGCCTACGATTCGGTGGTCATCAAGGCCGACGTTGAGCTGGGGGGCACGGATCAGCTGTTCAATCTGCTGGCAGGGCGCGAGCTCATGGAGAAGCTGGATATGGAGCCCCAGGTATGCCTCACGCTACCGTTGCTGGAAGGCACTGATGGCGTGCGCAAGATGTCGAAGAGCTACGGTAACTACATCGGCCTCACGGATGCACCCGAAGATATCTTCGGCAAGGCCATGTCCATTCCCGATGAGATCATGGTCAAGTACTTCCGGCTGGCATCGAACCTGCCCGTGGATGAGATAGATGAGATCGAGCAGGGGCTGGCGAACGACGCCCTGCATCCGAACAAGGTGAAGCGACAGCTGGCACGCAATCTGGTGGGGCTCTACTACGACGAAGCTTCGGCTGCTGCAGCCGAAGAGCACTTCGACAAGGTGTTCAAGGCCCATGAGGTGCCCGATGACATCCCTGTCTTCGAAGGCGAGCTCACGCTCAATGATGATGGCCAGGTATATCTGGCGGCGCTCTTGCATCAGGCAGGTTTGGCGAATAGTGCTGGTGAGGCGCGTCGGCTCATAGACGGCGGCGGCATCAAGGTGAATGATGTCCCTGTTCCGGCCAAGCAGTACAACATGGATCCGGCTGATCTGAAGGGTGCGGTCATCAAGGCGGGCAAGCGCAAGTTCCTCCAGATCCCCTAGGACTTGCTCGCCCCTCCTCAACGCCTCTCAGAAATTTTTTCAAAAAAGTTTCGGATTCTCGTTGACAAACGGTAACAAGGAGCGTATCT
>CAJURZ010000029.1 GCA_910588905.1 uncultured Eggerthellaceae bacterium
GAACTCGCGACCTCCGACGTGACAGGCCGGCGCTCTAACCAACTGAGCTAACACCCCGCAAAATCATCTGCTGCGTAAAGCAGCTTGGCTATTATAAACAGAAAATCCAGAAGGGCAAGCGAGAATTCTTCAAAGGATTTCTGCGCCGCAGATGAGCGTGTCTTCGTTGTAGAGCGATGCTGTCTGACCCGGGGCCGGGGCGAGGGTGGGTTCCTGGAAAGAAAGGTGCGCGCCTGAAAGATCAGGGGTTAAAGTGCAGGGGATGGGTTCCATGTTATAGCGGAGCTTCACCTTACAGCCCAGAGGCCCTTCCGGTTTCGGGATGAGCCAATTCAGATCTTTCAGGAAGACCTCATTTGTCAGGGCATCTTCCCTGCTGCCGAGCGTCACCGTGTTGGCCTGTGCATCTTTGGCGCAGACATAGGCAGGATATCCCAAAGCCACCCCCAGCCCCTTTCGCTGGCCCAGGGTGAAGAGGTAAGAACCGTCATGACTGCCGATGCAGGCTCCGTGGACATCCAGGATGTCTCCTGGTTGCGTGCTGATATGCTCTCTGAGGTAGTCGGGACAGCTTTTCGGGATGAAGCAGATATCTTGGGATTCTTCCCGATGAGCCACGGGCAACCCTGCCTTCTCAGCGATCGCCTTGACCTCAGGTTTGGGAAGGGTGCCTATGGGGAAGAGAGCCTTTTGAAGGCAGTCTGGGGAGACCCGGCTCAAGAAGTAGCTTTGGTCCTTCGCCGGGTCAGCTCCGCGCAGCAGCCGGAAGGTATCATGAGCCCCCCGGCTTCGCACGTAGTGGCCGGTGGCTATGCGCTCGCATCCCATCTCAGCAGCCTTCGCGATGAAGGTGCCGAACTTGATGGTGCGGTTACAGGTGACACAGGGATTCGGGGTGAGGCCTCTGCAATAGGCATCCAGGAATGGCTCCTTCACGGCCTCTTCGAAATCCCTTGGCAGATCGAAGGTGATGTGGGGGATACCCAAGGCTGTGCAGACCGCCTGTGCACTCTGCACATTCGTCTCATCCTCAGGCGTGCCCAGCACCATGGTGGCGCCGATGCAACCTGTGTCCTTCTTTGCGAGCAGCAGGGCAGCGACGCTTGAATCCACGCCACCGCTCATGGCTATGCAGACTTTGCCATCGCTCACCTGTTTCCCCGCCTTCTTCTCTGGGAGCACCTGTTAGGATACTGACTCAACAGACCACAGGATGCAAGCTTGAGGGTGCAGGCGCAGGCTTGCATCGCCGTTCAGGAGCGCTCAACAGGGATGCGGGTATTCCTCTATCTGAGAAGCCACAGGCTAGCCGTGCTCATCACGGTGCTGCTTCTCGTCGGCTGTGTCGGGTGTGATCTGGCATTGCCCCTCATGACCTCGAATATCGTTGATGTGGGCATACAGCAATCCGGGGTGGAGCACATCGCCACGGATGAGATGTCCGATGAGACCTACGCGCTCCTCGAAGAGCTCATCCCCGCCTCCGGTGATGCCCTCTTCGAAGCCTCCTACGAGAAGACCCCTGACGGCTGGTGGCACCTCACTGAGAGGGGGCGTGAGCAGATCCAGGCACTGGATCAGCTCTTGACGGTTCCTCTGGTGATGGTCCACGGCGCCCCTGACCTGGGCGGCCAAGCGGTCGATGTGGAGCAGATGCTCCAGGCGGTGGAGGCGGGCACCGTGAGCGAAGAGCAGTTCCAGGGGTATGTGGATGAAGTGAGAGAGGCCTTGGGGAAGGAGTCTCCGGACATCCTCGCCCAGCAGGCTCTCTCAGCGGCCCTCAAGGAATACGCTCGGCTCGGCGTTGACCTCTCCCAGAAGCAGATGGGATATCTGCTGGGGGCGGGTGGCATCATGCTGGGGCTGGCTACGGTCAGCATGGTGCTGAACATCCTCGTGAGCTTGGTGGCCTCGCGCACGGGAGCGCAGGTGGGACACGACCTGCGCAAGCGGCTCTTCACCAATGTGGTGGGCTTCTCCGATGCGGAGATATCCCGTTTCTCCGCCGCTTCCCTCATCACCCGCGGCACCAATGACATCCAGCTCATCCAGAACGTGACCACCATGATCTTGCGCATGGTGCTCTATGCGCCCATCGTGGCCATAGGCGGCATCGTCATGGTGCTCTACACCAATGCGTCGCTAGGCTGGATCATCGTGGTGGCCATTGCCGTGGTGATGGGCTTGGTGGTAGTCCTCTTCAAGGTGACCTCGCCTCGATTCAGGATCATGCAATCCTTGATCGACCGCGTGAACCGGGTGGCGCGGGAGATGCTCACGGGCATCCCCGTCATCCGGGCGTTTGGTCGGGAGGAGTTGGAACAAGAGCGCTTCGATGGGGCTTCCCGCAAGCTCATGGAGACCCAGCTGTTCACCAACCGCGCCATGAGCTTCATGATGCCCGCTATGATGCTGGTGATGAACCTCACCAGCGTAGCCATCGTCTGGTTCGGAGGTCACTACATCCAGCAGGGCATCCTCCAGACGGGGGATCTGATCGCCTTCATCACCTATTCCATGGTCATCATCATGGGATTCCTCATGATAGGGATGATCTCCATCATGCTGCCTCGGGCTGATGTTGCCGCCAGCCGTGTGAATGAGGTGCTGACCACCTCTTCGTCCATCCAGGATAGGCCCCAGGCGAAAGAGCTTCCCCTACAGAGCCAAGGGCTCTCCATCGAATTCAGCCATGTCTCCTTCAGCTATCCCGGTAGCGATGAGCAGGTGCTCACCGATGTGAGCTTCAAGGCTGAACCGGGCAGCACCCTTGCCATCATCGGCGGTACCGGAGCAGGCAAATCCACCATCCTGAAGCTGATCGAGCGCTTCTATGATGTGGATTCAGGGGTCGTGTTGGTGAACGGCTGTGACATCCGTCAGCTTTCCCAGGCATCGTTGCGGGCGGCTTTGGGCTATGTGCCCCAGAAGAGCTATCTGTTCTCAGGGACCATAGACACCAATGTGGCCTACGGCCGCGAATCCATGCCAGAGAGCCACGTGGAGGAAGCGCTTGCCCTGGCCCAGGCCAGCCAGTTCGTCTTGGAGAAGCCCGAAGGCGCCTTCCAGCCCATCTCCCAAGGGGGCACCAATGTATCCGGCGGTCAGCGCCAGCGGCTCTGCATCGCCCGGGCTTTGGCGAAAGAGGCTCAAGGCTACCTCTTCGATGACTCCTTCAGCGCCCTAGACTACAAGACTGATGCCGCCCTTCGCCAGCGCCTTGCCACGGAACTCCCTCAGGCTACGAAGATCATCGTCGCCCAGCGGATAGCTTCCATCAGGGAGGCGGACACCATCGTGGTGCTGAAGGATGGCGTGGTGTCTGGCGTGGGCACTCACGCGTCTTTGCTGGAAGGCTGTGAGCAATATCGCAAGATCGCCCTCTCCCAGCTCTCCGAGGAGGAGCTGGGGATGACAGGGGGTGCGCAATGAGAAGCGCTCGGCAGACCCCTGAGGCCTTCGTGGCATCGGATGTCCCTGAGATGCAGGCAGCGGAGCTGGATAGGCTCACGGCGGGGGAGCGCGCGTCTTGGCGTCAGCAGGTGCGCGTCCAGGCCATGCTGGGGATAGGGGCGAAGGCCGAAGCCGAGCGGCGGAAGCATCACCGCCATGGCCACGGCGGCCCCGGCGGTGCCATGCATGGGGGAGAGAAACCTCGGGACTTTGGCGGCACCATGAAGCGCATGATCTCCTTCATGGGGCAATTCAAAGGGCGCCTGATCATCATCTTCCTCTTCGCCCTGGCCTCCACCGCTTTCAGCATCCTGGGGCCGAAGGTGCTCTCCCAGGCCACCACGGTCCTGTTCGAGGGCTCCATCGCCCAGATCGGGGGCTACGGGTCCATCCCCATGGACACCATCGGCCAGATCCTCCTGGCTACTCTTGGGCTCTACCTCATCTCAGCCGTCTGCTCCTGGGTGCAGAGCTGGACCATGTCCTCTGTATCCCAGCAGACCTGCTATCGCCTGAGGCGGGAGATAGCGGCGAAGATAGACCGCATGCCATTCGGGTATTTCGAAGAGAACTCAACGGGAGACACGCTCTCGCGCATCACCAACGATGTGGACACCTTGGGGCAGAGCCTGAATCAGGGGGTCACGCAGTTGATCGTCTCCAGCGTGACGGTGGTGGGCGTGGTGGTCATGATGTTCAGCATCAACTGGCTGCTCACGCTGATAGCCCTTCTGATGGTGCCCATCTCCCTCATCCTGGTGGGCGTTGTGGTGAAGCTCTCCCAGAAGCACTTCTATGCCCAGCAATCTCTGTTGGGTCAAGTGAATGCCCAGGCGGAGGAGACGTTCTCAGGCCATGAGCTGGTGCGCGCCTTCGGCCAGGAGGACGAGACCGTTCGCCTGTACCAAGAGGCGAATCAGAAGCTCTATGAGGCTGGTTGGCGGTCCCAGTTCCTCTCCGGCCTCTTGAAGCCCCTGATGGATCTGGTGGGGAATCTGGGGTATGTGGCGGTGGCCGTAACGGGAGCCTTCCTGGCCGTGCAGGGCACCATCACCGTAGGGGATATCCAGGCTTTCATCCAGTATGTGAAGAACTTCACCCAACCCATCACCCAGCTAGCCCAGGTGAGCAACGTGCTCCAGCAATTGGCTGCTGCGGCTGAGCGCATCTTCGCGTTCTTGGACCAGCCGGAGATGCCTCTTGAAGAGGAGACGGGCTTTGCAGATGAGGTGAGCTGTGATGTCACCTTCGATGAGGTGACCTTCGGCTATGATCCAGCCGAACCGGTGATCCTGGGCTTCACCGAAGGGGTGGAAGAAGGGCAGACCGTTGCCATCGTGGGTCCTACGGGAGCAGGCAAGACCACGCTCGTGAAGCTGCTCATGCGCTTCTATGACCCTCAGGGTGGTCGCATCCTCATCGGAGGCGTGGATCTCGGCCGCTTCAGCCGCGAGGATGCGCGCAGCCTCTTCGCCATGGTCTTGCAAGACACCTGGCTCTTCAGCGGCACCATCCGGGATAACGTGCGCTACGGGCGACTGGATGCTACAGACGAAGAAGTGGAGGAGGCTTGCCGCCGAGCCTGCGCCGATCACTTCATCCGCACCCTGCCAGGTGGCTATGATTTCCAGATCAATGAGGATGCCACCAACATCAGCCAAGGGCAGAAGCAGCTGCTCACCATCGCCCGGGCCATCATCGCTGATAGGCGCATGCTCATCTTAGATGAGGCTACCAGTTCGGTGGATACGCGCACGGAGGCGAAGATCCAGGAGGCCATGGATAACCTCATGACGGGCAAGACCTCCTTCGTCATAGCCCATAGGCTCTCCACCATACGCCAGGCGGATATCATCGTGGTCATGGACGGCGGTGCTGTGGGAGAGGTAGGCACGCATCTTGAGCTCCTTGCCGCTGGCGGCCGCTATGCCGAACTGTATAATTCACAGTTCGAAGGAATGGCGGAAGAGGGCTGATGAGGACCATCTCCCAGCGCTTCTGCGCCGTGAGCGCTAAAGGATGAGCGAGGCCCATGACAGACCAGCACAGCCACCGCACTGCTTCCGGGCTGGTAGAGGATGAACGCATCGGGTCCCTTGACCTGGGCTCGGATGCATCCCTTCTGCCCGCTGGCGTCATCCGGGTAGCTCCGGAGGCGCTGGCCTCAGAGCGGCTCCTTCCCGCGCTTCGACCGTCTTCGCCGGATGGTCCCATCAGGATAGCGGCCTTCGATTTCGATGGCACGTGCATATCCGGCTCTTCCCCGAAGAAGCTTGTGAACGCCTTGGGGCGCCGAGGAAAGCTCTCCCTGTACAAGCTCATCCGCGTAGGCATCTGGGGGTTGGCCTATAAGCTGAACCGGCCGCGGGATGACGAAGGGGTGCGCACGCGCGTCTTCTCCGCTTTCGCGGGCATGCCTGCCGAGGAGGTGAATGCTCGGCTCTGCGATTTCTACGATGCCAAGGTGGACCCGCTGTTCCGTACCGAGGCTGATGCCAGCATGTATGCGCATCTGGAGGCAGGCCACGCCGTGGTAGTGGTGTCAGCCAGCTTCGAGCCCATCATCGCTTCGGCCATGATGGAGCATCCGCTCCAGTTCGCTTTGGCTTCGCGCATGAAGATAGATGACCGTGGCTGCTATACGGCCCAGGTAGATGGGTTGCCCACCGAAGGGCCCGCTAAGATAGAGGTGCTGCGGCAGTTCGCTGACGGCTATTTCGGTCCTGGGCACTGGGAGCTGGGCTGGGCCTACGGGGACCATTTCTCTGATCTGACGCTCTTGGAGGCCGCCCAGCATCCCTGTGCGGTCACTCCGGATGGCAAGCTAGAGGCCCATGCACGCAAGATGGGTTGGGATATCCTGGACTGGAAATGATCCTCTCTCGTGCTGTTCTTGTAGGGAATGGGCGGCTGGCCCAAGCCGGGTGCGAGGTGCGATAGAATACGCCCTGAAAGAGACACGCGCATCGGATGAGCATGAGAGGTTCGGCTATGACAGACGATAACAGACACCACGACGCGCGCTTTGGTGAAGGCCACAGAGGCAACGGAAGCGGCAGCGTATCGGATTTCCTGGATAAAGCGCATAAGGCAAGCGAATCAGGCGAGAGCCTTTTGGGCATGTATCTCTACCTGGCGGCCTTCGAGCGGTCGCTCAAGGATGGGGGAGCCCCTTCGGAAGACGCTCTGCTGGGCATCAAGCAGGCATGGGCGGAGGCATGCTCTGCCAAGGAGCGGTCGTTGGCGGAATACATCTTCGAGAAGATGGAGCCCTACCTCTCCCACGATGAGCTGAAGATGTGCTCAGAGGCGCTCCAAGAGCTGGCTTTGGATAAGCTCCAAGAATGCGGGCTGTCCCGGGAGGAGCTGGAGGAGATGGCTCAGATGATCTCCGAAGACCTCCTGGGGATCGAAGACGGTGACTTCAAGATAGAGCATATCTCCACCAGCAAGATCCCCGGCGGCTCTGTGAGCGTGGCCAAGATCAAGGGCACCGCTCCGGGAAGCCCGCTTGCAGGCCTGATCGAATCGCTCCCTGCTTTCTCCAAGCTGACCAACGGCACTGAGGCGGCGGAGGGGGGCTCTGATGAGGTGGCCTTGGGTGTTCCTGAGGAAACACTGGATTTCAATACCATCGCAGGCTATGGTAGCGTCATAGCTGACCTGCGCTCGATGGGGTTGGGCATGGCCGCTGATGAAGACTTCGCCAACCTGGTAGAGTTGCTCAATGCCCGCCACGGCCTGTCTCAGATGCCCGCCATGGATTCCATTCTGTTCCGCTCTCCCGTGCGCGAGGACGCGAATCGCTTCGTCATGGCTGCCATAGGGGAGCTGGATCTTCCGGCTGTCCACATGCATATGGAAGAGAACATCCAGGGGTTGCCGGTGCTCTGCATCAGCGCTCGGGCTGATGCCCTGCCCAAGGGGGCGGCCATGCAGGATGCATTCAAGAACGGTGGTGTGCTGGTGCTGGAGGATCTGGATATGTGGTCCTCTCCCTCCTTCGATCTGCCTGAGGAGGGGTCTGCCTTCTTCATGATGCAGCTGACCCGCGGCGCCCGGGAGGCGGTGGAGCTGATCCGTTCCTCGGTGGAGAATCCCAACGTCTACGTCTTCGCCACCGCTTCTACCGAAGGTGCTGTGGACCCCTTCTACCTGGATTCTCTTGAGCCTATCACTATCATCGATATAGATTACCCCACCCCTGAGGAGCGGGTGGAGATATGGATGGACATCTCCCGCAGGCATCCATCCCTGCGGGGTATCAACAAGGCAGAGCTGGTGCGCCTTTCGGCGAACATGCCCCGGTTCGACATCTACATGGCTGCGCGGGATGCTATCGAAGACGCCTATAAGGCAGGGCTCTCCGCCAAGCGCTACGTGCCCGTCACCCGGGACAACATCTTCGATAAGCTGGCTGCCTACCAGCCTTTGGAATCCGCTGAGTACTCGGAGTTGGAAGAGGCTGTCCTGAAGGATTTCAAGCGGGATCTGGAAGATCTGGATGACCTGCTCAAAGGCGAGTAACCGCCTCTAGGGAAGCGCTCGGACGTTCCGTGTTCATCATCGACATGCTCCTGGTGGGGGCGGGGTTGTCCATGGACGCCTTCGCTGCTTCGGTCTGCAAGGGTCTCCAGAGCAAACGGATCCGCTGGGTCCAAGCGCTCATCACTGCCCTCTCCTTCGGGCTGTTCCAGGCTGGCATGCCCATCATCGGCTGGCTTCTGGGGTCATCCTTCGCAGGGCTGATAGAGCCCATAGACCATTGGATCGCCTTCCTCTTGCTCGCCCTGGTGGGAGGCAAGATGCTCTGGGATGCCTTCCATGAGAGCTGCGATGTGGACGCGCCAGACACCTTCGATCTGCGCGAGCTCCTGATGCTCTCGGTGGCTACCAGCATCGATGCGTTGGTGGTGGGCATCTCCTTCGCCATGACGGGGATCAGCATCTGGGTGGCGGCCCTGGTCATAGGCCTCACCACCTTCACGCTCTCCCTGGCGGGATTCGTCATCGGGAACCGCTTCGGTGCCCGCTATGAACGGGCGGCTACCATCTTCGGCGGCATCGCCTTGATCCTACTCGGACTCAAGATCCTCCTGGAGCATCTGCTGGGAGCCTGATCCCCGGAGCTTCGGAGGAGGGCTGCTTTTGGTGAGAGAAGGGGGCTTCGTTGCCGCTATCCGGATCAGAGCATCGGATAGGAGCCGAGCACCTTCACCTCGCGCAGCTTCAGGCGCAGGCAGGCGAGGGCGGTCTGGGCGGAGAGGTCCGTATCCTTTCCTTCGAACTCCATGAAGAACATGTAGTCTCCCAGCTGCTGCTTCAGGGGACGCGATTGCACCATGGTCAGGTTGATGTCCGCGTAGGCGAACTCTGACAGGATCATGTTCAGGGTGCCCGCTCGGTCGACCCGCAGGAAGAGGGCTACGGTGGTCTTGAAGCGCTCTCCTCCAAGGATAGGGGCGGACCCCAGGCGCCCTATGAGGGCGAAGGCGGTCTGGTTGCCCAGGTTGTCCTCGATGGATTCATCCTGGATGGTGCAGCCGTAGAGCTTCGCAGCCAGCGGGTTCGCAATGCTCGCAATGGTGGGATCGGTGGCGGCTAGGCGTGCGCTCTCTGCCGTAGAGGGGGTCACCTGGGTGCCGCGGCCGGGGAAGCGCTCATTCAGGTAACGGCGGCACTGGGCTATCCCTTGGAGGTGGGAGGCTATCGTCTTCACTTGGGTCAGATCAGCCTCCGGAGCGGTCATGAGGCAGTGATGGATATCGAAGACCTTCTCAGCCAAGATCACCGAGGACGAGCGGAAGGCGAAGTTATCCAGGGTGGAGGTGACCGGTCCCTCCAAGGAGTTCTCCTTAGCTACCACGCCGTAGATGGTGCGGCCTCGGTCCACCGCATCGAACACCTCGTCGAAGGAGGCGCATTCCAGAAGCTCAGCCTCCGGGTCTCCTAGCTCCTCTGCGAAATAGAGAGCGGCCTCATGGGAATAGGTGCCGAAGGGGCCGAGGAATGCTATGGAGAAGGTTTCGGTGCTCATGTCCGCTCCTGTTCTTAGATGGTTGCGGGAGAATGATAAACCATCTCTGCTCAGTGATTGTTACGGCCTCATTTCAACGTAACATTTTGGGACCGCTCGTCATGGTTGGCAGACGTTTTTCTGTTTAGGCCTTCCGTTTATCTCGTGGAGATTGCAGAATGTTTCATGTTCGTAACCTACGAGGGCACCTGGAGGGGGTGTGCACATGGAAGATCTGGCCAAGACGACAGACGTATTCTCTGTCCTTGAGTCACGGGGCGTCACTCGTCGCAGCTTCATGAAGCTTTGCGCGGGCGTCGCTGCCGCAGCGGGCTTGTCCCAGCTGGCTATCCCGCGCGTGGCCGAGGCTATCGAGAAGTCTGTCATCGGTGCCACGTCGGGAGATCTCTATCCTGTCATCTGGATGGAGGGCGGTTCATGCACGGGTTGCACGGAATCGTTCGCTCAGATAGAGACGCCGGATGTGGCAACGGTCGTGCTGGACGTGATCTCTCTGAACTACTCAGAGACGCTTTCGGCAGCAGCTGGCTGGTCTGTGGAAGAGGCCAAGGCCCAGACCATCGAAGCAGGCAACTACATCCTGATCTACGAGGGTGCAGTTCAGAAGGGTTGGGGCGGCAACGCCCTGCGCGTGGCTGGAGAGGTGGGCACTGAGGCTCTGGCTCATGCGGCCGAGAGCGCCAACGCCGTAGTGGCTGTGGGCTCTTGCGCCGTCAATGGCGGCTGGTGCGCAGCGCATCCCAATCCGTCCAACGCCATGGGCGTCCAGCAGTTCCTGAAGGAAGAGGGCATCGAAACGCCGGTAGTGAACATCCCCGGTTGCCCCGTTAATCCCGAGTGGGTCATGTCCGTCCTGGTGGACGTCGTCCTGCTCCAGGATCCCAGCCTGCTCAAGCTCAACGATTTCTCCATGCCTGCAGGTCTGTTCAACCAGACCATCCACGACAACTGCGAGCGTCGCGGGCATTTCGAGAACGGCGAGTTCGTCTACGAGTTCGGCTCCGAAGAAGAGGCCAAGGGCTACTGCCTCTATCCGGTGGGCTGCCGTGGACCTCAGACCCATTCCATCTGCGGCGTGACGCTGTGGAATGATCGCAGGTCCTGGTGTGTCCAGGCTGGCAGCCCCTGCATCGGCTGCTGCGAGGCCAACCCGAACAACCCGGGTGACAACTGGGTAGAGGTCAACACTCCGTTCTACAACCGCTTCCGCGATCTGCGCATCGGGGATCTGCACTTCCAGCCTGAGCCTGTGGCCTGGGCGGTCACTGGCATCCTGGCAGCGGCTCTGGTCATCCATGGCTTCGGCATGAAGAAGACCGGCCGCATGGACGGCGGTGCCGACTTCGAGCCCATCCGCAAGTGGGACAAGGCGCATCCCAACGAGTCCATCGGCGTCTACGCTGATCCTGAGAAGGGCGGCCCTGTGCTGGATGCTGAGGTCTGCGAAGAGAACACCCATCATGCTGCCCCGGCGGCTGATGAGGTCGTTGAAGATTACGAGAAGGAATAGGGGGTGGGTAACTAAATGACACGTTCGATCATCGATCCGATCACGAGAATCGAAGGCCATCTCCGTGTGGAGATGGAAGTCGAGCAGGGAGTCGTGACCGACGCATGGGTCTCCGGCGGATGCTTCCGCGGTATGGAGCTGGTCGTGCAGAACCGCACTCCCCAGGACGCTGCCCAGATCGTTCAGCGCATCTGTGGTGTCTGCCCAGTCAGTCACAGCCATGCGTCCGCCATTGCAGCTGAGAAGGCATATGGGATCACCATCTCCAACAATGCCCGTCTCATCCGCAACCTCATCGAGGGCGCGCAGTTCCTGCATTCGCACATCCTTTGGTTCTACAACCTGTGTGCGCTGGACTACGTGAATCCGCTGGATTCCCTGAACGCCAATGTGCCGGACACCATCGATCTGGCCACGGCTGCAGGTACGTCCATGAACACGGACTTCTATCAACTCAAGGAGAAGCTGGAGGCCTTCGCTGCCAACGGTCAGCTCTCCATCTTCTCGGGCAACTGGTTCGATTGCGACAACGGCGAGGGCTACAAGCTCTCTCCTGAGCTGAACCTGATCTGCACGGCCCACTATCTGGAGGCCTTGAAGATGCAGGCGAAGGCATCCCAGGTGGCAGCGCTCATCGGCGGCAAGATGCCCCATGTGATGACGCTGATCCCCGGCGGCACCGCCTTCGTTCCCACGGAGAGCAAGCTGGATGACCTCTGGGCTCTGGTGAATGAGATCTATGACTGGGTCTCCACCACCATGATCCAGGACACCCTGGCTCTGGCTCCGGCCTATCAGGATGTCCTCAAGTTCGGTAAGGGCTGCGGCCGCTACATCGCTTGGGGTGTCTTCGAGGGTCCCGGTTGGCCCTATGGCGGGGACTACACCGAGCAGATGATCCATCGCTATCTGCCCATGGGTGTTCTGGATGAGGACCTCAACGTGAGCAATGTCGAAGAGCCCCTCATCACCGAATACATGGGCCACTCCTGGTACAAAGGTGATGGCACCTATGAGTCTCCCTACTTCGTGACGGAGCCCGACTTCACCGAATATGATGTTGAGGACCGTTACACCTGGGTCAAGTGCCCTGCCTATGACGGCAAGCCCATGGAGGCAGGCGGGTTCTCCCGTATCCTGGCAGCCTATCAGCGCAACGTTCCCTTCATCGTGGAGCAGGTCGACGCCATGCTGGTCGCTTTGGGTGCACGCCCCGGTCAGCTCTCCGTCCTGCAGAACACGCTGGGCCGTACGGCTTCTCGCCAGATCGAGACGCTCTACATCGCTGGCCTCATGAAGGAATGGACGCTGGAGCTCATGGAGGCCATCGCAGGCGGTGACTCCAACTACTTCGAGGAGCCGCTGACCACTACGGGTGAGGGTACGGGCTTCTGGGAGGCTCCGCGCGGTGCGCTCTATCACTCTGAGAAGGTCACCAACAACAACGTTGACGGCTATCAGATCATCATCCCTTCCACCTGGAACCTGGCTCCCATGAATGCTGATGGCGTCCATGGCCCCATGGAGCAGGCGCTCATCGGCGTTCCTGTCCAGGACGTGGAGATGCCCATCAACGCCCTCCGTACGGTGCATTCCTTCGACCCCTGCACGGCTTGTGCGGTGCATATCACCGAACCTGCCACGGGCAAGACCTTCAAGACCGTGACGAGTCCTTGGGGGGTGAAGTAAGATGGCACATCTCGCACATTATCGCGAAGCACACCCGATGGTATTCGTGGTGACGCACTGGATCAATCTCGTTGCTATGGTGCTGTTGATCCTGACGGGCTTCATCATCCACTACCCCTTCATCGCGGGCATCATGGGCATCTGCCGTGGAGTGCATATCTTCTGCGGCTTCATCCTGCTCATCAACATGTTGTTCCGTGTGATCGCAGCCTTCTTCGTGAAGACCTCTCCCACGGGCGGCACCCGCAAGCAGATCGCTGACTACAAGTCTTGGCTGCCCCAGAAGGACAACCGCCATCAGGCACTGGAATGGATCAAGTACTACCTGTTCCTGAAGAAAGACCATCCGCTGGGCGCGAAGCTGGGCGTTCCGCAGAAGCTCTCTTACCTGGCTATCCCCATCCTCATCTTCTTGATGTGGTGGACCGGCATGTGCCTCTGGGCTCCTGTGATGGATATGGGCCCCTTCGCGGCTACGGTGAACTTCGTGGGCGGCGCCATGAGCATGCGCATCATCCATTACTATGGCATGTTCGTGTTCATCTGCTTCATGTTCATCCATATCTATCTGGCGAACGTGGAGAGCTTTGCTCCTACCAAGCTCATGTTCATGCATAAGGAGCATGGTGGCTTGGTCTACGATCCCGAGCTTCACAACATCGTGGGCGAGGATATGGACCCGAAGAAGGATTAGGCTCCTTCAACAGCAGTGCTTCTGAACAGCGGCCCTCCGGGGCCGCTGTTCTTTTATCATCCCCCATGCTTGAGTTGGTCTCTCTGTAGAGCCTATTATCATAAACATAGAATATGTCAATATATATATTGTAAAAATCGGCGAACTGTTATATAATAACGCCACATTCATATATAAGCACTAAGGAAGCATCATGGTTCAGGGGAAGCTCAAGGATGCTCCAGGGGAGACGAGCATCCGATCCGTCATCCTATATGTGCTCACCGTTGCCTGCGCCTCTGCAGCACTCATCTTCGCTGACGCTCTTCGGCCACCTTCCTTCTGGTTGGTAGCGGCTGAGGTCATCTGCCTTCTGGGCGTGCTTGCATCCTTGGGCTGGCTCTGGGCGTCTTTGGCGAAGGGCGATGATGGTCGCATCCCGGGGGTCAAGGAGGTCGTTCGGGCTGCCCCTCAGGTCCTTGTTCGGGCAGTAGTCATCCTCGCGGGCCTTGTCGGAGCCATCCTCTTCTATGGCATCCTTGCCTTCGTGCTCGATCTCACCCTCTTTCCTCTCACGGGAACGCAGACAGCGCTCGTGCTTTTGGAGATAGGAGCGGCCCTGGGCGCTCTGGCTCTCTCGCCAGTACCTCTCATGTTGTTCTCGGGATCAGCCTTCGGTCTCCAGGACGGCTTCCATCCGCTCCGTGAGATCAGGTCAGTGCGGGGCGCGTATCTTCCTCTGATAGGTATCTCTCTGGCGGCATCGGCTGTAGGTGCGCTCACTCGTCTGCTCTCAAGCCTCATCCCTTCGGATGCACTCGCGCTCATCGCCTTCACCGTGCTCTCCGCCACTTTGGGTACAGCATGGCTCATGGCGGCCATCGCCATCGTCCGCAAGACCTCCATCGAAGGCGGTTCCTCCCAGTGGTGGAGAGGCTGGCTGCAAGGCATCTGGAACAGGCGCATTCGCAAGGGTGCCCTTGCTGCCACCTCATGCCTTCTTGCCTTCGCCTTAGGGTTCTCGCTTCTGGGAGTGGCGCCTTTGGCCTATGCGGCTGAGACCCTGGACCCTTCCGCCCCGCATCCGGTGGAGCCTGACATCTACACCCCGCCTGAAGGCGAAGGCTTCTCTGCTGAAGGATCATCCTCAAGCGCAGATGCCAGCACCTCCGCCGATGAGCCATCCACCTCAGGCGACCTCGGCAAGCCAACGGAGCCAGACCCGCCCTCTGACCAAGACGCTCCAGATATCCCGGCCCTGCCTCCGGAGGACTACTACGAGCAGCCGGAGGTGGCAGGTGATCCCGTGGCCATCGAGGGAGAGGCTACCCTCGTCAAGCTCTCCGAGCGCTCCTACACCACGGTCATCGGTGGGCCGGATATCGCCTATGAGAATCACGCAGGCAACATACGCCCCATCGACAATACCCTAGAGGCCATCTCCTCTGCTCCCTTCGAAGAGCCGGATGCCTTCCGCAATAAGCGCAACGCCTTCACCGCAGAGCTCCCCGCCAAAGCCGACGGGGAAGAAGACGCAGGTCTCACCCTCTGGAAGGATGGCAAGAGCGTATCTCTCATCCCTGAGGGCGTTGACTTCTCCCGCGCCTGGGCAGAAGGGGAAGCCATCCGCTATACGGAGGCACGGCCTGGCATCGACTGGCAATACACCCTCGTGGGCTCGGTCATCAAAGAGGACATCGTGCTCATCCACCCGGTGGAAGAGCAAGCCTTCGATACGCATCTCGTGCTCTCTGACGGCCTCCATGCCACCCTCGAAGAAGGCGTGTGCTCCATCACGGATGCTGAAGGGTTGGAGGTCATGGGCATCGCCGCTCCCATTGCAACCGATGCGGCTGGGGAGGTATCCGACAACCTCACCTTGGGGCTTGAGGAGCGCGAGGGTAAGCTCACGCTCACCCTGACCCCTGATTGGGAGTGGCTTGCAAGCGAGAACCGCGCCTATCCGGTGCGGATAGACCCTACAGTGGACATCGCCTCCTCATCGGTGCGGTTGGGTTGCGTGGAACAGCAGTGGCGCAACGTTCATGTGGGTGAGAATGGGTATGCCTATGCGGGCTATGACGATGGCGTGAAGACAGGGACCGGCATCTATAACCATGGGGTGGGGCACGCCATCTGCCGGGCCTATGCAGAGATCAACTACGACTTCTCTTATATCATGAGCGAGGCGCGCATAGACTCCGCCACTTTCTCGCTCTATCAGCATAGGGCCTATTCGGGAGGGGCCACCAACTTCGGATTGTATCGAGTGGTGGAACCGTGGTCCTTCGATGGGCTCACCTGGGCGAACCAGGAAGGTCTCACCCATGAGCTCGTGTGCTTCCGCCAGGCGAACACATCTCCCGGCTACATCGACTGGGATGTCCGCGAATGCGTGAACAACTGGATCCAAGGTGTCTATCCCCAGCGGGGCTTCTGCGTCAAGGCCGAATACGAGCGCGACATGCAGTGCGAGATGTTCCAGAACCGCTATGCGGCGAACCCTCCCGCTCTCTCCATCGATTGGACCATCCCTGATCCAGTGGATGAGGGCAGGCCTTTAGACGACACCACGGTGAAGATCCGCACCTTGACCGAGCATGATGCAGATAACTTGCTCCAGTTGGACGGCGTGTTCGCTGATGGGGAGGCAACGCCCCGGGCCACCGTGGCCTATACGCTGGACCCGAAGGGCGAGACGGGCATCTCCTATGCGTCTCGCTCCTACAAGTACCCGGATTCCACCGAATGGCAGGCCTCCATCCCGAACGCCACCCGCTATAAGGACAAGCTCTCCAATTGGCAGAGCCATGTGTTCGCAAGCCTGGCCTTTGACACGCTCTACAAGGTGCGGGCACTGGCCGTGAAGGATGGCGTCTCGGGCAAGGAGGCGGTCTCTGACACCTTCCTCGTGTACAAGGCCACTTCCAAGGATACGCTTCCCTACATAGCCAGCCACTACGGCACCACCCTCGATCAGCTGGCCCGGGACAACCGCGTCCAGGATTGCCTTGTGGTGGGTGGCAACACCATCTTCGTGCGCAACCCCAAGACGAACACCCCTTACAACCCCGGCGAGCTCACCGAAGACCAGAAGCGGCGCATAGACTCAGGGCTCATGGGCCGGGGCAAGCATTGCGAATACGGCTTCGAGCCTGTGAACATGAACACCGGCAACTTCGTGCTGGAAGGGATAGACGCCACCGCCCCAGACCTTGAGGGCGCCTTCGAGATCCGGCGCACCTACAACTCCAAGGATGCGAACACCTCCGGTGTGCTCGGGCGCGGCTGGGCGCTGTCGTTCACAGATCGCATCTCGGCGGAAGCGTCCGGTACCCTCGTCTACACCGCCTCCGATGGCGCCAGCTACTACTTCGACCCTGATGGGGAGGGTGGCTACACCCTGGATGGGGATCAAGGCTTCGAGCTTGATCGCATAGCCTACAGACCCGAGGGGGCCAAAGAGGGCGATCCTGACCTCTTCCGCTATGAGGTGCGCTCAGAAGACCACACCCTCTATGCCTTCGACTGCTACGGCATGCTCACCTCGGTGACCTCATCGTCCGGTCTCACCACCCAGATCACCTACGATGCCAACCACCTCATGGAGAGCGTCACCTCTCCTGCAGGCAGGGTCTTCCGCTTCGCCCATGATGGCTTCGGGCGCGTGAGCGAGGTCCTGCTCCCTGATGGGAATACCGTGGCCTATGGCTATGACGCCCGGGGAGACCTAGTGTCCGTCAAGGAAGCGGGTGGGGCTTGCGTCCGCTACGTCTACGACGCCCAAGGACGCATGACGGAGTGGTATGACCCCACCGGTGCGCCCATGGTGCGCAACACCTATGACGAAGAGGGTCGGGTCACCTACCAATATGATGCGAACGGGAACCGCTCGGCCCTCGCCTATGGGGAAGGCGCCACCACCGCCACCGATGCCGAAGGCCACATCACCACCTACCGCTTCGATGACAGGTATCGCACCACAGGCATCACCTACCCGGATGGCACGAGCGTAAGCCGCGCCTACGACGGGGCGGGCAACCTCATAGCAGACGAGGATGGCACCTATTCCTACGACGGAGCAGGCAACCGCGTCTCCGCAACGGATCTCAGCGGACATACCACCACCTATGCTCACGATGAGGCAGGCCGCGTCACGCGCATGACCCACCCGGATGGCGAGACCGTGGCCTATGAGCGCGACGCTCGCGGCAACATCATGTGCGAAACCTCCAGCACAGGCCGCACCTTCACCCGCACCTTCGATGAGCTTTGCCGCAAGACCTCCGAGACCGATGCCGATGGTGTGACCACCACCTTCGCCTACGCTGGTGCCGACCTCGTCTCTGAGACGGATGGCTTAGGGCATACCACCACCTATGGCCATGACGGCATGGGGCGCGTCACTTCCGTGACCGATCCCGAAGGCAACACCTCCTATGATGCTATGGGGCGCGTGGTGGCTGAGACGGATGCATCAGGAGCAGCGACGCGCTATGCCCTGGACGCTCGGGGATTGCTGCTCGCGCTCACGGACGCCAACGGCAACACCACAGCATTCTCCTATGACGGGGCAGCGAACATGACCTCCATGACCACGCCTGCAGGTGGGGTGTGGACCTATGGCTATGACGGGGTGGGCAACCTCACCTCAGAGACTGACCCTTCGGGGAACACCACCACCTATGGCTATGACGGGCAGGGTCGTAAGGTGAGCGAGACGGACGCAGCAGGAGCCGCGGAGGCATGGGCCTATGACGGGCGCGGGCGCATCACCTCCCACACCTTGGAAAGCGGAGCCATCGAGACCTTCGCCTACGAAGGAGCGCTGGACGTGCCCTCCTCTGAGACCGATGGGCTCGGGAACATCACACGCCGCACCTTCGATGCCCGCGGCAAGGTTGCTTCTGTCACCTATCCGGATGGGGGCGTGGAGCTCATCTCCTGCACAGCAGAAGAGCTCGCCTCCCACACCTCGCCCACCGGCTTGGTGACCACGATCGGCCGCAGCGCTGCTGGGCGCGTGCAGACGCTCGACCAGTCAGGGCGCACTTGGAACCTCGCCTATGATGGAGCGGGGCGCCCCTCTTCGGTCACAGACCCCCTTGGCAATGCCTCCCTCATAGAGAGCGATGCTGCCGGGCGTCAGGTGGCCATCACCGATGCTGAAGGGAGCATCACCCGCCTTGCCTACGATGGCGCAGGCCGCATCACCGCCGTCACCGATGCTTTGGGCAATGTCACGAGCGTCACCTATGATGGCCTTGGCAACATCACCTCTGAGACCGATGCCCTGGGCAATGTCACCGCCTATGCCTACGGCTGGGACGCTCAGCTCACCTCCGTGACCGATGCTCTGGGCAATGTGCGCACCTATGCCTATGACGTAGCAGGCAACCTCACCTCAGAGACCGACGAGCGCGGGGCGATCACCCGCTACAGCTATGACGAGGCGAACCGGCTTGCCTTGATGACGGATCCCTTGGGGCGCGAGACGGCCTACGGATACGACGCCCACGGCAACCTCACCCGCATCACGCTGCCCGATGGCAACTCAGAGCGCCTGGGCTATGACGCCTTGGGCAACGTGGTATCCGCCGCAGATGCCTCAGGGCGCACCGTGAGCATGGAGGTGGACTGGCGCGGCATGCCTGTGAGCGCCACGGGTGAGGGCCTCGGTTCTGAGACCTACGCCTACGACAAGGAAGGGCGCCTCGCATCCTTCATCGACGCTGCAGGAAGGCGTGCGAGCACCGTCTATGACCTCTGGGGTAGTGCTGTGCTGGATGTCAGCGTGCAGGGTCAGATGACCGCCACCACCTATGACGAGCTGGGACGTGTGGTATCCGAGACGGATTCATCCGGCGCTACCACCCGCTATGGGTATGACGCGCGCAGCAACCTCACCTCCGTGACCGACCCCTCCGGTGGCACCACGCGCTATTCCTACGATGGGGCAGGCCGTATGGTCCAGATGGTAGATGCCCTCGGGTCTGTCACCTCATTCGAGGTGGATGCGGTGGGCAACGCCCTCACTGAGACCGACCCGGATGGGTACCTCTCGCGCTTCTCCTATGATGCCCTGGGGCGCCAGATAGCAAGCGTGAACGGCAGGGGAGACACCACTGCCGTTGCCTATGACGGGCAGGCAACATCACCTCGGTGACCGATGGCGAAGGCGATGCTGATGCCTACGCCTATGACCTGGTAGGGCAACTCATCTCCCACACGGACGCCCTGGGGAACACCGAACATCTCTCCTACGACGCTCGGGGCAATGCCGTTGCCTACGAGGAGGCCGGGGGTGTCACCTTCGCCTTCGCCTATGACAAGTGCGGCAACCTGGTGGCGAAGACCGATCCGCTCGGGGCCACCACGCGCTATGAGGTGGATGCTCTCGGGTTGGTCACCCAGGTGATAGAAGCCAATGGCGCTGTCTATCAGTATGCCTATGACGGCGTGGGTCGCATGACACGTGCCCAGTCACCCTTGGGATATGTGCGCTCCTTCACCTATGGTGCGGCGGATCTTCCCCTCACGGAGACAGACAACCTGGGGCTTGCCATAGATTACAAGCTGGACGCTCTCGGGCGCATCGCTCAGGCAACGGCTCAGGGCGCAGCAGAGACCTTCGCCTATGACGCTCAAGGCAACCTCACCTCCCATACGGACCGCACGGGCGCCACCGAGTCCTTCGCCTATGATGCCCTCTCTCGCCTCACTGCCTACCGGGATGGCTCTGGGACAGAAGAGGTCTATGGTTATGACGGGCGAGGCAACATCACCTCGGTCATAGCGGGAAGCTCTCGCAGCTCGTATTCCTATGACGGAGCCTCGAACCTCACTGCCA
>CAJURZ010000030.1:0-1501 GCA_910588905.1 uncultured Eggerthellaceae bacterium
TCTTCGCGGCGCAGACCGACGTCATGCGATCGCTCGGCGCGAACGGCGTGCTCTCGGCCCCCTTCGAGACGATGCTCACGAGCGCTGGCGACGTCTCCATGTACGACATCGCGCGCGGCGTCTGGCAGGTCGCGGTGCTGCCGATAGGATGCGGGGTGCTCGGGCTCGTGTTCACCTTGAAGCTCATAGAGATCTCGCAGCGCATGGACGGCAACCAATCCTTCCCGGGCGTGAAGGAGGTCGTGTTCCTCCTCGTGTTCTTCGCGGTGTTCCTGTTCCTGATCCAGCACTCCTTCGACCTCATGGCGGCGATCTACGAGGTGATAGGTCTCGCGATCGACCGCGTGGAGGGCCTCTTCGGGACGGGCGGCGCCCTCGACATGACGGCGGTGTCCATCGTGACCGGCGACGACGACCTATCGGCGCTCTTGGCTCTCCTGATAGTCGCGGTCATCAGCTGGCTCGACGTCCTCATCGCCTACATCGTTGCGCTCGTCGTCTGCTGGGCGCGAGCGATACAGCTCTACATCATGGCGGCCTTCTCGCCGATACCGCTGGCGTTCCTGGGCTTCGACCAGACGCGCCAGATCGGGCTCGGGTACCTGAAGAGCTTCGGGGCGGTCTGCATAGCAGGCCTCATCATCCTGATCCTGCTCATCAGCTTCCCCGTGATCCTGGGCGGCATCGTCGCCGTGAACCCGGGGACGGGAACGCCCATCGACGCCATCGCTAACGGGCTCACCTACGCGCTCCAGTACCTGGCCATGTGCATCCTGCTCGTGCTCTCGCTCGTGAAGAGCGGTGCCTGGGCGCGCGACATCGTGAGCGGCTTCTGATGGAGGAGACGACCTGAGAGGAGGTGGTGCCTATGGAATCGGGCGGAAAACGGTAAGGCAGTAGGGCGCGGTGAACCTCCAAGCAACGCCGCACCCAGAGATCGACAAGAGATGCAAAGGAGCACTCACATGGAAGACAACAAGAAGAA
This sequence comes from uncultured Eggerthellaceae bacterium, assembly GCA_910588905.1. GTDB lineage: Bacteria > Actinomycetota > Coriobacteriia > Coriobacteriales > Eggerthellaceae > MGBC163016. The sequence continues at coordinate 986 of CAJURZ010000030.1, forward strand.
CGTCTACATCACGGTCCACAAGAACTTCGTGAGGGAGAACATCGAGTACCCCGACCGCAAGACCGGCGAGACCAAGACCTTCAACTCGGTGACGCTGCCGAAGGGCACCATCATCGACGGAGTGGACGTCAGCTACTACCAGTTCACGCCCCTGTTCGTGAACCCCTCACGCTTCAAGGGCGAGAACTTCCGCGACATCCCGCTTCTGGCGGACAAGGAGGTCTGGCTCAAGAAGGACGCGCTCGACGCCGACGGGAACCCCGTCCTCGACGAGGACGGGAAGCAGGTCAAGGACATCGTCAAGGTCATGCCAGCGCAGCTCAAGGAGGCGATCAACAAGGGCCGCGAGGCCTACCTCGCCTCGCTCGACGACAAGGCGAAGGACGCCCGCGAGGCATCGGCCAACCAGGACCGCGAAGCTCGCCACGCCGAGCCCGTCGCGCGCTAAGGAGGTGGAAGATGAAAGAGTTCACAGAAGCAGCGATCGCCTCGAAGGTAGTGCGCTGCATGCTCGCC
>CAJURZ010000030.1:1511-15574 GCA_910588905.1 uncultured Eggerthellaceae bacterium
CATCGCCCTGACATCGGCGCTCGGGGCGCTCGGCGTGCAGGGCGAAAGCGCCTATGCCGCCGAGAGCGCGAACCTGACGACTGGCGGCAAGATCCCATACGGCGGCTACTCCACCACCTGGATGGAGGCCGACGGCGAGATGGCCTATTGCGCCGACCCCCAATCGGCGACGCCCTCGCCGGGCAACTATGCCAAGAGCCCCATCAGCGCCCCCTCCGGGCGCAGCGCCGAGGTGGTGGCGGACCTCTGGTTCGCCTACGGCAGCCCCGGGTTCGATGCGAGCCTCTGGCCGGACAAGTGGTACGACGGCACCGAGATGACCTCTGCCCGCTACGCGGCCTGCGCTCACATCCTCGTGTCCGACACGTACACCTCCGACGGCTCGTACGCGCTCTACGGCTGCAACGCCGACTTCAAGAGCTGGGCTAGGAAGAACGTCATCGGGTTCGGCACCGACGGAAGCATGATCAACTCGAACGCATCGGGACGCCTCATCGCCGCGAGGACGGCAGAGGTTCCCTCGAACTTCGAGGCGTTCCAGCTCTACACCGGTGCTGGCACCCAGATCATCCTCTCGTTCAAGTACACCCCCTACGGCAACATCGACCTTGTGAAGGTCACGGCCAACGAGGAGATGTGCGAGGGCAACCCGCTCTACTCCGTTGAGGGCGCGGTCTACACCGTGTACCGCAACTCGGGCCTCACGGACATTGCGGGCTCCATCACGACCGACAAGGACGGATGGGGCATCCTGGAGGAGCTTGAGCCGGGCGACTATTGGGTGAAGGAGACCAAGCAGGCACCGGGGCATGCGATCGATCCGACCGTGTACCCGGTGAAGGTGGCCTCGGACGAGACGACTCGCGTGAACGGTCAGACCGTCTCCGACATCCCGCAGTCAGACCCCGTCGGCATGCTCGTCGGCAAGGTCGACGTCGATACGGGAGAGAGCCGCCCGCAGGGCGACGCCACGCTCGCGGGAGCCCTCTTCACCGTCCGCTACTACGCGGGCGACTACGCCGATGCCGATGCGGCAGAGGCATCCGGCGCACCCGCGCGCACCTGGGTGTTCGAGACCGACGGGGACGGCTTCGCCTACCTCGCCGACGAGTACAAGCACTCGGGAGACGCGCTCTACTACCAGACCAACGGAGACGCCTCCATCCCGCTCGGCACCGTTCTCATCCAGGAGACGAGAGCCCCGCAGGGCTACAACCTCGATGACGGGCACGGCGGGGAACCCAAGGTGTTCTGCGTGCGCATAACCCCCGACGGCGCTCAGGGGGAGTCCGTCTACACCTACAACTCTCCCAAGGTGCCCGACACCATAAAGCGCGGCGACTTCCGCCTCGTGAAGGAAGTGCCAGTAGAGATCTACGACTCTCCTAACGGCGACATGCCGCAGGAGGTCAAGCGCGTACTCGTGCCCGGGGTGAAGTTCGAGCTCTACAACGACTCCGAGGAGGCCGTTCTCTCGCCCGAGACCGGCAAGCTCGTCGAGCCCGGCAACCGCGTGTGCACCATCACGGTGGATGAGAACGGACTCGCCACTACCAAGGATGACAACGCCGACGTGAACGGCTGGTCCAAGCCCTCCGACTGGACGGGAGCGCTCGCATACGGAACCTACCGTGTCCACGAGGTGATCCCGCAAGACGTGGCGGATGCCTTCAAGGCGAAGTGGGGAAAGACGCTCCTTCCCGTGGAGGACTGGAAGACCACGATCCGCGAGGAGGGCCAGTACGACCCGCCGCAGCTCGTGAGCGACCGCATCCCGCAGACCCCCCTCAAGGTCGTGAAGGTCGACGCCGAGACTGGCAAGCAGGTTCCGCTTCCCGTGAGCTTCCAGCTTGAGGACGCGAGCGGCAACCTCGTCACCTACACCTCCCATTACCCCGTGGCCGAGACCATCGACACCTGGACGGCCAACGAGCGCGGCGAGCTGACGTTGCCGATGCTGCTCGAAGAGGGCGATTACACGCTCAGAGAGGTCCAGGCACCCCACGGCTACGTGAAGGAGCTTGAGGGCAAGGCGTTCCATGTCGGCGAGGCCTACAACGGCTGGGAGAACCCGCTCGTCATCGAGTTTGCGAACGCTCCCCAGAAGGCGACCATTACGGTCGCCAAGACCGACTCCTGGACGGGAGGGGCCGTGGACGAGTCCGTCTACATCGTGAAGGCGGCGGAGACCATCCAGACGCCCGAAGGCACCATCCGCGCGCACGAGGGCGAGATCGTAGCCACCCTCACGACCGGCGATGACGGAAAGGCGACCACGCCCGAGCTCTACCTCGGCACCTACACGGTCTACGAGGCCAAAGCCAAGGACGGCTACGCGCTCGACATCGTCGAGAAGACCGTGGCTCTCGAATATGCGGGCCAGGAGGTGGCCGTCTACGACCACGAGGAGGCCGTGACCGACACGCCCACCGACCCCGAGATCAAGAAGGTCGACGCGCTCGATCCCGACAAGCCCGTAGCGGGAGCCGTGTTCCATGTCTGGAACGACGAGGGAACCTTCGACGAGGAGACGACTACCGATGAGAACGGGGCCATATCGCTCGCCTACGCGAAGCACGGAAGCTACCACATCCAGGAGGTTGCGGCGCCCGAAGGCTACGTGATCGCCGACCTTGACGAGGAGGGAAACCCGACCGTCACCGACTTCGCGGTGAACGACCAGGGCATGATCGAGTGGGACGAGAGCGGTGCCATGGCGCAGACGCACGAGTTCACGCTTGAGAACATGCCCAAGACCATGAAGACGACCGCCACGGATTCCGAGAGCGGAACCCACGAGGGGCAAGCCCGCGAAGAGCTCACCATCGTGGACACCATCGCATACACGGGCCTCTTCCCCGGAAACGAGTACACCGTGAGCGGAACCCTCATGGACAAGGCAACGGGAGAGCCCGCGCTCGACGATGAGGGCAATAAGATCACGGCGTCCACCACGTTCACGGCAGAGGAATCCTGCGGCACTGTAGACGTAATCTTCACCTTCGCGGGCATGGGCCTCGCAGGCAAGTCGCTCGTCGCGTTCGAGACGATGGAGTTCGAGGGGTACGAGTACATGGTCCATGCCGACATCGACGACGTGGAGCAGACGGTCGCCATAGTGGACATCGCCACCCAGGCGCGCGACGCCGAGACCGGCACCAACGTCGGCACCATCGGCGAGCACGTGAAGCTCATCGACACGGTTGCCTACACCGGGCTCGCGCCTGGCAGCACCTACAAGCTCTTCACCATGCTCATGGACAAGGCGACCGGAAACCCGCTCACGGGCGATGACGGCCTCCCTGTCGTGGGAACGACCGAGTTCGTGCCCGAGACCCCGGACGGCACCATCGACGTCGAGGTCGAGATCGACACGCGCGAGCTCGCAGGCCACGACATCGTGTTCTTCGAGAAGCTCGCGGACGCACAGGAGAACATCGTCGCCACCCACGAGGACATCGACGACGACGGCCAGACCGTGAGCTTCCCCGAGCCGGAGCCCGTGCCTGAGCCCGAGAATCCTGGAAAGGGATACCCGAAGACCGGAGCGTTCGCGGAGGTCGATCCCGTCACGGCCAGCGTCGCGGTGATCCTGCTCTGCGGCATCGCCGGTGCGACCTATGCCTACGTCCGTCGCTCCCGCAAGCAGACCGACGCCATCGAAAAGATAGAAGAGGAAGCGCTGACGGCAGCCGACGAGGATTAAACCGACCCTTCGCGCAAGCGACAGGAATCTTAGACGGGAGCTAAGACAGGCAGGGTGGGGCGCTCGATGGGCGTCCCACCCTTTTTCGAAACAAGGAGCAAAAGATGAAGAGAATCAGAAAGGCGGCAAGGGTCACGAGCGTGATCGTAGCTGCCATCCTCACGGCACTCGCCGTCACCGTCTTCTGCGCGCCGGAAGAGGACCGCGTAGCGCTGATCGATGCGTTGGAAAGCGTGAGCGACCGGGAGGAACCCGGAAGGCAGATCGATTGGGACAGCCTCCCTGCAGAGATCATCGCATGGGTGGAAGTGCCCGGCACGGGAATAGACGAGCCGATCGTGCAGGCCACGCCCGATTCCCCGAACGCATACCTCCACAGAGACGTGTTCGACCAAGGGGCGTACGGGACGCCCTACATAGACTGTGATTGCACGATAGATTCCAGATTCGTCGTGGTCTACGGCCACCATATGTCCGACGGAACTACGTTCGCAGAGTTCGCCGACTTCGTCGACGAGGGGTTCGCCCCGGAACACAGTCGCATCATCGTCTACAAGCGAAGCGGCGAGACGCTTGAGCTTGAGGTCTGCGCGGTAGACATCGTGAACGCCAGCAATGAGAGATTAGTGATCGATCAGGAGGAGGGCTTTGAGGAGATTGTCGGAACGCCGGATTTGCAGCTAACAGATACATACGACGCAAGCCAGCTCTTCGCTTTTACCACCTGCTCCTATCAAACATGGAATTCTCGGACGATCGTCTACGCGCAAATAGCCAATTAACGATGCTGAAACCCGAAAACCGTATGTACCATTATCGCCCAGCTCAACATCAAAACCACTGATACCATTGAAATGCCAATACATTAAGGAGGGCTTATGAAAAGCAAAATTGTGGCTTGCGGTCTAATGGCTGCTTTGGCGTGTTTTGCGCTTACTGGGTGCGACAACACGCCTCCAGAAATAGTTGGGCTTGACGAGGAAAACGTAGAGGTGATGTGCGGGACAGAGTTCAACCTCAACGACTACATTAGAGACAACATCGAAGGCGTCACCGACGAAACGGATGACGGGACTAAGGAATATGGTCTTGACGAACTAGATTACAGCATCACCTGCGATGGCGATATCTACGATAGCGAGACCGGCGCAATCGATACTGGGGAATTCGGCGATTACAATGTGACCTTGTCGGTTAAAGACGAAGCCGACAACGAGGCAAGCAAGTCGTTCACGTTGACGCTCAATCCAATAGAGGTTCAAAAAGGATTCTATGTATACAAGCAAGAGTTCAGCGACAACTTCGATTTGATGGGCTATGCGAGCTTTGAAAACAAATCGAGAGTCCCCATCGATATCGATGAGGTTGAATTCCAGTACTTCGACAAAGACGGCGTGACGATCACAGGAACGGATATGGTCGACTTGGCACCCAAGTACTTAGCAGGGTCGCAAACCGGATACGCCATGGATACGTTTTCGGGCACAAATGCGACTCTGACAGCCGAGGACGAAGTTCAGGAAATCCAAGTCAACATCGATTACAGCAGAGCTGCGTCTGAGGACGAAACCACTTTGGAGGTTGGCGAGATTACTCGTATCGACAACTATCAATACGACACTACCCATTTCGCTGCAGAAGCCGTTTTGACAAATCCGCATAACAGGGATGCCGAATACTACACATTCCTCGTAGGCATGTATGATGCTGAAGATAAACTGATCGCTGTCACGAACAGCTTCGATACCACCCCCATCAACGCTGGCGGGAAGGCCAGAGTGACAGCCGGATGGCTTCCAGATTCACGACTCAAGCCAGATGCTACTGTCCGAATGCAAGGAGCGGCCTGCGTTACAAAGTTCGCAGACTAAGGCACGAAAGTCGGTATAACGATCTAAGAGCCGGGAGATTTCCTCTCGGCTCTTTTGCGTTAGTGAGAGTCGATATAGCCTACCTTGCCGAATCCGATAACGCCTCGTTTCGGAAAGCTAATTCGGTAAGTATCGACAGACGTCGGATCGAGGCGCAAGACATCTGGAGAAAACTTATCGATAGAGGCTGAATCTGGCATGAACCTCTCATACTCGAAAACCTCGATGCCTAAAGACTCAAGTGTGGATTCCGGTAGTTCGTAATCTTGGTCGACGATTCCAAAAAAGGTAATACCCTTTTCGACAGCGAACGACATGAGCAAGCTTTGCCCAGCGTTGTATGTAATGCCCCCCACTGCGGAGCCGACGAAGCTGCCCAGCAAGTATCCGATCATCGGGACCATCGGAAGAGCAGCTTGGCTAACAGCGCCTCCCGCCAACGCGACGGCAGAGACGAAAGTATCCCTGACGACGGCATCGGCGAACTCGCGATTGTCCATCTCTCCTTTGGCCACCTTCACGCCGTTTCTGATTGCGTTCACAGCGACCACGGTGGCGCTGGCGACGATGGAGGGATTAAGGTCTTTTGCGGATTCGCCAAGAAGGCCCGAATGCATCGCCTCTACGATCGCGGAGCTGATGCTTCCTGTTACAAAAGCCGCACCGCTATTCGTCGCCAAATCCGTTCCTGAATCTTGAAGCCGATCCAGGTCTACCTCGCCAGTTGCGACCAATTCCTCCACACAGGAGACAAGGAGCGGCCCCGCCTTCAGAACCGCCGCTATCATCGCGGCAGACATGCCCGCCTTAATAGAAGACGCCAGAATGTGCCTTGCATTTATCATCTGGTCCATGGAGATACCATAGTCTTCGAGATTGAGATTGCCTTCTTTGGCTTCCCGTGCAATTTGTTTTGATTCCTCGCGAGAGAATGATTTCGAGGCGACGCCCCTCCGATCCTCAACGACCTCGGTGAGGTTCTCCTTGGTCTCCACATATCGCCGTGCATTCGACTTTCTCGTTACGGATTCCTTCGCAGCTTTCCTATCCAGAAAAAGCTCAGCATCCGCTGTCTGGTCTTTCGGTATGACGCGCCCCATGCCCTTGTATATCGGGCTGTTGGGGTCTACGTCACCCTGGGCGATGACATGTGCGGCACCTGCTTTCGTGGATGGATTATTAGAGGCCTCCCGATAGGTCACCGACTGAGCTCTTGCGCTCTTCGCCCCGTCGGCATAGAACTTGACTTGGAATTCCTCTCCCGTGTTCAGCACGATATCCGGAGAAGCGAAAGAGGTGACCCTCGGGACAGTCGCACGGTTTTCGGACTCGGACAAAATCGCATCGATGTTGAATGTATGCGCGAGCAGATATTCGGCAATATCGCCGCTAAGAAAATCCACCGATTTGTTGGTGCCTAGCACCTCTATCGCCTCGGCTAGGGCAGCGATCTCCTCCTCGGCCAACACGATGCGCTCTGCGGAGCCGTTAGCCGCAATCTGAGCACCAGCGTTCTGCGCAAAGTATTCAAATCCCTCGACGAATCCCGCATCCATCTTACTCGCCCAAGAACTCCGTCAGCCCATCCATATACAATATCAGGGTCAAAAGCGAGTACTGCTGATCCTTCGCTTCGGCGGCCTGAAGCATATCGCCCGCTTTCGCCAGAGCCTGACCGGCCATGTTCACCGCAGCTTGTCCATGGATTGCGGCAGCGGACGCAACCCCGAGAACAGGCGAAAGGAAGGCCAAGGGAACAGGAAGCAGGGCGATGGCGTCATCTGGCTTCGCTTGCTGGTTTTGCTGCTCGGCTTCAGACGGGCTGAAGTGAAGATCGAGCTCCTTCTTGAAGGTCTTGCCGTATTTCTCGCAGAGCTCCTTGAATTCGCCGTAGTTGTCCTTGTTGAGGCTCCCGTCATCTACGAGCATATATGCCTGCGAGCCCAGCCAACCGTAGCTCATTCCGACGGCATAGAACTTGACGTTCATATTACTACGGGCTTCTCTGGCGCTCTCGTTGTCGCCGATGAAGAGAATATGGTTAGTTGATTTCAGGCAATTGAAATTGTCCCTGTAGTGCTTTTCGTCCCAAACGACGGCATCGACCGAGCCGTCCTTCGTTCCAATCTGCTTGTCATCAGAATCGTCGAATGCGCTTATCAGTTGCTGCAGGTAGGTTGCATATTTCCTGTCAGACTCATTGCTGACGATAATCAAAGTCTTCTTCATCTAATCCTCCAGTTTTATCATAGAGACAATTGTATTCCAGATATCAGCGGAAGACCGATGCAGCTCGGTATAATGCATGGCAACCATATCAGTCACTATGCTATCGGATCTTACATCGTGACGCTGTCCCATAAAGGGACATGGCCTACAAGAGAACGTTGGGCAAGTGGCAGGACATGAGCGAAGAAGACACAAGAAAAGCTCAGATAGAGCAAGAGGCCATCGAATTCAGCGAGAGATTGGCTACCGAGAACCCTGGTATGCACGAGATTGACGAGATGAAAGAACTGATAGAGCGCCATGACAAGGCAAAAGAGACTACGGACAAAGCGATCAGGGAAGACTTCGCATCAATGCCACTAGCTCTGCAGGAGAAAATGAGAGAGATGCTCAAAGCCTCGGATATCTCTAACGAAGTGTGGCGGGATATTTTCGGTGAGGACTTCTGATCTACCGTCCCGAAGATTAGCTAGCAGTTAATGAAATCGAACTGGTTGTTGGCTATACTTTGGATCAAGGGAGCCGGATGTGCGACTGGCCAGACTACCGGCTCCCGGCTCTATGCTAGATCCCCGGGTAGGAAATTTCCCATTCTTCCGGGCATTTAGACACAATACTTTCGATATCGCCTTTCAGCACGTTCGCAAGCATCTGGCACATACAGTAATCGTTGGATTCGGTGCCCACGTGCGAGAGCGCTTCGGCCACCCCAGAGATGCTTGACAGCGAGTTCCGAAGCTGATCCTGGAAACATAGCAATTCCGCATCGGTCATAAATGTACCTTTCCTTTGCGTAAATAATGCAGCTTTACATTTGAGCAATGTTAGCCCTTGGGGCCTATTCCCAGTGCCCTCCTACGACCTTTGTTTCCCAATGTCCTTCTTCCGGATGGCTCACAGTTTCGTATCCGGTGATCTCGCGGCGCATCTCGCTATGGTGCCCCGACCCCTCGCCAGCCTTCATATGGGCCTTCGCATGAGCTGAGACGTTGCCCGTGACGTCCTGGCCGCAAATGTTGCAGATCGAGACCTCGACTGTGGAATAGACGGGGACGCTCTCGGTCCATGCGGCCTTGTCCACGACCCAAACCTGCTCGGTGTCCTCGACCCACTTCCTCTGCGATGCGCTCTGTGCAGGGGCGGAGCCATCTGGCTTGCTCCTGCTCTTAGATTCGGTGCGCGAAGAGCCGGAGGCTGGTTGCTCCGATGCCGCAACAGCCAGATCGGCAGAGTCATCATCTTCATTCGAGGTCGTCTCATCTTCTGAAGCCTCGATGGCCTCTGCTTGTTGTGCGGAAGAGCCCTCTTCAGCCTCACTGCCCTCGACAACCTCCGGAGCTTAGATGCCCTCGATGGCTCCGTCTGTAGCGTCTGCGACGGCGCGGTTTGCACCGATTTCCCCTGCGCTTACGTCTCCCGAGCAGGACACGAGCGCGATGCACAGAGCCAGCATCACAGCCAGGATGGCGCAGACTGCCGCCAGCTTTCCCTTGTCGCTTCCGGTCAACTCGCTGAACTTCATCTTTCTCACCTTCCTACATGAAGCGGAACACCGCTTTGATAAGCCAACGCACGAAACTACCAACCAGCTTCATCCATATCGCCCCATTCCTCAGCCTGCTCATCCTCTTCCTTCTCGCGCACCGAGCTCTCCGCCTCGATCGATGAGATGACTGCATCCACCACATCTGCCGGGATTCCCGGCACCTTCGGGTTTGTGTCGCCCGTCATCCGCTTGAGATACCCGAAGAGCTCGGCGATCCTCGCGTGCAGCCCCTTCGAGGAGCTCCCGATGCACTCGTAGGCCGCCTCGTCGAACGCCTGAAGGTCCACCAGCTCTCCGAACACGCGCTTCATGATCGCCTCGCCGTCCACCACGACGAGCTCCACGTGCCCGAGCTCCTCGGCATCGGCGAGGAGGAACTCCCATCCGCGCCTGCGCCTTGCTGCGGGCACCTAATCGTCGTCGTTGCTTTCCATCTTCTCCGCCTGGTAGCTGTGGGCAGCCATCCAGAGGCCGCCATCGCCCAAGGTGTCGAAGCGCACCTCGAAGTTGGTGAGCATGTTCGACTTTCCCAGGGGCGTGGCAGAGGTGAACGTCGCCGTGTCGAACACGTCGAGCCTCTGGTCGTCGTATGTGACCTTCACTATCATCTGTCGCTCCTCTCGCGGTTGCGCCTCTGCTCGGCCTCCTGGGTCCTTGGCGCGAGCTGGTGCTGGTTTCCGCGCCGCCTCGTCGATGCCGGGGCGGATTCGCTTCTGCTCCTGTGCGTCATGAGGTTGTTCTCGGCGACGTACACGCGCGCCTCAGCCAGACGCCTGAAGCCCTCGCTTCCCAGCTGATTCCTGCGGGCGAGGGTGGCCGCCCTCGCATCGAAGTCCTCCAGGTATCGGATGTCGAACTTCGCGCACGTCTCAAGGACGGCGGAGAGCCTAGAGAGGTCCTGCAGGTCGTTAAGCTCCACCGCGCTCACAGCCCGTCGGCGTATCTCGCCCTCGGTCCTCCGCTCGGGATGGTATGCCGACTGCCTCTCGAAGCGGCTCTTGAGCATCTGCTTGCCGAAGGTGAAGCCGAGCCTCTCGCCGGACACCTTCTTCGTCGGCTCGTCGGCGAGCGAGTATATCCAGTCGTCGCGCCTGGCCTTCGACGAGTTGTCGGCCACGTCGATGCCAAGGCGGCGCAGAGCCTCCATGAAGTCGGCCTCGCTTCGGGAGGTGTTCTTCGCGAGCGCCACGCGCGCCCTGATGTCGCCAACCCACGAGTAGTTGCCGGACCGCATGATCTCCTTCTCGGCGCGCCCGAAGTAGATGCCCTGGCACGTGCGGGCCGCCTCGGGCTCGGCGCTCTTTTGGGACCTCTCGGGCATGACGTTCGAGAGTCCTGAGAGCCCTCGTTCGCGCGCCATGTCCTGAAGCGCCCGGTTCAGATCCTCGGGATGCTCGGTCTGCATGCGGTAGCCGGTCTTCAGGTTCACGTTGTTCACGACCACGTGCGCATGCGGGATGCGCCCCTCGTTGTCCTCGTGGTAGACGATCGCCACCTCGTGATCCGGGAAGTAAGCCCCGACCCATGCCTGTGCGAGCTCCCGCAGGGACGCGAGATCGATGCGGTCCTCCGGGTCGGGCGAGATGACGAAGTGCTTGAAGGTGCGCGCCTTGAGCCCGCGCCACTCGGAGTTGGTGCCGTAGGCCTCCCTCGTGGCATCCATCTCCACGTCCCAGTCGACGAAGATCGCACTCTGACCGCGGTCCTCGCACACCCACTCTCCGTCGAGCGGGAGGTTCACGACGTCGCGTCCGATGGCACGGTTCTTCTTCTCCAGGTAGCGCCTGATGCCCGCCACCGAGCCGTGCCCCGATATCGGCTTCAGAATCGGCATCGATCACGCCTCCATGATCGTCGAGCACTGGATGCGCGCGAGCTCGTAGACGATCCGCTCGGCGTTCTCGTTCACCGCCGCGAGCTCAGTCTCGATGATCTCGGCCTTGGGAGCGATGAGCTCGGTGGTGGCCTTGTCGTGGACGATGTAGTAGTTGATAGAGTTCATGGCGTGCACGGCCTGGTTGTAGTGGTAGCCCCAACGAGTGAGCTCCCGCGACATCTGTCGCATCGTCTTCCTGTCGATGACGACGCCGTCGGGGACCTCGCCCTTGGCGGCCTCGGCGAGCATTGGGATGCGGATGAGGTAGCGCAGATACTTGGACTGCGAGAGCTCAGAGACGCGGCAGCGCTCGACGAGCTTCTGATAGTCGTCCTCCGCAAGGCGGAAGCTCAAGGTTCTGGTCTTGTTCATGGGGTTCATAGGAATACCTCCTAGTTGCTGTTCCGAAGGTTCGTATCAGGGGCGCGGGGGATCCCCCGCCAAGCTGAGGCGAAGGGCGCAAGGCCATCGCCCTCGCTTGCCCAACCCCCGGGAGCTGGCGGAGCGGAGCCCTCATGCGGCTCAAGCGACATGGCCGCTCCATCGCCTCCCGAGGCAAGTGCTATGGCGTCATCGAAGATGTAATACGCCATAGGCTACTTGCTGGATTCGGCGTCTAAGCGCCGATAAGTCCCAGGGTGGTCACTTAGTGCACATCTTCGAGATTCGGGCGCTTATCCGCCGTATCTCGGCGACGGCCTCGTAATCGGCCTTCGAGGGCTTTCTCTCCATCGAGGACATGTACGAGCGGAGGTCGTCGAGGATGCGGACGAGCCTCTTGTCGCACGGGCTCTCAAATTCGAGCTTGCGCTTGAGGTACTCGGTGGTCTCCTTCTTGGAGAGGCCTGCTGGGCGACTCACGTAAAGGCGCGTCTGCTTCTCCCTCGGAAGGCCTTTGAGGATATCGACGCTCGAAGCGGAGAGCCGCCCCTCGTTGGCCTCGATAGCCCAGTTCCTGGAGAGGTCGCTCTGGATGGTCTTGGCCAGCTTCTCGTCGCGAAGTATCGTCCTTCCGGAGACGGCCTTGCCGGTCTGCTTCTCGATCATCTCGGCCTTGATGTCCTCGGTGCGCTTCCCCTTGAGCGACGGGTCCTCGGCGCGGAGCCGCTCCGCCTCGATGCCGAGGGCCTCCGTAGCGAATGCCCTCTCTGTCACCGTGAGCGAGCGCACGAAGTAGTTCGCCGTGTGGAGCAGCGTTATCGCCTGGGCGTCCGTGATCCCCTCGACGATCCGACAGGGAATGCGCGAGAACGCGTCGTCGTCTTTTGCGAGGAGGCGGAACGCCTCAAGGCGGCGGTGCCCCGAGATCATCTGGTAGCCGCCGTCGGCAAGCCTCCTCACGAGCGGGAGGTCGGTGAGGCCGTCGCGCTTGATGGAGCTCGCGAGCTGTTTTATGGCGGAGGCGTCCATCGAGTAGGCGACGTTCGCGGGATGCGCGGAGATTTCTCCGACATCGATCTCAAGGACGGGGAAGCGCTCGCGCGTCTTGGACCTCTCGTCGAGGAGCCCCGAGATCGAGAACGCCTTTGCGACGTCGCTAGCCGAGCTCATTGAGAACCTCCTCAGCCAGAGCCGCGTAGTCGCGCGCAGGTCTGCTGCCGGGCTCGAATGACGCCACTGGCGTCCACTGCCAGCTTCCCTCACATACCTTGGCCGAGGCATGGATCACGCTTTGAAACTGCGTATCGGGGAAGAAGCGGTCGAGCACCTCTGCTCCCGTCCTCTCGGCCTTGGTCATGCGCCCGGGGACGCAGGTGCGCAGGATCCGGTACTTGGGGCAGGGCATGCGGAGCGCCTCGGCGATGGATTTGGTGGCCTCTACCGTGAGCGCCGTGCCCCGCATGACAGTTGAGTCGAGCTTCACCGGGATGACGACGATGCCACCGTCCGCAGCTGCGAGATAGGCGTTGAATGCCAGGCGCTTGAGCACAGGCGAGCAGTCGATGATGGCGATGTCGTAGGTGTCGGCCGCATCGTCGAGCGCGAACTTGAGCCTCTGCTCGCGGAGCAAAAGCTCGTTCTGGTCGACGAGCTCGATGGTGGAGGGGATCACGGATAGGTTCTCCGTTTCGGTCTCGAAGGCGAGGTCGGCCACGGAGGCCTGTCCGTACAGCAGCTCGATGGAGCTTCTGCCCTCCGCCTTCGCCCTGTCGTAGAGTCCGTAGTAGTCGGTCGCGGAGGCCTGGGGGTCGAGGTCGATCAGGAGCACCCGTCTGCCCGCATCGGCGTAGATGCTTGCGAGGTTCACGGCGCTCGTCGTCTTGCCCACACCTCCCTTGTAGTTGGAGATGGCTATGGTGCGCATGCTTGTCCTTTCTCCCTTGCATCTCGCGCCCGCAGGTTGGAGGTTGGGCGCTTCAGGTGGATTTGTATTACATTCGGTATTGTACCCTAAAACAGTTCATTTGTGAACTGTTTTAGGGTACTTTGCGGTCGCTACCACCAGGCGTGGTAGAAGAGCTCGTCATCTTCGCCGGTCTCCTTAAGCACGCGCTCCAGCATGCTGACCGTCTCGTCTATGCACTGCGTGTAGTAGTCGTCTTCGTAGCCGAATGCCCCGAAGAAGAAACCTTCTTGCACCGGGAGGAGCTCGGGTGCCAGGAAGCGGTTGTCTTCGACGAGCCTGCAGTCGTCCATGAGGCAGACCAGATCCTGCCTGCAGACCGGATAGTACTCGCAGTTCTCGATGAATCCGTCGGAAGTGTTGCGCTCGAACCAGCCGTGGATGTGGTTCGCCTTGCGCCAGTAGGCCAGAAGCTCGTGTTCGGCGTTTTCGCCCTTTGCCCTGCGGGTGAGGTACATGTCGAGTCCCATTTTCGTGCGTCCTTTCAATCG
>CAJURZ010000030.1:15584-19016 GCA_910588905.1 uncultured Eggerthellaceae bacterium
GGATGCCCCCTGGCTCCCGCCGGGGCCTTGCGGCCCGGACGGGGCGGGGTTCCTCGTCCGGAGGAACGGAGGTCGTTTATTCCTCCGAGAGGCTGTGGCTCATCGCGTTGATGTGGTGGCGGATCATCGCCCTAGCCTCGCCGACTACCGTGATGGCGACGACGTCGAAGCGGACCGCGCAGTCGCAGATGTCCGGGTTCTCGGCGAGGTAGCTCATCGACATGCGCTCGAAGTCCTCGCGCTCCATGGTCGCCTCGTCGAAGCCGAATCCATCGACCCTTCCGTCGCGCCCCTTCACCTGGACGAATGCGATGGAGTCCTCGTCCTGGGCGATGATGTCGAACTTCCCGTCGCCGTCCGGGCACTCCCAGTTCGCATCGAGGATTTCGTAGCCCCGGCGCTTGAGGAACATCTCCGCCGCGTCCTGAACGTGCTTGCTGAATTCCTTCATTCGAATCGACCTCCAATTCGTCTTCGGCTCGGCCCCTTTGGCCTGCCTTGTGAGGCGCATGGCGCATAGCGTCGCGGCCGTGCAAGGGAGGAAGCGAAACGGCGTATCGAGGAAGCATCTTCGCCGTGCTGGTTTTCCCATTTGTTTTCTGGGACATGCGAAGCGAAGACCTCCCTGAAAAGAAATCGGAAAAGCATCGCGGCCCTTGCGCGGCAACGAGCGGCGCTGTGCGAGGGTGCGACGTTCAAGGAAGGCGAAGGGGCATGCGCGAGATTCGGAGAGCACGTGGGTGGAGGAATTCGTACGTTCGCGTGGGCAGATGCTCCGCCCGGGAGGAGAAGTTATGCGAAAAAGGGACACCCAAAGCGGTGATTCGGCTTCATCGCTTAGAATGAGTAATCAACGTATGTAATACAGATGGGGCGCGAGAGAAGGGCAGGGATCATGGCGAACAACAGCAAGTCGAAGCTGAAGCTGCTGTACCTGAAGCGCATCCTCGAAGAGGAGACCGACGAGAGCCACGGGCTGTCCATGACGCAGCTCATCGACCGGCTGCACGCCTACGAGATACCGGCGGAGCGCAAGGGCGTCTACCGCGACCTTGAGACGCTCAAGGAATTCGGCCTAGACATCCGCACCTACCAGAGGAACCCCGTCCAGTACGCCGTCGTCAGGCGGGACTTCACGCTATCAGAGCTGATGCTCCTGGTAGACGCCGTGGAATCGTGCAAGTTCCTCACCCGCAGGCAGTCAAACGCTCTCACTACGAACCTGAAGCTCCTCGCGAGCGATTACGAACGGGCTCTTCTGGATCGACGGATACACGTGCCTGGGCGCATAACGTCCAAGAAGGACGGAGTGTTCGAGTGCATCGATACCCTTCACGATGCGATGCGACAGCACAAGAAGGTCTCCTTCATGTACTACAAGTTCAACCTCAAGGGAGAGCGCAAGGCAACCCATGACGGCAAACCGCACGAGGTGACGCCCGTGGGCATCACCTACTGGGACGGCTACTACTACCTGACCGCGTGGAACGACGACCATGAGTGCATGACCGAGTTCAGGATCGACCGCATGGAGAAGCTGCGGGTGTCCCAAAACGCGGCAACCCGCAACGAAGAGATAACGCATCATACTTTTGACGGCGACGGACACGAGAGCTTCGGACGCTTCGGCGGCGAGCCCGTCACAGCGACGCTCCTAGTCGATGGCGACAAGGTGGAGATCATCATGGACCGCTTCGGTGACGCCGCCGAGATGTACGAGCACGACGACGAGACCGCGAAGGCCATCGTGAAGATCAGGAAGTCGGAGCCGTTCTTCGGATGGATAGCGGGCCTCGGTGGCACCGTGCGCATCCATGGGCCGAAGAGCCTGAAGAAGGAATACAACGAATATTTGAAAAGCTTGATCGAGGAATAGCTAAACCCGAGGGACATCGTTATGGCCAATTTGACAGAAGAGACAACAAAGCTACGGTTTATCACCCCTGCAATCCAAGACGCCGGATGGGATCTTGAGCATATTTCTTGTGAAGACTACTTCTTCTCAGACGGGAAAGTGGTCATCGACAAAGGAAGCGGAAAGAGAGCCGGCAAAGGCAACAAAACCGACTACCAGCTGTGCTACCCAAATACGAACATGCCTCTTGCAGTGGTTGAAGCGAAGGATTACCAGAAGCCAGTCGGAGCCGGGCTTCAGCAGGCCATCGACTATGCAGTCATCCTCGATGTCGACTTCGCGTACAGCTCAAACGGACGTGGCTTCAAGGAGCATGACTTAACTACAGGAATCGAACGCGATATTCCACTCGACCAGTTCCCTTCTCCCGAAGATCTATGGGAGAGGCACTGCAAGGCGCATGGACTCGGAGAGAAAGAAGCCGAAGAGGTTACAACGCCCTACTACTATGACTACGAGAGCATCACCCCCAGGTACTACCAGAGAATCGCCATCAACAAAGTAATTGAGGCTGTCTCGAAAGGCCAGGACAGAATCCTTCTCGTAATGGCTACGGGCACCGGCAAGACCTACACTGCCTTTCAAATTGTCTGGAGGCTCAGAGAGGCGGGCCTGAAGAAAAAAGTACTCTATCTCGCCGACAGGAACATCCTGCTCGATCAGACGATATCGGGAGATTTCAAGCCTCTCAACAGCGTCACGACGAAAGTCAAGAACAGGAAGCTAGACAGTGCTTACGAGGTGTTTTTCTCCAGCTACCAGCAATTGGTCAACGACGATGAGGAGAGCGGCGCCCCCCAGCCGTTCGAGCAGTTCTCAAGGGACTTCTTCGACTTGATCATCGTGGACGAGTGTCACAGGGGTAGCGCAAAGGCCGATTCCAGCTGGAGAAAGATCCTCGATTACTTCAACACTGCAACGCAGATCGGCATGACGGCGACACCGAAAGAAACCAAGAACATCTCCACAACGAACTATTTCGGAGACCCGGTTTACACCTACTCCCTAAAGCAGGGCATAGAGGACGGCTTCCTTGCACCCTATCGCGTAAAGAGAATCCAACTTGACGTCGACAGCTTCGGGTTCGTGCCCGAATCGGGGCAGGTCGATGACCTAGGTCAGCTGATAGAAGAGAGGGAGTACACGCAAAGCGACATCAACAGAAACATTGTCTTCGGCGAGCGAGACAAGGCCGTCGCCAAGCACATAACGGACTACCTCAAGCGCGAGGGCCGCTTCCAAAAGACCATCGTATTCTGCGAGGATATCGACCATGCCGAGCGAATGCGTTCCGCCCTCGTTAACGAGAACAGCGACATAGTCCAAGAGCACCCTGACTATATCCAAAGGGCAACAGGAGACGTACGCGGAATCGGGGGCATCGTCGACAAGTTCATGGATGTCGACGAGACCTTCCCGACAATCCTGACCACCTCTAAGCTCCTGACAACCGGCGTCAACTGCAAGACCTGCAAATGTATCGTCCTCGATAACAGTTTCGGCGAGCAGGGTATGAC
>CAJURZ010000031.1 GCA_910588905.1 uncultured Eggerthellaceae bacterium
TCCCACTCAATCGTCGCAGGTGGTTTGCTGGTGATGTCGTACACCACGCGGTTCACGCCGGGGACCTCGGCTACGATGCGCGACGACACGCGCGCCAGCACATCGTAGGGCAGCTTCGCCCAGTCGGCGGTCATGGCATCGCTGCTCTCCACTGCGCGCAGCACGATAGGATACCCGTACGTCCGCTCGTCGCCCATCACGCCCACGCTCCGCACGTCGGGCAACACAGCGAAGTACTGCCACACGGGACGCTCGCCGCATTCCGCCAGCTGTGCCTCGTTATATGCATCCAGCTCCTCGCGCACGATGGCATCCGCCTCTTTCAACAGAGCCAACTTCTCGGGCGTCACACCACCGATGATGCGAATGGCCAACCCTGGACCCGGGAACGGCTGCCGGTGCACGATGTGGTCCGGCAGCCCCAGCGCGGTGCCCAGCGCCCGCACCTCGTCCTTGAAGAAATGATCCAACGGCTCGATCAGCTCGAAGCTCACCCCATCCGGGAATGGGATCAGGTTGTGATGGCTCTTGATGGTGCTCGCTTTGCCACCGGTCTTGCGTGCACCGCTCTCAATGATATCCGGGTAGATCGTCCCCTGCGCTAGGTACTTCACCGGCCGTCCGCCCTGGGCCAGCTCCTCCGCCACCGCGAAGAACTCCTTCCAGAACTGCGTGCCGATGATGCGGCGCTTCTCCTCAGGCTCGGTCACGCCCGCCAACAGCCTCGCGTATCTATCCTCCGCATGCACGTGGATGAAATCCACGTCGAACTGCTTCGTGAACACCGCCTCCACTTCCTCGGGCTCACCTTTGCGCAGCAACCCGTGGTTCACGAACACGCACACCACTTGCCGCCCGATGGCCTTCGCGCAGAGCGCCGCTACCACACTGGAATCCACGCCACCGGAGAGCCCCAGGATCACGCGGTCCTTCCCCACCTGACCCCGAATAGCATCCACGCTCTCCTGGATGATGGAGTCCATGGTCCACGTGCGCTCAAGCCCACACACCCCGAATAGGAAGTTCTCCAGCATCTGCTGACCATAGGGCGTATGGCGAACTTCAGGATGGAACTGCGTGGCATATAGCCGCCGCTCAGCGCACTCCATGGATGCCACCGGACACACATCCGTGCGCGACGTGACCACGAACCCTTCCGGCACCTGGCTCACCGCATCCCGATGGCTCATCCAAACCGTCTGCTCAGAAGGAGTGCCCTGGAGCAATGCTGACGAAGATGAGTCAAGAGAACCGTCCCCTTGACTCAGGAGTGCGGGGCCGTATTCGCCTTTGTCGGTGTGGCTGACCGTGCCTCCCAAGGTCACAGCCATGATCTGCTGCCCGTAGCAGAACCCGAGCACCGGCACCCCTAGGTCAAGGACACCCGGATCAAGGGTAGGTGCATCTTCCGCATACACGCTGGCGGGGCCTCCTGACAGGATGATAGCCGCCGGAGCCAACGCCCGCAGCTCGTCAGCCGTCACATCGCACGGAACGATCTCTGAATAGACCCCTAGATCGCGCACGCGTCGAGCGATCAGCTGCCCGTACTGGGCTCCGAAATCCACCACGAAGACGGTCGGGATCGAAGATGCAGCAGTGCTCATGGCGTTCCTTTCGCGGGGAGGGGAAGACTGCCTTTGATTATACAAGGTATGCAAGGGAACCCCAGGCGATGAGAGCCCGGACAGCTAGGGCAGATAGCGTTGCTTCACAGCCAGGATGCGACGCAGCGAATCATCGATGCGCTCCTCGCTGATGACCCCATCCCGCACTGCTCTCAACAAGCCATCATAGGCGGCTTGCAGATCCGCTGGCATGAGCATCACGTCACACCCCGCCTGCACAGCCGCCACCACCGCCTCAACGGAAGAGTAGTAGTCCGTTACCGCCTGCATACCCAGAGAATCCGTGATCACCACGCCATCGAATCCGAGCTGATCCCGCAAGATACCCGTGACCATCGCCTCCGAAAGGCTTGCCGGAGCATCGTTCCCCGTGACCGCTGGAACGGAAAGGTGCCCCATCATCACCAGGGGCGCACCGGCAGCGATCCCCGCCTGGAAGGGCTTGAGCTCAGAAGCTTTGAGCCCGTCTAGGTCATCCGGAATGGAGATGCGCGCCGTGTGGCTATCCCCCTCTGCGCTCCCGAGCCCTGGGAAGTGCTTGAGGCAACAAGCCATATCAGCTTCCTCGAAGCCTCGCACAGCCGCAGCCACCATGGCCGCAACCTGGGCTGGGTCAGCGCCGAAGGAGCGCTTGGCCAGAGTCGGGTTCTCAGGATTATCCGCCACGTCGCACACAGGCGCAAAGTCGACATTGAACCCCAGCGGCTTCAGGTATGCCGCTATCTGACTGGCAGCCGCCTTCGCCTGCTCAGGGTCAGCAGATGCCCCCACCTCTGCCATCTCACCCACATTCTCCACCGCGAAGGCCTCGTTCTTCGCAACACGCGACACGCTGCCACCCTCCTCATCCACGCAGAGGAGGGGCGCCACCCCGTTGACTGCCAGAGCGCACTCCCGCAACTGGCTCAAGAATAGCTGCGTTTGCTCAGGGTCTTCCAGGTTATTCCCGAAGAAGGCGAACCCGCCCACGGGCAATGCGCTGACAGCGCTGGAGATCTGATCGGTCACGGCCGTAGCAGGCTGGAAATAGCCCGCCTCATCCACAACCACCGGCTCTTCTTCGTCTTCTGCCTGCGGCTCTGCCCGGTAGACCCCCAGCATATCCTCAGGCCGCACCACGAACAGCTGGGCTACTTTCTCCTCCAGCGAAAGCGACGCGATGAGCGCTTCCACGGGGTCCGGCTCCACCGGCGCATCCGCTGAACCCGCGCTGGTTCCGGCAGCCTCATGGGGCGCACCACCCTGCCCCGCACATCCCCACAAAGACAGCCCCGAAAGGGACACCGCACCCAAAGCCGCCGCCTGCACGAACGCCCTCCGCGTCATCTGCGCCATGGTCTTCCCCTCTCGGCTCCGTCAGAGCCCTACAGCGGTCGCGGCCGCCTCAGCCTGGGGGCCGGTGAATCCTTCGTATATGAGCTGGTCTACCAGATCAGCCCGGGTGAATTCCATCGTATCCACGTATTGAGCCGCCATCTCAACGGCCTTCGCATCCCAATCCATGTTGAGCTTGTCTACGGCATAGACCGCATCCTCATGGGAGAACCCTTCGGACTCCAACTGGGCCACCAACCCAGCATGGGAAAAGGGCATCTCCGTTATATGGAGCTTTGCCGCCATGAAGGCGCTCTCTTGGGAAGGAGTCTCCGCTACAGAAGCATCTCCCTCAGGAGCGCCTTCGCCGGAAGCGCCTGATGAACCATCGCTCGAAGGCACCGTAGCGCCTCCCAGGATACCCGCTCCCTCGGGCAGCGCAGCCCCTGCCTCTGTCACGGACCCTTCGCCCGCCCCTTCTGCAGCTCCCGATTCCACCCCAGCATTCGCCACCTGGCCAGGTTCTGCAGCTGAGGGCGCAGGAGCCGAAGAGACAGCCCAGATGAGCAGTACGATGAACAGCACGAAGAAGATGGCCGCCAAGGCCACCGCCACTGCCCACGTCTTCCATTTCGGATGGCGCGCCAACGCATCCTTCACCCGCGCAACGCCCCCAGAAGCTTGCTCCACTCACACCTCTTCCAGATACAAGTCCCGAAGAGTCTGCTTCTCATCCTCCCCAAAGTCAAGTTCCCGCTCCATATACGCATCTATAGAGCCGAAGACCCCATCCATGGCCTTCAAGGCCGCATCATAGAAGACCTGATGCGCATAGGCATAGGCCTCTATGCCTCGGGCCAGCCTCCGCGCGATATGCAACCGGCGCAGGATCTTCTCCAAGACCACGATGCCGCCCCCTACGAACAGGTTAGTGGCCAGGTAATCAGCCAAGATGACCTCACGGCGCACTCCCAAAGCATGCTCCACCAGGATGGCTGCGATACCCGTGCGATCCTTGCCCTGGGTGCAATGCCAAAGCGTAGCCCCCGTCTTCACCTCCAGAAGGTCATGGAGGAAGCGGCGGTAGGCCACGATGCCCATCTCCCCCAACAGCGCTTTCGGGTACAGATCCATGAGCGTGTCGAAGGGATGGCTGGTGAACTCCCTCAGCAGCTTCTTGTCTTTGGCTATGCTCATGCGCCCGATGGTCACGATGGCGCCATCCGGCAAGGAGGGAGTGTTCACGTACTCCACTCCGGTCAGCAGCGGCATGGGATCAGGAGTGCGATCGACTTCAGCAGGAGCACGGAAGTCCACGACGTATTCCATATCATGCATGCGAACCAACTGCTTGATATCCGACGCCGTTGCACCACCCAACGCACCGGAGCGCAGCAGCCGCCGCTTGCGGATGCGCCTCCCATCGGCCGTAGGCATGCCACCCAGATCCCGGGCGTTATCGACTCCCTTGAGAGCCATGTACCCGAAATTCGCGAAACCGGGAACGGGCTGGGGCTTCTGGGGCGCAACGGCCTTCGGCTTCGCAGGTTTCCTTGGCTTTGCCTGCCGTTTCCGTATGGTGGGCGTGTTCATGGATGCCTTCCGTCCTTGGTTTCCGTGATGATAGAGCAGCGGGCAAACGAGCGCTGACACCGTGAACGTTTCGTTGACCATTGCACCTCCAACCGGTTCTGTGTATACTTATGAACAGTTGTTCATATGATTTACTATCAAAGGAACCGCTATGAGCCAAGACCAACCTATCATCGAAGAGGCCCAGAGCATCCTCAGCTCAACTGCCATGGGCTCCTACACCTTCGGAGATGAGATGCCCGAAGACGAACTGCTCTACGAACTGGCAGACCTCTTCAAGGTATTCGCTGATACCACACGCATCAAGATCCTCTACGCCCTGATGGATCAGGAGCGCAGCGTGAATGATATCGCCTGCATCGTCAATGCTACCCAGAGCGCCGTGTCCCACCAGCTGCGCATCTTGAAGCAGGCTCATCTGGTCAAGTTCCGTCGGGACGGAAAGAGCGTCATCTATGCCCTGGCCGATGCCCATGTCTATACGATGCTAGCCCAAGGCCTGAGCCATATCTGCGAATAGGAGCAAAGAGGAACCACCATGTGCGAAGCCTGCGAATCCCTTAAAGCGTCTCAGACACCCACCCCTACCCAGGTTGCTGGCGAAGACCATGCTCACCATCCTGCTGACCATGCCAACGACTGCGGAAGCGGTTGTGGTGGTGGCTGCGGTCACGATCATGGCAACGAAGATGCCGCCAAGCTGAAGCGCTGGCGCAACCGCATCCTCTTCGCCTTGCTGCTGTTCTTCGCCATCCTCATCGGCGAAGGGACCGGTCTCATCCAGCGCGTTGTCGGGCCCACCAACGCCCTCTACGCCGAGTTCGCCCTCTTCCTGATCCCCTATCTGATCGCTGGCTATGACGTGCTGGGCCGCGCGTGGAAGAATCTCCTTAAGGGCCACGGCCTGGATGAGAACTTCCTCATGGCCATTGCCACCCTCGGCGCCTTCGCTTTGGTCTTCTTCCCGGATTCGGAGCCCCATATGGCCGAAGGGGCTGCGGTCATGCTCTTCTACCAAGTAGGGGAGCTGTTCCAGAGCTACGCCGTGGGCAAGTCCCGTAGATCCATCGCCGCCATGATGGATATCGTGCCTGAGTTCGCGAACGTCCAGCGGGGAGGTCAGCTGGTCCAGGTAGACCCTGCCACCCTCGAGGTGGGAGCCGAGATCGTCATCAAGCCAGGCGAGCGCATCCCCCTTGACGGCATCGTGCTCTCAGGCGAATCCCAGGTGGACACCTCGGCGCTCACGGGCGAGAGCGTACCCCGCCAAGCCCGGGTGGGCGAAGAGGTCATATCCGGTTGCGTGAACCTGACGGGCACTCTGACCGTCCGCGTCACGAAACCCTATGCGAACTCCACCGTAAGCCGCATCCTGGAGCTGGTGGAGAACGCCGCTGACAAGAAGGCGCAGACGGAGAACTTCATCACCCGGTTCGCCCGCTACTACACCCCCGTCGTCGTAGGGCTGGCGGTCATGATAGCTCTCGTGCCGCCGCTGATCGTCGGGGGAGCCTGGTCGGACTGGATCCTGCGCGGCCTCACGTTCCTTGTGGTGTCATGCCCCTGCGCCTTGGTCATCAGCGTACCGCTTTCGTTCTTCGGTGGCATCGGCGGCGCCTCCCGGCTGGGCATCCTCATCAAGGGGTCCAACTATCTGGAAGCCCTGTCTCAGGTAGATACCGTAGTGTTCGACAAGACAGGCACCCTCACCTCCGGCACCTTCGAGGTGACGCATCTCCTACCTGCCTCTGGCATCAGCCAAGACCAGTTGCTGGAATGGGCAGCGGCGGCGGAATCCCTTTCCAATCATCCCATTGCCACCTCCATCACCCGTGCCTTCACGAAGCCCATCGCCCTTGAGCGCATCAGCCAGGGGCAGGACCTCTCTGGCCGCGGCGTGCAGGTACAGCTGGATGATGACGTCATACTGGCGGGCAACGGGCGTCTGATGGATGAGAACGGCATCAGCTATGCCCCTACCGATCTCATCGGCACCCAGGTCCACGTAGCCGTGAACGGCCGATTCGTGGGCACGATCGTCATAGGAGACGTCATCAAGCCCGATGCTGCGGAAGCCATCAGCGACCTGGATCGCGTTGGGGTCAGACGCACCGTGATGCTCACGGGAGACCAAGCTGCCGTGGCAAAAGCGGTAGCTGCCAACCTCGGGGTCAGCGAAGTGCGCTCGGAGCTGCTCCCCCAGGACAAGGTGAAAGAGGTCGAACGTCTGCTGGAAGAGGACGCGAACGGCAAGGTCGCCTTCGTGGGCGACGGCATCAATGATGCACCGGTGCTCATGCGGGCGGACGTAGGCATCGCCATGGGAGCCATGGGCAGCGATGCCGCTATCGAAGCGGCCGACATCGTCCTCATGGATGACCGGCCCACTCAGGTGGCACGGGCCGTGCGCGTATCCAAGAAGACCATGCGCATCGTTTGGCAGAATATCGTGTTCGCCCTCGGCGTGAAGTTCGCCGTGCTCATCCTTGCCGCTCTCGGCATCGCGAATATGTGGATGGCCGTCTTCGCTGACGTGGGTGTCGCCGTCATCGCCATACTGAATGCCATGCGCGCCATGCGACCCTGAAAGGCCCAGGTTGGCGCTTGCTTACTTATGCGCAACTGTTAGTAAACATCTCCTGAGGAGGCCTCGGTGCCCATGGGTGCGCGGCTATGCTTGGCCCATGGGCAACGCACTGAAGCGGTGCCGCGCAATTCGTAAGGAGGCCCTCAATGAGGAAAGAACGCATCCGCGAACTAGCGGATCATATCCATCTCAGCACCTTCCAACCTAAGGCATTCGCGAACGAAGCACCTGCTGGCGGCCCGCTCGTATCCATCTACGTGCCCATCAAGCGCACAGAGCGCGAGGACAGGCGCGATGAATGGGATCGCATCGAATTCAAGGATCTCTGCGAAGAGGCCTTCCGGCGGCTTGAGGAGCACTACCCAGAGCAAGGCTATGCGGGCATCAAGGAGAAGCTCGGGTACATCCTTGACCACGAGGACCTCCCCCTGTGGGTGGATGCCTCTCAAGGCCTGGCTTTCCTCGTCACCAATGAGGATGCCTATGTCATCAACATGAACACCGCTCCTGAGGCCAGCGTTACCGTAGGGCCGCAGTTCTACCTGAAGCCGCTCTTCCGTGATGCCATGTTCGAGATGAGCTATAAGCTCCTCCTTCTGAACACTGACTTCTTCGCATTGCTGGACGGGGACTACAACGGCGTCCACTACGTGCCGCTGCCGGATACCGTGAAGGATTACTTCGCCGAGACGTTCCCTGAGTTCGACGGCGAGACCACAGCGCTGGATTATTACAGCCTGACCGATCACGAATCTCCCTATCATGACCATAAGTCCCGCAAAGAGGTCACGAAGGAAGAGGCGCTGAAGTTCTTCCGCTACGTGGACAAGGCCATGAACGACACGCTCGTGCGCGGCTGCAGCGACCCAGTCATCCTGGTCACGCTCCCCGAACATGAGCATATGTTCCGCGAGCTTTGCACCTTCGAGACGCTGCTGCCTGAGGGCATCAAGAAGGACCCGCGCACCCTCTCAGGACAGACGTTGCGAGATGACGCCGTCGCCATCATCATGGCGAAGCGCGCGAAGGGGCTTGAGGAAGCGAATGAGGATTACGCCTTCAAGGCTTCCAAGGGCAAGGCTACCGATGACATCCCCCAGATCGGGCTTGCTCTGGTCGAACGCAAGGTGGACCTGCTCTTCCTGGAAGAGGGCAAGGGCATCCCAGGCACCTTTGACGATGAGACCGGCACCGTCACCTTCGATGGCTCCCCGAACCCCGTAGATGACAAGGAGCTCGATCCTGCCAGCCCTGATATCTCAGCTGCCTTCGCAGAGGCAGCCGTGCTGCAGGATGCCAAGGTGCTCATCCTACCGGCTGATCAGATGCCCACGAAAAGCGGGATGGCGGCCACCTATCGGTTCTAGAGCCTCCTCCTCAAAGCGCTCTCAAGGGCGGTCTTCGGACCGCCTTTTTCTCTGCCCTCCCGGCCCGGATGCGCTAGGATATCCCCATGGAGAACATTCGTCGAACGCTTGCAGAGAACATGCGCGCATATCGCAAGGATGCTGGCTTGACCCAAGGGCAGCTGGCTGATGTCTGCGGGCTGCATCGAACCTATATCGGTGGCATCGAACAAGAGCGCATCAATGTGAGCTTGAACAACATCACGAAGATCGCGCGCGCTTTGGGTATCTCTCCCGCAGATCTCTTGGCTGAACAGAATGACCAAAGCGGCGTCCTTCGGGATGCCTTGGCTGGAAAAGACCCTTTGGAAGACTATGCTCTCTGCGGATTCAGTGGGGACGAGGTGGAGATACAACCGCTCTCCATGGAAGACCCTGAGCTCGGGATCCAGATCCTCGTATCCCTTATCCAAGAGGGTGTGACGGACGAAGCAGAACTGGCACGACGGTATAAGGAGACCGAGCGCACGCTGCTTCGGTATCTCAGAGCGAACAAGCCCTAAGAGAAGAGCCCGGACGATGTCCGGGCTCTATCGATCAAGAACTCAGTGAGAAGCCGTGTTATTTCACGGTCACCGCAGCGCCAGCCTCTTCCAGCTTAGCCTTGATCTCATCAGCCTTGTCTTGCGGAACACCCTCGGCGATGGGAGCAGGAGCACCCTCAACGGCCTCCTTGGCCTCCTTCAGACCCAGGCCGGTGATCTCACGGACGACCTTGATGACAGCGATCTTGTTGTCACCGAAGCCCTCGAGGATGACGTCGAAGTCGGTCTTGCCAGCATCAGCAGCACCAGCGTCGCCACCAGCAGCCGGAGCAGCAGCCACAGCCACAGGAGCAGCAGCGCTCACGCCAAAGGTCTCCTCGATGTCCTTCACCAGCTCAGAAGCCTCCAGCAGGGACATCTCCTTAAGTGCCTCAAGAATCTCTTCACGAGTTACAGCCATTGTTCTTCCTTTCGGTTGACCAGGCGTCATCACCTGGCACATCTTGTTCTGTCATGCGGCCATCAGGCCGCTAAGGTCGCCTTTAGGCGGCTTCCTTCTGCTCGGCCACCTGGCTGATAGCCTGAGCGATCCCACTGGGCACGCCGTTGATGGACGTTGCAAGCCCGCGGGCCACACCGTTGATGGCGCCAGCGATCTGCGCCATGAGCACCTCGCGAGACGGAAGGGACGCGATGGCCTCCACCTCTGCCGCGCTGATGGCTTCGCCATCCATGAGGCCGCCCTTGATGGTGAGGTTCTCGTTCTGCTTCGCGAACTCCTTCACGGCCTTGGCTGACGCTGCCACATCTTCGCCCGCGAAGACGAAGGCTGACGGCCCTGCCAGCAGGTCATCAAGGGTAGGAAGCTCTTCCTGAGAGAGCGCCAGGTGCATGATGGTGTTCTTGTACACCTTCATCTGCCCGTCCGCTTCACGGATGTTACGACGAAGCTGCTGGATCTCCTTCACGGTGAGACCGCGATAGTCAACCACCCAGACCGCCCCGCTTGCCTCCAAGTCTGCCTTGATGTTCGCGAGCATCTCTTGGTTCTGTGCGTTCGGCATATGCTATTACACCTCCTTCTGCAGTAAGAGCGTTCTGCCGAACTTGACCGGGCCGAACATGAGAACGGCCTCCGCACATCAGGGCGGAGGCCGACAAAGGTCATGTCGTACAACCACCTCGGCTGGCCGCTTTCGCGATTAAACCCTTTCAGGTACCGGCTGTCTTAAGCAGCAGAACTGTCTTTCATTGGTGCCACTCCGAAGAGCAGCCTGTATATGATAGCGGACCCGCTACCTCTGTCAAGCAGCAGCCTGCTCTTCGGCAGATTCGTCCACCGCCTGCTCTTCGGTGTTGTTCTCAGCCGTAGCCGTTTGCTTCTCGCCATCAGGGCCGATGATGGAATACACCTGATTGATGCCACCCGTGTTCAGGTACGTGAAGGTGACCTGATCCCCCACCTTGTACTTGAGGATGTTCAGCAGCCCTGGCAGGGGGAAGTCATACATCTCATTCTCATCATCTACCACCACATAGAAGTGGGAGTTGCCATCAATGACCGCTTGGGCCATGGCCGTGATGGTGCCCGTCTTCTCTTCCACGTCCGTGAGGTCCGTCTCGTTGGACAGCACGCCATTGGTGGCCAGCAGAGCCTCATAGGCTGTCTGGGTATCAGCCACCGTATCTCCCACCGCAACATTCTGATAGCGCTGGATGTCTATCATGGCGAACTTCTTCGGCAGACCGCTACCGTCCTTCAAAGCCATGAAATAGGTAGGCTGGTTCGCCACATTGATGAGCAACGGGAAGGTGGCCGTGTACCGCAGGTTCTGTACCTGACCCTCAGCTGAATTCTGAGCCGATTCCTCTGTGGCGCCGGAAACGCTATAGAAGTGAGAGGCTTGGGTGCGCTGATTCACGAGGACGAATCCGATGATGGAGTTGTCCGCCGTGGCAGAAGTGACGCCCGTGTACACCCACACGTCGTCATCCTTGGCGATGTAGTTGTAGCCCAGAGACCCGTCAGAGCCGGGTGTGGTGCGCACCACACCTTCCTGACCCAAGAACGAGTTCAGCCAACCGTTGTGGTAAGCGCCATACCAGTTGTACTGCTCTATCAACAGCTCTGCCGGATACACGCGGTCGACCCACTGAGGAACGTCGGCCACGGCCATCTCAGTGCATTCACCGGTCGTGGCATTGCAGAGGACCACCCGGTCGATGGTGTAGCCGCCGAACAGGCCGATGGTGAATGAGCGTACAGGACAGATCCACCACGGCTTGCCCTCCTCATCAATCTCGAAGGAGAGCTCGTCGAAGATGTAGAAGGGGTACTTGAGCTGCACATAGCGATCGATGTTGCGCGCCAGCGGCTCGCTCTGGGAATAGTAGATGGGATTATCGCCCAGACGCACGATCTCAGCATCTTGAGTGGTCATGTTCACCAGCGAATAGGCCGGAATGCCGCTGTCCCGGTTCGTGAACCACTTGAACAGGTCAGCATAGTTCAGCGGGCTCACGCGCACCGGTGTGCCCTGATAGTTGATCTGGCTGTAGAGCGGGGATATCTCGAACTGGCTCACGTACTCGGGGATGGAACCCATCTCGCGGTCGCCGATGAGAATGGCGGAATCACGGTCGATCACCGGGATCTCAGAGTAGTTCACCTCGGGGATGTCTTGGGCGAAATCCAGCGTGTCCGTTTGGAGCACGTTCGAGTACTTCTCGGCATTGCCGGGGATGATGGCATTCGACATCACCGCACCCAGCACGCCTACCACGATGACAGCCAGCGGGATAGCCATGAGGACCGTGGAGCGCTTCTCCTTGCTGGGACTCTTCTCGAACTTGCCCTGACCGTTCTTATAGGCCATGCGGCGCGTATAGAAGAAGCCAGCCAGTATCAGGCAGACCAAGCCGATGAACATCCAGAGATCCACCGAATTCAAGCTGATGGCCGGATGGAACCACCAATAGGCCCCGGCGATCACCAACACGGCCACAACGGCCAGGATGATCCAGCCAGCCTTGCTCTTGGGGCCATGGACCTCTTCCAGGAACGAGAAGTCTATATGGGGAACGTCGCCGCCTTTGCCGCCACGGCCTTTATTGCCACCCCCGTTGCCTGCGCTTCCCGGGTCAGCCGAGGAGGCGCCTTCTTTGCCACCGATGCCCTCAGTGTTCATGCCAGAGTTCTGGAGCGCTTCCAGAAGGGATTCGAGTCCTGATGCCACGTGCGTCTCCTATGATCGAAAAAGGTTTCGGGACATGGTACACCATGTCCTCAGGGCGGCCCGGCTAAACCAGGGACCGCAAAACGTACTGCAAGATGCCCCCGTTCGAGAAATAAGCACCTTCGGTGGGGGTGTCTATGCGCACCACGGCAGGGAAGCTTCCTTGGGAACCGTCAGGCCGGATGAACGTGACCGTAACCTCTGCCGGATCCGGCAGGCCCTGGGAAAGATCCGCTGCTTGGATGCTGAAGGCCTCATCACCTGCCAGCCCATAGGTCTCAGCGCTCTCACCATCCTTGAACTGCAGCGGCAGGATGCCCATGCCTATCAGATTGGACCGATGAATGCGCTCGTAGCTCTCAGCGATGACCGCGCGAACGCCCAGGAGCTTTGGGCCCTTCGCGGCCCAATCCCGAGATGAACCGCTGCCATACATCTTGCCCGCGATGACGATGGCGGGCACCCCTTCAGCCATGTAGTGCTCCGCCGTGGCGAACACGGTGGATATCTGACCTGTGAGCATGTCGCGCGTCCAGCCGCCCTTGCGGCCTTCCGCCAGCTTGTTCATCAGCTTCACATTGGCGAAGGTGCCCCGGGCCATCACCTCGTGATTGCCCCGACGGCTGCCATAGGTATTGAAATCAGCTTCAGCCACACCACGCTGGCGCAGGTAGTCTGCGGCTGGAGCGTCCAGCGCGATGGCACCGGCCGGTGAGATATGGTCGGTGGTGATGAAATCACCCAGGAAGAGCAGCGCGCGAGCCCCTTCGATGGTACCCGGAGCGCTGGCGTCAGAGGCCATGCCATCGAAGAAGGTGGGGCGGCGCACATAGGTGGAGCCTTCTGCCCAGGCGAAGGCTTCCGTAGCGTCTGCCGTGAGCGCCTGCCACTGGGCATCCCCTTCGTACATCCCTTCGGTGCCCTGGGCATAGAGATCGGCTGTCACATGAGCCCGCACGAGGGCGTCCACCTCTGCCTGGCTCGGCATGATATCTGCCAAGAAGACATCATTGCCTTCCGTATCCTGCCCCAACGGGGCCGTGGTGATATCAGCATCCATAGTGCCCAGCAACGCATAGGCGATGACATGAGCAGGGGTGGTCAAGTAGTTCTGTGAGACATCCGGCGAGATGCGGCCTTCGAAGTTGCGGTTGCCGGAAAGGACGCTGGCAAGCTCGACCTTGTCAGCCACTGCGTGCATGGGTTCAGCCAGCGGACCGGAATTGCCGATGCAGCTCATGCAGCCGAAGCCACAGGTATAGAAGCCCACCTGCTCCATAGCTTCTTTGCAGCCAGCCCTCTCAAGCAGCAATTCGGTAGCATGGCTTCCCGGCGCCAAGATGGTCTTCACCCAAGGCTTCGCCTTGAGGCCGCGCTCTGCAGCGTGCTTGGCCAGAAGCCCCGCTTGGACCATCATCTCAGGGTCGGTAGCTGTGGTGCAGCTGGTCACCGCCGCAATGGCGATGCTGCCATCAGTCACCTGACAGGTCTGCCCTTGCATCTGGATGGTGTACGGGGTATGGCTCAAGCCGCGCTCTTCGGAGAGCTGGCGGAACCGCCCGTGAACATCCGCCAAGTCCATGCGGTCATGGGGACGGGAAGGCCCCGATACGCTGGGGCGGATGGAGGAGAGGTCAAGCTCCAGGACATCCGCGTAGCAGCGGTCTGCCGCATCTTCGCTATTCCAGAAACCCTGGGCTTGAGCATAGGCTTCCACCAGGGCTATCTGACCCTCTTCGCGACCCGCAGCCCGCAGAAACTCCAGTGTACGCTCGTCCGTAGGGAAGAGCGTACAGGTGCTGCCGTATTCTGGCGTCATGTTGGATATGGCTGCCCGCTGCTGAGCAGAGAGCGCCCTCACCCCTGGCCCGAAGCATTCCACGAAGCAACCCACCACACCCTGAGCGCGCAGGAGCTCTGCGAAGGTCAGCGAGACATCCATGGCCGACACGCCCGGGGCCAACTGCCCGGTCAGATGCATGCCGATGACCTTCGGCACCAACGTGGTGATGGGCTGACCCAAAGCCGCAGCCTCGGCTTCGATGCCACCAACGCCCCAGCCCAGCACACCGATGCCGTTAGCGGTGGGGGTGTGGGAATCCGTGCCCACGAGCGTATCGAAATAGGCGACCTCTGTGCCTGCATCTCCCGCAGCAGCCGTGACCACATTCGCGAAGCACTCGATATTCAACTGATGGCAGATGCCCTGCTCAGGGGGTACGATGCGCACGTTCTTGAAAGAAGACTGAGCCCATTTGAAGAACTCATAGCGCTCTTGGTTGCGCTCGAATTCTATCCGAGTGTTCTCGGCGAAGGCATCGGGCGTGCCCGCCACATCGGCTATGACCGAATGGTCGATCACCAGATCGCAGGGAATGTTGGGATTGATGCGAGCCGGGTCTCCTCCGAGCGACGCAAAGGCCTCGCGCATGACAGCGAAATCCACGAACACGGGAACGCCGGTCAGGTCTTGATAGAGGACGCGCGCGGGCATGAATTCCACCTCATCACCCGCTTGGCCTGCCTGAGCTGCAGTGACGATGCGCTCTGCCATGGAAGCTGCGGCCGCCTCGTCATCAACGTTGCGCAGGACATTCTCCAACACCACCTTGAGCGAGAATGGAAGCTTCTCGGCTCCTTCTATCTGGTCGACTGGATAGAAGGCGTATGCTCTCTCATTGACCTTGAGCGTTGATGCGAAACGGTCTGCCATGAAGTTCCTCTCTATGCCATCTGGGCAATGACTGCCTGGGTGAATTCTGTGGTGCTAGCCGGGGCCTTCGCCTGACCCTCCGCCCGACGGATGTCTCCCGTGAGCACCTGGCCCTGAGCGTAGACCTCACGGATGGCCGTGCGAACGCGCTCCGCTGCCTGCTGCTCTCCCAGGTGATCAAGCATCATGGCCGCTGATAGGATCTCTGCCGTCGGATTCGCCAGATTTTTGCCAGCGATATCAGGGGCAGAGCCATGGACGGCCTCGAATACGGCATACTCCTTGCCGATGTTCGCACCAGGCGCAATCCCCAAGCCTCCCACGAGCCCGGCTGCCAGGTCAGAGGCGATATCACCGTAGAGATTCGGGAACACGATGACATCGAACTGAGAAGGGTCCATCACCATGTTCATGCAGAAGGCATCTATGATGCGATCATCGAAACCTATCTTGCCCTCATAGGCCTTCGCCACCTCTCGCGCTTCCCGCAGGAAGAGCCCATCGGAGTGCTTCATGATGTTGGCCTTATGCACAGCGGTCACCTTGGAGCGGCCGTGCTTCTGAGCGTAATCGAAGGCGAAGCGCACGATATCGTGCGTGGCGGTCACGGAGATGGGCTTGATGGAGATGCCTGAATCCTTGCGGATGGCGCCTTTCCCCATCTTGTCGATGAAGCTGATGAGCTCCAGGGCCTCTTCCGTACCCTCTTCGAATTCGATGCCTGCGTAGAGGTCTTCGGTGTTCTCGCGCACCACGATGAGGTCGACATCGTCGTACCGACCACCCGCACCAGGAATGGACATGACCGGACGAAGATTCGTATACAGGTTCAGCGTCTTGCGCAGCGCCACGTTCACACTGCGAAAGCCCGTTCCCACAGGGGTGGTAACGGGTCCTTTGATAGCCACCTTGTACTGCTTGATGGCTTCGATGGTCTCATCGGGGAGAGGGGTGCCGAATTCATCTATGACGGCAGCACCCGCCTTCGCGATGATCCAATCTATCTGAGCGCCGCTTGCTGCGACGACTTCCTGCATGGCAGCAGAGGTCTCAGGCCCGATCCCGTCTCCCGGGATGAGCACCACTTCATGACGCGTCATCTTGTCTCCCTACTTTGAAAGATTCTCTACGATCTGAGCAGCTCGCTTGCCCAACTGGCCTTTGCCGTTCTCGGCATCGAACTTCATGCGGGCCGCCAGCTCTTCCTTCACCTGAGGTGCCAGCTTGCCGGAAGAAAGATCGATCACTGCCACCAGCATATCCAGGAACTCCAGATCCCCGTGGTAGCACTGGATGGCCTCATCCAAGAGCGGCCAGACCTTCTCAGAGCGGTTCTCCGTGGTGGCGCCGAGCGCGCAAAGGAAGCGCACGGCAGAAAGGCGGAGGGGACCGGAGTCCTCATCGAAGAGCGCTGTTTCCGCACCCAGGAGTGCCTTATCGCACGAGCGGGAATCCAAAGAGACCAGCTCCGTCAAAGCATCCAGGACCTCCCAGCGAGTCTGAGCCTCAGGACGATTCAGAGCATCGATGATATCTGCCGTGAAAGGAGCCACTTTATCGGGAGAGTCCTTAGCCACGGCGGCGATGACAGCCGCAGAATTCTGGCGATCCCGCCGCGATGATCCAGCTAGGCTCGCAACATGCTTCTCCAGGGTCTTCTTGTTCTTGATGGCTGCTGCTGCGGCTTCTTTGACATCATCGCTGCGTGTGCTCATGCAGATTGCTCCTTACGCATAGGAAGGGGATAGATACCCCATGATGTTCCATTATATATGAGAAGGGGGAGCCTGTAGCTCCCCTCGTGATCCTTGTGCGTTGGATGTCCCCAGACGCACGAAAGCGCCCCTCGTGGGCGGAACGTCCTAGTCTCCCGCGGCCTGACGCCGCAGTACCCTCGGCGATGCCGGGCTTAACTGCCGAGTTCGGAATGGGATCGGGTGA
>CAJURZ010000032.1 GCA_910588905.1 uncultured Eggerthellaceae bacterium
TCATCTATCTGGGCCGAGAGATGGGTTTCTGGGGCATAGAGGTCAACACCAACGGTCTGGTCATCGCGAACAACCCTGGGTATCTGGAGGATCTGGTGGGTGCCGGGCTCACGGGCGTCTACCTCTCCTTCGATGGGCTCACTCCTGAGGTCTACGAGGCCACCTGTGGTCGGGATATCCTGGCCACCAAGCTCAAGGCCATCGAGCGCTGCCGCGAATGCGGGATCCAAGTGGTGCTCTCGGTGGCAGTGGTGGCCGGCGTGAATGATGATCAGCTGGGGGACCTGCTCCGCTTCAGCCTTGAGAACTCCGATGTCGTGGCGGGCCTCGCCTTGCAGCCGGCCTTCACCTCGGGCCGCTTCGATGCCACCCGGGCCATCCCCATGTCCTCGGGGGATGTCATCTTCAACCTCTGCGCTCAATCCGATGACCTCCTGGAGGTGCGGGACGTATGGCCGCTCGGGTGTTCGCATCCTCTGTGCGATACGGGCGTATTCCTAGTGAAGTCACCCCAAGCCGTCCATGGGAGCGGGTTCATCCCCGCTACCCAGCTCATGACCATGGAGGAGTACGCTGAGGGGTATAGCCCGGATTCACCCCAGGGCTCCGTGTTCTTGGATATCCTGGTGTCGAAGGGCGTTCCTGTCTCTGACGGCCTTTCGGTCATCGTGATGAACTACATGGATGCCTACAGCATGGATACGGATCGGCTGCGCGAATGCTCCATGATGGTCTGCGTGCCCGATGGCCGCGCCATCCCGTTCTGCTCCTATCATCTGACCAATAGCGCGGGTCAGCGCATCTACCCGCCCTGGTGCAAAGGGCCGTCTCCGCTCTCGGAGGCTGTGAAGGAGGGTACCTGTGGCTGAGTATCGGATCACCAATGACCCGGATCGTTGCGTCAAATGCGGTCTGTGTGTGGCATTCTGCCCCATCCCCGGCATCCTGGAAGTGGGGGAGGATGGTCATCCTCACGTCATCAGCGCCGAGGAATGCGTAGGCTGCATGACCTGTTCGGGTAACTGCCCGAAGCGCGCCCTTGCGGTGGAGGCGCTCGGGGAGGCGGTCTTCGATCCGTTCGCGGGCGAAGAGCGGGCGAAGCCCTTGGATGCGGCTACCCAGAAGGAATACGCTCAGCTCCAGCGCACCATCATGGAAGCGCTCGATCTGCGCTGGCAACCGGTGGCTGTGAGCCTCATAGAGGCCGATGAGCTCTTGCCGGATGTACCCATCCCTTCTGAGAATCTGCGCTTCTGTCAGGCTATGATGGCTGCGCGCCGAGGTGCCTCCATCCTCATGCCGCCCCATCGGCACTCGTGCCCTGACGGCACCTCCATCTTCGGCATGACCGGCGTCCCTCCGAAGCTGGCAACGGGAGAGATCTACGTGCTGTTCCATAAGGTGGAGACGGCTGAAGCCGCTGCGCGCATGGTGGCTGAGCGGCCGACGCTGCCGCCGAAGAGCCGCCGGGCCACCTACGTGGCACCCTTGGCTGCCACCGTCCGCACACCTGAGGTGGTGGTCTTCACCGGCACTCCCGAGCAGATGATGTGGCTCTCCATGTCCATGAGCTACTACACCGGCCATCGCCATGACTTCCATGCCTCCGGGTTCAACTCCATGTGCGTGGAAGCAGTGCTCTTGCCGCTCTCCAACGATGAGCCCAATATCACCTTCGGCTGCTATGGGTGCCGGGCGGCAACGGATGTGGGGGATGACATGATGTTCATGGGCGTTCCCACCCACCTGTTGCCCACCATCGCGAAGGGTGCTGTAGAGCTGGCGAAGAAGGCCATCCCGGATTCCCGGAACAAGATCTACGTGCCACCCATCATGTGATCATGGCCGATCTGTTCACATTGCGCCCAGCCACTGAAGGGGACATGGCTCTCATAGATGCCTATGCCATGGCTGAGGGGATGGACGCGGTGGGGAGCCCGGAGGGCATCACGGTGGCTCAGAATGCCGAAGGGGAGCCCGTGGGATTTCTGCGGCTGGTCTTGGGAGCCAACGGCTTCTGGCATGTGAATCCAGTGGTGGTCTACGGTCCCTGGCGTGGATACGGGGTAGGCCGTGCGCTCACTGAAGCAGCCTTGGCTGAGAAGGGGGAGCTTCGGCTGGTGGCGCGGGGAAGCGCCGTGCCCTTCTATGAGCGAGAGGGCTTCGCTGCCTGTGCCTGGGATGAGGTCGATCTGGCCGTCACCGAAGACTGCGACGGTTGTCCCTATCGGGCCGAATGCGCACCCGTGCCCATGGTCAAGACGAGGATGTGACCCCGCTAGCCTGCGTCTGATTCGTGCATGCAGGTGGGAGTGGGGGGTAGATCTATCCCCAAGGCGCAGGCGGCCTGTTCCCGCAGCTCCTCGATGGTGAGCTCATAGCAGGCCAGGGCGTCTATCCAGCGGCGAAGGCAAGAGAAGCCCTTATCTGTGAGGGTGAACATGCGCTTCGCGGATCCCTGCTGCGGCATAGCCCATTCGCTAGTCACCAATCCAGATGCCTCCATGCGCTTGAGGGCACGGTAGATGCCTGTGGCATCTGGCTTTTTGCCGCCGAACATGGGAGAAGCCGCGCATTTCTGCACGATGATGTAGCCGTGCATGGGCTCCTTGGCTTGGGCGAGCAGCGTGAGGATGGTGGGCTGAGAGAGCCTGCTCAGCGATTTGCCGAGCTCAGAGCATTCGGCCAGGTCAGAATCAGACTGGGGATGACAGCCGCTCCACATGATGCTTCCCTTCGATCAGGCAGTCCGGAACCAGCATCCATAATCTCAAACTATGATCCTTTTGTCGATATTTCGTCTGAAAAGCATTGGCAACGAGAAATATATCGGGGATGAGAGGTACTGCAGCTTCACCGTCAGCCCCGCGCCTCTGCAGCTGCCGCGCTCTGCGCAGGGCAGCCCTTTGGATTAGAATCTTGTCTTCTTGAGAAACGCTCCGGTCAGGAGGATCTATGTGTGGGATCGTGGGA
Organism: uncultured Eggerthellaceae bacterium; assembly: GCA_910588905.1. Classification (GTDB taxonomy): domain Bacteria; phylum Actinomycetota; class Coriobacteriia; order Coriobacteriales; family Eggerthellaceae; genus MGBC163016. Next base: position 2,974 of record CAJURZ010000032.1, read on the forward strand.
TTTGCCGGGGATAGGCCTTGCGTGCCTATCCTGCTAGAGGGTCTGAAGCGGCTCGAGTATCGCGGCTATGACTCAGCGGGCATCGCCGTTGAGGAAGGCGGTACCATCCAGACGGTCTGTCGCAAGGGGAAGATCGCAGCGTTGGAGCAGTCTTTGCAGGGCATCTCCCTTGCGGGCACCTGTGGCATCGGTCACACGCGCTGGGCTACCCATGGGGTGCCCTCAGAGCTGAACGCCCATCCCCATAGCTCCTGTGACGGGAAGATCGCCATCGTCCACAATGGCATCATAGAGAACCACGCTGAGCTTCGACGCATCTTGGAAGGCAGGGGCCATCGCTTCACCTCCCAGACCGATTCCGAGGTCATCGCCCACCTCATCGAAGACGCCTATACCAAGCTGGCCTTCGAAGGATCCGAATCCGATGATCTGACCGATGCCCTTGGCCAGCGCCAGCCCCATACCCCCGAAGACGAGATCCGCCATGATGAGCCTTCGCTGCTGGCCCAGGCGGTGAACATGGCCTGCGGTTTCCTCATCGGGTCCTGGGCTCTCTGCGTGCTCTCTGAGCTCGAGCCGGGCACCATCGTCTGCGCCCGTAAGGAATCGCCGTTGGTGCTGGGGATCGGCAAGGATGGCGTTCATGTGGCCTCGGATATGGCGGCATTGGCAGGGTCGGTGCGCGAGGCCTGTGTCCTCACGGACGGTCAGCTCGCTGAGGTCACGGCCCAGGGCTTCGATGTCTTCCGGTCATCAGGGCTGGAGCTGCATATTACGGAAGCCGAGCTGTCCCCGCTCGACCCCAGCACCCAAGGGGCTGATAAGGGCCGCTTCCCTGATTTCATGCTGAAGGAGATATTCGAACAGCCTCGGGTCATCCGCGATACGCTGGAGAACCGGTTCGACGGCGGCAAGCTCTCCATCGATGAGCTGGAGCTCTCCCACGAGGAGATGAACTTGATAGACAGGGTTTGCGTCATCGCCTGTGGGACCAGCTATCATGCATCGCTGGTGGCCAAGAACCTGATAGAGGGCTGGGCGCGCATCCCCTGTGAGGTGGAGGTGGCCAGTGAATTCCGCTACCGCAACCCCATTATCACCCCCACTACACTGGTGGTGGCCGTCTCCCAGTCGGGGGAAACGGCAGATACCCTTGCTGCCATCCGCGATGCCCGCATCAAGGGGGCGAAGGTATTCGGCATCACCAATGTCTTGGGATCGCCGGTGGCACGGGAATCCGACGGCGTCATCTATACGCGGGCGAACAAGGAGATAGCGGTGGCCTCCACCAAGAGCTTCACCGGTCAGTTGGTCTCCTTGACGCTGTTGGCCCTGCTCTTGGCCCAGGCCAAGGGTCGTCTCGTCCGTGGTCAGATGCGGCTCCTGTTCGCGGAGCTGGCTCAGACGGCCGAGCAGGCTGAGGTTATCTTGGGGAACACCCAAACCATCCAGGCCGCTGCTCAGGCCTGTAAGGATTCGAAGAGCGCTCTGTTCATCGGGCGGGGCATGGGAGCTGCCGTAGCCGAGGAGGGTGCGCTCAAGCTCAAAGAGGTGAGCTATCTCCATGCCGAGGCGTATCCGGCCGGAGAGATGAAGCATGGCCCCATCGCGCTGATCGAACCCGGCTTCCCGGTCATCGCAGTGGCCACGGAGAGTCCCACCTACGAGAAGGTGCTCTCCAATATCCAAGAGGCGAAGGCTCGGGGCGCTATGGTGGTGGCGGTGGCGACAGAAGGGGATGAGCGTATCGGCGGTTACGCCGATCACGTGATATCCATCCCGAAGGTGCGCGATGCCTTCTCGCCCATCACGGCCATCATCCCGCTTCAGATGCTGGCGCGTCAGATAGCGCTGCTCCGGGGTTGCAACATCGACCAGCCGCGGAACCTGGCCAAGTCCGTCACCGTGGAGTAGCAGCCATGGCACGCAGCAAGAAGGCCCAGGCCGCCATCGATGATGCCCTTTCCATCAGCCAGGCCCAGTCCAGCGTAGGGCTGGGTGTCGATCTGGTGGAGGTGGACCGCATGGAGCGGATCCTCGCACGCACGCCCTCGTTCAAAGCGAAGGTGTTCAGCGAAGGGGAACGCGTCTATTGCGACCGCCAGAAGCGGCCCGCTATGCACTATGCAGCCCGCTTCGCTGCTAAAGAAGCCGTGGTGAAGGCGCTGGGCTGCGGTTTCACCGATGGTGTTTCTGTGCGGGACGTGGAGGTTAGGCGCTCTCCTGCAGGCAGGCCGGAAGCCGTCCTCTCGGGCCGCGCCCAAGAGGTGGCCCAGGAGCAGGGCGTGACGGAGATACCCCTTTCTCTTTCCCATACGCGCACAGACGCCATCGCCTGTGCCATGGCATTGAATGCCGATGCTGCGAAGAAGCAGGTGGCGAAGGTCTCGGCTGCTGATGAGCTGGCCCGTCGGTTCAAGGAGACGCGGTCCCTGTTGGATGAGATAGACGCTCCGGCGCCCGAGGCCGAAGAGGGTCGTGGATGAGGGTCAACGTGGTGTCGGCGAAGCAGCGCAGCTTGAAGCTGTTGCTTCCCCTTCCAGCTGCTGATGCCAACAAATACACACGGGGCAAGCTGACCGTCATAGGGGGTTCAGCACGCTATCCTGGCTCGGCATGCCTTGCCGGTGCCGCTGCATTCCGGACGGGCGCGGGCTATGTGGAATGCCTGTGCGCTCCGGAGACGGTGCCGCTCATCCAAGGGTATATGGCGTCCCTTGTGGCCCGTCCCTGGGACGTGGAGGCAGTGCGCGCCTCTTTGGGTGCTCCGGTGGATGAGCGCCATCCCCAGGCCTGTCTCATAGGGTGTGGCATGGAAGATGACGGAAGCCATCAACGCGCTCTGGTCGAAGAGGCTCTGACCACCTGCGCAGTTCCCCTCATCTTGGACGGGGGAGCGTTGAGGGTGGTCGGTCAGGCTTCGTTGCAGGCGCTCCTTCGGGAACGTGCTTCGAGCGGACGGCCTACAGCCATGACCCCTCATGGCGGAGAGGCTGCAGCATTGGCGAAAGCCGTTGGGATCCGTATCCCGGAAGAGGATGCGTCTTTGGAGGGCCTTGCTGCATTCGCCTATCAGCTCGCGGATGCCTTTAGGTGCACAGTGCTCCTCAAGGGGCCGCAGAGCTTCATCGCCACAGCGGCTGCGGACGCGCCTTCAGAGGGCTCATCTTCGGAAGAGCCCACCGTCTTCCTCATGGATCGAGGATCGGCGGCGCTGGCGAAAGCGGGTACGGGGGATGTGCTGGCGGGGATGGTGGGTGCGCTCATGGCCGAAGGGCAGAAGAGCGGAAGCGCCTGTTTGCTGGCTTCTGCCCTTCATGCAGAGGCGGCGCGATCCATGGTGAGGGAGATGGGTGTCGTGAGCGTTTGCGCAGAGGATGTGCTGGGTGCCATCCCGGATGCGCTCTCCATGCTCTGTTGAGCGGATCTGCTTTCCTTAAATCTACCTGAAGTGCTGACGTTGTTTCTATGATATGCGGACCCGTAGGTTCGCAGCGCGTATAATGCTGCCAAATGAGAAGCGTTGACCAACAAAGCCTTGAGAGCGGTGCAGCATCCTCGGGGATCAAGCTGAAAGCCTCTGAGCCTCTGTCCTCGAATCCCTTCGTGTCGGTGCCTTTGGACAAGCAGAAGGGGGCTCCTCCGCCCGTCTCTTCTGCTGCCCCGCGGCAGAAGCGGCTCCGTGTGCCTCGGGGCGGTAGCGCTGAGCGTTTCGCCCAGAGCAAGGCGCGGGTGCCTCAACCAGCACCTGCTCCCAAGCAGTCCCCCCAACAGAATCCGTCTCCTTCTCTGCGCATCGTCCTCGAAGCTGAGCCTCAGCCCGAGGAGCTTGCTGCGCCAGACGCCGAGCAGCAGCAAGAAGACGCGGAGAACCTGGCTCGGTTCGCTGCTGCATTCCCCAAGATCCCCAACGGGCTCATCTTCCGTTTCCCCGATGCGGAGGAGGAGCAGGATCCGGCTTTTGATGCCCGGAGGTACCTTGATGATGATCCCTTCGACCCTGATGGGGAAGATGCCTTCTTCGGCGAAGCGGGGAGAGCCCCTGTCCCGGGCTTCAAGGGCGCAGACCGCGCCGGGAGGCGTGAACCGGCTTACTTGAATCCGCGCTACGAGAAGATGATCCGCGAGGCTGAGGCGCGCACCCAGTCCAAGATGCCCCTAAGCCCTTCCCGGACCAGCGCAGCTGCGGGACCAGCGTCGAAGACCGCGCGCATCCCTGCCATCTCCGGTCCCCTTGATCGGGGTTCGCGGGCTTCCGCTGACCTCCCGCCCCGTTCCCCCTCGATGGCTGCCGCCTTCAACGGAGCTCCTGCGAAGCGGTCGGCTGCATCCCATTCGGGAGGCTATGCGCTCCGTGCGCAGTCGGCCCCTGCTACCTTGAAGTGGCAAGACCAAGGGTTCAAGGGGTCTGCTCTTAGCCCGCGCGCTCTCACACCGGCTGCTTCAGGGCCCCTTCGTGCCCAGTCGTGGGCAGGAGGACTTGGTCCCAAGGACCCTCGGATGCCTGCATCTGCCCATCCCTCCAGCATTCCTTCTGCTCTGAGCCGGAATAGCGGTCCGCTGCCAGCGAAGCGCTCGCCGCTCCAGCCCATGTCAGCTTCTGCGGCTCCCCAGGCTGTTCCAGCGGCTCCTTCTCAGGCGGCTTTGGCGGCGCCCTCCTCTTCGGCACGCCCATCAGATGCCATGAACCCGGCTCAGCCGCTGTTGGATTCCCATGCCATCGAAGAGAGCACCATCTTCGACGAGCCTCCCATTCCCATCTCCGAGGGGATGAAGGATGCGGATAAGAGCCGGAACAAGGGCCGCAAGCTCCTCATAGGCAGCCTGGTGCTCATCATCGTAGCCCTGGTGGGCATCTTGGCCTTCATCGGCACGACCGGCACCATCCCTGTACCGGAATTCCATATCACCACCGTTGATAACATCGGCAAGGGGGGGCAGACCTCGCCATCGGGTGACTCTGCTGACGACAAGGCCGCTTCCGATGATGATGGGGTGCAGCCTCCCAGCAACGGGGCCGGAACGGTCACCTATCGCTATACGGCCAAGACCGCTTCGGGGGTGGAGTATTCCGTAGAGGAGAAGACCATCTTCGATGATGCGGGCAATTGCACGTTCACGACCATGGCCATGCAGTTCCCCACAGAAGCAGCTGCGAAGGATTTCACGGACAGCCTAGCTCGGGATCTGGGAGCAAAATACACCCTCGACTCCCTTAATGGGGCGAATGCCACGGTCACCGTTGACAACAGCGGGTTGGGCCTGGATAGGCAGAGCTATGAGAATGCCCTTCGCTATAGCGTAGATGACTTGGTCATACTCAAGAAATAGGGGTCTTCGCTGCCCCTAGGACCATGGGGTCTGGTATCATGGGAGCAATACATTCTCGCCCGTATCGTCAATGAAGAAGGAGAATGCCCCTTGCGCACGGGAAGGCAGGCGGTCACTCGCAGAAGAGCGCAGAAGCGCTCCAAAGGGCACGCCAAGCTCAAGGGTGTGGCATTGCTCTTGGCTTCCCTGCTGATGGTCACCTATGCCATTCCTTGCTTCGCAGCAAGCATCTGGGATGAAGGGCTCTCCTCTCAAGGCGGGGGCACCATCTTCGCCGCTCCTATCAAAGACGCTGATTACGTAGCAGAGGCAACCTCTGATGATCCTTCTCCGGCTGCTGCCAGTGCCTCTTCGGTCCGGGCGGCATCCAAGGTCAATGCTTCCGTGACCGAGACCACAGGTCCTGGCATAGCTGCCGATGAGGATGCGGTCGTCTCTGCTAAGAAGCGCGTCCAGGCCGTCTCTGCGGCTAAGGTCGAGCGCGATGCCGTCATAGGCGTCATCTCGGCAGAAAGGGTCCAGCAGGACCGCACCCTTGAATTGATGAGCGCTTCGTTCGCCCTTGCTCTGGGGCTGCTCTGCGCCATCCTGGGCACTCGGTCCATCGCCTCTGCGCGCAAGGCGCGGGCAAGCATTGCCTCGGTCTCCTATAGCAATGCCCTGAAGGCGTGACACCGTCTTCAGAAGGGAACCCCATGGCCCCCCAAGATACAGATCAGATCTCCCTGAACGACCTCTTCGCCGCCTTTGGGGTAGCCGAGGAGCGCAAAGATGCTCCTGCTGATCAGGAGGCTGCTCCTCCGGTGCAGGAGGCGCCGAAGGCACCTGACACCACAGAGGCTGACCTGCTTCATGCGCTGGGGATCCCTGAATCCACTCTGCCCACCGAAGGCACGAAGGCTAACGGCTCTTCAGAGGCAAGAGAGGAAGAGCTGAAGGAGCTGCGCGAAGAGCAGCGGGACCGGGCCTTGCAATGGGAACGAGAGATGACCCAGGCGAAGGAAGAGGGGGCTGCAGCCGAAGAGCAGAGCCACACTGAGGACCCCGCATCCCCGGAGGACGTTCGCACTCAGCCGCTTCCCGCTCAGACGCATCCTCTGCCCACTAAGCGGATCGGGGCTTTGCAGCCGCTCTCCTCGGGAAGCGCCCCTCAGGGAAGCACCCCGGCGGGAGGCATGGGAGCTCCCCAGGGAGCCCAAGGTTTCCAATCGCACCCTCAGCAGCCCTATCCTCCCTACGCTCAGCCATGGCCGCCTCGGCAGCCTTATCAACCTCAGCAACCCCATCCGTTCCCTCCGGGAAGGATGCCTCATCCCGCCCCTACCCAGCAGCCCTATCCGAGCTCGCAGCCTCAGGCGCAGGGTCAGCCCCTGCCGTGGGGGCAGGGCGCTCCTACGCAACCCCTTCCGGAACGGCTCCAGCAAAGCCAGCCTGTCCAGGGGAGATGGCCGTCTGCGGCTGAGATGCCGTCGGGTCGCATCGCTTCGCTGGAGCAGGGTCGCAAGCTACCTGAGCAGGCTGTTCCTGGGGGCATCTCAGCCCTCGAGCCGGTCGAAGTTGCTGTTCCTGAGAACCAGAGCGTTCCAGAAAGCCAGGATCTTGCAGCTGACCTCTTGCAACCCGCTGCTGCCTCTTCCTGGGAATCGGGGATAGCTTCCCAGGATATGGCACGCCCCTTCGTGGCCCCTGCTCAGCCAGCGGTCGCAGTGGTGGCTGAAACGCCTGTTCAAGCACCGGATGCGGATGCCTCTGAGGGATCCGCCGTGCCCCAAGAAGCCCCAGAGGCCTCTCCAGCCCCGGCTGAATCAGAACCGCCTGCACCCTCAGAGCCTCTGGTCGTCGAGGCCGTCATCCTCCCTGAGAATGCTGGCGCCCCCTTGGTTCCCAGCGGGGGAGGGTTGCAGCCGCCTATGCCCTTCGGCTACGCCCCGCCTCCTCCCGTGGCTTATCAGCATCCTGCATACCCGCCACCTCTGGTGGTCCCTCCTGCTCAGACCGTTTCTTCGGGGGCGCTTGATAAAGAGGAGCGCTCATCCAAGACCACCCATATCATCGGGGCGGCTCTGATCGTCATGGCGGTGGCCTGCGCCATCGTAGCTGTGTGCTTGATCACGGGCACGTTCGATCTGACGGGCTCTAAGGGGAGCAACCATGCACCCTCTCAGGTGGCCGGGCAGACGACGCCCGGTGCTCCGTCTGGTGGGGAGGGGAGCGGGGGAGCAGCTGATGCTGGCCGTACCACTGAGAAGGTATTCAGCTATGTGGTACGCGGTATGGATGGCGGTACCCATGAGACCATCGAGACAGCCACCTTCGGACAAGACGGCAAGCTCGTTTCCAGTGTCTTGCGGATATCAGTGGATTCCCAAGAGGATGCTGATAGCCTTCTTGAGCAGCTCAAGCAGGATTACGGCTCGTACTTCGTGGATGGCACCGCCACAGCAGAGCAGGTGGAGTGTACGGTCAGCTCCCCGCGGGATGACCTGGATGAGGCTACGTACACAGAGCTGCTCTCTACCAACGTCTCCGAATTCAAGGTGGTCTCTGAGTAAACCCCTTTCTCAGGACCCTCTTCGATCTGCCCTAACAGGGCCTGGTGCGATGCTCTGTTGGGAACAGCATTGACGAGATAAAAAAGAGCCGCCCGCGGGCGGCTCTTCTCAAAGCAAGTGAGATCTACTCAGCGCGAGAGGCTGCGAACTTCTCAACGGTGCTCACGAAGGTGTTGTACAGATCCGGGGAGATGAGCACAGAGGAGACCTGGCCATCAGTGATCATGACCTTGACCTTCTGGTCCTTCACGATGTCGATCAGCTCAGTCTCGGACATGCGGTCCATCTCAGATTTGGTGATCATCCAGTCATTCAGGCTTTGCAGGCGCGGGAGATTCAGTCCCTCATTCATGTAGATGCTCCTTTTCCACGTAAACGTTCGGCAAGCATTCCATGCCTGCTCACAATCAGCTATTGATTATAGTCAATAATCACGGGAAAATCGTTCAAACTTGCAAAAACATCACGGGACCCACACCCGCAGAGCGGGGCGAAGGACGGGATATGTCAGAGAGGGAACAGGCCATGACCTTCGAGGAAGCCAAAGAGAGAGCAGCGGCCCTTCGGGCAGAGATAGAGCGTCATACCTACCTCTATTATGCGCTGGATGCACCGGAGATATCCGATGCTGCCTATGACTCCTTGATGCGGGAATTGAAGGCATTGGAAGAGGCGTTCCCAGAACTCGATCAGGACGACAGCCCCACCAAGCGCGTAGGTGGATATGTGGAGCGGCAGTTCAGTCCCGTTCGCCATGCCCATCGCATGTATTCGCTGGATAACGCCATGGATGAGGCGGAGCTCATCAGCTGGATGGAGGGCATCGAAGAGCTCTATGGCCATCTTCCCGCCCTTTGCTGTGAGCTCAAGATAGATGGCTCCTCCATCGCCCTTACCTATAAGAGGGGCCTGCTCATCCAGGCAGCTACCCGGGGGGATGGCGTCACCGGCGAAGATGTCACGGCGAACATGATGGGAGTCAAGGACATCCCCAAAGCCCTTGAGCAGTCTTCCTTGGAGCAAGTGGCGGACCCGGATGTCCTCCTTGAGCTCCGTGGCGAGGTGTACATGCCGAAATCCAGCTTCGACGCGTTGAACCTGGAAGCGGAGGCTGAGGGTAAGAAGCCCTTCGCCAATCCCCGCAACGCAGCGGCTGGCTCCCTGCGCCAGAAGGATGCCGCGGTCACCGCCAAGCGGGACCTGGCAACCTTCATGTATTCCGTATCCGACAACCGCGCCCTCCAGGTCAAGGGTCAGTGGGAGCTTCTGGAATGGTTGAAGGGGGCAGGCTTCTCCGTGAACCCGGATGTCCAGCTCTGCACCACGCGGGATGAGGTCCTCTCCTTCTGTGCGGCCTGCCTGGAGAAGAGGGAGAAGCTGCCCTATGAGATAGACGGCGTGGTGGTGAAGGTGAACGACTTCGCCCTCCAAGACACCGCTGGGTTCACCTCCCGTGCACCGAAATGGGCCATCGCCTTCAAGTTCCCCCCTGAGGAGAAGACCACGCGCCTCCTGGGCATCACCGTGCAGGTGGGGCGCACGGGGGTTCTCACTCCTGTGGCAGAGCTAGAGCCCGTGGCTGTGGCGGGATCCGTGGTGGCCCGGGCCACCCTTCACAACGAGGATGAGGTCCATCGCAAGGATGTGCGCATCGGGGACACGGTCATCGTGCGCAAGGCGGGGGATGTGATACCCGAGGTTCTGGGGCCGGTCATATCGCTGCGGCCTGACGATGCCCTGCCTTGGGAGGCTCCCACCATCTGCCCCAGCTGCGGGATGCCCGTGGTGCGCGAAGAGGGAGAGGCCCAGTTGCGCTGCGTGTCCATAGATTGTCCTGCTCAGGCGGCAGAGCGGCTCCTTCATTGGGTGAGCCGGGATGCCATGGACATAGACGGCATGGGGGAGGAGATCATCGGACGGCTGGTGGAAGTGGGTCGTGTGAGCGATGTGGCGGATTTCTACTCTCTGACCGAACCTGAGCTGGCATCCCTCACTACAGGGCGCGTGAACAAAGAGGGGGCGGCTATCACCTTGGGCCATACCGTGGCCGAGAAGCTGGTGGCGGCCATCAATGCCTCTCGCACGCGGGATCTCTCCCGAGTGCTCTGCGGGTTGGGCATCCGGCATATCGGGAAGAACATGGCTGCCGAGATAGCTGAGACGTACCCCTCCATGGATGCGCTGATGGAGGCTTCCGAAGAGGAGCTGCAGCAGATCGACGGCATAGGCGAGCGGGCTGCGGCCAGCATCTGGACGTTCCTGCGCACACCGGATAACGTGAGCGTGCTCGAGCGCTTGCAAGCGGCGGGAGTGGCCATGGCCGTGCAAGCGCGTCCGGGACAGGCTAAGCCCCAGAGCCTGGAGGGTCTCACGTTCGTCTTGACCGGCACGTTGACGGATCTTCGCCTCTCCCGTGATGAGGCAGCGGATGCACTCAAGGCTTACGGGGCGAAAGTGTCCTCGAGCGTATCCAAGAAGACCTCCTTCGTAGTGGTGGGAGACAACCCCGGGTCCAAATACGACAAGGCCGTCAAGCTTGGAGTTCCTGTGTTGGATGAGGTCCAGCTCGCTGCTGTCATAGACACCGGCCAGCCCCCTGTTCTATAATCCTTCAGTCAAAAGCGAGGACGCGTGTACGGAAAGCCCCGGCATTCCGTACCTGACAAGAACGGCGCAGATACCTTCACCATCATGGCTTCCAGACACGGAAACCCCCGGGCGGTGCACGCATCTACGGATGCCCGCGAAGCCTCCCAACAGCCTTTTCCTAAGCATTCTAGGAATATCCGCCATGTGCAGCTGGCTGCACCGTCGGCGTCTTCCAAGGGTCCTTCAGCGCCGGAAGGTGAAGGGCATCCTGACCGTGCTGCTTCGGGCGGCTCCCCTCGGGTCAGCCGCCGCGGTCCTGCCCATTCCCGGGATCTGAAGGCCACCCAGAGGCGTTCGAGCATCCATAAGCGCGCCTCCGCTGAGGTGCCTGCGGCTGGCTCGTCTGCAGCCGCGACGGATGCGGAATACGATCGCTTGAAGCGCGGCAGAGAGGCTTCTGCCACATCCCATGCTGCTAGCGGCTCTGCCATGGACGCTCAGGTCCGGGCAGCCTCGCGCAAGAAGCGGCGCCGGAAGAAGGTCCTCGTAGGCGTGCTGGTCAGCCTGGTATGCGTCTGTCTCATAGGGGCAGGGACTGCCTTCGCCTATATCTACTCCATCAACAAGAACCTCCAGGATCGGGTGGATGACGCTCTGCTCTCCGTGCTCTCTCCCGTAGATACCCCCACCGATCCGTTCTATGTGCTCTTGCTGGGCACGGATGGTTCAGCTGAGCGTGAGGCTGAGGACGGTCTGGACGAGGGCTCGTACCGCAGCGACTCTCTGATGCTGGCCCGCATCGATCCGAAGGCCAAGAAGGCGGCCATCATCTCCATCCCCCGCGACCTCTTGGTGGATATCCCCGGCCACGGTCAGCAGAAGGTCAACGCTGCCTTGGCGCTCGGGGGTCCCTCGCTGGCGGTGAAGACCGTCTCTACGCTGGCGGGCGTTCCCATCACCCACTATGCTGAGGTCAACTTCGATGGCTTCTCCGCCATGGTGGATACGTTGGGGGGCATCGAAGTGGACGTGCCCATCACCATCGATGATCCAGAGGCGGGCGGCTATTTGGAGGCGGGTGTGCAGACGCTGGACGGGAACGGGGCTCTCATCCTGTGCCGGTCGCGCCACAGCTACGATGACTACGGGGCGGGGGATATCTATCGGGCTGCCAATCAGCGCATGGTGCTTTCGGCCATTGCCCAGAAGATGCTCTCAGCTGACCCGTTCAGCTTGGGAGGCTCTGTCAGCACGCTGTCCCAATTCGTCACTACGGACCTTGACGTGGCTGCCATCGTCGGCATCGCCCAGGCCATGCGAGGCATCGATGCCTCAGAGGACATCTATACGGCTGTAGCGCCCACCACCTCGGAATACAAGAACGGCGGGTGGTATGAGATCTTGGACAAGACCGCTTGGAAGGAGATGATCAAGCGGTTGGATGAAGGCCTGCCGCCGGTAGCCTCTAGCGAAGTGGACCTCAGCACAGGTACGGTCCTGGCCTCAGCGGGCGGCAAGTCCGAGGGGAGCAGCTATAAGGTGAACAAGAGCACATCCATCCGCGTGCGCAATGGCAGCGGTGTGGATGGCGTATGCGATCTTGCCATGAAGAAGCTGCAGGCCATGGGCTATGAGCGCATCAATACCGGCAATGCGGATAGCTTCGACTATCAGGATACGATCGTCATCTACAAGAAGGATAACCAGCTCTCCGAGGCAGAGGCCATCGCCCGGGAGTTGGGCGGCACCGCCGTCAAAGATGACGGCACATACCTCTTCGAATCCAATTTCCTGATCGTCATCGGATCCGATTGGAACAGCTCGACGAATTGATGCGTATTATTCGCAGATGAATATAAACCTTTCCCGAGAATTATCCTCAAACAAAGATATATCTTGTGCTAGGCTCCCAGCCAAGCCAGCAGATGACCTTGGGATGCAAGGGGCATCTGCAGGAAGCCTAGGACCAAGGAGGTACCATGAAGCTCATATCCAAGCGGGTGGCAGCCTGCGCAGCCAGTCTTGCCCTGGTGGCATCTGCGGCATTGGTCGGATGCTCAGGTCAGCCTGCGGCAGACCAAGGAGCAGGCTCTTCCAGTGCTAGTGGGGCTGCTGGTGGGGTTCAGCTTCAGATCTTCGCTGCCAATTCCCTCTCGAAGGCCATGGAGGAGGTGCAAGCCATCTACGCGGAGCAGACCGGCGTCACGTTCGCTGATACGCAGTACGAAGGCTCCGGTACGCTGAATGAGATGCTCGGCGGCGGTGCCTATGCCGATGCGCTCATCACGGCGTCGAACTCCACCATGGATACTGCAGTGGATGAGGGTTATGTGGATGCAGAGACCCGCTTTCCCCTCTTCACGAATGACCTCGTGATCGTGTCTGGGCTGGATTCTACCCTTGAGGACGTCACCCTTGAGGACATCGCCTCCGGCGCTTATACGCTGGCCGTGGGGGATGCGAGCGTGCCTGCGGGCAATTATGCCAAGCAGTCCCTCACGACCACGACGCCTCCTTGTTGGATCAGCGCTGATGGCACGGTGGGACCGGATTGCTCGGGCAAGGAGGGGACCTTCGAAGGCACTCCCTTGGAGGGCAAGGTCACTGAAGGCTCCAGCGTGGGCAATGTATGCAGCTATGCGAACTCAGGGGATGTGGATCTGGCCATGGTGTACAGCTCCGATGTGTATCGGTTCGGCAACGTGAAGCAGGTGGGCACAGCTCCTTTCGGCACGCACAAGCCCATCCTCTATCCGGCAGCGGTCTGCACGGTCTCAGAGCATCCTGAAGAGGCGAAGGCGTTCTTGGAGTGGTGCTTCACGGATGAGGATGCCATCAAGGTGTGGCAGGAATGGGG
>CAJURZ010000033.1 GCA_910588905.1 uncultured Eggerthellaceae bacterium
GCGCACTCGCCTATAGAGCGGCATCGAGGCGTCCTTCAGGTATTCCCAGATATCAGCCAGCTTCTCGTTGTCTTCCTCGGTATTGCCCATGCGCAGGAACACCGAGCAGATGCACATCATCATGGACAGGTAGCTCTCCATGTATTTGCGCAGACGGCGAGGCTCCACCGCCATGACGTCTACCGCATCTATCATGGTCTTGGTGACACGGAGCTGTTGGTCGATGCGCTTCATCATGGTGGCTTCATTCACGGATTGGTCCTCGCGGCCGATGAAGTAGCGATACATATCCACGTTCAGGTAGTACATGGTCTTCACGTGAGGGAGCGGAACATAGACGAAGACGTTGTCTACATAGAAGCAATGCTCCGGGAGCTTGAGCCCCATCTCCTTCAGAAGCTCCGTCCGATAGATCACCGAATGCATGAGCAGATAGTGGGATGGCCCGAAGCTGCCCACCTCTTCCCAGCCGAACTGACGACCCTCGGGGAGGATGCCGTCATAGTCCATGACCACTTGCTTGCCTTCATGCACCTTCTCATAGACGTAATTGGCGATGACCATGTCCGTAGCGCTTGCTGGAGCCCCCGCTTGGGAGCGCAGGTAGGCCATCACTGGACCCATGGCATCCTGATCCAGCCAATCGTCTGAATCCACCACTTTGAAATAGGTGCCCGTGGCATTGGCGAGGGCTGTATTCACAGCGCTCCCATGACCGCCGTTGCCCTTATGGATGGCCCGCACCCTATCAGGCTCTTGCTCCTGCCAAGCCTGAGCGCGCTCAAGGGTAGCACCGTCATCAGTGGAACCGTCATCTACGATGAGCACTTCGATGTCATCTCCGGTAGCCAGAAGCGACCGGATGCATACATCCATGTACTCAGCAGAGTTGTAACAAGGGACACCGTAGGAGAGCGTCTTCGCCATAGGACGCCTCACCGCCCCTCTTCGGTCTGCTCCTCCAAGATCTGCTGAGAGAGATCCAAGGCCAGCCCGATGATCCTGTCCATGTTGTAATAGCGGTATTCCGCCAGACGTCCCAGCGGATGGAAGTTCTCCAATGACTGGGTCAACCGCAGGTAGCGCTCATAGTGGAGGCGGTTCTCATGACCCAAGATGGCGTAATAGGGGATCTGGGTCTCCGGATCCTCATAGGCCCGGGAGTACTCCCGCATGATGGTGGTCTTATCAGACTTCTGCGCCGTGAGCCGCTTGAACTCCGTTGCTCGGGTATAGTCCTCCGTGACCGTGTAGTTCACCGTAGCGCAGGGCAGCTTGTATTCCTCGTCATAGGTCTCGTAGACGAAATCCAGCGTGCGGTAGGGCAAGCGGCCGAACCGTCCGCAGAAGAGCTCATCCAGCGGACCCGTATAGACGATGGGCCCTTCGAAGGGCACGCCCTTCACATTGATGGCCGACAACACGGCATCCTCGGAATCATCCTCGAATTCCAGGTCGAAGACGCTCACGGCATCCGTTTCCAGGCAGATATCGATGCCCTCATATCCCAACATCTCTTCGAACAGGACCGTATAGCCCAGAGAGGGCATCCCCTGATAGGTGTCCTGGAAGTAACGATCATCCCGAGAGATGAAGACGGGGACGCGCCCTGTCACCGATGGGTCCACCTCTTCGGGAGTGAGCCCCCATTGCTTCTGGGTGTAGTAGAGGAAGACGTTCTCATAGACGAAATCAGCCACTTCAGCCAATTCCGGGTCATCGGCATTGCGCAGCTCCGTGATGGTCACCTTGCGCTCGTCGCCGAACCGCTCGATGAGCTTGTCTATCAGATGCGCCGCCTTCTCTTCCCCGAAGGCTATCTCCATGGAGTTCTTGTTGAAAGGCACGGGCATATAGGTGCCATACCAATCGGCCAGCACGTGGTGCTGGTAGGCTATCCAGCCCGTGAAGCGCCGTACGTAATCGAAAGCCCGCTTATCGTTGGTGTGGAAGATATGCGGCCCGTAGCGATGCACCAGGATGCCCGCTTCGTCATGCTCGTCATACATGTTGCCAGCGATATGCGGGCGCTTCTCCAGCACCAGCACGCGCATGTCGCCACGCTCAGCCAATTGGCGAGCGGTGACCGCGCCAGCGAACCCGCTGCCAACGACGATGGCGTCATAGACGGAGATGTCAATGTCTTTGAACTGGCAGAGGTTGAGAGCCATAGAGATCAACTCCTCAGGTCGTCTGTCGAACAGAAAGGATGCTTGCAGATCAGCTGATGTGCCCCAAGAAATCCCGGGTGCGCTCAGACTTCGGATGGTCGAAGACCTCGTCTGGAGTACCTTCCTCCACGATGAGACCACCGTCCATGAAGACCACACGGTCGGCCACATCCCGAGCGAAGCCCATCTCGTGGGTCACCACGATCATGGTCATGCCCCCCTCGGCCAAGCGCCGCATGACACCTAGGACATCGCGGACGAGCTCAGGATCAAGGGCACTGGTAGCTTCGTCGAAGAGCATCACATGAGGATCCATGGCCAGCGCACGGGCAATGGCCACGCGTTGTTGCTGGCCGCCGGAGAGCTCCGCGGGCTTGTAATCGACCCGCTCTCCGAGCCCGACCTCCTCCAAACGTGCGATAGCCACCTGCTCGGCCTCTTCGGCGGAGCGCTTGAGCACCTTGCGTTGGGCCAGCATCACATTCTTCTTGGCCGTCAGGTTCGGGAACAGATTGAAGCTCTGGAATACCATCCCCAGTCGGCTGCGTACCTCGTTCAGGTTCGTATGCTTATCACAGACATCCACATCCTCGAACCAGATATGGCCAGACGTGGGTTCTTCCAGACGGTTGATGCAGCGCAGCATGGTGGACTTGCCACTGCCCGAAGGCCCCAGGACCACCACGACCTCGCCCCGCTGGACCTCCAGGTTGATATCCCGCAACACGGTGTTATCACCGAAGGTCTTCTCTAGATTCTGTATGCGGATGACCGGCTCAGACATCCTTCCCCCTCATCTTCGCACCAAGCGAATCCCTCGCGATGACCTGAGGCCCATGGCTGAAGCCCTCGCTCAGCCGCATGGACCTTGCCACGGCTGCTTCGCTCCCCTCGGCAGCCACAGCTCCCACCGTGCCTGAGAGGGACGCAGGGGTCTTCTCAGGCAGGTTGTTCTGACGACGCCGCTTGGGATGGCCGCCCACCAAGCGCTCCTCCATGTGGTTGATGGCTTTGGTGAGCGGGATGGTCACGATCAAGTAGAAGCACGCTGCCACGATGTAGGGCGTTACGTTACCCGTAGCCGCGGTGATTGTCTTGGAGTACATCATGATCTCCATCACGCCCACGGCAGCCAGCAGGGAGGTATCCTTGTACATCAGGATGAACTCGCTTGTCATGGTGGGGATCACTCGCCGGAACGTCTGCGGGATGATGACGTAGATCATGGTCTGAGCACCGTTCATCCCCAAACTGCGAGCCGCTTCGAACTGGCCCTTGTTGATGGACTGGATGCCGGCACGGAAGATCTCAGCCAGATAGGCACTGGAATTCATCACCAGCACCACTACGCCCAGCACGAAGTTGTCCATCTGGATGCCCAGGAGCGGCAGTCCGAAGAAGGCGATGTAGATCTGCAGGAACAGCGGTGTGCCGCGCACGACGTTGATGTAGAGAGAGCCGATGGCGCGGGCGAAGCGGTTCTTCGCCATGCGCAGGAACGACCAGCAAAGCCCCAAGGGTATGGCCACGGGGAAGCTGATAGCCACGAGCCCCAAAGCCAAAAGCCAGCCCCAGAACACTGAAGGTACCGTCGTGACGATGATGGTGGGGTCGAAGAAGAGATGGAGGAACTTGTTGGAATTCCACGCTTGGACCCAAGGCTGCTCCGCCAACCAACTGGCCATCTGCTCCGGCAGCGTGGTCCCGATGACCGTGACGGTCTTGCCCGCATCGGGGATATCGGCGGTGGTGCCGTTCATATCTGTATAGGTGCCCGCAACGCTATAGGTTCCGCCATCAGGTGGGAATTGGGCATTGTTCAGTTCCAACATGATCATGGAACCCGCAGGGGCACCCTCATCGAAGGTGACGATGACCGATGTGCCATCTTCGGCCACATTCGCAGGAACGCTGATGCGCTTGAGACCTTCCAGCACGGTCACCGTGACCCCATCGGCGGGCAGCTTGGATCCTTCGGGCAGCGTCAGGGTGACGCTCTTGACGGATTCATCCTCAGCGGATTGACCTTGCCAGGTGATACGCGTGTTCGTGGCGCCCATGACCCCATCAGCGCCATCTTGGTTGCTCTTGGCCGTGAAGCGCTCAGTGGTCAGACCGAAAGCCTGCACCGGCAATAGGCACAGGGCCAGCGTGACCAGCAGCAACAGAAGGGGCAGGCGCAAGCCTGCCCCTTTGAGTGTGTCCTTCATGCTACTCAGCGGTGACACCGAACCACTTCTCATAGATCTCATCATAGGTACCATCTGCCTTGACCTCAGCGATAGCGTCATTCAGAGCCTGGGTGAGTGCCGGGTTATCCTTGCTCACGACAATGGCGTACTGCTCACCGGTGGGGATCTCCTCGATGATCTCCATATCCGTGTAAGCGTTCTTCACGTAGTACTGGACGACCGGCAGGTCAGAGGCGATAGCGTCTATCTGCCCGGACTGCAGTGCCGCGAACACGGCGGTCATCTCATCAAAGGGGATGACCTCGGCGCCTTCGATGTTCTCGACAGCCCAGTCATAGCCGGTGGTGCCGGACTGAGCACCGATCTTCTTGCCCGCCAGCTGATCGACATTGGTGTAACCCGAATCCTTCATCACGACGATGCCCTGATTCGAATCCATGATGACCTCAGTGAAGTCGATCTCCTTCTTGCGGTCCTCGGTCACGGTGAAGCCAGACACGCCCACATCAGCCTTGCCGCCAGCGGTGATTATGGGGATGATGGTATCGAACTTGGTGGAGGGCAAGTATTCCGCTTCCACGCCCATCTTCTCTGCCAGAGCCTTCATGAGGTCCACTTCGAAGCCCACAGCCTCTTCGCCTTCAAGGTTCTCGAAGGGCGGGAAGTCCAGGGAGGCTGCGATGGTGAGCTTGTCTGGATTGACCAGCACGATCTCTTCGGTGGTCTCAGCGGCAGAACTGGATGACGCGGCAGATGAGCTGCTGCCGCCTGAGCAGCCAGCAAGGCCCAGAGCAGCCACCATCATGCCAGCGCAGATGGCGACTCCGACGTTCTTGATCTTCATAGGTTTCCTCTCTCTTCCTGATCGAATACAGGACATTATGGGATAAAACCAGCGCCAATGGGCGGGATATCGCGTTTCGGGTTCGTAACAGATGATGAGAGGGGCATCGCTGGGGAGGGGTCAAGCCAAGCGCCCAAGACGCTCCTTCGCCTGGGATACCAGGGCCAAGCTGCCGCCATGGTCCACCACGAACTGGAGGTTGCTGCGCTCCCCCGCCTCATCACCCAGCTTGAAGCAGGCAGAAGCCGCATCCCAAGCGTGCTCTACCCTCAACCGCATGGGATTGGCCGTAGCGCGCACAACGGAATCGTCCAGCTTCACCAGCTCCTCATAGCTGCCAGAACGCCGAGCATCCACCAGCTTGAGCAGGTTATCCAAGTAGGTCCTGCGCTGGGTGCTCTCAGGGCCGCTATCCGTTCCCACCAGGCTCCTGGCCTCATCTATGAGGCTCCTCACCTCATCCAAGGTGCCCAGCTTCTCCACCAAGGGGATCAGGTATAAGATGATCTCAGCCTTCTGATCTGACTTCTTGGCCGCATCGACGCTCTGACGGAGCCCCGCTTCGATGGCCCGAGCCCGCTCAGCATCTCCCACATCCAAGCAGGCTTGGCCGAAATAGCCGATGAACCATGCCCCCGAAGCGTTACAAGGAAAAGGGATGTCGGAGGCGAGCTGACCTCCGTGGGAGATGAGGGCCTGTGGATTGCAATCCACGTTATAGAGGTAGAGGTAGCCATCCACCACGCGCTGGGCACGCCGCTCGAAGATCTGATAGCCCACCACGAAGCCCACGGCGAACAGGGCGAACTCCAAGATGAGGCCGCCGAGACTGGCCCCCATGATCTGACCGGTGAGCAAGGGCCAGAGCGTGGAGGCGATAACGGGAAGGGCTATGGCGATAGCGCAGACGGCTATCACGTATCTTTTGAAGTAGATGAGCATGGCTTGGATGCCCCCTCTCCTCCGAAGGACTACTGGGCTGCCTCTATCCCCAGCTTCAGCGCAAGCTTGTTCTTCTCGATGAGCGCCGCCTTGGAGGCCGGTACGCAACGGTCGATGGCCTCATCCAGCGTCTCTCGCTTGCAGAAACCCATCTTAGCCCAAAGCGCACCCACGAGCACGATGTTCATCAATCCGTCAAGTCCGGCCTCTTCGGCGATCTTCGATGCCGGGATGCCGCAGCCGGACTTGAGGTCCTCGCCAGGAGTGATGAGGATGCTGTCATAGACCACCACCCCATCAGGAGCCATCTCAGGCAAGAATTTATCGAATGAGGGTTGATTCATAGCCACGAGGGCATTGGGGTGGATGACCAACGGGCTTCCGATGGGGTCATCTGCCAACGTGACCGAGCAGTTGGCTGTGCCACCGCGCATCTCCGGCCCATAGGAAGGCAACCAGGACACCTCACGGCCCTCGATCAGCCCTGCGTAGGCCACGACCTTGCCCGCGAACAATACTCCCTGACCGCCAAAGCCCGCAAGGACCGCTTCGAGCTGCTCTGCCATGATCACATCCCCTCCTTCAGGGCCTTCGCCACCATCGGACAGCCCTTCGCCCGAGCCAATGCCGCTTCAGCTGCATTGGCGAAGCCATCGGCCTGGACATCCTTATAGACGCCCAGCGGATAGTAGGGCAGCATGTTCTCCCGCATCCATGCGAAGGACTCCTGAGGCGTCATCTTCCAGTTGGTGGGGCAGGTGGATACCACCTCTACCAGCGAATAGCCCACGCCCTGGATCTGATTGTCGAAAGCATGGCGGATGGCTTTCTTCGCCGCGCGCACATGCTTAGGCGTATCCACGGTCACGCGCTCCAGGTATGCCACTCCATCCAAGGTGGAGAGCAGCTCACACACGCGGATGGGATAACCTGCTGTCTGGGAATCCCTGCCGTAGGGCGAAGTCTGGGTGACCTGGTTCGGCAGAGAGGTGGGTGCCATCTGACCGCCGGTCATGCCATAGATGGCATTGTTGATGAAGATGATGGTGATGTTCTCGCCGCGCGTGGCCGCATGGACGGTCTCCGCCATACCGATGGAGGCCAGATCGCCGTCGCCCTGATAGGCGAAGACCACCTGATCGGGCAACACGCGCTTGACGCCCGTAGCCACCGCCGGAGCGCGGCCGTGGGCCGCCTCGATCATGTCGCAACCGAAGAAGTCATAGGAGAGCACCGAGCATCCAACAGGAGCCACGCCGATGGTCTTCCCTTCGATATCCATATCATCCATGACCTCGGCCACCAGCCGGTTCACGATGCCATGGGCGCACCCCGGGCAGTAATTGGTCACCACAGGGAGCAGAGCATCCGGACGCTGGAATACGACGGTCTCGTTCATCGTCTCTTGTGCCATGGTTACTCACCCAGCCCTTCTGCGATCTGCTCTATCTGCTGGAGCACTTCATCCGGCGTGGGGATGACGCCGCCGCACTTGCCGAAGAAGCTCACCGGTGCAGCTCCGTTGACGGCCAACCGAACGTCCTCCACCATCTGACCCATGTTGAATTCCACGGTGAGGAACGCTTTGGCATCCAAGCTGCTGAGCGCCTCTGCGGGATAGGGCCATAGGGTGATGGGACGGAAGAGGCCAGCGCGGATGCCCTTCTCACGAGCCGCGTTCACCGCCGAGCGCACGATGCGCGCCGCAGCCCCGAAGGCAGCCACCACGATGTCCGCGTCATCGGTCAGGTACGTCTCGACCCGCACCTCTTTCCCCTTGATCGCCTCATAGCGTTGGAAACGCTCCTGGTTCTCCTCGCAGAGCTTCTGGGGGTCCAGATGGAGTGAATTGGCTATGTTGTGGGCGCGGCCATGACCGTGACCGGTGGTGGCCCAGGGCTTGGCGGGCAGGGTGCTCAGGTCCCGCTTCTCGGGCATGACGACCGGTTCCATCATCTGACCGAGGAGGCCGTCGGCCAGGATGACCACCGGCGTGCGATATTCATCGGCCATGTCGAAGGCGGCATAGGTGAGATCCGCCATCTCTTGGACCGTGGAAGGAGCCAGCACGGGCAGATAGAAATCGCCATGGCCCATGGCGCGCGTAGCCTGGAAGTAATCGCTCTGAGAGGGCTGGATGGACCCGAGTCCAGGGCCGCCTCTCTGGACGTTCACGATCACCGCAGGGAGGTCAGCGCCTGCCATGTAGGAGATACCCTCCGTCTTGAGGGAGATACCTGGACTGGAGGAAGAGGTCATGGCGCGCGCTCCGGCTGCAGAGGCGCCATAGAGCATGTTCACAGCGGCTATCTCGCTCTCGGCCTGGAGATAGGTGCCCCCCATCCGGGGCATCTGCTTGGACATATAGGCCGCAAGCTCTGTCTGTGGTGTGATGGGGTACCCGAAGAAATGACGGCAACCAGCCCGAAGCGCCGCCTCGGCAATGGCTTCATTGCCTTTCATGAGCGTCTTCTCTGTCATGAGCGCACCTCCCGATACACGGTGATGGCCACATCCGGACACATGAGCGCACAGGTGGCGCAACCGGTACAGAGCGCCTCGTCCGTGCAGACCGCCGGATGATAACCCTTCGGCGTGATGGTCTGTTGATCCAGCTCTAGGATGTGCGCGGGGCACACATCCACGCAAAGACCGCAGCCCTTGCAGAACCCGTCATCTATGATGACCCTTCCCTTCGCCATCCTCTTACACCAACCCTTCTGCCACATGGGCCTCTTCGTCAGCTTCACGTATGGCCACGCGGCGGATCTTCCCGTTCACCGTGCGCGGCAGCTGTTCCACATACTCTATGATGCGCGGGTACTTATAGGGGGCCGTTTGGGACTTCACCCAGGTCTGGAGCTCACGGGTGAGCCCGTCGGTGGGAGCGAACCCTGAAGCCAAGACGATAGTGGCCTTGACCGCCGCCCCGCGCAGCTCGTCTGGCACCCCCGTAACAGCGCATTCCTTCACGGCATCGTGCTCCAGGAGCACGCTCTCTATCTCGAAGGGGCCTATGCGATAGCCACTGGACTTGATGACGTCATCGTTGCGACCCACATACCAATAGTAGCCGTCCTCATCCCTCCAGGCCGTGTCTCCCGTATGGTACCAGCCATCATGCATGGCAGCGGCGGTCTTATCAGGGTCGGCGTGATACCCCATCATGATGCCTGCGGGGTGAGGGTCTATGGATATGCAGATCTCTCCTGTCTCTCCGGTATCACAGCGGCTGCCGTCTTCCCGCAGGATAGCCACCTCGTAGAGCGGGACGGGCTTGCCCATGGAACCGGGACGCGGCGTGGAGTTGGTCAGGTTGCCGATGGTGAGCGGCGTTTCTGTCTGACCGAAGCCCTCGAAGATGGTCAGCCCCGTGTGCTCTTTCCAGAAATCGAACAGGTCGGGATTGAGCGCTTCACCGGCCGTCGTCGAATACTCAAGGGAGGAGAGGTCGAACGCATCGATGTCTTCCTGCATCATGAGGCGGTACATCGTGGGAGGTGCGCAGAACGTGGTGACGTCGTAGCGCCCGATCAGATCCAGGATCTCACCAGCATGGAAGCGGTCGAAATCGTAAGTCAGCACGCAGGCCTCCATGAGCCACTGGCCGTAGAACTTGCCCCAAACGGCTTTACCCCAACCGGTGTCGGCGATGGTGAAGTGCAGGCCGTCAGGACGCACGTTGTGCCAGTGCTTCGCCGTCATGAGATGCCCGAGCGAATAGAGCGAATCGTGCAGGACCATCTTCGGATTACCTGAGGTACCCGACGAGAAGTACATGAGCATCGGATCGGCCGCCCGCGTTTCGCGACGCTCGAATGCATCGCTTGCTTCGCGCACGCCGGTGTTGAAGTCGAGCCACCCTTCACGCTGGGCGGGCAGTGCGCAAATGCCCTCGGGCCCGGAAAGCTCCGACCCGAAACCGCGTCCGCCATCGAGCAGCGTCCCGTCTTCGTCGCGCTCGGTGAGACCAGCGCCTGCTGGCTCGACCAGGATCAGCGTCTCGACCGTAGGGCACTCATCCACCACCGCATCTACGATGTCAGCCACTTCACCCACGCTCGTGGCGATGACCGCTTTGATGCTCGCACCGTTCAGCCGGTAGGACATATCATGTTCCTTGAGCATGAACGTGGCCGGCACCATCACCGCGCCTAGCTTCGCCAGCGCCAGCGCCACGAACCAGAACTGATAGTGACGGCGCAGGATCACCAGTACCTTGTCCCCACGACCGATCCCGCTCTCAGCAAGGAAGTTCGCGGTCTTGTCTGACCATGTCTTCATGTCGGCGAAGGTGAAGAGGTGCTCCTCGCCTTCTGGGTTGCACCACACCATCGCACGACGGGTAGGGTCGTTGACGGCGATATCGTCAACGACGTCATAGCCGAAGTTGTAATCATCTTCGCAATGGATATCGAAGGAGGTCAAGAGCCCGTCTTCGTAGGTCTCCGTCACGAATCTCTCATTGATGCGTCTCATCGTTTCGTTTCTCACCTCACGTGTTCCTCAGAGCAACGGTCCTGTCAGATCATGGTTTTAGGTGCCGGCGGATATCCCCGCTGCACCTAGCTAATCACCGTTCCCTGAGGCTTGACCACCACAGCGAGGAACGTGCAGGGAGCGCCGTCGGTGGCGATCATGCCGTGCCCGCGGCCAGAGTCGTACATGAGCACATCCCCCGGCCCGACCTTCTCGATATGGTCCTCATAGGCGAATAGAAGATGTCCTGAGATGATGTAGTCCAACTCCTGGCCCTCGTGATAGGACAGGTGGATGGGCTGATCCTGCTCCTCTTCCAGATACGGCGCCGTGACCAAGAAGGGCTCAGCGAGCTTGTGGCGGAAATGGGGAGCCTTATGGAGGTACTCGAAGCCTGCCCGGCGCCGGATGGCAAGGCCGCTGCCTTCTCGCGTGAGCGAATAGCCCGTCAAGTGCGGCGTCTCCCCCGTGAGGAGCTCTATCACATCCACACCCAAGCGATCTGCGCACTTATAGAGGAAGGTGAAGGAGAGGTCCTTCTCTCCTGCTTCCTGGGTCTGGTATTCCTCCAAGGTGCGTCCAGTGGCCTCGGCCATCTCTTGCATGGAGATGCCCATATCCTCTCGTAGCGCACAGATCCGGTTCGCTATCTCTTTAATGTTAGGTTCCATGAGAGGCCACCTTCGTCCCGCGTTCGATGAATCGCAATATCTTACTTCCACTTCATCATCCCAAGCGTTACCAATCGGTTAAATGTCAGGATGAAGCGTATCGGCCATCCCGCTTGAGAGCCCTGCAAAGGCTCAGGTAGGGCTGATGAGGATGAGGGGAACGGCTTCGGGGCATCCCCATCACGATATCGCGACGGATCCATGGGTAGAGGATGCGGCTCTGGCCCCGCTCCTACAATGGGGCACGAACAGGAAGGAGCCACCATGCAGATCAACACCCTGAGCGCTTACCAGACCACCGCCGAGGAGTTCTTCGACAAGATAGCCGAATGGAAGGCGGATCTGGTGCTGGACGTGCGCCTGAAGAACACCAACCAGCTCTCCGGATTCACGAAGCAGGAAGACCTCGAATACTTCTGCCGCGTCATAGCCCATGCTGATTACGTCCACGACGTGGAGTATTCGCCCTCAAAGACGCTGCTGGACGAATACCTCGACCACGGATTGCCCTACCAGGAGTACTTCGCCGCCTACGAGAAGGAGCTTGAAGAACGCGATGCCATCCCCGCATTCTTCAAGAAGTACGGCACCTATGATTCTGTCGCCATCGTAGGTACGGCCACCAAGAAGCGCCACTCCCATGCCGAAGAGCTGAAGATCCTCCTGGACAGATACCAAGCGAAAGGTTGATGGGAGGCATCTTCCCTTCTTGTCCAAGGATGCTCAGGCTTGAGGCTGATCGCCGAGGCGGAGGAGCCTCGTACAGAAATGAGAGTCAGGGCCGCCTTCGGTGCAAAGGGTCTGGAAGCCTCCCGCGAAAGCGAAGCCGCTCTCCCGTGAGGGATCCAAGAGAGCTTGGATGATATCCTCATTCTCTTGCCGGGTGACCGTACAGGTGGAGTAGACGAGCTGACCCTGGGGAGCAACGAAGCCGCCAGCGCTTAAGAGGATGCGCTCCTGAAGCGCCGCAAGGGACAGGATATCATCCTCCCTCATCCTCCAGACGATCTCGGGATGGCGGCGCAGCGTGCCCAAGCCGGAGCAAGGGGCATCTACGAACACGACATCGAAGGGCTCTCCGGAAAGCACTTGCTCCAAGTGGGCGCCATCAGCCGTCAGACACTCCGTCACGTTCGCCCCGCAAAGACAGGCGCGCCCTAAGAGCACCTCTCGCTTAGAGGCCACCGCGTCGATGCAAACAAAGCGGGGGATCTGCTGGCCATGGAGCGCCTTCGCCAATGACTGGATGATGATCGTCTTCGTGCCCCGTCCGGCTCCTACCTCTAGGAGCGATGCGGGCAGATGGGAGCGCACGCATTCGTAGGCCACCCTCTGAGCCGCAAGATCGGAGACGATCAGATGCCCCGCTTGGATGGCTTCCCTCACCCTGGGCGCTGTCACATCCCGGGCCTGGTGAAGTTGGATGCAAAGCGGAACATCCCCCACCGCATCAAAGCCGATGCCCGCTTCCCGGAGGCCGTTCTGGGTCTCTTGCGGACTATCTTTGAGCGACGAGACGTGAAGGAAGACAGGAGCGGGGGTACATGAGGCCTTGATGAGGCTGCGAGCCTGCTGCTCCCCTACGCTCACGACCAAGAGGCAGCCCAGCTCCTCTGAGAACCCGCAGCCCTGACAGAAGGCCTCGAAGGATGCCTCCGGGTCTCCCGAGGGGAAGGTCTCGGCCATCACCGCCACCTTCCGCAACACCGCATTGGCCAGACCACGGGCATAGGGTGCGCTCTTCGCCGTGAGCTTCACCCCTTGATCCACCGCCGAGAAGGCCTCCTTGCCCAGGAAGAGGAGCTCATAGGCTGCGAGCTGCAAAGCCCGGCGCACATCTGGGCGCACCCGGCCAGGCTTCTGGAGATGCGCGTTCAGCACGTGATCCAAGACCCCTTGGGTGCGCACCACTCCTCGCACGAGCGTGGCAGCGAAGGCTTTGTCGGACGAGGGCATATCCGCTGCATCGACCGTGGCTTCGATGGCCTCGGTGGCATAAGCACCCTCTTCTTGGACGCGCTTCAATGCCCTCGATGCAGCCAAGCGCGCAGGACTCAACCCCTGAACGGTGCCCTTCCGCGAACGGGACCCTCTGCTCAAAGAGCCTCCCATGAGGTGCCCTCTTTGAGGCCCGTCATGCCTTGGGCGAACTGCTGAGCCGTCATAGCGCGCTTGCCATCAGGTTTGAGCGAGAGCACCTCCAATGCCCCTTCAGCGCACCCGAGCAACAAACGCCCCTGAGCGAAACGCGCCTGGGCGGCTGAGGGGATGCCTGACGCATCCTGTTCTGCCACCTTCGCCCTGAGCACGGTCACGGTCCTGTTCCCTAGGATGCATTTGGACGGATGAGCCGTCGAAGACGCTTGAACACATCGTGCAGCACGAGTGGCATCCTGATCAGGAGTGATATCCAGCTCATGCTTGGCGATCTTCTGAGCATAGGTGACCTGGCTCTCATCCTGCTCTGTCCAGTGGATGGCACCGCTGCGCAACTGCTCCAACGCCGTGATGAGGGCGCCTGCCCCCAGTGAGGCCAGCTCACCAGTCAGCTCCTCAGCGTTCCTGCCTTCGATGGGGATCTTACGACAGATGCAGAAATCGCCTGTATCAAGCCCTTCCTCCATGCGCATGATGCATACGCCCGCCTCTGCATCCCCCGCCAGGATGGCCCGCTCGATAGGAGCCGCACCCCGCCACCGGGGTAAGATGGAGCCGTGGACGTTCACGCAACCCAAAGGCGCACTGTCAAGGACGGCCTTCGGCAGGATGGCGCCGAAGGCAGCCACGCAGATGACATCGGGCGTCAGGTCAGCCAGCTCTTCCACCGAGGCTGGATCCTTGAAGCTGCTCACAGTACGCACGGGCAACCCCAGCTCTTGAGCCTTGACCTTCACCGGAGAGGGCACCGTCTTGTTGCCGCGTCCCCGCACCCGGTCAGGCTGGGTGTAGACGCAGGTGACCTCCACTCGGGAAGCCACCTCCTCCAGGATATCCGCCGCGAAGAGGGGCGTTCCCATGAAGACGACGCGCAGGGGCTCCTCAGCTGACATCGAACTGAGCCTCTCCGGGCTTCGCTCCCATGGCCTTGGCCTTCTCATAGGCCTGCAAGGCCCGCAGCCTCACGGCAGGCTCACAGGATTCGAAGAGCGTCTTGCCATCCAGGTGGTCCAACTCATGCTGAAGGCAGCGCCCGAGCAGACCATCCCCTTCTATCTCCCATTCCTCGCCATCAAGGTCATAGAAGCGCACCCGGGCCCAGGGAGCCCGTTTCACCGGAACGCTCACTCCGGGGCAAGACAGGCATGCCTCCTTGTCTTCGACAGGTTCGCCCTGCGTCTCTACCAATTCCGGGTTCACGAGGAACAGGGGATTGCGCGTGGAGGCATCTTCGCCATCCCAATCCACGTCTATGACCACGAACCGCTTGTCCAAGCCCACTTGGGGGGCTGCAAGCCCGCATCCGTTGTTCCCATACATCAGCTTCGCCATCTGCTTGGCTACCTTGATGAGGCTCTTATCCCCCACCTCGCAGGGGGTGCACACCATGGACAACACGGGATCAGGTGATTCGACGATCTTCAACATGCTCATGAGTTCCTTGTCTCTTACTGCTTCTTCATCGGGATATGGTACTCCATGTATATGGAGAAGCTATCGACTAAAATAGCCCCAAATGACCCGAGGGAAAGAGGCACATGATGACAGCGTTGCAAGCAGGCATGACCCGAGATGAGGCCTATGCGCTCCTCAAAGCCCATAACACCGACCCGTTCCACCTCGAGCACGGTGAGACCGTTGAGCAGACCATGCGCTATTTCGCCCGCGAATACGACCCGGAGAACGAAGGGTTCTGGGGGATCGTGGGACTCCTCCACGACCTTGACTGGGAAGAGCATGATGACGAACCGGAGAAGCACACGCTCTATGCTGCTCCCCTGATAGAAGAAGCCGGTGGCACACCCGAGCTCATCCGCGCCATCCAGTCCCATACGTCGGATTTCAATCCCGATCTACCCAAACCGGAGCTCCAGATGGAGAAGATCCTCTTCGCCACCGAAGAGCTCACCGGGCTCATAGGCGCAGCCATCGTCATGCGTCCCTCCGGGTCCGTGATGGATTTCGAAGTCAAGAGCCTCAAGAAGAAGTTCAAGGATAAGCGCTTCGCCGCAGGGGTGGACCGTGATGTCATCCGCAGCGGGGCTGAGATGCTGGGTTGGGAGCTTGATGAGCTGTTCAGCCGCACCATCCAAGCCATGCGCTCCTTCGCCCCCGACCGGGATACCTTCCAACCCGCCTCCTGAATCAGAGGCGAACCATCCAAGCCCCCCCCTCTAACCGCGAGGATGGGCCAGCTTCTTAGCCTCCTGAAGACGCTCAGGGGTCAGATG
>CAJURZ010000034.1:0-2578 GCA_910588905.1 uncultured Eggerthellaceae bacterium
TCAAAGCGAAGCGGCACGTGGGAAGAACGTCCCCGCCGTGGTAGTTTTCGGATTTGTTTTGGAGGCCATGGAAGACGCCTCTTCCTGCAAAAGAAATCGGAAAAGTATCGCGGCCCTTGCGGAGGCCAAGCGGTTCCGTGCGAACGTGCGTCGAATAAGGGAAGACCAAGGGAGCGCCGTACAGAAGGTCGGAAAATAATGGCAAGTCATGCGGGCATGGGCATCGAGGATGATTGCCGCACGGTGGGAGAGTTTGTGCGCCCATGGGACACCCGGAGGCTAGGACACGGATTATCGCCTAGAATGGACAATAGCGCTTTTGTATTACCTCAAGGCGCGAGGAATCGAGGGAATCCCATGTCGAACAACCCGAAGGCGAAGCTCAAGACTCTCTACGTGATGCGCATCCTCCAGGACGAGACGGATGCTGAGCACGGTCTGTCGTTACGCCAGATCATAGAGCGCCTGAACGACTACGGAATACAGGCTGAGCGCAAGGGCCTCTACCGCGACATCGAGGCGTTGCGTGAGTTCGGCTTCGACATACAGACGTATCAGAGGAACCCCGTGCAGTACGCTATCGCGAGCAGGGACTTCACATTATCGGAGCTCATGCTGCTGGTGGACGCTGTGGAGTCGTGCAAGTTCCTCACCAAGAGGCAGTCCCGGGCGCTCACGACGAACCTGAAGCTTCTCGCGAGCGACCACGAGCGCGCGCTGCTCGACCGCCGCATCCACGTCCCCGGGAGGATCACCTCTAAGCGCGACAGCGTGTTTCAGGACATCGACACGCTCCATGACGCCATGAGGCTCCAGAAGAAGGTCGAGTTCAAGTACTACAAATACGCGCTCGATGGCACGCGCTACGCAACCCATGACGGCAAGAAGCACGTTGTGACGCCGGTCGGCATCGCCTTCTCGGACGGCTACTACTACCTCACCGCCTGGAACGACGACCATGAGAACATGACCGAGTTCCGTATCGACCGCATGGAAAGCGTCAGGGTGTCCGATGAACGGGCAACCAAGAATGACGAGATAACGCATCATACCTTCGAGGGCGATGGGCACGAGCTGTTCGGTCGCTTCGGGGGAGACCCCGTCACGGCAACACTGCTCGTCAACGCCGACAAGGTGGAGATCATCATGGACCGCTTCGGCGATTCGGCCGAGATGTACAAGGCGGATGACGAAACCGCCAAGGCGGTCGTGAAGGTGCACAAATCCGAGCAGTTCTTCGGCTGGCTCGCAGGCCTCGGCGGAACGGTGAGGCTGCATGCACCGAAGAGCCTGAAGAAGGAATACAGGGAGTATCTACTTAAGATGGCGGACGCTCTCTAAATATAGATTGGTTAGCAGAATTACCGAATGGAGGGGCCTATGCCCTCAGTAACCCAGATCGTCGGAACGGCGCACCAGCCCCGTAAGGGCTACCTGCCTCTATCCAAGTTCGATATGACGGAGTATAGCGACGGGAGGTCCGTCAGCGGAGAGTACAACATCCACCCGGCCATCGTCGGGCTGGCCGTCGACTACGGCACCAGGCTCGCGCAAGGCGCGCCATCGCGAGAAGTGTTCTCGGTGGCCCTGGCAGGCGCATCATTGGTGGGTGCCTTGAGCGAGGCGGAAGAGCTCCTGGGCGAGCTTGACGATATCGCGGGCGAAGACGGGGTACTGTCTTCGGGCTCCATCGTGCGCATATGCAAGCTATCCGGGTTCGATTCTGCTTTCAGAGCGGGAGCGAGGGCCTACAAACCGGTATCCGAGATCGAGCCAGATGATCAGACCGTGGCGGACATCCGGACGCTCATCGAGAGGACCGTTGAGTTCTTCGAGGACAATGGCCCCGTGACCGACAGCGGCTTCACCTTCAGCGGCGGCTACAGCGACAGCATCGAGTCGGGCGACGCCGACTACCTGACTGCGGACACGATATGGGACCTCAAGGTGAGGAAGGCGCAGCCGAACAAGAACTCCACTCTGCAGGTCCTCCTCTACTACCTTTTGAGCCTGCACTCCGACCAGCCCGAGTTCAAGGGCATCACGAAGGTCGGCATCTACAACCCCTACCTCCAATGCGCCTGGACGGTCTCGGTGCTCGATTTGGACGAGTCCATGCTCAGGGAGGTCGAGGCGGAGGTGCTGGGCTTGCAGGGCCGGCATTACCCCGACGCCGCGCAGCTCCGCTACGACCAGTCGTCGAGCCGCACCATCTACCACGTCATCGACTGGATCCGGGAGACCTCGGAGAGCGAGCGCGACAAGGGCGACAAGTTCGAGCGCGCGACGCGCTTCTTCCTGGAGCACGACCCGGTGTACAGCCAGCGCTTCAGCAAGGTGTGGATGTGGAAGGACGCCCCCACCAACGACGGCATCGACATGGGAATCGACCTCGTCGCCCTCGATGCGGAGGACGGCAGCTACTGGGCGATCCAGTGCAAGTGCTACCAGAAGCTGGCGCTCGACTACAACGACGTGGCCACCTTCTACGGGAAGACCGGCGCGACCGACCAGTACAAGCACAACATGATCGTCACAACCTGCGCCGACTTCGGCCCGAACCTGAACAAGATCGCGA
>CAJURZ010000034.1:2678-15541 GCA_910588905.1 uncultured Eggerthellaceae bacterium
ACGGTCCTCTTCCTCGCGCCCTCGATCGCCCTCGTCGCGCAGACGATGCGCGAGTGGGCGAACCAGTCCAAGCGTGCCATGCGCTGCGCCGTCGTGTGCTCGGATGCGAAGGCTTCGAGCACCGATGGCGACACCTGGGAGACCTCTCTGTCAGACATCCCGTATCCCGCCACCACCGACCCCGAGAACCTCTACGAGCAGGTGAGCCGTTTCGACAAGGGCAGCGGCATCAACGTCGTGTTCTCGACTTATCAATCTATCCAAGTTGTATCCGATGCGCAGCGCATGGGGCTCGATCCCTTCGACCTCATCGTGTCCGACGAGGCGCACCGAACCACGGGCGCGTCTGAGGCGGCGGACGACCTGAAGAAGCAGAGCGAGTTCACGAAGGTCCACGACAACAGGCTCGTGTCGGCGCACCGCCGCATCTACATGACGGCGACCCCCAAGCTCTATGGCGACAATGCGCGCCGTCAGGCCAAGACCGAGAACTACGAGATCTCCTCCATGGACGACGAGGCGAAGTTCGGCCCGGTCTTCTACCGCCTCACGTTCGGCCGCGCCGTGGACGAGGGGCTGCTCACCGACTACCGCGTCATCGCGCTGACGGTCTCCGAGGATGTCGTGAGCGACGTGTACCAGATGGCGATGGCGAGCGAGGAGGGCTTCGAGATCACCGACGCCGCGAAGGTCATCGGGTGCTGGAAGGGCCTCGCCGACCAGGGCAAGGGCGAGGAGGGCGTGAGCCTGAAGAACGCCGTGGCCTTCTGCTCCACCATCCCCGAGTCCAAGCGCATGACCGACTACTTCCAGAGGACGGTCAACGCATACATCGACTACGAGAACGAGCAGGGCAACGACGTGCCGCTGCTGGAGTGCGTCGTTGACCACGTGGATGGCACCATGGATATGGGCCTTCGCAAGGAGAAGCTGCGCTGGCTCGCTGACGTCGACGACCCGGACGAGGACGGCGGCGAGTGCCACGTGCTCTCCAACGTCCACTGCCTCTCCGAGGGCGTTGACGTTCCCAACCTCGACGCCATCATGTTCCTCCAGCCCAAGAAGTCGCGCATCGAGGTGGTGCAGGCAGTGGGCCGCGTCATGAGGCGCTTCGAGGGCAAGGAGTACGGCTACATCATCCTGCCCGTCGTCATACCTGCGGGCATGACGCCCGAGGAGGCGCTCGACAACACGGACGCCTTCAAGGTCGTCTGGGAGATCGTGCAGGCACTCCGCAGCCACGACGAGCGGCTCGACGGGTCCATCAACGGGCTCGAATACGATCCTGCCACGACGGCGGTTGTCGACGTCATCAACGTGTCGAAGGACGGCCAGAAGCCCCCGGCTGCAACCGGCGAAAGCAAGGGCGCGCTGCCGCCCGAGCTCGACGGCGAGGGCCAGCAGATGAAGCTCGACTTCTCCGACAAGGAGCTGCAGGAGGCCGTGAACGCCGTCCTCGTCCGCAAGTGCGGAACTAAGGTCTACTGGGAGGACTGGGCGAAGGACATCGGCCAGATAGCGAAGAGGCACATCGAGCGCGTCGGCGAGCTCGTCCTAGACGGCGGCCCGGCATCCGCAGAGTTCGCCTCCTTCCTCAAGGGCCTCAGGGACTCGCTGAACCAGGGCATCACCGAGGACGAGGCGGTGGAGATGCTCGCGCAGCACATGATCACGCTGCCGGTGTTCGAGGCGCTGTTCGCCGGAGCCGAGTTCGCGAGCTCCAACCCCGTCTCCATCGCCATGGAGGGGATGGTCGATACTCTCCGGGGCTACGGCATCGAGACTGACTCGGAGAGGCGCGAGCTCGCCGACCTCTACTCAAGCGTGCGCCTGCGCGCCGAGGGCGTGCGAACCGACGGCGGCCGGCAGAAGATCATCAAGGAGCTCTACGAGAAGTTCTTCAGCCAGGCATTCAAGGCGACTTCCGAGAAGATGGGCATCGTGTACACCCCAAACGAGGTCGTCGACTATATCCTCCATGCCACCGACCGCCTCATGCGCAAGGAGTTCGGCCAGTCGCTCGCCGACCCGGGCGTGAACATCCTCGACCCCTTCACCGGGACCGGCACGTTCGTGGTGAACCTCATCCAGGACGAGGAGCTGATGCCGGACGACAAACTTCCCCTGAAATACGGAAGCGAGATCTTCTGCAACGAGATCCTCCTGCTCGCATACTACATCGCCACCATCAACATCGAGCACGCCTACCACTCCCGCATCCCGGGCGACTACGCTCCCTTCGAGGGCGCGGTGCTGACCGACACGTTCCAGATGTACGAGGAGGGCGACCCCATCGACCTCGGCACGTTCGTGGACAACACCGAGCGCATCCTGCGCGAGATGGAGACGCCCATCAACGTCATCATCGGCAACCCGCCTTACTCCGCCGGTCAGAAGAACGAGAACGACAACGCGAAGAACCTGGCTTATCCGACCCTTGATGACAAAATCCGCGCCACCTATGCCGACCGCTCTAGCGCCACGCTGAAAACCAAGCTCTATGATTCTTATATCCGAGCGTTCAGATGGGCCTCCGATCGCATCGGCAATAAGGGCGTGATCTCCTTCGTCACCAACGGCGGTTGGCTCGAAGGCGGCTCCATGGACGGGTTCAGGAAGAGCCTGGTCGACGAGTTCAGCTCCATCTACGTGTTCAACTTGCGCGGCAACCAATACACTCAGGGTGAGCAATCGCGCAAGGAGGGCGGCAAGTTATTCGGATCCGGATCGCGAGCAGCGATTGTCATAACCATGCTCGTGAAGAACCCCGATTCCGACGAGCACGGCGCGATCCACTACCACGACATCGGCGACTACCTGACCCGCGACGAGAAGCTCTCGATAGTGAGAGAGGCGGCGCAGGGGGAGGCGTTCGATTGGGAGACCCTCTCGCCCGACCGTCATGGTGACTGGCTCAACCAGCGAGACGACTCGTGGTACGAGTTCGCGCCGATGGCTATAGACAAGCACGGCGCGCCGGGAATCTTCGGCACTTATTCGCTTGGAATATTGACCGCACGAGATGCTTGGGCATACAACTACTCCAAGGAGAAGGTCTCTTCGAACATCGAGAGCCTCGTGGAGGTCTACAATTCCGAGCTCGAAAGATTCGAGGAGGCCGGATGCCCCAAAGACGTATCGTCATTCGTCGATTCGGATGCAACAAGAATTAGCTGGACGGGCAATCTTAAAGGAGATATCAAAAGGCAGAAACCCCTATCCTTTAGCCCTAATTCTATTGTTCGCAGTTCCTACCGACCTTTCTGTAAGCAATGGGCCTATTTTGACCGACGGCTTAACGAGAGGGTCTACCTTATGCCAGAGCAGTATCCCGATAAGGACACCCAGAATATCTCTATCTGCATTTCGGGAACGAAGAACTTCAGCGTGCTCATCACCGACGAGCTGCCAAACTACCACTACGACGGCGATTCGCAATGCTTCCCGATGTATTGGTATGAAAGGACCCAGGAGATTGGCGGCCTCTTCCAAGAGGCTCCAAGTGAGCTGATCCAGCATGAGGCCGTATCCGACGAGGCCTTGACGGTATTCCGGGAGGCATACCCTCGTGCATTCGATGCTTTTGGCAAACGCAAACCACGACCAAAGAGCCAAGGCGGCATCGAGCTAACAAAAGAGGACATCTTCTATTACATCTACGGCATTCTGCATTCGCCTGAGTACCGCGAGCGCTTCGATTCCAACCTTAAGAAGGAGCTCCCGAGGATCCCGCTGGCGGAAGACTTCGTCACCTTCTCGAATGCGGGGCGCAATTTGGCGAAGCTGCACCTTGGCTACGAGGAACTGGAACCTTGGCCGGTCGAAGAGGTCGGCAATTCAGTCGATCCCGGTCCGGTGAAGAAGATTAAATGGGCCAAGAAGCGCAATCCGTCCACAGGCAAAAAGGAAAACGACCACACGACCCTCATCTACAACGACAATCTCACCATACGAGACATCCCGGCAGGTGCTCAGCGCTACGTAGTGAACGGGAGGAGCCCGCTCGACTGGGTTATCGACCGCTACCAAGTCAAGACAGATGGCCCGTCCGGAATCACGAACGACCCGAACGACTACAGCGACGACCCCCGCTACATCATTGATCTCATTGAGAAACTCGTCCGTGTATCGATGGAGACGATGGAGATAGTGGATTCGCTTCCAGCACTTAAAGAGAAACCGCAGCCCGCAGATTGGCCGCTCGCCTGGCGCTCGGAGGGATAGGAGAACCATGTCAAACGACTTCAAGGAAGAAAAATACGACGAGTGGCTCGAAGTTTATAAGAACGCATTCGAAGGGCGGCACTGGGAAGAAGAGCGCTACAAGTGGGTGGCCGTCAAGCAATTCCAGGATACTTGGGATATTGAAGCCGAGAATCTTCCAGACATGATCGAGACGGCCCTCTCCAAAACAGAGAACCTTCTTACATCAGCCAACTCCTTTCCCAAGGGAATGATCGTCAATTTCGCCAACGCGGCACCGGAAGAGGTACGCGCGATGTTCGTTGACCTATTCGATGAAACGCAGGATGTCATATCCAGAATCGAGCGATTCAAGCATAGATCGGAGGAGCTGCGCCAGACGCGCATGCCGGGGGCCAAGAACCACTATCAGGACGAGAACACGATCACTACGTATCTATGGTTGAGATATCCCGACAAGTACTACATCTACAAGTTCGGCGAGATTCGCGAGGTGGTCAAAGCCCTCGGAAGCGAACTTATCTTCAAGAAGGGCAGATACGAGTCCAACCTCGCCAATTTCTACGAACTCTACAACGCGATCCATGACGAGCTGGTCAAAGACTCCGAACTGCGGGAGATGCTTGAGCGCTCCATCGACCAAGATTGCTATCCAGATCCTGAAGAGAGGACCCTCACGTTCGATTTCGGGTTCTTCGTCAGCAGGACTTTCAAAGAAATGCAGGAAGAAGGGGAGAAAACGCTGAGCCCTGGTCCAGAGTACGATCCCGGATTAAGCGTCGAGGAATGGGTCGAGCTGCTCGACAACAAGAGCATATTCGATGATGGCGCGCTCGCCGTGATGAAGCGAATGGCCGATATGGGCGGCACCGCCACATGCTCACAGCTTGCGAAGAAGTACGGCGGCCACTGGAACTACTACAACGGGAAATCGCAGGCAGCCGCAGAGAGAATCATCAAAGCGAAAGGCATCCCCCAGCTGAAACGCGAGGACGGGTCGAAGATGTTCTGGCCCATTCTCTACAAAGGAAAGGATGCAGATGGCGGCGTCGATGGCGTATTCATTTGGACCCTCCATCCAGCACTGAAAGAAGCGATCGGCAAGATCGATCTGAGCCGCATCCCGCTATACGAGACTACAGACGATGAAGGTAGTAGTGTCTGGTGGCTCAACGCCAACCCGAAGATCTGGAGCTTTGCGGAGACGCCGGTCGGCGAAGTGCAGACCTATACGCTTTTCAACGAGAACGGCAACAAGCGACGCATATTCCAGAACTTCCTTGACGCCAAGCCCGGCGATATCGTTATCGGCTACGAGTCGAACCCCGTGAAGCAGATAGTGGCCTTGGGCGAGATCGTTGAAGGTAGTGATGGCGAGAAGATCGCATTCCAAAAGACCGAGGCCCTCGCGACCCCCGTCGACTATCAGGATCTGAAGGCAATGCCAGAGCTGGAGAACATGGAGTTCTTCGTCAACCCCAACGGCAGCCTGTTCAAGGTGGAGCCTGAGGAGTACGAGGTCATCATCGATGCCATTCGCGAGCTGAACCCTGCTGTCCAAGCAGAGGAAGCAGCGCCGTACGACCGTGAGAGCTTCCTCTCGGAGGTGTTCGTCGCGCCCGAGGAGTACGACAAGCTCGCGCGAGTGCTCAGGAAATCGAAGAACCTCATCCTGCAGGGAGCGCCCGGAACCGGCAAGACGTTTGCTGCAAAGCGGCTGGCCTACGCCATGATGGGCTCCAAAGACGACGCGCGTATCCGGCTCGTTCAGTTCCACCAGAACTACTCGTACGAGGATTTCGTCATGGGCTACAAGCCGGAAGGCGATACATTTAAGCTCAAGAACGGTGTGTTCTACGAGTTCTGCAAGATGGCCGAGAGCCATCCCGACTCGGAGTACTTCTTCATCATCGACGAGATCAACCGTGGCAACATGAGCAAGGTGTTCGGCGAGCTGCTCATGCTCATAGAGGCGAGCCATCGCGGAGAGTACGCAACGCTTGCCTACAACGGGCTCCCTTTCACGGTGCCGGAGAACCTCTATATCATCGGCATGATGAACACGGCCGACAGAAGCCTTGCCATGATTGACTACGCCCTTCGCCGACGCTTCGCCTTCTACGAGATGGAGCCGGCATTCGAGGCGCAAGGCTTCATCGAGGAGGTATCCGAGACCGACTCCTCGCAGCTTCAGAGCCTCATCGAGGTAATGAGGCACCTGAACCACGAGATTGAATCTGACGCCTCTCTGGGGAAAGGGTTCAGGATCGGACATAGCTATTTCTGCGGCATGGAGAGCGGATCGGCAGAGGAGCTGAGCGACATTGTCGATCTTGAGATAATGCCCATGCTCGAAGAGTACTGGTTTGATGACGAAGAGCGGGTATCGGCTTGGCGCGACCGCTTGGAGGGCGCTATCCGATGAGGGCCCACAAGGGCATACCGATATCAAACCTCTACTACATGCTCGCATATGCTTTCGAGTTCGTGGACGAGAGCAGGATCGAGGACGTCGCCGCAGAGGAGTTCGACAACGCGCTCGATCTCCTTGCAGCGCTTCTCGATGCGGGAGTCACCCGTCAGATCAAGCAGGGCCTCTTCCGCGAGTACATTCCGATGCGCGACGATCTGCAAGCGCTTCGCGGGAAGATCGACATGCGAGGTGCCATAAGGAACAAGATGGCCAAAAGGCCCCGAATCGCCTGCGAGTTCGATGAGCTTTCCGACAATAATCCGTACAATCAGGTCATCAAGACCGTTTGCTCGCTTATCGTGAAAAGCAGCGAGGTGCAGAAGCGGACCAAGGACTCGATCAAGAAGAGCATGCTCTACTTCTCGAACGTGTCGTTCGTGGAGCCTTCGAGCGTACAATGGTCGGCCTTCGCTTTCGGGCGAGAGAACCGCTCGTATCGATTGCTCGTAAGCCTCTGTCAGCTCATCATCCAAGGCATGCTCATGACTGATGCGGGAGGCGGTATGCTGCTCGCGCCCTACATAAGCGAAAGCGACATGAGTAGGCTGTACGAGCGCTTCATCCTGCGCTACTACCAAGTGCACCACCCGGATCTGCATCCTTCAGCGCCCAAGATTCCGTGGGCGTTGGACGAGGAGTACACGGGGACGATGCTGCCCGCCATGCAAACCGATATCGCGCTTTCAAGAGGCTCCCAATTCCTGATCATCGACGCCAAGTTCTATGCGCATGCATATCAGGGCCAAGACAGATACGGCTCGAAGACGATCCACTCCCACAACCTCTATCAGATCTTCTCCTATGTGAAGAACAAGGCCGCGACATCTCCGGATCTGCTGGTCTCAGGGATGCTCCTATATGCGAGGACCGGCGATGCGGTCCAGCCCGACGAGAGCTTCCTTCTCGACGGCAGTCGAATTGCCGTAAGAACACTAGACCTGGGAAGGCCGTTCCCGGATATCGCATATGAGCTCGATAGGATAGCCGAAGCAGTGGCAACCGGAGCCGCAAATGAGTGACGAGGCGGGCAAGGAACGCGCGACCATGATCATCGGACCCGGGCAATGCATGAGAATCATGAGCAGGAAAGGATATTGCGAGCAGCTTGTGCAGGGGCATTTCAGGATGTCGCTGATAAGCCGATACCATAGTATGGAGGAAGACGACCCGGAGATTGGGGATTCGCAGGAAGGAAGAAGGTCTTTCGCCGGGCAGATCTTTCTCGGATTGCCGTCGTCGGGCAGCAATGACGGAGCAGCCTCCCAGCAGTTCTGGCCAGTTGAGAGCACCTCGGCACCCGTCAGCATTCCGGAAGCCGACGAGGCGGTGTTATTGTGCGCAACCCTCTTCGGAAGCGGAGCGCTTGACACCTGGAATGAGACTGGCCGCCATTTCGGAAAGCTGAGCGACAGTTATACTGGCTTTCTCTCGACTCAGGCGGGAGCGCCTGGATCCTGCTACGGCGTGCTCTTCTCGATCGAAGAGATGGTGGAACGCCTCTCTGCTTTCGCTGAACAGAATGGCCTCGCATTCTTCCATCGAGCCGTCGAGTACAGCGACGAGCCGTTGACGGCCGCCGATTTTGCGAGGTTCAGCACCGGAGAGGACGCGGCTCTATGGCGCATCCTCTTCCATAAGCGGTCCATCTACAGAAATCAGCATGAGTATCGTTTCGCGATTCTACCCAAGCCCGGTGATCGCTCGGGGAAGCTGAAGTCCATGCTCTGCGGAAAGGACTACCTCGAAGTCAATGTGCCGCCGCTCAAGGCTTGCAAGCTCGTCGAGGTATGCGATCTTGCCTAGCACGGTTCTATGAGATGAAATTAGTGAGAGCGCGAGAGGCGTGAGCAGCCGACCATTTTACGCCAACCATACGAGTGGCCGATTCAAATCGGACAAGAGTAAGGCAGGGGCCTTCGGCATCGCTCTGTTCGTATCCAACGACCAGTGCATCAACGCTCGTCTCGTTGGAGCTATCGATCCAATACAAATCTCCCATTTCCAAATCAGCGACAACATCTGCTGATTCGAAACGTAGAACCAACGGCGACCCGGTTACCCGCTCCTGCTCATAGCAATCCCAGACGCATAGGACATCCGCTAGGTAGTCCTCGAAGCTATCTATCTCTTGCTCTGTCATTATTTGCAGCATCTTCACCTTGCAATCTCTCGTTTTGATCTAGTCTATAGCCCGAGGTGCAGGGAGGGTGCCCGCAAATGGGACACCCTGGCAAATCTATTTCCCCCTGGCCGCCTGCAGCGCGTCCGCCATCTCGGCCTGAGCGCTCGGGAAGAGGTGCGCGTACCGAAGCGTGATATCCGAGGACTCGTGCCCCATCCGCTCGGCGATGGCCACAACGGAGAAGCCCATCTTGATGAGCGTGGACACGTGGCTGTGCCTGAGGTCGTGGACGCGGATGGCCTTCACCCCGGATGCGGCGCAGCCCCTGCTCATCGCCCTGAGGAGCTTCTTCTTGTTGAGCCCGGCGAAGATGCGCTCGTCCGGCTGGGTCTTGGCGACGTCGCGGATGAACCTCCGAAGGTCGTCGCAGAGGAACTGCGGCATCGAGATCGTGCGGTACGAGCAGGCGGTCTTCGGCGGCCCTATGACGTCCTTCCCGTCGCGCCTGTGGTAGGTCTTGCTCACCGTCAGGGTGCATGCCCGGAAGTCGAGATCCGAGGGCGTGAGGGCGAGAAGCTCTCCCTCACGGATGCCGGTCCAGTAGAGCGTCTCGAACGCATAGTAGATCAGCGGCTTGTCGGACACCGCGTCCAGGAAGAGGTTGAGCTCGGCCTTGCTCCATATCTTCATCTCGCCGTTCTTCTTCGACCCCGCCTGCCTCAGCGACCGGCAGGGGTTCTCTTCGAGCTCGTAGTTGTCCACGGCGTGGTTGAACATGCCCCACACCTGCTCGCTGATGCGCCGTATGTAGACCGGCGAGTACTCGCTCCCGTCGGGCTTGCGCTGCGCGAGCAGGACGTTCTGGGCATGGAGCACGTCGAGCGACGTGATCTCGCACACCAGGCTTCCCTTGAACAGGGGGACGATCTTCACGCGGATCATCCGCTCCCGCGTCTCGTACGTGGTGGGCCGAACCCTCGGCTCGATGTCCTCCAGGTACTTCTCCGCGAACACCTCGAAGGGCATCCCGGACTTGCCCGACGCCATGCGCTTGAAGTCCCGCTCGAACGCGTCGGCTTCGGCCTCTTCCTTGAACCCCCTGGCATGCTTGAGCCTGGATTTGCCCTCCCAGTCGCTGTAGCGGAACGAGGTGCTCCACGTCCCGTTCTCCTCTCTGCGCGCGGCCATGGTCAGCACCTCTCCATCTTGCGCACCATGTCGTCCTCGTCCTCGATCTGGGAGCCCGCATCGTCGCATCTGAGGCCGAGGAAGAGGTCGGAAAGCCTCTCGCAGAGCCCGAGGAGGCGCTCGCTCGGCTCGCAGCCGTTCCTGATCCTGTTCAGCTGCCGGCAGACCTCCCGCATCTCGTCGCGCAGGGCGGCGTAGGTGTAGGTGGATGGGACTATGGCCACCTCCAGGTCTAGGAGCTTGCTCGTGATGTAGTCCTGCTTCGTCATCCCGCTGGCGGCCACGATCAGGTTGATCTGCTCGTTGAGCTCGGGCGTGATCCGGAACGCGATCGTCTTAGACCGGACCCTGTTGTGGTCAGAGCAGCTCATCGTCGGCCTCCTGGTAGCCGTTCAGGGCCTCGCCCATCTTCTGCTGCGTGCTCGGGAGGAGGTGCGCGTACTTGAGCGTGATGTCCGTCGAGTCGTGCCCCAGCCGCTCCGCGATGGCGATCACCGAGAAGCCCATCTCTACGAGTAGCGAGACGTGGCTGTGGCGCAGGTCGTGCACGCGGATCACCTCAAGGCCGCACGCCTGCGCCCCCTCGCGCAGTGCTGCGGAGAGCGAGGCCTTCGTCAGGCCCGCGAACATCCTCTCGTCGTGGTCGAAGGCCGGCGGGTCGAAGGCGAAGTCCCTCACCTCGTCCCGGAGGAACTCCGGCAGGGATATGGTCCGCACCGAGTTCTCCGTCTTCGGGTCCGTTATCACGTCCCGGCGGTTGATGCGCTGGTAGGACTTCGTGATGCGCAGCTCCGATCTCCTGAGGTCGAAGTCGTCGGGGACGAGCGCCAGTAGCTCGCCCACGCGGATGCCGGCCCAGTAGAGGAGCTCGAACGCCATGAAGTAGAGGGGTCGGCCTGTGAGCGTGCTGGAGAAGCGGAGGAAGTCCTCCTTGGTCCATATGCTCATATCGGTCGCGATCTTGGACCCTATCCTCGGCGCCCTCTTGAAGGGGTTAGGCTTTAGCTTGTAGAACCGCTCGGCGTGGTTGAAGATGGAGACCGCCTGGTTGTTGACCGTGCGCAGGTAGGTGTCCGTGTACGGCCGCCCCGTCCTGGGGTTGCCCTTCAGGAGGGCGTTCTGCCACCTGACCGCGTCGAGCGTCGTGACCTCGGTCATTATCATCGGCCCGAAGAAGGGGACGAGCTTGTCGTTGATGATGTACTCCTTGGTACGCCAGGTGTTCTCCTTCAGCTGCGGGGCGACGTCGTCCTCGTACAGCTCTATGAAGTCGAGGAAGCTGATGTCGAGCGACTTGCTCTCCCTGGCCTTGAAGTGCCTCTCGAACCGGTCGGCATCGGCCTCGGTCGCGAACCCGCGCTTGCACTTGCTGCGGGAGCGGCCGTAGGCGTCCTCGTAGCGGAACTGGCTCGTCCATGTGCCGTTCGCCTCCTGCCTAGATGTCATCTTCGTCAGCCCCCTTCAGTGAGAAGTAGGTCTCATCGAAGTACCTCTCGCTCACCCTCCCGGGTATGGTGCGCAGCCCCTTGGCCTCAAGCTCTGCGTTCAGACGTTTGATGACCAGGTACGCCGTCGCCTTAGACACGCCCAGGCGTTCCATCACCTCGTCCACCTTCATCATTCTTTCCCGTCCTGCCATGTCCGTCCTTTCTAAACAGCACATATCCGTGCGGTTGGATGATTCC
Organism: uncultured Eggerthellaceae bacterium; assembly: GCA_910588905.1. Taxonomy (GTDB): domain Bacteria; phylum Actinomycetota; class Coriobacteriia; order Coriobacteriales; family Eggerthellaceae; genus MGBC163016. The sequence continues at coordinate 14,350 of CAJURZ010000034.1, forward strand.
AGACCTTATCAGCACAATATCGTGCTGTCAAGCGATTGCGCACAGAAACGTGCTGTTATAGAATTCGAGGCACAAGTTAAGAACCGGAAGGAAAGCGGGTCGAATTGAGCAGGGGCGAGCGCATAAGGCGCTATCGGAAGATGAAGGGGCTGACGCAGAAGAGCCTCGCGGAGAAGATCGGTCTCGCGGAATCCGCCGTCCGCAATTACGAGCTGGGTTTGCGGGACCCCTCGCAGGAGACCCTGGCAGCGCTGTCTGAAGCCCTGGGGGTGCCGATGTCCGCCCTTGACGACTACGAGCTCTCCTCGGCGCGCGAGGCGCTGGAGGCACTCTTCAGGCTTGAGGACGCCTTCGGCCTCAAGCCCGTGGACGGCGAGACGCTCGCTCTCGACCCCAAGGCGGAGGGCGCCCAGAAGCTGAGTGCCGCCCTCGCGGCATGGAGGGGCGCGCTCGACGAGCTGGAGGCCGGGGAGATGACCCAGGACGAGTACGAGCGCTGGAGGGCGACCTTCGAATAGCGCGGCAGAGAACCCTTCTCGGTAAATCGCTGATGGCGGCATTCGTGCCGCCATTTTCTTTGCCCTGATGCGGAGGCGCGCCGCCTTCCTGGCCTTGTGTTACCGAGCCGGAGAAATACTCCTCCTTTGCGCGGGGAGTAAGCCGGGCCCGGGAAATTGCAAACCGCGCAGCATTCACCGGCTTCCGGCCCTCGAATCGGGAGCCCCGGACGGTCTCTGAGAGGCAGGGATTCTCTCCGAAAACGCCGATTCTGCCGAAAATTTACTCCTCGTTTCTGAGCTGGGGAAACTTGCTTTTCGAGGGGCGAAAACGCGACAAATCGGAAAGTGGTAACAAATGGGGATGAGGGGATGTTTCTCTATTCCTAGCCGACGGTTCCACGTGGCTTGCAGCTTCGGCGCCTTCCCGTCCAGATGAGCGGAGTTGAATGCAGTGGAATACAGTCGAAGCGAGAGCAGCAAAAAACGGCAGAACGCCGGGTCGGGAATGAAGTTTGGCCAGATAAGAAGAGCCGCCGGTTTCTATCCGGCGGCTCGCTCTCAATTCTGCAAAGTCCATCTTTTCCAAGTGGTTTGCAACTTTCGGTCAACTGGGTTCAACTAAATTACTCTCGAATCAACAGGAATAAAGAATCAAGAAACCCCAGTTCAAAGCCACAAACCTATTCCCACTC
>CAJURZ010000035.1 GCA_910588905.1 uncultured Eggerthellaceae bacterium
CGCCATACTTCTCGCGGAGGTCAGCGAGCCTCTCAGCGATCTCGTCGAAGGCCTGGTCCCAGCTGATCTCTTCCCACTTGCCGCTACCGCGCTCACCTGCGCGCTTCAGCGGCTTCTTCAGGCGATACGGGCTGTACTCGAAGGACTTCCAGCGATCCTGCTCGAGTCGCGAGCATACGAAGCCCTCATTGTGGGGGCAATCCGGGTCGCCCTCGATCTTGACGATGCGGCCGTTCTCCTTCGTGCAAAGCACACCGCAGTTCAAGTGGCATAGGAAGCATGATGCGCGCTTGACTTCTCTCGTCGTTTCTTCGGCCATGTTGGTCCCTTCCTCTCGGTCTCCTTCATCTCTGCAAGCCTCTCCTCCATCCTTGTCAACCCATGAGCCGTTTGCCATAATCGGCTCGTCCCAGACTTGAAGGTGCTTGCAAGACGTTGGGGGGAACCGTATCGCGCTGGTGCCTATGGACACATCGTCCACGGTGCCTGATTTAGAGCTAGATGGCGAAAAAGGCTCTCATCATCAGATGCTGAGAGCGGAAAATCGGGGGTCATCAAGGATGGACGAGGCCGACAAGAAGCACAGTGGAACGCCCGTACAAGAGGGGTTTCTTAGAACGCTTGGCGCGGGGCTCATAGCTGCGGCGGGATTCGCATGCGCATCTGCATGGGGGATCTATGTGGTGCTCTCCCCATCCATGCCCATCCTCTCGTTCGCTCCTATCGATCAAGCCATCAGCTGCCTCATCATCTCGAAGCTGGCCTCTGTTGTGACCCTTGTGCTGTTCATGATGCGGCCTACTATCTTGCGTGATCATATCCGGAAGCTCATCTTCCCGTGCATGGCATGCGCACACCTGCCCGTTGTGATCTGCGCTGCGCTCGGATGTTCGCAAGTGTCCGTCCCGTTCGTCGTGCTGGGCATTGCCTGGGCGCTCTGCGGTGCAGCCGATCTGGTATTGCCCTTTGCGTGGATGTCCGTGTTCTCCTTCATGCCGGCGCGGCAGATCGCGCTCTCCATCGCCTTGGGTGGCATCTTGACCACGCCGCTGTTCTTGCTCGTGGCTTGTGCCAGCTTTCCGCTCGTGAGCGTGTTCGCTGCTGTGGGGCTGCTGGTCGCCAGCGCCGTGGGTGCTTATAAGCTGATCGGTTGCGAGGTGATGGGGCCTTCGGAGCATGTCAAGAGTGGCTCTCCCTTGTCCTTCAGTGCCATGTTGTCCATGGCAGCCCATGCGCTGGTATATGGATACATGGCCGTGATGCTCTGCTCGCTGAGCTTCGCTTCCATCTTGATAGCAGGAAGCGCTGGCCTTGTGAGCTCGTGCGTCGCGGCATGGTGGTTACGCAATCTCAACAAGCGCAATTGGGATACGGATACGTCTCAGCGGCTCACGGTCCCCTTGGTGGTGGTCGCCATCCTCATCATCCCGCTCACGGGGGAGGCGGGGCGGACGATAGGTGCGGCGTGCGCCATCGCGGCGTTCTCCTATGTGACGCTCATGGAGTGGACGGGCACGGCGATCGCCAACGCCGAGTTCCGTCTTTCCGTGGGGATACGCCAGGTGCAGGGCATGACCGTTCGATGGGTGGGATTCGCAGTGGGTGCTCTCGTAGCGTTCTTCGCGTTCTATCTTCATCCTGCTTCCCCCATGAGCCTCGTGGCCATATCGAGCGCGCTGGTCGTTATCGCAGTAACCGCGTTCGCCGTCTATGAGGGCACGGAGCGGAAGGAGGTCAACGAGCTCTTGAAGCTGGCAGTGGGCGAGAGCCGCGAACTGGTCATCGATCCTCCGAAGAACGCTGCGCCCTTCCGCGATCGCTGCAACGCCATCATAGAGGCCGGCGGATTGACGCCGCGTGAAGCAGAGGTGTTCCTCTGCCTTGCCAAGGGCCGCAACACCGAATATATCCAAGGCAAGCTCTACATCAGCGCAAGCACCACACGTACACATATCTTGCACATCTACCGCAAGCTGGAGGTCAACTCCCAACAACAGCTCATCGACCTCGTTGACCTCAGATAAATGACACAGGACGGGGATAATGTCATCATTTGCTTCGTTCGTGCAGCCCCTGCATTACCGCATCGGAAGGAGCAGAATTGACTCGCGTTCCTCGCAGGAGATCTTCTACCGACATTTATCATGTGATCGTTCGAGGCGCTGGTCGCAGGATCCTATTCGAAGATGACCAGGATAGGCACTTCATGCTCGATAAGCTTGCCTGCTATAAAGACAAATTCGGTGTAGGGATCCTTGCATGGTGTCTCATGGCGAATCACGCTCACATCTTGGCAAAATGCGAACTTACCGACCTTGCCGCCTTGATGAGGTCCCTCAACACCTCATACGCACGTTTTTACAATGGACGTCATGGCCACGTCGGCCCTGTTTTCCAGGATAGGTACAGGAGCTTTCCTGTCGAAAGCAGTTCGTATTTGAAGGAACTCGTCCGTTATATCCACATGAATCCCCAAAGGGCGGAGCTTGCTCGTTTCGATGCCTATCCTTGGAGCAGCTATGCAGAATACGCCCGCGATCCAAACATCTGTGCGACGCGTTTCGTGCTGGGATGCTTCGGCGGTTTGAAGCCTTTCATTGAATTTCACGGTGATGCGCCCGATAGGGAAGAGGAAGTAGACATTGTTGTCAGAGAAGAAGATTTCGTGCTGAAGCGCAAAGTGATTCCCGACGGCGAGGCGATCGAGATCGCCAAGCGTCTGTTCGGGGATGAGTTTTCGAATTCGATTGCAAGCATGCCGCGTGAAAAGAGGAACAGCGCCTTGCAAAGGCTGAGGGGTTGCGGACTGTCTGTGCGACAGGTCGAGAGGCTCACGGGAGTGGGACGCGGCATCATCCAGAAGCTTTGACCTGATGATCAGCTGCTAGTGAATCGCTGTTTGATGACATTATCCCCGTCCTGAGTCATCCTGCTGAGTCATCCTGAGTCATCCGGATCCGTCGATCGCCCTTGGGACAAGATCAAGCCGCCGATGGTCATCGCCACACCCGCTACGATCGGCAGGTTCATCGGCTCCCCAAGGATGAGCACCGAGGCTGTCGCCGTGATAGCGGGCACAAGGTAGATATAGGTGGTCGACATCGTCGGACCGAGGTGCTTCACCGAGGCTCCCCACGTCACGAAGCATGCCGCAGAGGCCAGCAGCCCCAAAAACAGCAGGTTCGCCACGCTTTGTCGATCAAGGAATGCTTCTGCAGATGGCAAAGGGCCACCGGCTAGGAGCGTTGTCGGCAGGATGAAGATCAGGCCCCAAAGGAAGATCCTCTTCGTGGATGCCACCGTCTCGTATCCCGCCTTCGCTATCCGCTCTACGAGCACGGAGTACACGGCCCAGACCAACGCAGCCAGAAGGGCTAGAAGATCGCCGAATAACGAGAAGCTGCCGAAGGCTACCATGGGGTCTTCAGCGCCGCTGCCTGTGCTCACGATCAGCAGCCCTCCCATGGCCAGGAGAAAGCCACTGAAGAACCGCCAGTTCAAGGCCGAGCGGTTGCCGAGCAGAGCGGAGAGGATGCCCGTGAACAGTGGCGAGGCTGCCACGATGACCCCCACAGCGGTCGCTGTGGTGAAGACAAGGGCGACGTTCTCCAGGAGGTAGTAGGCTGCGATGCCGGTTGCTCCGGCAGCCGCGAAGAGGATCTCATGCTTGCGCTCCTTGAGGCGCAGGATGTGCGGTCTGAGGATGCAGAGAGCGCAGAAGCCGATAGCGAACCTGATGAGCAGGATCCAGAGAGGGGAGAGGTTGGCAAGCAGCACCTTCGTCGACACGAACGTGGTGCCCCACACGAACACGGTGAAGAGCGCTACCAGATGGTACTTCACAGGTGACATCCCTTCCCGCAGGCCACAATACAGCTCTATCCTTCTACTGGCATCATCCTATTGTATCCATGGGGATGCTGTGGCTCTCGAACGCGATCGCATCTTTGAGCATGTCGGTGTCTTCTGCCACCGAGCTTTTTCGCGAAAGGGCGCACATTTCTCTTCGTGGTTGCATTATGTCCTTTAAGAGGAGGACGGATCTTGGATCCGCCTGACATCACATCTGGGATGACGACGTGTTATCGCGCTGCGCCTTTCCCACTGAGATAGAGCGCGAGGGGCAATGCTCTTTGCAATCAAGGCACATCGTGCAGTCCTCAAGGTCCTTCGCGTCCGATGTTGCTGCGCAGATGTTCTCGGGGCAGGTAGTGGTGCACACCTCGCACCCTTCAGCATGGATGCACGTCTGCTCGTTCACCTTCACCTTCGGAAGGAAGCTCAGCTTCGTGCGTGCTTTCGCCATGAGCCCGAAGAAGAAACCTAGCGGGCAGATGGCGGAGCACCAGCGCCTCAAGACGAAGAGCTCCAGGGCCAACATAGCGGGGAAGACCACGAGTTCCCAGCCAGGTTGCCACGTGAACAGCATGCGGCTCACGGCGAACATGGTCCCGAAGACGAGGCCGATGGGGCAGAGCAGGCAGAAGACGGGGAAGTGCACTATGAATGAGATCACGAGCAAGGCGGCAAGGATGATCCCTTGGGCAAGGAGGTTGTTGCGGGTGCGGCCATCGTTCGGGTCCTCTTGGCTGCAACCTGAGCATATGCCGGTCTGGCCCGTGAGTCCGCGCGGCTTCCTTCCGCCGAAGATGTTCCGCAACAGGCTCGTAGGGCACACCCAGGAGCAGAACACACGTCCCAGCAAGAACACGACAGCCAGCAGGATGAGCACACCGGGGAGCAATGCCCAGGGAATGTTCCCGCTTGCAACCGATAGCTCGGCGAAGCCCACCGGGCAGAGCGCGCAGAGCGTCCCGATGGGGATATGCGCGAAGGTGGCAGCGAAGATGACCACCAACACCGCCGTAGCGGCTCCAATGCGCAGGTATCGCATCTTATTCATGGACGCTCCCTCCTTGTCCACTGGCATTGCCCTCTGCGCGCACGGTGCGCGTCTGCTCGAATTCCGCTGAGGTGAGCGCGCCGGGTAGAGCGGCTGCGGCGCTCTCGCGGTTGACCACGTAGATCCCCTTTTCGGCGGAGGCGGCATTGTAGGCGCGGAGGGATGGAGCGGGGCATTCCGTCTCACAGAGCCCGCACCCATCGCACCGTTGAGGGTCTACGTGCGGTCTGCCGCGGTCATCAAGGGTGATGGCGCCTTCTACCGGGCATACATCAGCGCAGATGGTGCAGCCGCCCCAATCCCACGCCACGCACGCGTCGCTCAAGACCTTCGCCACGCCGATGTCGTGCGCAGAAGGAGCATCGAGGGAGAGCGCTCCGGTGGGGCAGACCTCCACGCACTTCATGCAGAAGTCGCAGTAGCCGCTCTTGTACACCACCTCGGGCGTTCCCACGGTGGGGAAGTCAAGGCTCAACGGACGTGGTTGTATCAGATCATAGGGACACGCCTGCACGCATCGTTGGCAACGGTCGCACTTGGAGAGCAGGTTCCCTTCGCTTTCCGTGCCCGGAGGCCGAAGGTAGACGGCATGTGCCTGCCCTTGCGCCAGATGTCCCAAGCCACCGGTAACCGCAAGGCCTGCTGCGGCGATACCGGCGATGCAGAATTGGCGCCGATCCATTTCGGTTTTGCTCTTCATGGCGTCCTCTTGTCGGATCGTGATCTTCGGATCAGCAAGGTGGGGGAGTCGTCCGCAAGCTCAGTGAGCTATCTCAGACAACAACGCGACGTCTTTGCGCACGAATGCTCTCGTGAGATCCGCCAGATGCTCATAGAACGTACCTTCGGCAGCTGCGATGAGATCTGTGCAGAACGGATCGGTCCAGTTCAGCAGATGCGCTTGGGCGAAGGAGATCTGCTGGATGACGGTCTGCTCAGCAGCCTCTTCAAGGCCCTCTTGCAAGAACGCTGCAGTCCGCTCGGAAAGCGTGGCCATGAAGGCGAGCTCTACCGCGATATGATCCTCGGGTTCTGTGAAGCTCTCATCCTTGACCAGATGCTGCTCCCGGTACAGGCGCACGACCTGGCTGTAGGCCTCCTGCATCATGATCCCCTTTTCGCTCGTGTATACAGATTCGTAGGGGAACGCATGGCGGGCAGTGAGGGGACCCATCCCGAAGAACACTCGGTCGAAGGTGACCGCCAGCTGTTCGATCAAGTCATCGTTGGCCGCGTGCAAGGACTGCTGGGTTGCCTTCAAGGCATCCTCCAGTTCAGGATCATCGCTTTCGAAGCTGAATTCGCTTGCCAGCTCTTCGGCGAAGGGCATATCCATCTCTTCGCGAAAGCTCCGAGACAGGATCTTGTACACGTTCGCTCTGCTTTCCATGAGCGCAGCCAGCGCCTGCATATCCGTACTGAGGGGTTCAGAAGCCATAGCAATGCTCCTCGATCGAAGGTGACGGGATGGATGGCGCAGGCAGCTGCAGAGGGAGGCTCGCCTGCGCCATCGCGTATCTCAACTGTCAGCCCGTAGCTGGCAGTTGGTTAGTAGATCAGGTATTCCACGGATGTTGCGACCGTGTACATGATGATGCGGAGCACGACGCTTCCCACCACCAGACAGCCAAGAGCGATCCAAAGCGCATTCGCCGTGCTGAGCTTGTTGGCTTTGGCGGCTACGGGGGCTGCTGAAGCGGTACCGCTGCCATCTACGCTGGCGACCGCTGGCTCAACTGCCTTGGCGCCATCCTCCAGCTCATCCGCAAGGGCACCGCGCTTCGCCATGACCAACACCGCAAGGGGGCCGCCCATGCCCACCAGCACGACTCCCAGCCAGAATGCCGGTGCCAGGTCCCCGCCAGCAAGGCGCATGAATGAGCGGGTCGGGTCGGGGTAGGGCGCGATGGCGATCCATACCACGTAGACGAGGGTCACGGCGATCGCAGCGATGATGCCCACGGTGGCCAACGTCAGGGAAAGCGCCTTGTCCCCATCGTCGTCCTTCATGTATACGTATGCAGCGCTGAGCACGAAGCCCATTCCGATGCCGGTGCCCAGATACATGAGGGGGAGCGCGAAGCTGTCCCACGCAGGACGGGCGGGCATCATGTAGGAAGCGCCCGCGATCAGGGGTAGCAGTATCCCACCGATGGCGGCCAGGATCCCGAACACCTTCGTGGCGCCCGGATAGTCCTTGCGTGACAGGATCACATAGATGAGGGTCATGAGGCCGGTGAAGCCCACGGCGAACAGCTCACGGGAGAAGGCGGAGCTGACGTTGCCTAGGATGTACAGAGCGCGATCGAGGTGCCCGAGGTGCAGGGCGGATGCGCACCCGCCAACCGCGAGCAGGATCAATGCGATCAGGGCTAGGGGGAACCTGACCTTCTTGAACGTGCCTTTGATCTCACCTATCCCCAGGAAGATCATGATGCCAGACGATGCGCCGAGCAATACGCTGAAGATCAGCAAAGGCCACTGCACTGCCATGATCTATTCACCACCCTTCCATTCGCACTTGTCCAAGCCATAGGTGACCGACGGCTTGTTCCCAACATCAGTGAGCTTGTGGGTCTTCTTGGAAGCAACGAGCTTGTTCACCTTGCTCTCGGGATCATCTGCATCGCCGAAGATGCGGGCCTGACCGGGGCAATGCCGCACGCAGGCAGGCTCCTGCCCGTTGTCGACCAGGTGAGCGCACAGCGTGCACTTCTCGATGACGCCCTTGTCCTTCGCTGTGTCATAGGTGCGCACGCCGTAGGGGCAGGCCATGACGCAGTATTGGCACCCCACGCACTTGGAGTGATCTACCAGTACGATGCCGTCTTCGCGCTTATAGCTGGCGCCGGTTGGGCATACGCTCACGCATTGGGGGTTCTCGCAATGCTGGCAGGCTACGGGCAGATAGTACATCTCAAGGTCAGGGTAGGTTCCGGAAGGCCCCATCGTGAGCACCTTGCTGTAGAACGTTCCGAGACCCACGTTGTTCTCTTGCTTGCACACGACAGCGCAGGAATGGCATCCGATGCAGCTGTCGAGGTCTATGGCCATGGTATGACGCGTCATGACTACTTCCCTCCTTTGTTCGGCATCATCACGCCGAGGTCCTGCATGTCTTCTTGGAGCTGCTCACGGGTGAGCGGCAGGAACACCCGCAGGTCCTCGCTGGTCATGCAGATGTTGTCCGGAGCGCCTTCTTCGGCTTTGTATACCTTGCAGAGCCCTCCGAAGTTGTCGGTGCCAACGGCTGGGTCATAGGGGCCATTGTTCTCGAAGAGGATGTTGCAGTTCGCATCCAGCGCGCCGTGCAGGTCATCCGTTGCCGCGCGCTCGGGGAACCACCAATCGTGTTCGACATGGATGGTATCCGGCTTGATGGCATTGGTGAGGTTCGCCCGCTGGCGGATGCGATCCACATAGGTCTCGATCCAGCACCAGTCGTCTTGCTCGATCCCCAGCTTCGCCGCCGTTTCGGGATTGATGTCCATCGTCGGGAACATGTGCACCTCGCGCATCCAGGGCGAATTGCGGTATTCGGTATGGAAGAACGCATGGCTGCGGCCGCCGGTGATGAGCGTGAAGGGATATTCCTCTATCAGGTCAGGGCGGGATACCTTCGTGATGGGCGGCTCGATGTACATGGGCAGCGGACCGTTGCCGTATAGCAGGAGGTCTTCGCTCCAGAGCTCCATCTTGCCGTTGTCAGACTGCGGATGTGCCGGGATCGTCGTTCCGTCTGGCAGCGTGGTGCCGGGGAAGCGGTAGACCGATCCCATCTTGTTGCCCCGGTACATCGTGTTGAAGCCAGGACGGAAGTCGCTCGTCTTGCGCATGAATCCGGTCTCATACTTGGGCTTGCCGCCGCGCACGTCGGTCATCTGGACGCCGGTCACAGAGATGCGGTTGCGGAAGTCCTCGAAGCTCGCACAGGAGAGTTGCGGCGGAAGCGTCTCAGGACCCTTCACCATGTAGTCGAAGAACTCGTATTTGTCCTTCCAGAACATGTCCACATCCATGTACTTCGCGAATTCGAAGCAGATGTCCATGTCATCCTTCGCCTCGCCGAGGGGTGCATGGAAGGGCTGACGGATCAGATAGGTATGGCTGGTGGGGTAGCCATGGCCTGAGTGCGCCCACTCGACGCGGTCCACCTCGTTGGGGTGCGCTGCGGGCAGGATGATGTCAGCGAGCTCGCCGGAGGGGGTCATGAAGATGTCGACGTTCACGAAGAAGTCGAGGTTCTTGAAGCCCTCGATGATCTCCTTGCCGCCTTCGATGGACAGGATGGGCTCCGAGGTCTGCTGCCAATAACCATGGATCTGGAACGGATCGCCTTGTGCCATGGCCTTCGTGGTCACCGCACCAAAGCCGCCCTGTTGTCCATAGATGACCTGACCGCCGGAGTTCTGCGTGACCTCACGCAGCTCACCCGTGGCGTCATCGGCTTGGAGGATCTGCTGGTAGCCCGTGTTTTGGCAGACGGAGAGCTTCTTGATATTCATTGCGGTCTGCTTGCGCAGGTCCCCCATGCGGCCAGCCTTGTTCGGGACCACATCGAACATGAAGGAGTCATATCCGGTGGCGGGCTCGCGTCCGATGTTCTGACCGCCCTTCGTGTCGAAATTGCCAGCAAGGGCCATCATGATGGTGAATGCTTGGGAGATACCAGAGGTGTTGATGGAGAATTCGACCTTTTGACCGCGGGTGAAGCAAGCATGAGGGCTGGCATCTATGTAGGTCTGGATGGCCTTCGCGATGCGGTCCTCATCCAGTTCGCAGAACTGGGCGGCGCGTTCGGTGGTCCAGGGTGTCACGTGCTCCACGAGCAGGTCCCAGGCCGTCCGATAGGTCTTGCCGTTGATCTCGCGGCCCTTGCCATCAGGGGTGGCAAGGGCTGGTACCGCATCTTCGACGACGTTGCCGTTCTCATCAAGCCACTGGAACGCCTTCGCCCCACCCACACCGTTCCTGTCTTGCCAGTCACCGGACCAGAAGATCAGCTGGTCGTGGGCTTCGTCCCAAGCCGGATACAGCTCTTCGTTGCCGCCCTCTTGCATCATGGACTGGCGCAGCTGATAGCCCGTGCCGTTGCCGTTGCTGTCCTTCTCGTCGATGAAGAAGGGTGCATTCGTCCAGTAGCGCGCGAATTCGGTATCGCACTTGTCAGACTTGATGATCTCATTGATGAATGCCAGGACCAGCGCCATGTCAGAGCCGGGACGGATGGGGAGCCACTGGTCAGCCTTCGCTGCAGTGCAGGTGAAGCGCGGATCGACGCAGATGACCTGAGCGCCACGCTCCTGGGCGCGCTTCACGGTCAGCCAGTCGTAGTAGCCGCGACTGCGCTCCTGGCGGCACCAGATGAGGATGCAATCCGTGTTGTTGCCGTCCCATCCGGTGTACTGGGTCTCGTCACCATACAGGCGCTGGCTGGTGAAATAGGATCCTACCCAGCAGAGGTTGCCTACCCCGAAGGTTGCGGTGGAACCCAGCTCGAGCCACAGCTTGTTGATAGCTTGGAACTGGAGCATGTCGCGACCGGTGCCGTATTGATGCGCGATGGTGTGCCATCCGAATTCGTTGCCGATCTGCTTGAACTTCTCGGCCGCCTCTTGATAGGCCTCCTCCCAGGTGATGCGCCTCCACTGACCGGATCCCTTTTCGCCAACACGGCGCTGCGGATAACGGACGCGCGTGGGGTTGTATAGCTCCTGCGGGATGGCGAAGGCGCGGCCGCAAAGCGTGCCTTCGCTGAACAGATCCGGATTGCCTTCGACCTTGGTCAGCCTTCCGTTCTCCACGGTGCCGAACAGGGCGCAGCGGCCATAGCATTGACGACAGGCGCTTGGGATGACCTGCACGTCATCTGCAGCCGCGGCAGCCTCGCCCTGTTCATCGGCGAACGCCACATTGGTCGTGCCCAACACTATGGCTGATGCTGATGCGACAGCGCTGGCTTTGATGAAATCGCGGCGGCTCAACTTCAAAGACATTCTCCTCATCCTCCCCTTCTCTTTCTCGGATCGATCCTTTTCTGAGCTAGTTGCTTAGCATTCAAACTATTAGCTATGCAACTATTGTTGTGGCGATAGTAGCATGGTTAACAGATTGTTAACAAGCCCCGCGCGAGGGTTTTCTCAAAAAGATATGGGGTTATCAGCCGATCGTTGGAGAGGGGAGGGGCAGGGGTTCTGGGAAGCTCATTCGTCCTTGACTGACTTCAAGGCATTCTTTCGAACGACAGTGAGCACGTCGAAGAAGGTATTGAGGTCATCGTCGGAGATCCCGCTTGCGATGAGGTCAGCCTGGGCGATCACGTAGGGGCCTGCTTCGGCCAGAAGCGCAACGGCTTCAGGGGTGATGCCAACGATGTTCGCCCGTCGATCGTCTGGGTGAGGGAGGCGCTCCACGAGATTCCTCTTGACCAGCCTGTCTATGAGCCGAGCAACGGTGGCAGGCTCCTTCTTCAGGATGGTTGCCAGTTCCTTTTGGGTCATGCTGCCATGCTCATGCAGCTGATTCAGAGCGTTCCATTGACCCGCAGTGAGGCCGAAGGGGGAGAGCGTATGGTCGAGGCTTCGCGCAAGCGCACGCTGAGCCATGTATACCTGGTAACCGATGAACTCTCTATGACGGAGCTGGTTCGCCAAAGACATGCCACCTTCTTCTGCGTTCAGGTCATGCTGCTCATTCCGCATGGACCCATGGGTCCATTGTAATCGCAGTAGCCGCGGCACCGAGGGTTCTTCGCTGCTAGCGAACTGAATAATGTGCAAACGGAGAAGACCTGATGATGGGACGGGTTCGTGGAGTGCTTGGTGCAGATGGCGGGACTCGAACCCATGGCCTTCCCGTTGCAAGCATGGCCGATCAGGCGTTGAAGAGCCTTCGTGCCTCGTCCATGACGGAGTGGCGGTTCAAAGCGAAGAGGAGAGCTATCATCACTGTGGCCAAGATGACGCTCGCCCATGCTAGGGCCGGTTGGGATATCGCACCTGCGAGCATGAACCCCAACGGCAGGCCCCCGAAGAGAGCATCATAGAGCAGGTACTTTCCATAGCCTTCCACCAGACGCCCTTGCAACACGCCGAAGAGGACCCCATTGAAGGAGGTGGCTGTCAGAGATACGAGCGGGATCACATAGGTGCTCACGTTGGTGTCTCCAGTAGCTGCGAACCACAAGAGCGCCATGGCCATGAGCACAAGGAAGTAGCGCTTCGTTGCTCGTAGGAAGTCAGGGACATGCACCAAGACGTTGCGAACGAAGAGGTAGTTCAGGGTTATGGCGATGCTCCCCGCAAGCCCGACTGCCCAAGATAGCCGAAGCATCATGCAGAGGACGACGAAGCTGAAGAGGATGACCGCCGTGATGCCTCCAAGGATCCGGCGCACCCGATGATTGGTCCGCTGGATGGGTAGGGTAGGAAAGGGGTTCTCTGAGGGTAGCCCGCTCATCGGCGTGCCGCAGAGAGCGCACCGGTCCAGGCATCCGGTGTAGTCGATGTTGCAGTGGGGGCAATGTTTCATGGGGTCCTCCGGCTCTCCAGCCAGGATCTGCTGATATGGGTGAGCTTGCGCTCCAACTGCGCCTGCTTGAGCTGCTCATCTACCTCGAAGGCATCCTTGTTCAAGCTCATGGTGCCATGTATGCCCATTTCACCCAGCACAGCCACTAAGGAACGCAGGATGTTGTGGTCTTCGAAGACGCTGGAGATACCGATGCACATGTCCTCAGCGAAGGTGCAGGTGACGAAGTTGATGCCGGTAGTGGAGGTGAGGACGCTGATGCTCCGCACGAACGGTTCGAGGGAGCGGGGCAGATGGATGATGCCGAGGCTGGATATGGTGGTGGTCACCTCCCGGGTCGTCAGCTTCGCCGCAAGCCCCAAGACCGCATCCTTGAGGAATAGGGGTGCCAGGCGCAGAAGAGGATCCTTCTCCAGCTTCACCATGCGATTCATCCTGCGTTTCAGGACGTCTGGTTCGGTAGCTTGGGAGAGTTCGTCTTGCACCTGGGCTGCGATGGCGGCGAACGACTCGTCCTGCGGGCCGGGCGTATAGGCTATGTAGGCCAGACCGAAGAAGTTCCTCAGAGTGGGAGATCCGAAGAAGCGGCGCAGGTCCACGGGCACGTCCATACGGATGGCGTGATCCCTCTCGGAAGAGGGCATCGTCTGGCGAATGGCGCAGATGATGGCGGTGATGAGCAGGGAGGTGACGCTGACACCCATGGACCGAGCGAGGTCATGCATGGTCTTGGAGGAGATGTGGTATTCGAAGAAGGTGGGAGCCGCTTGATCCTTCCAGCCGCGGATGCGATAGGGCTTGGGAGCCGAGTCTTTACCAGAGGCTGTGCGCTCGTAGTTCTGGGAGAAGCTATCCTCGGTCTTCTGCTCGTGGGTCCCCTCGTAGCTCACGACGGCATCAGGGATGCCGTAGCGCATCTTGACGTAATTGCCCAGGAGCATCTTGAACAGCTCCAACGTGCCACGCCCATCGGAGATCATGTGGGAGACCTCTACATTGATGCGGCGGCCGTAGTAGCTCACCCGCGTAAGCGTGCTCAAGCGATGGGTTTGTAGGGGAGAGCAGATGGGGAGATGCTCTGTTTGCACCTCTAAGGGCTCTTGGGACTGCTCGAGGTAATGCCAGAACAGGCCCGACCTGAGCATGACGTTGAAGCCCGGGAATGTCTCCAGGGTGGCATCTAGGGCGGCTTGGAGGATCAGTGGATCGATCTCTTCTGACATCTCAGATGAGATGCGGAAGACGGTTTGGGCTGATCTGCCCGCTTGGGCCGAGTAGAATTTCCCGACGTTGTCTAATCGGTACCAAGCAGCGCGAGCCATCGGGGCTTGTCCTCCTCCCGAAGCTCTCCTCCGTCCAAGAAGTGCTCGATGATGCGATAGGTGTCCCGCACTAAGCTGAGCACGGTCGGGTAGAGGAAGTAGCCATGGACGCCGTCGATCATGCGGTAGCAGACCACGTCATTGCCGTCTGCCTCCAAACGGGCTGCATAGGCTTCACCCTCATCTCGAAGCGGGTCGTACTCCGCGCTGATGAGCAGGGTACGTGGTTGGTTCGAAAGGCAAGGAGCGAGGAGCGGGGCGAAATAGGGGTTCGACCAGTCCGCAGGGCCATTCAGGTACAGGCTGATGTAGCCTTCGATATCCTCGCGGGTGAGCAGGTAGTCTTCGCCGTTGTCCGTGACCGATGGGAAGATGCTCTCCGGGCTGTGGTCGTTGTAGGTGAGCGGGTAGAGGAGGACCTGGGTCCGTGGCTGAAATCGCCTCTATCCCGGGCCATGAGCGATACCACGCAGGCCAGGTTCCCTCCCGCGGAGTCTCCCATGAGCACGATGTGGTCAGGATCGACATCGGGGATCAGAGTGCCAGCGAAGAGCTGCCGTGCCACCTCATAGCAGTCTTCAGGGGCCTGAGGGAACTTGTTCTCAGGGGAGCGACGATAATCCACCGATATCACCCGTCGTTCGAGCTTGAGGGCCGTGCGCATGCATGAGTCGGTATAGAAATCGACATTCCCGTTAGCCCAGCCCCCACCATGGAAGTACAAGATGGTCCCGCGATGATCCTCGTTGACATGCAATCCATTCCGCAAGGAGAAGCCTACATCCAGAGGGGTGAACACCTTGAGGGGGATGGCGTAGCCATCCGGCGTCTTCGCCGTCATGGCATCGATGCGGCAGCGGGGGCTTGCGATGGTCAACTTCGCGGATGCATCCTCTGCGATGCGCTGCTGCTTGTAGGAATCCTGGATGTTCCCCGGCCGGAGCTTGGTGATGGCCTTGACCGCGGCCAAGGCTGCCTTGCTGAGCGCCATGGGCCTCGCCCTCCCTTCCTTAGATGTGAACTCACTTTACGGCAGGGAGTCGGTTGGCCTGCAAGTCGTGGAGAGGTTGTAAAAAAGGCCTCCCGAAGGAGGCCCTGAAGATCCTGGTGGAGATGATGGGACTTGAACCCACGACTTCCACGTTGCGAACGTGGCGCTCTCCCAGCTGAGCTACATCCCC
>CAJURZ010000036.1 GCA_910588905.1 uncultured Eggerthellaceae bacterium
CCAACTGAGCTACGGGCCCCCAAAAACAGCTTGGCTATCCTACAACAAAGTAACGTTTAGGGTCAAGAAAAAATACTAGGTCTTCATAACCTCCGCGAACGGCAGCAAATACCGTAGGATAGGAGCCTATCAGGAGGAGCAACCATGACTGACACCATGATACCGCTGCGGGTGCTGACACTCATATTCACGGGTCCTGTGAATCCTGCTGTCTTGGTGCTCGAACCTATCGAAGAGCTCAAAGAGGGCTGTTCACGGGTGCTCCCCATCTGGGTGGGTGCCAGCGAAGCCATGCAGCTAGGCGTAGCCATCGAACATGCGAAAACGCCGCGGCCCATGACCCATGATCTGTTCCTAGATGCCCTCACCAACTTGGATGCCTGCGTTGACCATGTGCTGATAGATGACGCGAAGGGCGGGACGTACTTCGCGAAGCTGGTCCTGCGCCAGCGCGGACGGCTGATCTCCTTGGATGCACGTCCTACCGATGCCCTGTCTCTGGCCCTTCGTGAAGATGCACCCTTCATGGCCACCGAAGAGGTCTTGGCGAAGGCTTCTTTCCCCTATCTGTTCCGGGAGCCGAAGGATCGCACCGTAGAGCTGGCCGAATTCGATTCCTTCGTGAGCGCTCTCACTCCTGAGGATTTCGCTTGAGTTTACCAAAAGAAGATGGGCAGAGAACCTTCCCTGCCCATCCATGAGAGCCGTGGTGTTGATCGGCTATGTAGTCCGCAAAGCGGCTGTGCTCTACAGGCTGAATTCCTTCGTGCCGTTGAACACCTCAAGAGCGTCTTCCACGCTGTAATCCTCCAGGGTGATAGCGCTGATGGCCTTGGTCAGGCGGGTTGCCTCATCCAGGGAACGCTGGTGGATGTTGCGCCCGGTAGCATTGCCACAAGCGCCACCCACGTGGATCTGCTCCCAGAGCTGGGTGAGGAATGTCTTCGCATCCACCGTGGAGCCACCTGCGCATACCAGACCTGTGCGCCCGGCAGCGTCGGAGGCCACATGAAGCGCCTCGGCCGGAGTGCGGCCATCTTCGGGCTTCGGCGGATTCACCTTGACGAAGTCGGCTCCCAGACAGAGAGCCACGCCCGCAGCACCGGCGATGAGGTCCGGGTCCTTCTCAGCCGTGACAGCCTTGCCACGGGGGTAGATCCAGAGGACCACCAGCAGGCCATGCTCATGGGCCTGAGCGATGAGCTGCCCGGCCTCGGCCATCATGGTGGATTCGTACTCGCTACCCAAATAGATGGTATAACCCAGACCAACCACGTTCACGCCATTGTCGCGCATCTGCAGAACGGCCTCGATGTCAGTCAGCTGCGGAGAGTAGGGATCCTCCTGCTTGGTGCCCACGAGGTTCGTCTTGGAGTTCATCTTCACCAGGTAGTTGATGTCCGGATAGTCAGCAGCGTACTGGGCGATGAGACCGCGCTGGCCTGCCAGGATGCCGATGACGCCCTCCTTGCCTATCTGGAAGAGGTGCTCCGGTTTGGCATCTGCCTCATCAATGCCTTCGCCGTAGAAATCCTTGTTCATGTGCTCGACCTTTTGGTCGCAGGCGAACAGCATGAGGCGCCCTGTGCCCCGCGTAGCCTTCAGATAGTTGTCAACGTAGGCATCGCGCGCGTCGGCAGGAACGTCCATGGGAACACGAACGTCAGCGGCAGTGATCTTCGGCATAGTACCTCCTGAAATCAGGTTTATCAGATGAGGCCATTGTATCAGCATGGAAGATATGGCGAAATGCAAGGGGGGCCGCCTGCACAGGTTCTTCGCGAACGCGCTTTCCCGTGAGCCTTCAGCTATTCGGTTGAGAGAGGCGCCTCCACACGACCCGAAGGAGACTCCTTGGAGAACACAGAGATGCCTTCGCCCCCTTCGGAGACAGCCGTGTCTTCGGCAAAGAAGATCTTCCGGAACAGTGAGCTCGCTGTCCAGAGAGCATCGTCCACGAAGTTCTGTCCTCCATCGAATTCGCCGTCGGCGATTGCCACCTCAGAGCGATCCAGGGAGAAACGGTAGCGACCGCCGCCCTCCATATTCCCGAACCTGAACGTGATGGTCTTCGCTTCCGGGTCGAGTTCGTACTTATAGGCCACCTCGTCAGTCAGCTTGATCTCATCCTCGGTGATGGTCACCGGCATGGTGGTTCCCTCGTGGTACCAGGTGCCTTGGATGTCAGCCACGTCATCATAGGTGTACCAGCGGAATATGCCGAATGCTATCAGCAGGCCGCCGAATAGCAGCAACAGCGCCACGAGGATGCCGATGATGGCCCGCCGGATACGACGCCGCCGCTTCCGCTTGCGCTCTACTGCGTCTGCCTTCTGGATCCGTTGCTGCCGGAGCGCCTGCTGACGAGCCAGGGCCTCCTTCGCTTCTGAGGGCTCCGGTGATGCAGAAGCCTCGTCAGGTTCAACGGCGAAGACCTCGTCGGGAGCGCCTGACGCTTCCGTTCCGAGCCCTACCGGCTCTTCGCTGAGAGCCTCATCCGCATCCGGTACCGAAGCCGGAGGGTCAACGGGCTGCGCAGGCGGAACCTGCCGCCCTATCGGCACGGATTTGCGCTGTCTTGGATTGTTCTTCCCCACGACGCTGACACCCCGCGGTTGAAGCGGTGGTTATGCCTGCTCGGGCACGATCTTCGTCATGCCGCCCATGTAAGGAACGAGCGCCTCCGGTACCGTGATAGTGCCGTCGGCGTTCTGGTAGTTCTCCAGGATAGCTGCCATGCAACGCCCCACGGCCACACCGCTGCCGTTCAGCGTGTAGAGGTAGCGGGTGCCCTTGAAGTGCTCAGGGTCCTTGTACCGGATGTTCGCGCGGCGCGCCTGGAAATCCGTGCAGCAGGAACAGCTGGAGATCTCCTTGTATCCGTCGTAGCTGGGCATCCAGACCTCCACGTCGTAGGTCTTCGCGCTGGAGAACCCGATGTCGCCCGTGCACAGGCTGATGACCCGATAGGGCAATCCCAGCTCCTGCAGGATGTGCTCAGCGTCAGCCGTCATGGCCTCAAGTTCGTCCCACGCCTGCTCTGGCGTGGCGTACTTCACCATCTCCACCTTGGAGAACTGATGCACGCGGATGATGCCGCGGGTGTCCCGTCCGGCGCTCCCCGCCTCTTCGCGGAAGCAAGGCGTGAATGCGCAATAGCGGAGCGGCAGCTGATCCACCTCAAGGATCTCATCCGCATGAAGATTCGTGAGCTGGACCTCGGCCGTAGGGATCAGATATAGGCCCTCGGTGGTCTTGTAGAGGTCTTCCTCGAACTTCGGTAGCTGAGCCGTGCCCGTGAGCGTTCCCGCATTCGCCAGAGCGGGAACCCACCATTCCTTGTAGCCGCGAGAAGTATGCTGGTCCAGCATGAAGCTGATGAGCGCGCGCTCCAGGCGAGCCCCAGCCCCACCCAACACGTAGAAGCGGCTCTCCGCCAGCTTCACTCCGCGTTCGAAATCGATGATGCCCAGGTCAGGCCCCAGGTCCCAATGGGCCTTATCCGTGAAATCGAAGGTGCGCGGCGTGCCCCAACGGCGCACTTCGGGATTGTCATCCTCATCCTTGCCTACCGGCGTAGATGCGTCCGGCATGTTCGGGATGTGCATGAGCAGATCCCGCAAGCCCGTATCTGCCGCTTCACGTGCCTCAGCTGCACGATCCAGTTCATCGTTGATGACACGCACCCGCTCTTTGGCCGCCTCGGCCTCAGCCTGCTTGCCTTCCTTCATCAGCTGGCCGATCTGCTTGGAGGTGCTGTTGCGCTCAGCCTGGAGTGATTCCTCCTGCTGGATGGCTTCCCGGCGACGGCTATCCAGATCAAGGAACGCCTGGGTATCGAAGGAGGTGTTGCGGTTGCGCATGGCCTCTTCGACAGCGGCGAGGTTATCGCGAACGAATTTGATATCAAGCATGGGTGCTCCTTGTTCGTTATGGAAACCGACTTAGTATAGCGCAGCCCCAACTCCCCGGTGAGGCTTGTTCAAACGTCGCCCTTCCCCGTGAGGGGTTGAGGCCGATTCCGCAGGCCGAGAAAAGCGTGATATAAGCGAAGCATCACGTCTTTTCGAAAGCCAAGGCCTAAGGCCGAACGCCCCTTGCGGGGAAGGGCATCGGTTCCGGGCAGAAAGGGGCGGATCTAGATCCGCCCCTACGCGCAATCTGACATGAGAATTCGTTTCGCGTTATAGGAGCTCTGTGGCGCGAAGGTTGGCGGCGACGTGCTGCTCCTTGATGACTTGGGGGATGGCCTCTCGCAAGTCATCCACCGTGAGGGGCACTCGACCTTTGGAGAGAGCCGCTGTCAGCATCACCGTATTGAGCATCTTGCGCGATGCGCCCAATCGTCGGAGAGCAGCCACATCATCCACGCAGACCAGCTCTGCATTGAAGAGCTGCGGGTGATGCCCTCTCCCTTGC
Source organism: uncultured Eggerthellaceae bacterium (assembly GCA_910588905.1). Lineage (GTDB taxonomy): Bacteria > Actinomycetota > Coriobacteriia > Coriobacteriales > Eggerthellaceae > MGBC163016. The sequence goes on from CAJURZ010000036.1 coordinate 4,420, forward strand.
CGAAGACCATGGCTCCGCGCAGAGACCGACCTCACTGATTCGTTGTACAACTCCGTCTGGATGCCCCGGAGGATATCATCAGCGTTATAGGACTCCCCTGAAAGAGCGCTGGTCACCGGTTGCACGGTGGTCATGGCGCTCACGATCAGCCCGTGGCGCGAAAGGTAGGGAAGCGCCCGTGCGGCTTCCCCTGGCTCAAAAGCCACGATCAGATCGGCCTGCCCCCGGGGGATCAGCGGAGCGAGCACTTCTCCACCACCGTCCGCCATGCGCACATGAGACACCACCGAACCGCCGCGCTGAGCCATGCCGATGGTCTCAGCCGTGCGCACCTGCCATCCCTTGTTCGCCGCAGCCGTAGCCAGCAGCTTCGCCGCCAGCACCGTACCCTGGCCGCCTACCCCTGCTAACAGGATGTTCGTCACTGGGCACCTCCTTGGCTGGGTCCGGCGGAATGCAAGTCGTTCCGCACCTGCTTGGCCTTCCCATAGTCAGCGAACTTGGAGCGCACGGACCGCGGAGCACCCGCAGAGGGTGCCTCTGAGCGGGATGTCTGTGGCCGCGGGGCTGCAGAGCGCTTCGGTTTCTGGGGAAGCTTTGCCACCGACCGTTGGGCCCGAGGCAGTGGTTCCGGTTGCTCTTCCGGATCCTTCTCGGTCGGAGCGGGCGGCTGGGGTGAGGGCTGCTCTTCCGGTTCATCAGAGCGAACGCGCCTCAGGCGACGTGATGGTCGCGGCGACTCCGGATCCGGCAAGGTTATCTGGATGCTACCGCCATCCATGGCAGCGGATTGCCCCTTGTTGCCGTCCTTGTCAGCAGGCAGGCTGATGTACGCACTGCCCAATAGATCGCTCAGCTTGAGCTGGCTACCACCGCCATAATCAGGACTGCTTGACCGCCGAGGCTGAGAAGCCTTTGCTTCGCCTTCCTCAGCTATTCCCACATCGACAGTATCCAGGACATCTATCTCCTGGGCTGAAGGTTGCTCTGCACGGGGAGCTGTGAGCTCTATCTGAGTGGTTTGGGAAGCCTCCCCGGCTGATGACTTCACGAAGCGCTCAGCGGGCATGCCTCGCTGGCTGGGTTCCTTCATGAAGTAGCGGCGCTGACCCTTCTCACGCCGCCTGCCCCTATAGGGACGCCCCGGAGGCGTGCCTATCATGTCATCGTAGAGATCATCATCTTCGAAGTCATCGTAGGTTCCGTACAGGGGAGCCAGCAGACTGAACCCCTCCTGCTCTAGGTCAAAGGGCAGATCCGATTCTGACGTTCTCTGATCTTCGGTACCCTCTTCAAAGGCCTGTTCTGACGCATCTGTGTCCCGCTCTTCGCTCCGCAGCTGCTCGGCCACGGGCTCTCCTAGGCCTTCGCTCTCCGCCGGAGCAGCCGTGCGGTTCAGACGGCTCTGGCGAACGGGTTTGGATTCCACCTCAGGAACGAGGCTGATGGCGCTGGCGGGGCAGACCGGCAAGCAGAGGCTACAGCCAGTGCATTGGGTGCGGTCTATCACTGCCTGACCGCGGCGCCCGCTCTTAGGGCCATGGGCGTCTGGGTTGAACCCGATGGCCGGGCAACCGATCTGGGTGATGCACTTCTTGCAACCAGTGCATTGAGCAGTGCTCACCTTCGCCGGGATGTCAAAGGGCTTCGTCCAGATGCAGGGGCTTTGGAAGATGACGGCAGAGGGACCTTCGAAGGCCAAGGCCTGGGCCACCAGTTCTTCGGCCGCTTCTGGCTGCAAGGGGTCCACCTCAACGATCGTGGTGATGTTCGCGGCCCCGAGCATGGCCTTGATGCTCACAGGCGGATTCTCAGCGCCCATGAGCGTACGTCCCGTGCCCGGATGCGGTTGCATGCCCGTCATGGCCGTAGTGGAATTATCCAGCACGCAGACGGTAACGTCATGATCGTTGTAAGCCGCATTCACCACGCCGGTGATACCGGAAGCGAAGAAGGTGGAATCCCCCACGAAGGCGATGGCCTTCTTGCCTGGATTCACCGCAGAGATGCCCTGGGCCATGGTAATGCCACCGCCCATACACAGGCACGTATCCACGGCATCTAACGGCGCAGCGTTGCCCAGGGTGTAGCAGCCGATATCCCCGCAGAAGACAGCGTCGTCTCGGGAGATGTCCAGGTGCTTGAGCGCGCGCTTGACAGCCAAGAACGAGGCCCGATGGGGACACCCGGCACAGAGCACAGCCGGGCGCGCGGGCAGCAATCCGGAATAGTGGAAGACAGCCAGGTCCTGAGAAGAGGCAGATCCGGTACTGGTCGCTCCCATCTCTCCCTCCGGAGCCGTTCCCTCTTCGAGCTCTGTCACACCTGCGCACTTCGCCAAGAATGCGGAGATGCGCCGCAAAGCGTCTTCGGTGGAATTCTCCCCCCGGGCGCTTGCGTCATCGGTCAGCTTGCCATGAATGCGCGGCCAGAGGAAGCTGATGCTGGCCATCTTCTGGAGCTCTTCTTCTATGACGCTGTCCAGCTCTTCGAGGACCAAGACATCCGTGAGGTCTTTGAGCGCGCGGGAAGCCGTGCGGTGCGGGAACGGGTAGGGTGTTCCTAGTTGCAGAAGGCGGACCGGCGGCAACTCGCGCCCGCAAGCCAAAGCTTGCTGTTGCAAGAGCTGGAGCGCTTCCCGGGCGTACTGGGTGGAAACACCTCCACAGACGATGCCCAGCTTCGCGGGCGGCAGATTCGCCTCCATCTGCTCCTCGGCAGGTACGCGGATGAGCGGACCTCCCCCTGCATTCGCGAAGAGCTGGTTGAATTCCGCCAGCTCCGGCGTGAACGTGTAGTCGAAGGCGATGGCACGCAAGCGCTCGTTGATCTCCCCGTGGGCTTGGAACGCCCGCGGCGGGAAGATGACGTATTCCTCGGGATCCCGCTGGAAGCCGCCATCCAGTGCCGGTTCCGGCTGGGTCTCCTCAGGGAATTCGAAGAACGTAGAGGCGTGGTCGATGCGAGTGGTGGGACGGAAGATGACCGGCGTGTGATAACGCTCGGACAGCGCGAAGGCCTGGGCGATCATCTCCGCACCCTGTTCGGGCGTGGCCGGATCCAGCACGGGAACCTTTGCAAAGGCGGCGAAGCGGCGGGTATCCTGCTCCGTTTGGCTGGAGATGGGACCAGGGTCATCGGCCACCAGGATGACCAGACCGCCCTTGACTCCCAGGTAGTTCAGGGACATGAGGGCATCCGAGGCCACGTTCAGGCCCACCTGCTTACAGGTGACCAGGGAGCGAACACCCGAGAGCGCCGAAGCGGCGGCCACTTCGAGGGCCGCTTTCTCGTTCGTGGACCACTCCACGTGGATCCCCTTCGCCACCCCATCCCGATGCAGGCGCGCCACGGTCTCTATCACCTCAGAGGAGGGCGTGCCGGGATAGCCTGCGAACAAGCCGCAGCCTGCCTTGAGCGCCGCGTGCGCGAACGCTTCATTGCCCATGAGGAACCGTCTTGCCATGTGCCCTTCCATGACCGGGATCGTGCTTCTTGGAGCCAGTTCTGTGATAGGAGAGATTCTACTTCACCGAGCGCGCTTCGTCCTGTTCCTTGATCTCGTTGGAGGTTTCTTCGGTGTGATGGGAAGTGTTCCGAACACCCCGCTCGATCTTGCGCAGGTCAGCATTCTGATATTCAGCCACGAAACCGGCGGAGAAGATGCCGCCGGGGATGGCCACCAGCGCCAAGGCCAGCAGCATGATGATCATCCCGATGGCTTTGCCCAAGGTGGTGATGGGAACGATATCCCCATAACCCGTGCCCGTTACCGTTTCCACAGCCCACCAGACCCCCTGGAAGAGGCTGTTGAACTGATCTGGCTGGGCTTCGTGCTCTACCTCGTACATGACAACGCTTGCCACGATGATGAGCAAGCCGATGACCAGGAAAGCTGCCACGATCTCACGGTAATGCTTGCGGAGGACCCGGCCGATGGTTCGGAACCCCCGCATGTAGCGGGTCACCTTTATCAAACGGATCAGACGCAGCACCCCTATGGCGTTGATGAGCGCCTGGGTGACGGGAAGGAACCACGACAAGATATTAGGCGCGAAGGAGAGGAGATCGATGATCCCCATGGGAGAGAAGATGTATTTCAGCCGCGCTTGGAAGCGGGTGCAATTGCCGAACGCCAGATCAGCGATCCAGATGCGCGCAATATATTCCACGAAGAAGCAGAGGGTGGAGAACACGTAGATGCTTGCCACGACGTCTTCAGAGATGGGATCCAAGCCCGTTTGAGCCGAGAAGAATACGAGCACCGCATTGGCTAAGATGAGCATGAAGAGGAAGACGCCGCAGATCCGCGCAATCCAATTTCCCCGGCGGATGTTCTCAAGAGCATAGAAGGTCTGCCGCTTGAATTCCGAGCTATCCAGCATGCGCAGGTGCTTCGAAAGGCCGGAGGGCTTGCGCCGGGCCTGCTGCCTGTGAGGCTGCTGCTCTGGTTGCTGGTTGGCGGTCACCGAGCTCCTTCGGTCCGAGGGGGAACTTCGAAATATGGTACCACCCGACACAGATCCCTGTTGTGTTCTCTGGGTTATTGCGTAGGGGCCGAGCATGCTCGGCCCCTACGGATCGTGTGTCAGGTTGTCGTAGGGGCGGATCGTGGTCCGCCCGGAGTGGACTGTTCCGGTAGAATCTCACCCATGGAGCCCGAAGGATCCCCACACATCCTCGTGATAGAAGACGACGCCGCCATCAACGACGTCGTCTGCACACATCTGCGCAAAGAGGACTATCAGGTCACCCCTGCTTTCTCGGGCACGGAAGCCCAATTCGCCTTGGATGCCCAGGCCTTCCATCTGGTCATCACTGATCTCATGCTGCCGGGCATGACCGGCGAAGAGGTGGTCAGCTTCGTCCGGCAACGCAACGTAACGCTGCCCATCATCGTCATCTCTGCGCGCACCGCTGCTACCGACAAGGTGGACCTCTTGCAGTTGGGGGCCGACGATTACCTGACCAAGCCCTTTGACTTGGATGAGCTCACGGCACGAGTCCAAGTGCAGCTTCGCCGGGCGGCTCTGGCCTCCCCGAACACAACCGCAACAGCCGCCCATGGCAACTCCGCTTCCTTGGCTTCGCTCTCCTATCGTGATTGGCAGCTTGACCCCGCTGCGCGCACCTTCGCCATCCAAGAGCAGGCCATCGCCCTCACCCGTACCGAATTCGCCATGCTAGAGCTGCTCATGGCCCATCCCAGTCGCGTCTTCACCAAGCAAGAGCTCTATGAGCATGCTTGGAACGAACCGTATGCAACTCAGGATGGTACCGTGGCGGCCCATATCTCCAACCTGCGGGCGAAGTTGCGCCCCAGTGGCACGGACGGCTATATCGAAACGGTTTGGGGCATCGGCTTCAAGCTTTCTTAAAGGTTTCCCAAAAGTAATCCGAATCTTGCCCTCTATGCTCGGATATACGGAACGTATCCACGAGAGAGGAGAAAGATGTACGCGATAGAGACCCGCGCGCTCACCAAGGCTTATGGTGGTCGGCGCGTGGTGGACAACCTGAACCTGCATGTGCGAACGGGTGACATCTACGGGTTCGTCGGGAAGAACGGTGCGGGCAAATCCACCGTCATGAAGATGATCGATTCCCTGGTCACCCCTGATTCTGGAGACATCCTGCTGTTCGACAGCCCGATTGAAGCTCTGCCGAAGGAGACCGGCGCGCAAACCTCTGTTGGAGGCTCCTCTCTGAGAAGCGCCCGACGCGTCGGTGCGCTCATCGAGAACCCCGGGCTGCTGCCCGAGCTCTCCGCCTTCGACAACCTCATGGCCAAGGCCCTGGCTGTGGGCATTCCCGATGCGAAGCCTCGCTGCCAAGAGGTACTGCGCTTGGTAGGGCTCGAAGCCGCAGGCAAGAAACGATCCCAGCGCTTCTCCCAAGGCATGAAGCAGCGGCTAGGCATCGGGCTGGCGTTGTTGGGTTCGCCGGATCTCCTGTTGCTGGACGAACCCTTCAACGGGCTAGACCCAGAGGGCACACGCGCTCTGCGCACGCTCATCCTGCGGCTCAATCAGTCCTTCGGTGTCACCGTCATGATCAGCTCCCACGTACTGGACCAGCTAGACCGCATGGCTACCCGCTACGGAGTCATTGCGAATGGGCGCCTTGTGCGGGAGATGACCGCAGAGGACGTCCAAGCAGAATGCGGGGAGAGCCTGCGCATCCTCACGAGCGAACCAGCGCGCACCCTAGCGCAATTGGAGGCCCGATTCCCAGAGGTCCGCTTCCTCATGGAGCCGGACGGTGCCCTTCGCCTATCAGGTGCCTTCGATGCTCCTGCGGTAGCTGATGCGCTTCACGGCTTTGATGAGACCATCCTGGAGTTCGCCGAGAATCGCTGCGATATAGAGGATTACTTCGTGAACCTCATGGAAGGGGGCAGCTATGTTCGATCTGCTTAAGTCAGACCTCTACCGCACCATCCGCTCCCGGTTGTTCTGGGGTCTTACCGTGCTCATTGCCGTCATGATGCTTCTCATTGCGGGGGTGCTGCACTGGATCGCCTCTCCGGAATTCAGCGTGATGGTGAACCAAGCCGTGCTCGAACAAGGAGAAGAGCTCACCTTCGAAGAGCGTGCCGAACTAGAAGCGGACCTCGCTGAAGCGGCTGCCCTCAACGAACACAGCTACGACACCCCTACCCAGCTCTGGGGTCAGACCTTCTTGAATGGTGGCTTCGTGGGGATCATCGGCTCCCTCTTCATCGCTCTGTTCTTAGTGGCGGACTTCAAGAGCGAGTTCATCAAGAATCTGGTATTGGACAAGCGGGGACGATATCGCTACTACGGGGAGAAGGTCATCTTCGTAGGGCTCATGCAGGCAGTATTCCTTCTGATCAGCGCCCTCTTCACCTCATTGGCCTTCGCGGCGCTCGGCTTCACGCCCACCGTTGAAGAGTCGCTGGGGGATATCCTCCTCTGGCTGGGACTGACATGGCTCACCCTCTTCACCTATGCCCTCATCACTGCCTGTCTGGTTTGGACGGTGCGTTCGAGCTGGGTAGGCTCACTGTCCGCGCTGCTCATCTCCTCAAGCATGGTGGGTACATTGGTGACACAACTGATCCAGCTCTTCGCGAAAGCGGTTCCCTTCCTGGCAGCAGTACCCTTCTGGATGCCCACGGCCGCACTGCAGTTGTTAGGTTCAGATGCCACGCTGCTGCTCACGCCGAATGCGGGCCTGCCCCTCCCGGCCCTCCTGCCCGCAGGGCACATCCTGCTGGTGGGTATCATCTACAGTGCGGTCTGCGCAGCTCTCATCTTCACCGTGTTGCGTCGCCGAGACATACAATAGCTCCATGGACGCCCTTGTAGCCATCATCGTTCTGCTCGTTGCCGCAGCCTGTGGAGCTGCGGCAACCCTCTACCGCTTTCGCCTGAAGGCCGTGGTCAGATTCCTTCGCGAACGAGACCGGCTGAGCAATCTTCGCTTGCCTGCGGGAGGAGCCTTGCCGGGGACCTTAGAGCTCGTGAAGGCCATCAATCAAGAACTGGATGCAAGCGCCGATCAGCAGCGCGAGCAGCAGCAGGCTGAAGCAGAGTTCCAGCAGAACCTGACCAGCCTCTCCCATGACATCCGCACACCTCTAGCTGGCGCGAAAGGCTACCTACAGCTAGCGGAAAGCGAAGAGGATGCGGCTTTGCGCACAGGATACCTGCAGGCAGCAGCCGCGCGGCTGGAATCCATGCAGGAGCTCTTGGACCAGCTGCTCTCCTACGGACGCTCGGTAGACCAGCCTGAACAGGCCTTGGAGCAGATGGATGTGCTGCTCCCGTTGGCATCGGTGCTGGCAGCAAGGCATCCGGGGTTCCAGAAGCGGGAGATGTCCGTGCAGGTAAAGCTGGGGGAGGAGCCCCTCCTTACCCAGGCCAACCCGGAAGCCCTCCGCCGCATCTATGAGAATGTGATCCAGAATGCGCTGGTCCATGGCGAAGGGGCGCTGCTCGTGCAGCGTACGGGGAAGAGCATCACATTCACGAACCCCCTGCGCCCGGGAGAGGAGCCTGACCCCGTCCGCGTCTTCGAGCGCTTCTATCGCGAAGATGCCGCCCGTGGCCGCACGGGTACCGGATTGGGGCTGGCTGTCGTGCGCAATCTCTGCGAAGCCCAAGGGATCTCAGCTTCAGCCATGGTCCAAGAGGGCGCCTTCACCTTGGAGTTGAACTTCGACCGTTGAGACTCCTGACCCTGTCGTATTCTCCAGGTTGTTGCATCGGGCCGAGCATGCTCGGCCCCTACGAAGAATCCGCTGCCTTGCTGTTGTAGGGGCGGACCGTGGTCCGCCCGGGGTGGTACGCGGAACCGACCTTGTATCATTCGAAGACCACGCGGCCGCCGACGAACAGGGCTTGGGGACGGCTCAAGGTGCCTCCTTCGCCCCGCTCCACCACCTGGATATCCGCCAGGGCGCCCGCGGCAAGACACCCGAGCTCCCCTTCGCGCCCGCAAGCGAAAGCCGCACCGCGGGTGTAAGCCTCCAACGCCTCCTCCCCGGTCAGACGCTCCTGGGGCAACCAGCCTCCCGAAGGCTGATGGGTCACCGCATCCTGGCGCGTGATGGCCGTATACAAACCACGCAGCGGATCTGGATCCGTCACAGGGGCGTCGGTGCCGAACGCTAGTGTGGCCCCCGCCTCCAAGAGCTGCCGGAACGGCCACATGAAGGGAACGCGGTGGGGACCCATGTCCCGTTCAGGGCCGCCCGGGTCAAGAGTGATATGCCGCGGCTGCACTGAGGCTATCACGCCCAGCTTCGCCAGCCTCGGGATGTCTTCTGGGAGGAAACCTTCCAAGTGCTCCAGCACTAATCGTCCCGTTCGCTGGCTCCGTTCATAGCTATCCAGCGCTTGGTGGATGGCCTCATCCCCAATGGTGTGGATGCGGACCAGCTGCCCTTTCGCTTGGGCCCCTTCCAGAAGCCGATCCAGCTCCTGAGGCGGGATCGTGGGGCGTCCGCAGTCCCCGGGGAAACGGGCGTTGGTGTAAGGCTCAGCCAACCAGGCCGTATGCTGACTGGACACGCCGTCGAAGAACTGCTTATAGCCGCATGCCCTCACGAGCGGCCCTTGGAGTTCCCGCTGCATTTCCTCCAACTTGCCCGAACGCAGCGCCTCTTCGGTCAGCGTAGGGAACAGATGCGGTCGCAGAGTGAGCTGACCGGCGTGCTCTAATGCGCTGAACAAGTCAGCGCGGATGAAGTCAAGGCCACTGGTGGCCGTAAGCGCCATATCGCAGACGCTAGTGATGCCGAGGCTGTTCAGGTGCTCCTGGAATGATCGGTAGGCCTCCAGCAGCTCCACCGAAGAGAACGCAGCTACGATCTGCGGCATGAGCTCCATGGCGGCAGCCTCGCGCACCAGGCCCGTCAGCTCTCCTTCGCCGTCTTTGTCATAGCTGCCACCTTGCGGAGACTGAGACTCCCGCGTGATCCCCAAGATATCCAAAGCGCAGCTGTTCAGCCAAAGCGTGTGAGCATCGCCCGAATAGAGGGCGATGGGCTGATCGGGGAACGCCACATCCAGGGACGTGCGGCTGGGCAGACGGGGAGGATCCCAGAGGTATTCGCGCCACCCCTGGGCCAACAGCCATTCACCCCGCGGACGGCGGGAAGCGAACCGCTGTAGCCGGGAGACGCAGTCTGCCTCACTGGTACCCACGAAGGTGGTGGCCAACGGCGAGGCATAGAGCGCAGCGTGGAAGAAGTGCAGATGGGCATCATGGAAGCCGGGAAGCAGGCAGGCATCGGGGAAGCGCTGCATCGATGCGTCCGCCTCTACGGGATAGGCGCCCGTGCCCAGAGCAGCCAGGGGCGCAAGCCAGGTGATGCGCTCTCCGCGCAAGCCCAATGCTATCGGCTCGCTCCGAAAACGCTGGCCATCGAAAGCATCCTCGGCCAGGAGCACTGTGCTGGCCGCAACGGGTCCCTTCGCCCTATTCTGCTCCTGCCGTTGCGGGGAGGATGATGAGAAGCGCCTGTTCTGTTCCATCATCCTATGCTAGCATGCACGCATGCATATCTGGTACGACGGGACCGCTGCTGTACCAGAGATCTGTTTCAGCGAAGGACACGCTGCAACAACGATCTGTTTCAGCGAAGGACAC
>CAJURZ010000037.1 GCA_910588905.1 uncultured Eggerthellaceae bacterium
GAGCACGCGCACCGTGTTGCCGTAGTCGAGGGCGCTCGTGGGCTCGTCCATGACGATGGTGCGGGCGTCTTGGGCCAGCGCGCGGGCGATGAGCACCAGCTGCTGCTCGCCGCCGGATATGTGCGTGTACTGGCGATGGGCCAGCCGCTCGATGCCGACGCGCTGAAGCGCCTCATAGGCGCGGCGGCGCTGACTGCAACCGGGGTTGCTGAGCATCTTGAGGTCGCTTCCCGTGGCCATGAGCACCACGTCCAATACCTCGTAGTCATACACCGGCGCATGGGACTGGGGTATGTAGGATACCTCGCGGGCCCGCTCCTTGATGGAAAGCCGACGCAGGTCCTTGCCGTTGACGGCCACCGATCCACGGTAATCCCGGTTGAGCCCCAGGATGCAGCGGAACAACGTGGACTTGCCCACCCCGTTGGGGCCCAGCACGTTGACCAGACATCCGTCGGGTATGTCGAAGGTGAGACCGCACAGCACCTCGTGGGCGCCATAGGAGAAGCCCAGGTCCTTCACGCTGATGCTCATAGCTTCCTCCGGCGGGTGATGAGGTACAGGAAGAACGGCGCCCCTACGAAGGCCGTCAGGATGCCGATGGGGATCTCGGCCGTGGTGGCCAGGCGCGCGATGTCGTCCACCAGCAGAAGGAAGACGGCGCCCATCAGCATGGATGCCGGTATGAGCTTGCGGTAGTCGGGCCCTACCAGCATGCGGCACAGATGCGGGATGACCAGGCCCACCCAGCCGATCATGCCGCTGACCGACACGCAGGCTGCCGTGACGAACGTAGCCGCCACGATCACCACGATGCGGATGACGCGGGCGTTCACACCCATGGTGGAGGCCTCGTCGTCGCCCATGGTAAGTATGTTGATGCGCCAGCGCAGGGCGAACAGCACCGCGCAGCCCACCGCCACGATGGGCGCGATCGCGGCCACCTGGCTCATCTTAGCGCCGGTCAGGCCGCCCATGAGCCAGTAGGTGATGTCGGCCAGCTCGTCGTTGTTGGGGTCGGCGATGAGCTTGGTGTAGGACACGCCCGCCTGGAACAGCGAGCTCACCATGACGCCCGCCAGCACCACCACCATCATGTGGTTGCCCTTGGCGCGCGAGCTTATGATCAGCACGAGCCCCACGGTGAGCAGCGAGAAGCAGAAGGCCGACACCGACACGAGGGCCATGGTGAAACCGGCTAAGATGGCCACCGCCGCTCCGAAGGCTGCTCCTTGGCTGGCGCCCAGGATGTCCGGCGAAACCAAAGGATTCTGGAACGTTCCCTGGTAGGCGGCGCCCGCCACGGAAAGGCTGCACCCCACCATGAGGGCCAGCAAGATGCGGGGCAGCCGCACGTTGAAGAACAGCGTGGCCTGCTGGTCGGTCCAGGTCTGGTCCAGCGGCACCACCTGGCTTGCCAGCATGAGAAGCGCTTGCCCAGGGTCGATGGGGTAGCGCCCCAGCATGAGCGAGACCGCTGCGATGACAACCACCAGCAACGCCAGCCCGGCGATGATGGCATCGGCACGGCGGGCAGCCTGGGAAGAACACACCGACCCCTGGGCCTGCCGGACCCCCGGACCTGCCGAAGTACTCCTGTCCATGACACCCCCTTATTATGCTTTGGTGAGCATAATTCTAGGATGAGTATTATATTCATATAAGAATAACTAGCGGGAAACGGTCCCCCCGAAGCGGTGAGCGGAAAGCATCGAAAGAGAGTTTGGAGGGGATACGCGCCCTAGGCTCCCTCAGGATCAGGGATGCCCGGCACACCCAGAGCCTCAAAGACAGCTCGGGTGCTCTCACGATCCGGGGCAAGGATCCGCACGCCACCCCACAGCTCACCGAAGCGCTCTATGGCCTGCTCAGCCAGGGAACGCCGGACCACCACAAGGCTATGGGGCCAGCAAGGGCTCCACCCTGCTTGAAGCGCACGGAGGGCCTCTAGCAGGCCGTCTCCATGCTGAAGCTCCAAACGACCCAGCTCATCTACGACGAGCAGGCCACCTTGCTCCGGAGAGAGCGGCCTGGTCTGAAATTCGCGAAAATGAGCGTTCACCCGCTCCAGGGCTGCTTCATCTATGCGCCATCCCAACGCGTTCCGGGCTAACGGCTCTTCCTTCCCACCCTCTGGTGCCCCTTCGACAAGGTCACGGCGAACAGCGAAGCGGAAGCGCTCACCTCCGGGCACGAGAATGCTTTGGATCCCCTTCTTCTCGAAGCCGTTCGCATCCGCGCGTTCGCTCTCAGAGGGCACCCAGATCCCCGGAGAAAGGACGCCGTGAACAGGAATGCCTTGGCGAAGGAGCTGGGACACGAGGGGCTCAAGCCAACGGCTCTTCCCTATGCGCACATCTCCGGTGAGAACGAACAGCATCCCAAAGCCCCTTTCTCTGACTCTGCCCACAGGCTTCTGCTATACCAGCCATTGTGTTCACATCATCCTTGTTCTAGTATGTTCTCTATGAAGGATAATATCACGTCCGAAGGAGCATCCTATGGGTTGGCATCTCTACGACCGTTTGATCGAAGGCATCCCCGAAGGGGTGCTCGTGCGCGACTACGCTCTGGGGCTCTCCTGGAGCTATGTCGAAGCCGAAAGCGCCATGGGCGTGGCCTACACCTGTCGAGGAGGGGCCCGCAAGGCCACCGAAGAGCGTGACCTCCGCGGAAGACCCCTTCGGGAGATGGCCCAGCTTGCTAAGTCGTGGCACTATGAAGAGGCTACCCTCGGGGTAGCAGCGCTGAACGCTTGGTATGGACAACCAGCGCTGGTGGACGCATTGGGCGCCGTCTATGACGAACCCGTAGAGCTCCCCGACGGCACCATTCACAAGATGGACGCCTTCGAGCTGCTGCGGCCGCGCATCGAGGCGACGCCCGATGCGAAGGTCGTCGTCATCGGCCACTTCCCCCATGTCGACCGCATCGCGGAATACGCGAACCTCACGGTGCTCGAGCGCAACTGTCGGACCGACCTGGACACGCCCGACCCCGCCTGCGAATTTGTTCTGCCAGAGGCCGACTTTGTGTTCCAAACCGGGGTAACCCTCGAGAACAAGACCGCCCCCAGGCTGCTCGAGCTGGCACGCGATGCCTACGTCACGCTGGTGGGCCCGTCGGTGGTCATGGCCCCTGCGCTGTTCGGCTTCGGCGTGGACATGCTGGCAGGAAGCATCGTCGGCGACGCGGAGCGCGTGCGCCACGCGGTGAAGTCGGGCGGCATGCTGCGGTTCGGCAGCGCCCTGCTGATGGCTCGTCTGTGCGGCTAGCGCGCACAGGGGTCCTACGTCTTCCCGCACCCCATGCCTGGCTCCCGGGCCCTTCCGCATGGGTCCTCGGGCCCGTCCCTTGCACAGGCAACGAACTGCCGGCAACAGCGCGTCTGCCCTTCTTGACAGAAACGAAGTGTCAGGCTCATTGTCACCAACGAGCCTGCTGACGTTACAGCTTCGCCTTTGCAACCGTCCTTTTTCTCAACGGAAGCTTATTTCTCTTTAAGCGCGAACATGCATGATGACGTTGAGCCTGACACTTTGTTACCGTTCCTTTGTTACCGTTCGCGATCGCCCGTCAAGGCGATAACCGCGCGCGATCTTCTCGCGCAGCTGGAAGAGCAGGGGCTGGTCTACGACGAAGTGGAATTCTAAGGGAACCCGGCTTCGCCACAAGGCATCCGCGTCACTACCTCGAAGGGAGGGTGCTTCTGCTCGGGTTCTCGCGAAGGGAGCCTTGCTCTTGTCCGAGACGGCCCGGTCACACTTACTCAGGCTCGCCCCATGCGGCCGTGGGCGTGGTATCCGCAAGGAAACGCTGACATGCCTCGAATTCCGTCCTACACGCTTCATAAGCCAGGCCGTCGAAACCGTCGCGGTAGTAGGCACTGATGCTGAAACCGGTGTCGATCCCCACGATGGGAAGCATCGCCAGCGACCCTTCGAACATGAGTGCGTTCAGACTGGACACGAAGGCGATGACGTCCTCCGTCTGGATCTTCAGGTACAGCATGTCCATGTCCTGGTATAGCTCGCCCGATTTGGAAAGCGTCTTCTCGTCGACGAGCTGGCCTACCAGTTTCGCCAGCCCCGCAGAAACGTAGCTTTCGGGAACGAGCAGCCGCTGATCGCGCAGGTCGGCGAACGTGACGCCGTCGGTGCGCGTCGCGAGCGGATGCGAACGGCTGCAGGCAGCGACGAAGCAATCCCTATATATAAGCGTTGACCGGTAGTTCTTCGTGAGCGACGGGTCGACGTTGATCCCCAGCATGACATCGATCGCGTGCTCCTCCATGGCGACGCGAGCCTGCTGGTAACTCATGCAGGTCAGCGACAGATGCACATCCGGATGCTCGCGAGCCATAGCCTTCACGAACTTGACGAGGAACGGTCGGGCTCCATTGCGCAGGTACCCCACCCGGACGAGCGCGTTCCCCTCTGCGGACGCAGCACGCACCCGCTGTTGTGCCAAGTCCCAGGCGCGCAGGATAGCCTGAGCCTCGCCGAGGAACACCTCGCCAGCCTGCGTAAGCTCCACGCCGCGTGCGTTGCGCTCCAGGAGCACCACACCCAGCGCGTCTTCCAGCGCAGCAAGATGGCGGCTGATCACCGAGCGGCTAACGTAGAAGTGCTCGGCTGTGCGCCGGAAGCTCAGCGTGTCTGCAAGGTATGCGAATTCGCTCAACGATTCGATGTTCATATCGTCGCCTCGTGTGCTCAAGTGACAGACTCGAAGGCGCCATTCTAGCGCTTCCTGGTTTGGCGGACGAACGCAGAAAAGGCCCCCGAAGAGGAGGCCTTTACTGATCGTTCTTCGCTGTTGCCGCTGACAGGGCTAGTGGGCCGTTGCCTGCCTTGCCTCCGGCGAGGTGCTCTTCGCGTTCTTGACGTTCGCCGCGTTGGCCTCGCGCTCCTTCTTCTCGGAGTGCTTGATCTGGAAGTTGAGCAGGATGCCTCCGCCCAAGACCAGCACGATCATGACGATGAACACTGCCAGGTTGCCGTCCATGGTTGCCTCTTTCCCTCGAGTGCCTATCTCGTTGACCCGAGTGTAAGGGCGCATGGCTGCATTTCGCGGTGCATGATGTGCACGCCTCTTGCTGATAATGCAACCGCTTTTGGCTGCACTCTCATCATCAGCGGCTCAGCACCCTTACTCCAAACCTGACCAGAGCCGGAAGACCAGGGGGCTGAAGGCGTTTCTTCACCAACGACAACTCATCCGGGATCTGGATATGCTGGGGGCACTTCTCAAGGCAGGCGCCGCATCTGATGCAATCGCTGGCGAAATGGGCATCGCCCACCATGGCTCCCGATGCCGTGATGTACTGGTGCATGCCCTGGTACCAACCATGGGCGAAGGACGTGTTGTAAGCGGCGAAGCACATGGGGATATTCACCCCTTTAGGGCATGGAAGGCAATACCCGCAGCCCGTGCAAGGGACCTTATAGCTCTTCGCGATCTCCTTGCGGGCGATCTCCACAGCCATGGCTTCGGCATCCTCAAGCGAGCCAGGAAGCGCCGCCTCAGCTGTATCGATGTTCTGCAGCAGCTGCTCCTGCGTGTTCATCCCTGATAGCACGACGGTCACCTCAGGGTGATCCCATACCCAACGAAGGGCAAGCCGCACCGGATCATCACTCATACCAGCGTCGGAAAGGATCTTCCGCGCCTCCGTCGGCAGCTCCGCTGCCAGCTTTCCTCCAAGAAGGGGCTCCATGACGATGACGGGCAAGCCGCGCTCCGCCGCTGCCATGAGACCAGCCGTGCCCGCCTGGTAGTCCTCGTTCATGTAGTTGTACTGGATCTGGCAGAAGTCCCAGTCGAAGGAATCGAGCAGTACGGGGAAATCAGCTTTGGGCCCATGATAAGAGAACCCTATGTTCATCATGCGCCCCGCACTCTTCTGCTTTGCAACCCACTCCTCGAACCCCAGGGAGCCCAAGCGCTCCCATGCTGCTGCGCTTGTCACGTTATGGACGAGGTAGTAGTCGATGCGGTCAGTACGCAGCCGCTCAAGGGAGCGTTCCAAGTACTTATCGAAGTCGGCTGCTGCCTCGCATAGCGCTATCGGCAACTTGGTGGCGATATGCACCTTGTCCCTCAGACCGGGATTGCGGGCGAATATCTCACCCAGGGCAGCCTCATTCCCGTTATACAGATAAGCCGTATCAAGGTAATCGACTCCCCTATCAACGGCCTCGACGATGAGACGTTCGGATGCGTCGATGTCTATGCGCCCGGCAACGGTTGGGAATCTCATGCAGCCGAACCCCAGTGTCGACAACTCGTTCCCATTCTTGGCATCGGTTCTGAATTGCACCGGAAGCACTCCTTGCATAGAATAAGTTACACAGGGTAACTAGAATATAAGTTGCGATATGCAACATGTCAAGACGACTTGGGGATACCGTGGGAAAAGAGGACCAGACGTATCGACGGGCACGAACCCAGGAGCAGAAGAATCAAAGGCTCGATGACATCCTTGATACGACGGAGTCCATCTTGGATGAAGGCTCCTACCATGATGTCACGCTGAGCGCCATCGCAGAAAAGGTGGGCTGCTCGCGCGCCAACCTGTCGCACTACGTCAGATCAAAGGAAGAGATCCTCCTGCTCCTGTACATCCGATCCCTCAAGGGGATCCTGGAAGATATGCGGGGCATCGATCCGGGCGCTCTGGATGTCTCCTCAATGGGTAACCTCAAAAACGCTGCCGCTATCCTGGCAACAGTGCTCTCCTCACAGAGGGACTTCGGAAGGCTCGGAGCGCTCTTGCCGAGCATCATAGAGACCAACGTGAGCTTGGAGCGCCTCATCCAATGCAAACACGAGATCACCACCCTGATGACTGAGGGGTCGGATCTGCTCGTCGAGTGCGGGTTGTTCGACGACCCGGCTGATTCAGCGAGGTTCCTCCTGGACTTAGCGAATCACGTCTCTGGCCTCTACCCCGCCACCCATCCGCTCCCCATCCAACGCGCCGCCTGCAAGGAGACGGGTTACCCGATCCTGTCCTACGAGGAGTCGTTGTGCGATTTCCTGACCGTCCAGCTCGTCGGTTATAGGGCACTGAAAGAAAAGCCGGAAGACCTGGAATCGCAGGGATGGTTCTCTTGACTCTCGGGCGATCGGTCGAACAGATGCCAGGGTGGCTCAGCCTGTTGATTCCTGATGTTGATGTAGGATGCGAAGGGCGCTCCGTACGAGCGAGTACACCTTTGGCGGTTCAGGTAGGTTCCAGGTAGAGAAGGAGGCCTCCGTGACGTTCGATTTCAAGAGGGAATACAAGGAATTCTATCTGCCGAAAGGTAAGCCCGCGCTGGTCACGGTGCCGCCCATGACCTATGTGGCAGTGCGTGGCGCAGGTAACCCCAATGAGGAAGGCGGCGCCTACCAGAAGGCCATCGGGGTGCTGTATGCCATCGCCTACACCATCAAGATGTCAAAGATGGGCGACCATGTCATGGATGGCTACTTCGACTTCGTCGTACCGCCCCTGGAGGGCTTCTGGTGGCAACCGGGCATCGCTGGTGTAGACTACGCCGATAAGACGGCCTTCCAGTGGATATCCACCATTCGCCTGCCTGAGTTCGTGACGTCCGAGGAGTTCACCTGGGCTCAGGCTGAAGCAGCGCGGAAGAAGGAGCTCGACACGTCTTCTGCCGAATTGCTGACCATCGACGAGGGGTTCTGCGTCCAAGCCATGCACCACGGCCCCTTCGATGACGAGCCTGCTACCGTAGCCCTCATGGATGCCTTCATCGCCGATCAAGGCTACGAGAACGATATGTCGGATACGGCGGTCGGGCGCCATCACCATGAGATCTACCTGTCTGACGCCCGACGTGTGCCGCCCGAGAAGTGGAAGACGGTCATACGCCACCCCATCGCCCCCTACAGGGAACCGGATGCGAGATCTTCGTAGAAGTCGATTGGAGTGCAACGCACATCGACCCGAAAGCGCTGCAGGCCATACGCTCGCATCCGCGTCAGATCATAGCTTCTCCCCCAGTGCCCCTCCCATCACCTGCCTTTGGCTCTTGCCGCCAGCCTACTCTGAGGTACTGAACCCCCTCATCAGCATCGACACGATGCCGCACAAGATGCCGCCGATAGGCCACGCCAGCCAGAACAGCGGCTCTTGGTAACCTGGCACGAACAGCATGATCAGCGCCGCTATGGTGGCTATCATCATGATGGTCCCGCACAGGGCGCCGATCTTCCGGTCGATGCTCTTCGTCTTCAGCATCTCCTCCTTCTTCTCGGGCGAAAGGGGCGCCTGCGCTATCTCATGGGCCTCAAGCACCTCGGCGGCGGCCATGTTGTAATTCGCCAGATTCGTGCGGGCAAGCATCATGCTGCCGTGCACGATGAAGAACGCACCTACTGCGATGCATATCAGCATCGCCACCGTACCCAACACCTCGCCGTTCATACTGAGGACGAGCAAGCTACGTGGCCGCAGCGACTCTATACCCGAGGATCCATTAAGCAGCATGAGCAGGCAGATGCCGAAGAAGATGGTGATGATGCCACCGATCAGCTGCGCAGTGAATGACGAGCGTGCCTGCGCCTTCTGCTCCTCGGTGTAAAAGTCCTCGATATAGGGATGGCGGCGCATGAAGTGCGAATGCTCCATCCCCGCCGGTATCATCAGAGTCAGCGCACCGGCGATGGCGGCGAAGACGCACATGGTGCCGATGGCTGCCGCCACGTTCTCGGGCAACTGGAACAAGCTGGTTTCCGCAGGCTCGGCCGCGGCAAAGAAGATAAGCGATGCTGCCACGCCGAAGATGATGAGGAACACGCCGAGTGATATCCTGTTGGCGAAGCGCCGCGCATGCTCGTCGTAGCCGAATACGTCAGCAGGCGGGGCCTTCGGCGCTGCCGCTGCTGGATCGGGTTGGCGGTCGGTCAAGTCACCTTGCACAAGATCATCAAGCGTGCAGTCGAATACCTGGCACAGCTTCAGCAGCTTATCCATCTCGGGGTACGACCGCTCCGATTCCCACTTGGTGACCGACTGACGGCTCACTCCCAGCATCATGGCAAGCTGCTCCTGTGTCATATTCTGCGAGGCGCGCAGATGCAGTAGATTGTCTCGAAAGCTCATTCGAAATACCTTTCTTGGTAGGGGCGGATAGCGCCAACACGCACAACACTACGCCACGGGCCAGTGGCACACTACCAACCTACGGAATCATTTTCGCAGAAATGAAGGCACTCAACGGTTGCGAACCCCAGGTAGAGCGCTTGAGCCAGCTAGCCTTAACGGCATCATCTGCACCTACCTGCCCCCATTGCTCAATGCACGAACCAATCGAAAGGTGAGAAGAGCAGCTTGTCAGGATCGGTCACCTCAACACCGCCGAAATACATCCTCCCGTCGATCACGCCATGTAGGAAGGAGATCACGATGAAGCCCACGGATCCGCGTTGCTCTCGCATCCCCTTCGGCATCCGAGAGCCTCCTTCTTAACGGAGACGAAGCTCATTCCCTGACCCCCCGGCTCCCTCAGCCGAACAGCCTCTCCGTCTTCTGCACAGGCTTTGCCACCAAGTAGAACGACACGTCGACTTCAGAATCGGTGATGGGTATGCTGACGCGGTCGTCTCCTAGGTCGCGGAAGCCGGCGCGCAGGGCCGCATCGGTAGTGAAGCAGGGAAGCGCCGATTCCCGGATCACTTCCGTCAGCGAGGCATCGTCACTTTGCACCAAGAACTTCGAAGCCGTCAGCCTCGTGCGGCATAGATCACCCCAAAAGCCCAGTTCGGGCCCGAGCAAGAAGTTGAACCCGTTCAACTCGTCCAGGGTCACGCTTTCGCGACCAGCAAAAGGATGTTCGCGCTTGACGCACAGATACAGCCGCTCGTCCATGAGGTGGCGAACCGCCAGCCCCTCCCCGTCGGGGCGATAGGGCAGCACGACTGCATCGCACACACCATCCTCGAGTGCGCGCTTCGTTTCTGAGAGGCCTGCGATGCGCGCGTTCGCGGAAAGGTCGGGGTACAGGCGCGTGATGAGGGGAACAAGCTCCCAGAGCGGCGCGGGCGCGCACGAGACCACGGTGATGGTGCGCAGGCTTCTGTCGAATGCCCGCACCTGGGCGACTGCCGCATCCGCCTCGTGCAGGACGTGCCGCGCGTGCTCTACGGCAAGCTTGCCCGTGTCGTTGAGCGCCACCTTGTTCTTGTCGCGGTCGAACAGCGGCACCCCGAACGCCGTCTCGACGTGGCGCATGGCTCGCGTGATGGTTGGCGTAGAAACGTAGAAGCGTTGCGCTGTCTTCGAGAACGAGCCAAGCTCGCCCACTGCGACAAGCTGCTCCAGCTCAAGGAGGTCTAGCATGGGTATCCTTTTCATATTGTGAAATACACGTTTCATGCATTGTAGCGCGAATTCCAGTTAATCGCCAATAGACTTGAGTCGAAGCAAGAGATGATGTTTCACATATCGAAAGGATAGGTCATGCAATACATACCCCTGAACAACAACGTGAAGATGCCCATCTTGGGCCTTGGGACGTTCATGCTGGAGCCTGATGATGCCCAGGCGGCCGTCGAGCATGCGCTTTCGTGCGGCTACGAGCTCATCGATACCGCGAACGCCTACGTGAACGAGAAGGCCGTGGGGCGCGGCATGAAGGCATCGGGCAAGCCCCGCGAAGAGGTCTTCCTCGAGACGAAGCTGTGGCCATGCTTCTATGAAAGCGATACCGCCGTCGACGAGACGCTGGCGCGCCTTGGCACCGACTACATCGACTTGATGATCCTACACCAGCCCGCGGGCGATTTCATTTCCGGCTATCGCAAGCTCGAAGACGCCTACAAGGCGGGCAAGCTGCGCGCCATAGGCGTGTCGAACTTCAACGAGGAGGAAATCACCCGCGTGATCGAGGAGTGCGAGGTCATACCTGCGCTCATTCAGATGGAATGCCACCCCTATCACCCGCGCCACGACATGAAGCCCTTCCTGGCGGAGCACGGCATCGTCACGCAAGCCTGGTACCCGCTCGGCGGCCGCGGAAACAGGGTCATCCTCGAAGAGCCTACCATCGTCGAGCTGGCTGCGAAGCACGGGAAGACGCCTGCGCAGATCGTCATGCGCTGGCATGTTCAGGAGGGCAACGTGGTGATCCCCGGCTCGAAGACGCCTGCGCACATCGCCGATAACATCGACGTGTTCAACTTCGAGCTCACCGAGGCTGAGATGGATCGCATCGGCGCGCTTGACAAAGGCGAGCCGTTCTATGTGCGCACCGACGAGGCCCTTGCCGGGTTCGCTTCCTGGCACCCTGATGTTGATGGACAGAAATAGGATGAAAAAGGATGAGAAGGGACGGGTGCGATTCGTCATAGCTCATCAGGGCTGCGCACGGTCGCGTCTCTCCGCCCGCTTCGCATACCAGACCCACAGCGCGAACACGATTGCGCTCACACACAGCATCTCGAGCCCCATCACGTTGCCGTCGTATATCCCGTTCACGAAGAAGGGCATGTTGGCGAACAGGCCGATGTGATAGAGCAGCCCGAAGCACAGGTACGCGGTCGGCACGCGGTAGCGAAACCGGCCGCCCTTCCCACAAAGGCCGACGAAAGCCCAGACGACCAGCGGCAAGAACAGGAACACCGCGGTGAAGAAGCCGCCACCAACCGCCCCGAGCGCAATGGCTCCCGGGATGTGCGTCAGGCAATTAAGCGCCTCGATGCCCACCATGCCGAAGCAGAGCGCCGGCCATCGGCGGCTCAGATGCGCGGCTAGCGGGCCCATCACCCACACGAGCGCCAGGTTCACGCACAGGAAGAAGGGCCATGCAGGCATCGCGCCCATCAGCCCTTCCATCATCTGCGGGAAGGCGAGCGTCGCGCCGGTGAAGTCGATCCCATACTCCTCCACGTTGTGGATCATGTAGGCGACGGCGGCAAGCCATGCGAACCAGGTAGGGTCCTTCCAACGCGTCCCGCCCTCTGTGGAGCGCAGCGCGTTCGTTCCGAACAGCAGCACGATCAGGACTATTGCCGCCCCAAGCCCCATCCAGGGCCAAACATGCATGAAACCCTCGAGCATCCCGTCCATGCCTTCTCCCTTCCGACAAGCGTCTTGCGGCGCCATGCCCAGCTTCCGAAGCCCCCCTTCAGGAGCCGAAAAAGCCATTGCGCCTTTCCCTGTCGAGAATCATAATAAGAAACTGTGTCATATTAAATGGTCAATACGTGCAGCGATGTCTTATTAGGAGGGCGCCATGGCAAGGCCCAAGCGCATCGAGGGAGAGCCGACGGCGCGCCAGCGCATGGAGGACGCATTCTGGGGGATGCTCGCCGACATGCCGTACCACAAGATGACGAGCCGCGAGGTTTGCAAGCGCTCGGGCGTCAGCCACAACTCCTTCTACTATCATTTCGAGAACTTGGACGATATGGCGCGCCAGATGCTCAACGGGCTCTTCGTGCCGGAACTGCCGCTCGCGCTGCTCTCTTTGGTCGACGGTAGCGGAGAGACCGCCGCGAGGCTGGAGGGCATCCCCGACTTACAGCAGAGGCTTTCGAGGATGCGGCTCCTCGTCAGCAACGGCTCCCCCGGGATCGTCGGGCTCGTGCGCGACGAGGTGCTGAGCGCATGGCTTCGAGCTATCGGCGCAAGCGAGGATGCCTTGAGCGCAGAGGACCGCATCGACCTCACGTTCGTCATCGGCGGCATAATGGCGCTCCTCGGCAGCGACGCCGTGCCCTCCGAATCGCGCGCGATCGCCACCTTCGCCGAGCGGGAGGTCGGACGCGGCGTCATACGGAAGATGGCCGCCATCGCCCGACGGTAAGTGTCAAAGGGTCAGGCTCATTGTCACCCGGCATCTTCTGCTATAGCCTTGCCTTCGCGATTACCCCTCTACCTATCCCCGTTAACCTCTCGATCTGTCGGACGGAGAGACCTGCCAGACGCAATCTGGCCAGCAAAGCATTCCTGTCGGATACGGCAAGAGTAGGAAGAGTATCGCGATAGCGCTCCCCGCAGATCCGCAAGGCGATAGCGTCTCCCTCGGCATCGGAGAGCCTTCTTCGCGGCAATGAGACAAAGGCTACGCTTTCGTCAGTGCGGTCATGGGATCGCCGAAAGGAATCCACGCCACCGAACATCGCGATCGTGTCGCTTGCCCGGCAGATCCCATCATCGGCTTGCGAAAGGCATTCTCGGTAGCTGCTCCACGGATAGTTCTCTGCATCTTCAATGCTCATATCATACGGATTCATGTGGATGTATCTCACCGCCGCCAGGAAATGCTCGTCCTCATTGATGGGGATCGATGCATATCGGCCCTGGAAGACGTGCCCGATATGCCCGTGACGCCCATTGAACCAGTGCGCATAGGCACTCAGGAGCCGCTGCATCATCTTAGAGATGCTCTCTGGTGCACCCTGCAGAAGAAGATGGACATGATTGTCCATCAAACACCATGCGAAGACACTACAACCCTCTTCGAAGGACACCTTCTTCAGGAGTCCGGAAAAGTGCTCTTTATCCCTGTCGTCCTCGAACAACTGCCTGCGGCCTGATCCACGCGCAGTGACATGGTTGAAGGTACCCTGCTCCTCTATTCTCGGTCTTCTAGGCAAAAGCTTATTCCTATCGTGCATAGCAAGCATCTTGATAAGCTGCACTATAGCACTGAAGACGTTGAGCCTGACCCTTTGTCACCGAAGCACTTTGTCACCCACGGAGAGCTTGCGCTCGAAGCGGTTCTTCGGCGCGCAGGCGGGTACGGCGGTGGGATAGCGCCCGTCGAAGCAGGCCGCGCACACGCCCGCGTCACCCGCGAGCTCGTCGAGCCTCTCCACCGGCAGGTAGCCCAGGCTGTCCGCGCCGAGCTCGCCCGCTATCTCCGGCACGCTGCAGCGGCACGCGATCAGATGCTCCTCGGAGTCGATGTCGGTGCCGTAGTAGCAGGGATGCAGAAACGGCGGGGCCGATATACGCAGGTGGACCTCGGCGGCTCCGGCCTCGCGCAGGAGCCCGACGATGCGCCGCGCCGTGGTGCCGCGCACGATGG
>CAJURZ010000038.1 GCA_910588905.1 uncultured Eggerthellaceae bacterium
TCTTGGAGTGGTGCTTCACGGATGAGGATGCCATCAAGGTGTGGCAGGAATGGGGCTTCGAGCTAGCATAACGAGTATCATTCCGTATCCATGAGGCTCTTCTCTTCCATATCGGCATTCATCCTGGCGCTGGCGGTCCTCCTGCCAGCGCCCGCCTATGCCGAAGGCCCCTATGACGTCCTCGTCTCCGCAGGAGGGGAGTCTGCGCGCATAGAGGGGGCCAGCTTTGCGGTGGATGGCTTCTCCCGCTTCGAGAAGGGCTCGAACCAAGAGCGGGGCGGCGCGTCCATTGGCTACAACTACTACACGGGCTCAAGCGCTGACTATGCCGCCGCCGTCCAGTTCGATGATAGGGTGATCGTCTACATCCCGCCTGCATCCCATGGCCTTTGCGATGTGGCTGACCCCGTCTCCACCGAGCAGCTCAAGGCGTACTTCTGTGCTCTTGATGAGGAGAATGACAAGGGAGGTGCGCTCCTAGCGGATGTTGCCGATTGGGTATTCACGAGCGAGAGCGTCTTCGTGACCGATGATGTCCAGGTCTCGTTCTGCCTTGAGGCGCAGGCGGGGAAGTTCTACCTTGGGGTGATCCCTGCCGCAGACACGGCGGTGAAGCCGAACCACGTGGATATCGCCTCCATCGTCGCACCTGATGCGGTGGCTATCGCGCCTGCTGCTACGGGCCTAGCGGCGCTCGGAGAGTTCCTGGCGGGCATCGATTACTCGCCGCTCTGGGTCACGCTCAAGACCACCGGCTGTGCCATCGTCATCATCTTCGTGCTGGGACTGGCGGCTGCGTATCTCACCATGCGCATGTCCAAGCGCGCCCAGGACATCTTCGACACCCTCTTCACCATTCCCATGGTCCTGCCGCCCACCGTCTGCGGTTTCCTCCTGTTGTTGCTCTTGGGGCGCAATACGGCTGTGGGCCAGTGGTTCATCGACATAGGGTTCCCGCTCATCTTCTCCTGGCCTGCTACGGTCATCGCAGCTACGGTGGTGGCATTCCCGCTGATGTACCGGTCCTGCCGGGGGGCCTTCGAGAACCTGGACCCGAATATGCTGGACGCCGCCCGCACTTTGGGGTGGTCGAACCGGCGCATCTTCTTCAAGCTGATGATCCCGCTCACCTGGAGCTCTATCGCAGCGGCCACGGTGCTAGCCTTCGCCCGCGCTCTGGGCGAATTCGGCGCCACCCTCTTCCTGGCGGGCAACTACGTGGGCATCACCCGCACCATCCCCATCGCCATCTACTTCGAATGGATGAGCGGCAACACGGATGTGGCTATCTTCTGGACGGTCGTCATCCTCCTCTTCTCCTTTGCGGTGATCCTGTTCATCAATCTGTGGGGGCGCCGCACTACCCGCTATCGGCGAAGAGGGGAGGACTAGATGTCCCTGGAAGCGCGCATACACAAGGATCTGGGCGAATTCAGCCTGGATGTGGATATCAAAGCCGGGACGGAGACCCTGGGCTTCCTGGGGGCTTCTGGCTGCGGGAAATCCCTCACGCTGCGCTGCATCGCGGGGATCGAGAAGCCCGATGAGGGGTATATCCGCGTGAACGACCGCGTCTTCTATGATTCCGCAGCAGGCATAGACCTCTCACCCCAGGAGCGCAAGACGGCGCTGCTATTCCAGAACTACATGCTCTTCCCGAACCTGACCATAGAGCAGAACGTTGCGGCGGGCATCGGGAAGGATGTGCCTCGGGAGGAAGCGGCGGCCATCGTGGAGCGGGAGCTGACCCGCTTCAGCCTGGGCGGCTTCCAGAAGCGCTATCCGGCCCAGCTCTCTGGTGGGCAGCAGCAGCGAGTGGCACTCGCCCGCATGCTGGCGGCCAAACCGGACATCCTCATGCTGGATGAGCCCTTCAGCGCGCTGGATTCCCACTTGAAGGGCGTGCTGGAACAGAATCTGGTAGACCTCTTCGCTGCTTTCAAGGGCACCGTCCTCTATGTGAGCCACGACATCGATGAGGCGCTGCGCTTCTGCGATCGCATCGCCGTCGTCGAGGCGGGCCGCATTCGGGAGCTGGACACCGGGGACGAACTGGTCAACGCTCCTAAGTCCGAGGCGGCGCTCAAGCTCTCCGGATGCAAGAACTCCGTTCCCTTCCTGCGGACGGCAGACCATGAGGTATGGATACCGCGCTGGGGCGTGGCGGTGCACACTGCAGACCTCGTGCCCTTCGAAGAGGGGTATCTGGGCGTGCGGGCGCGCTATGTGGAGCAGGTAGGCGGGGCAGGGGAGAACTGCTATCGGATGCGGGTGGACCGGGTGAGCGATTCCCGCTTCGATCGCTCAGCGCTCTTGGCGTTCTTGGATCGCTCGGAAGAGGATATGGCAACGGTTGCCCGCGAGGATGATGAGATGCGCTTCCTGCATCAGCATCTCTTCTGGCGAGTGGACAAGCTGGCGGTGCCGGAAGGAGAGTTGCCCCAGGTAGGAGATGAGCTCTGGATCCGCCTGCCCCAGGAGCGCATCTATATCGTCTCTGCGTAGAACCCTCCTGCTGGATTCTCCGCAGTTGTATATAATCTCACTTGAAAACAGATACATCGCTTCGAAAGGTGTCTTGTGAAGGATTCCCACGGACGCGTCATAGACTATCTGCGTATCTCGCTCACGGACCGGTGCAATTTCCGCTGCATCTACTGCATGCCCGAAGAGGGCGTGTGTCCCATGAGCCACGATGAGATCCTCTCCCTGGAAGAGATCGAGCGCCTGGTGGCCGTCGCGGCGGCCCATGGCATCAAGAGCGTGCGCCTCACGGGAGGCGAACCGCTCGTGCGCAAGGGAGTCGAGGATCTGGTGGCCTCCATCACCAAGATGAAGGGGATCGAGAACGTCTCCATGACCACCAATGGCGTGCTCTTGCCGAAGATGGCGGATGACCTGAAGCGCGCGGGCCTCAACCGGGTGAACATCTCCTTGGATACCTTGGATCCCCAGCAGTTCCAAGAGGTCACGCGGGTGGGGAAGCTGGAAGATACCTTGGCAGGCATCGACGCCGCTTTGGAGGTGGGCTTCAGCCCGGTGAAGGTGAACGCCGTCACGGTGCGGCGGCTCGATCAGGACTTCTTGGCCTTCGCGAAGCTCTCCATTCCCCGTCCCCTCCATGTGCGGTTCATCGAATACATGCCCATCGGCCAAGAGGCTGCGGATGGCTTGGCGGGCTGGGGCAAGGAGGACGTCATCTCTAGCAAGGAGCTGCTCGATCGCATCAATGCCGATGCGGTGGCTGCGGGCATGGAGCCTCTGATGCCCGCTGACAAGAACCCCTTGGGGTGGGGCCCTGCGAAGTACATGGCCTTCCCGGACGCCCAGGGCACGGTGGGCTTCATATCGCCGCTCTCTCGCCATTTCTGCGGTCAGTGCAATCGCTTGCGCTTGACGGCGGACGGCAAGATACGCCCCTGCCTGTTCTCGGATACGGAATACGACGTTCGCGCTGCGCTTCGGGGCGGCACGGACGAAGAGGTGTCCCAGGTGTTGTTGGAGGCGCTGGGGGCGAAGCCCGATGAGCACCACGACAAAGTGGGGACCGAGCGCAATATGTCAGCCATAGGAGGCTGACCTGCTTAGAAGCATGCTATTCAGACCGTTCGAAAGGATCTCATGGAACTCACGCACATAGACAGCAACGGGGATGTCCGAATGGTGGATGTTTCCCAGAAGGCGGACACGGAGCGCATTGCCGTGGCCGAGGGGTTCATCTTCATGCATCAGGAGACTTTGGACCTCATCACCTCAGGCGAGGCGAAGAAGGGCGATGTGCTGGCCTGTGCCCGCGTAGCAGGGGTCATGGGGGCGAAGCGCACCTCTGACCTGATCCCGATGTGCCATCCGCTCAACATCACCAAGGCGAAGGTGGAGCTGGAGCCTATCGGTCCTGGTCAGCGGGAAGACGGTCGCGTGGGCATCCATGTGATGGCTACCTGTGGCGTGACCGGTAAGACCGGCATCGAGATGGAAGCCCTCACTGCTGCCTCCATAGCCTGCCTCACCATCTACGACATGTGCAAGGCGGTGGATCGCGGCATGGAGATCTGCGACATCCGCTTGCTCAAGAAAGACGGCGGCAAGACCGGTCTGTGGTTGCGCGAGGATTCCTGATCCACGTATCCGTTCGGTTTCCGTATCGCTGCGCCGCGCACCTGTGCGTTTCCCTTCGCTACCATCAGGCCCATCGGTGGTCGCGGGTAAGGAGAAGACATGAGCAAGCGGACGCGTATCATCTGCACCATGGGACCTTCGGTAGATGACGATGACCTGCTCCGGTCGTTGATCATCTCCGGCATGGATGTGGCTCGGCTCAACTTCTCCCATGGCACCTATGAGGAGCAGGCCGGACGCATCGAGCGCATCAAGCGCATCCGCAGCGAATGCGGTACGCCTACGGCCATCATGCTGGATACGAAAGGCCCAGAGATCCGCATCGGCATGCTTCCGGAACCTCGGTCCCTCGCGCGTTGGGAGAAGGTGACGCTCTCGCCCGTGGAAAGCGCGAGTGGCGATGCCATTCCCCAGACCTACGCAGATCTGGCTGCTCAGGTGCACCCAGGGGACCGCATCCTCTTGGATGACGGTCTGATAGAGCTGAAGGTGAAGACCTGCAACGGGGATGACATCCATTGCGAAGTGCTGAATCCCGGTACGCTCAAGTCTCGCAAGTCATTGAATGTCCCAGGTGTCAGCATCCCGTTCCCTGCCATCACCGAACAGGATAAGGCTGATATCGCCTTCGGCCTTGAGCAGGGGATAGATTTCGTCGCCCTCTCCTTCGTGAAGACGGCTGAGGCCGTGCGCCAGGTGCGCGCCTATATCCGATCGCTCACCGATGAGAACATCGGCATCATCGCCAAGGTGGAGAACGCGGATGCTGTGGCGAATGTGGCTGAGATCATCAAGGCTGCAGATGCAGTCATGGTGGCCCGGGGTGACCTGGGGGTAGAGGTGCCGGAATATGAGGTGCCTCATTTGCAGAAGCGCATCATCCGCAAGTGCAACGCAGAGCACAAGCCGGTCATCATCGCTACGCAGATGCTGGAATCCATGACGGCTAACCCGCGTCCCACCCGTGCGGAGGCAACGGATGTGGCCAATGCCATCTATGACGGCGCTGATTGCGTGATGCTCTCAGGAGAGACGGCGGCGGGCCAATACCCGATAGAGGCGGTCTCAGTCATGGCGAAGATAGCCGAGGTGACGGAGAAGAACATCTTCGACGACGGCTTCCAGCCCCATCATTCCCGTGGCCTCAAGAGCGTCTCCCATGCCGTGGGCATCGCTGCAGTCCAAACGGCGCTGGATGTGGATGCTCGATGCATCGTCTGTCCTACCATGACAGGGCGTTCTGCCCGGCTCATCTCCTCCCTGCGGCCGAAGATCCCCATCTATGCCGTGTCTCCCAGCTCACGGGTCATGCGCTCCATGCAGCTGTTCTGGGGCGTCACGCCCATGCTGGGGGATGTCCAGGGCAACATGAAGAGCGTGATAGAGAATGCCCGGGACGTGGTCTATGAGGCGGGTCATGTTGAAGAGGGGGATATCGCGGTGTTCACCTGTGGAGACCGGTTCACCTCTCCGGTGCAGCGCTTCCCTGACGGGTCGGTGGAGCGGTTCGCTCCAGCCAACGTCATGTACGTGGTGCAGATCCATCCCCAGGAGATGGTCCAGGCGGTCGATGATGGCACGGGGGATGCGCTCATGACCTACGCATTCTTCGATAGGTCCTCCTCGCGGATGAGCTGAATCCCTTTCATGTCCAGGCGCACGGGCGAAGCATGCCGGTCTGTGGTAACATCTCCGGCGGCAGTAACGTGCATCTGAAAGGTATCTTCTATGTCAGGACATTCAAAGTGGGCCACTACCAAGCATCGTAAGGCAGCTCAGGATGCGAAGAGGTCCGCACTCTTCTCCAAGCTCTCGCGCAACATCACCGTAGCGGCGAAGGAGGGGGGAGACCCGAACCCTGACAACAATGCTTCGCTGGCAGCCGCCATCGAGAAGGCCAAGGGCTATTCGCTGCCCAAGGATAAGATCAAGACGGCCATCGACAAGGCCTTCGGTTCAGGCAAAGACGCCGCCAACTACGAGACGGTCATCTATGAGGGCTATGGTCCGGCCGGTGTGGCTGTCTATTGCGAGGCCCTGACAGACAACCGCAACCGCACGGCGGCAGATGTGCGCAGCGCCTTCTCCCATGCGGGGGGAAGCCTGGGCACCTCCGGTTCCGTTGCCTTCCAGTTCGAGAAGAAGGGCCAGATCATGGTCCCCAAAGAGGTGGAAACGGGCGACAAGAAGAATCCCACCGGCCCCAACGGCGCTGCAGCTGATGAAGACGAGTTCATGATGGCCGTGGCTGAGGCAGGCGGAGATGACTACGAGGATGCCGAAGACGAGTGGATCGTCTACACCGGCCCCACTGAGCTGGCGGCGGTGAAGGAGGCCCTCCATGAGCAAGGGGTGGAAACAAAGGGTGCTGAGCTCATCATGGTGCCCACCACGCCTTCTGAGGTCACCGTATCAGACGCCAAGAAGGTCATGCGCCTGATAGACCGTCTGGAGGAGCTGGAAGACCTCCAGGCCGTTTATCACACGGCAGACATTACCGATGAGATAGCTGAGCAGTTGGAAGACTAGCTCTCTGTAAGGGTGAATGCGTCTCAGCGCAGGATCCCCATGACCTTCGCTCTACTGAACTGGCCCGCATCCACGGGCCAGTTTCGCATATCCGGCCTTGATACCTACCGCTTTCGGGAGGGTGTGTCAGGATACCGATAGGATCAGCGGGCGGGTGGGGGCACCGTTGAAGTCAAGCCCTCCGGTGAGCTTCAGGAGGTCATCCTCGGAGGCGCTCAGGATACGAGGGAGTTCCATGAGGGCTGTTCTCAGAGCGCTGTCATAGAGGTCCCAGAACCCCTCTGTGCGAACCTCGCCCGTTTGGGGGTCGGTCCAGGGTTCGTGGGTACGGTTGTCGAAGATGGATCCTGTGATCAGCTGGTTCTTGTGGCTCATGGCCTGGACGAAGGAGTGACGGCGGAACCGCCGCTCCACCAGCCCCATCATCTTCCGCTTGATGCCCTTAGGGGAGCGCAATCCGAAGAGGATCACCCGGTAGTTGTTGACGCCGGATTCGAAGGCATCGTGGCGGATATCCTTGCCCAAGGCGCTCTTCACCACGTATTTGCAGAGGAGCGATATCACCTGTACGCAGCGTTCGGAGGCGAATAGCGGCAGCAGCGGATCGAAGCTGCTGATGGTGATTCCCTCCTTCGTGCTCAGAGCCAAGACATCCAATTCGGATTCTATCTCGGCGTGCACCTCGTTGCCGTCCCGCTCGTCGAGGCCATCCACTCCGGCACTGGTGAGCGCGTTCTGTTGAGCATAGATGAAGGGGTGCAAGGTGCTGTCCAAGAGGTAATGGCAGAAGAACCCTTGCACATAGGCCTGGCCGATCCCCCGGATATCATCGGGCAGCATGTTCGCCGCGTCTTGGAGGGAGCGTAGGAGCCGTATGGGGTCGGCTTTGTGCATATCGGATCCGATGGTGGCAGCAGAGAGCTGTTTAGGGCTCAAACCGCTATAGAAGAGGATGTCAGGGCCTTGGCAGCCCAGCATGAAAGCCGCGAACGCATCGGGCCCCTCGAAGGGGTCGGGGTGGGTCTGCTGGTAGACATCCTTGCCGAAGAGATAATGGGTGATGATCGCTGGCATGATAGGGAACTCCTCGTTTCCGCGCTCGTTTCCCGAATTATAGGCTGTTTACCTCGTATCATCATGCTCCAAGGGCGCTTTACCTGTATGATGTTCAGTTCGTGTGTGCATATTGGAACCAGAACGTCTAAGGAATGCGAACATCCGCCCATGGCATTGATAGTTGCGAAATTCGGAGGGACCTCCGTTGGCTCCCCCGAGAGGATACGGGGAGTGGCTGACCGCCTCATCAAGATCCGCGAGAGGGGAGATAGGGTGGTGGCTGTGGTCTCTGCCATGGGCAAGACCACCGATGAGCTGATGGCGCTTGCTGCTGCTGTGAACGACGACCCTCCCGCTCGGGAGCTAGACCGCCTGCTCTCCACCGGGGAACAGGTCTCCATGACGCTCTTGGCCTTAGCCTTGGAGGCGAAGGGATACAAGGCCATCAGCTATACGGGCCGTCAGGCGGGCATCCAGACCAATGGCACCCATAACAAGGCGAAGATCGTGAAGGTGCATAACGAGCGCATCGAACGAGCCCTCGATGCGGGCTACATCCCCGTGGTGGCGGGCTTCCAGGGCATCGATGCCAATGGGGATATGACCACCCTCGGTCGTGGCGGCTCTGACACAACGGCGGTGGCGGTGGCCTGGGGCATCCACGCTGATAGCTGTGAGATCTACTCTGATGTCGATGGTGTCTACACTACCGATCCGCGCATCGCTCCGCGCGCCCGCAAGCTCACGAGCATCTCCTACGACGATATGCTAGAGCTCTCCAGCGCCGGGTCCGGAGTGCTCCAGATGCGCGCTGTTGAATTCGCGAAGAAATGGGGAGTTACCATCCATGCTCGGTCGGCATTCTCGGATGCGCCGGGCACGCTCGTCAAAGAGGAGAGCCTTATGGAACAAGCCGTCATCACTGGCATCGCCTATGACACTTCCGAGATGAAGGTGACCATCCGTCACGTCCCTGATACCACGGGCGTGGCCGCCAAGGTGTTCGGGGCTCTCTCTGAGGCCATGGTGAACATGGACATGATCATCCAGAACACCTCCCTCGACGGTGCCACCGATATCTCTTTCACCTGTCCGGAGGCGGACTTGGCTCGGGCCGTGGAGACCATCGGCCAGATGATAGAGGAGATAGGGGCAGACGGCTGGGATGTGGATGAGGACGTGGCGAAGGTGAGCCTGGTGGGTACGGGCATGAAGACATCCCCCGGTGTTGCCGCTCGGGCCTTTCAGACCATGAGCGACAACGACATCAACATCATGGCCATCTCCACCTCCCCCATCCGCCTCTCCATGATCATCCGAGCAGCCGATGGCAAGCGGGCCGTGCAGGTGCTCCATACCGCCTTCGAGCTGGATTCCGAGAGCGTCTTCGAGGAGACCCAGCTCTCCGCCGAAGAGATAGCCGCCAAGATGCAGAAAGGCAGATAGCCATGACCAAGCTCATTCCCGCGAATCCCGTCGTTGCCGTTGCTGGAGCAACGGGGGCTGTAGGCCGCGAATTCCTGAACGTGCTCCATCAGCTTGATTTCCCCGCTTCAGAGGTGCGTGCCTTGGCAAGCGCCCGTTCAGCAGGCAAAGAGCTGCCCTTCGAGGGTTGCGGTCAGGTGCCTGCAGGCAACCTGGTGGTCCAGGAGATGACCCCTGAGTCCTTCCAGGGAGTGGATATCGCGCTGTTCTCAGCCGGAGCCAGCGTCTCTAAGGCTCTGCGTCAAGCAGTGATAGAGGCGGGGGCTGTGATGATAGACAATTCCAGCGCTTTCCGCATGGATGAGGATGTGCCCCTGGTGGTGCCCGAGGTGAACCCTGAGGACGTGGCTTGGAACCCCGGAGTCATCGCGAACCCGAACTGCTCCACCATCCAGATGGTGGTAGCCTTGAAGCCCCTGGACGAGGTCAACCCCATCAAGCGCGTGGTGGTCTCCACCTATCAGGCGGCCTCCGGTGCGGGGGCTGCGGCCATGGATGAGCTCTACGACCAGACGAAGGACTTCCTCGAGGGCACGCCAGAGGAAGACCTCACGGTGAACGCCTTCCAGCATCGGATAGCCTTCAACTGCATCCCCCATATAGACGTCTTCTTGGATGATGGTTCCACCAAGGAAGAGTGGAAGATGATCGCGGAGACGAAGAAGATCATGCATCGAGACAGCCTGGAAGTGGCGGCAACCTGCGTGCGCGTGCCGGTGCTGCGCTGCCATGGTGAGTCCATCAATGTGGAATTCGAAGGACCGGTGAGCGTCGAGGAAGCCCGCGCTGCCCTGGAGGGGGCTCCGGGAGTGGTGGTCATGGATGAGCCCGCTGAGAACCTCTACCCCATGCCCGGGCTCCTGGCTCATACCACGCCGGTCTATGTGGGACGCATCCGCCAAGATGCAAGCGTTGAGCACGGTATCGCCTTTTGGGACGTGGCGGATCAGATCCGCAAGGGCGCGGCGTTGAATGCGGTGCAGATAGCTTTGCTTCTTGTTCCCTCTGAATAGAGGGAATGCTTTCTTTGGCCCTATCCGGATCATGAAGAAGCAAAGGCTCGATGAGCTGCTTGTTGAACGGGGATTCTTCGCATCTCCTGATGAGGCAGCCCGGGCGGTCTATGCTCGCGAAGTGCGCGTAGATGATGTCTATGCTACAAGCCCAGCTACCATGGTCTTGCCCGAAGCGAGCATCTTCGTCAAGGGGCGCAAGCGCTTCGTGTCTCGGGGTGGGGATAAGCTCCAAGGGGCGCTGGAGGCCTTCTGTGTTGATGTATCGGGGAAGCGCTGCATCGATGTAGGCTCTTCCACGGGCGGCTTCACCCATTGCCTGCTTCAGGTGGGAGCGGCTTCTGTGGCGTGCGTGGACGTGAACTATGGTCAGCTGGCCTGGGAGGTGCGCACGGATCCGCGAGTGACCGTCTTCGAGCGCACGAATATCCGCACAGCTGACCCATTGAAGCTGGGCGCCCCCTTCGACATCATCGTCATAGATGTGAGCTTCATCGGCCTGGCTTCCTTGGCTCCTGTCTTGGCAACCTTGGCAGCGCCGGGTACGACGCTGCTGGCTCTGGTGAAACCTCAGTTCGAGAGCGCCCATGATGAGACGGAGCACGGGATCGTGCGCGATCCTCATGTGCGAGAGCGGGTAGTGGGGGAGGTGTGCCAGGCTCTCCAGGAAGAAGGCTTCGTCGTAGAGGGCACTTGCGAATCACCCATAACCGGTCATAAGGGCAATGTGGAGCACCTCATCCATGCGCTCTTCCGCCCAGGTAAGGTATCATCTGGCTCACCATGTCAGGTGGGAAGAGAAAGGAGCGTCGATGGATCTCACTGCCATCAATGATGCGCTCGTGTCCTTCACGGGTGTCATCGACGATTTCATGTACACCTACATTTTGGTCATCCTGTTGGTCATCGTGGGCATCTGGTTCACCGTTCGCACGAAGTTCGTTCAGATCCGCTACATCAAGGATATGTTCACCTCCTTGACGGCTTCTAGTGATCGCATCCAAGCGGAGGAAGCCGCCGACGAGTTGGAGTCGGAGCTGGACGAGGAATGCGATGTCATGACCGCCGAATGCGGGGGTACGCCAAAGGCCCATGCGGGCAAGAAGAAGCGCATCTCCTCCTTCCAGGCGCTCATGGTATCCACGGCATCCCGGGTGGGTACGGGCAATATCGTGGGTATCGCCACGGCTATCGCCATGGGTGGCCCTGGGGCGGTCTTCTGGATGTGGCTCATGGCCATCGTAGGGTCTGCTTCAGCCTTCGTGGAATCGACCCTCGCCCAGATCTGGAAGGTGAAGAATCCAGATGGCACCTTCCGAGGAGGTCCTGCCTATTACATCCAGCAGGCGCTCGGGAGGCGTTGGTTGGGCGTGGTGTTCGCCGTAGCGCTCATCCTTTGCTTCGCCTTCGGCTTCAACGGGCTCCAGACGTTCAATATCACCTCGGCTTTGGACTATTACGTGATGCCTGAGCATCAGTTCACCGTCAACGCACTGGTGGGTCTGCTCATTGTCATCGCCACGGCATTGGTCATCTTCGGTGGCATGCATCGCATCTCCGTCATCACCAGCGTCATCGTGCCCATCATGGCCGTGGCCTATATCCTGATCGCGCTCTGGACCACCATCTCCAATATCGGTGAGGTGCCTGCCATCCTTTCGCTCATCTTCTCTGAGGCATTCAACCCTGAATCCTTCGCAGGCGGCTTCACGGGTTCATGCCTCATGTGGGGCATCAAGCGCGGCCTGTTCTCCAATGAGGCGGGCATGGGCTCTGCGCCGAACGCTGCAGCTACGGCAGATGTATCCCACCCGGTGAAGCAGGGCCTCGTTCAGAGCCTGTCTGTCTACATCGACACGCTGCTCATCTGCACCTGCAGCGCCTTCATGATGCTGGTATTCTACGTGCAAGACCCTGAGCTGGCCACCACGCTGAATGGCATGGCCTTCGTGCAGATGGCCATGAACAACTCCATCGGTGAGTTCGGCATCCATCTGATCACCGCGGCCATCTTCGTGTTCGGCTTCTCCAGCCTCGTGGGCAACTACTTCTATGCCGAGGGCAACATCCGTTTCATCAAGAACAACAAGACGCTGCTCTTCTGGTTCCGCATCCTGTGCCTGTGCTTCATCATGTACGGCGCTGTGAACAGCTTCGATTTGGCTTGGAACCTCTCCGATATCTTCATGGGCTTCATGGCCATCATCAACCTCATAGCCATCATCCTCCTGGGCAAGTATGCTCTGAAGGCATTGGAGGATTATTCCCGTCAGCGCAAGGAGGGAGTGAATCCCATCTTCCATGCGGACGCCATCCCTGGTCTTCCTCCTACGGAATGCTGGCATGAAGAGGATGTGATAGCCTTCGGGGGCACCGCTCGTGGATCATTGGAGGAAGTTGTCATCCATAAGTAGCACGAAAGCGGCCTGGGTCGTCCGGGTCTGCTTCACGGTAGTATTCGTTTGGAATGTGCTCTGCGCGTTCCAGTTCTTGGTGGCGCCTGCGTCTTTCGTGGGCGCCTACCAGCTTTCGGGGGTAGCGGGAGAAGCAGCGGTCAGGGGAATGGGCGTGGTGTTCCTGATGTGGAATGCCACTTATCCGGCTTTCCTGGTGAACCCGGTGCGGTTCAAGGTCTTGGGTTGGGTGATCGCAGCCCAACAGCTCATCGGTTGCGTCGGGGAGGCCTTCATCTTGGTCATGCTGCCTGCTCCGGACTTCGAGCTCCTGGCTGCTTCCATCCAGCGCTTCCTCATCTTCGATGCGGCCGGTCTTGTGCTCATGGTCCTCTCAGGAGCCTTCTTCATTCATAGCTCAAGACGATGTCCAGCCCGAATGAACCGTGCATGACGGGTTGTGCGTAGGGGCCGACCGTGGTCGGCCCTTTTTGTCTGGGATAATGTCCTTCCCCGCAAGGGGCGTTCGGCCTTAGGCTTCGGACAGGCGAAACCCATGATGATG
>CAJURZ010000039.1 GCA_910588905.1 uncultured Eggerthellaceae bacterium
TCCTAAGGACCTGGATCAGGCCGAGAGCAAAGGCCAGGTCAGGCCAAAGCACCCGGCACGCACCTGCGCTCGGGCAGCAAGCCAGACGATTATTCTCTAACCAGATAGATCAACATTCGCAACCAAGGATTGTGTTCGCAACGAAAAAAATCACAAGATAATGTGGATTCTCGCTCACTTTCGCCCCCATAGGCATTACTATGTCAAAGGCCGCGGGCAAATGCCCAATAAATCCAACTCGCCCGCTGCGTCATCTTCACAACGCTCACAACGGAATCAAAAAGGGTTGGAATGACCGCAGCTGCAACGCTTGTCCCGCGCGAAGACTGGATGTCCGCGTCCAGATGATCGATCTGTTCGAAAGCAGCGTCCGCGCAACTCCTGAGACCACGTTCTTCATCTTCGTTGCCGAAGACGGCACGCGCATTTCCTACACCTATAAACAGGTGCGCCTCATATCGGCGGCTCTGGCCCGACGCATTCGCAAGCTAGGCGTGCATCCTGAGGATCTTGTTGTAGTGGATCTTCCGAATTGCCCTGAGTTCATCTTCCTTACGCTGGCTTCAGCTTATGGCGGCTTCACGCTGGTCACCCTCAAACATACGCTCACGAAAACGGAGAAGCTGGCTCGTGTACTGGAGCTGGAACGGGATGGCCTGCGCATTGGCCTACAGGTTGACCCAGCTCGCGCCCGTGAGCTCATGCCCGAAGTGCGTCGGCTGAGTTCCACCGAGGGCGAAGCGCAAGAAGCGCGTCTGGTCGAGAGCATCTTGGGTTCCTCCACTCGTGCTCGTTCCATCTTGGGCGAGGAGCGCGACACAGTGGATGACACCATCCATTTCGCCGAGCGTGCTGCTCATATATTCGACGGTTCAGCACGTGCGAACATCCTCTTCACCAAAGGAACCGCTTCCTCTGCGAAGACTCGGGCCATCCCGCTGACCTGGACGCAGCTGACCGAAGCTTCTGCCCTGGCGAACAAGTCCCTGGCCCAGCACAGCAGCCATCTCTGGCAGGAGAAGCTGCCGCTTGCAGGGGCCACAGCGAAGCCGAAGGCGAAACGCACGGCTCAGGCTGCGAACGTTCCTTCGTCCGCTTCTCCAAGCACAGGCGCCCTTGCCGGCAGCCTCTTCGACGTCTCTTCTGGAAGCACCCAGAATCCAGTCGAGCCTGCACCTGAATTCTTCTGGCAGTGCGTCTTGCCTCTGTATCACATCTCAGGCTTCCAGATCCTCGTGCGATCCGTAGTGGGTCGCACACCGTTATTGGTCTACGAGCGCTTCGAGGCTGAAGCTGTTCTCAATGATGCCGAAGCCTGCCAGATCACCCACATCACCGTGTCAGACCGCATGATGCAGGACCTGCTCACGGTGGAAGAATGGCGCTCTGATATCCTACCGAACGCCCAGAGCCGCCTGGCCGCTTACCAATGCATCCTGCTGGCGGGGCACAAGCTCAACCCGCGTACGGTGGGTCGCAGTTTGGATGTGGGCGCGCGCCTGTTCGCAAGCTATGGCATGCCGGAAACATCCAGCTTCATCGCTACTTCGCTCATCACGCCGGAATTCCGTGGCGGCCTCAAGCTCATGGAGGGCTATACAGCCCATATCGTTGACCCTGATGAGTCCGGCTTTGGCCGTCTGGCGGTCCAAGGCCCGGGAGTCTTCGACGGTTACCTCAACGCTTCCACGGCCTTCACGGTGGACCACTACTTCATCACGGGAGATGTGGCCGCGCTCTATGACGGCTGTATCTATGTGCGCAACCGCACGGCGAACATGTTCGAAAGCGCGGGCGAGATGGTCTATCCCGAAGAGATCGCTGACGTGCTGCGCCATGTGCCAGGGGTCAGCGGAGCTCACGTGTTCGGTGTGCCGGACCCGCGCAAAGGGCGCCGACCGGTAGCCATCGTAGAGCGGGATGACCCTACGCTCACCCCAGAGCGAGTAGAAGAGACAGCCTCTCTTTGGATGGGCGAAAAGAGCCAGCTTGACGGCGTGGTCGTGGTGGATCACTTGCCCCGCACCGAGGACGGCAAGGTCAACCGCATCCGTACAGAAGAGATGTTCAAGAACCGCCTGCAAGTAGCCAGGGTCGTGTTGCATCACATCCGCATCCCGTTCAAGCAGCCTCTGAAAACAGCCTTGGGCACCTTGAGCGAACGAGATTCGGTCATCGTAGAAGTAGTGGATGCGCTGGGTCGTCGGGGGCTGGGAGAATGCGTGGCCTTCGGCGAAGGTTACGGGCTTGAGGAAACGCTTCCTGAAGACGTGGCTTGGATGCGCAACGTCCTGGTTCCGGCCATCAAGGGACGCGTCTTCTTGCACCCGCGTGAGGCGGCGGAACTGGCTTCTACGCTGCCGGGGGTGGAATCGCACCCCATGGCATCCAGTGCTGTTGATAACGCTCTGTGGGACCTGTACGGTCAAGCCACTGAACGGCCGCTCTGGCAGCTGATCGGCGAAGAGTATCGTCAGATCTGGGCAGATGCCGGTCGGATGAATGACTACGCGAAGTTGCCGGTGGTGGCTGAGGTTTCCGGCAATGAAGCCCTTGTGGCTTCGGGAGCCATCATCGGATTGGCGCCCACGCCGGTCATGATGGAGAACGCGAATGCAGCGGTCTCGGCAGGCTACCGACGCCTCAAGATGAAGATCGCCCCGGGCGTAGGCTTCGCTACCGCGGAGGCCATTCGCCGAGCATTCCCGAACCTTCTCATCACCCTTGATGCGAACCGCAGTTTCACTGACGACACCTTCGCTGAGCTGAAAGCTTACGATGGGTTGAATATCGGCTGGATCGAAGAGCCCTTTGATGTTTCCGGCGGCTCAAACGCTGTACGGCGCGATCCCTTGCTGAAGATGCAGTCCATGCAGCCGTACATGGCGACGCCCGTGTGCGCAGACGAATCCTATGCTAACGTTGACCAGGCCGAACGCGTTCTGCAATTCCCCGATATCCGTTGCATCTCCGTGAAGGCGCCCAAGCTGGGTAGCATCGGAGAGACCTTGCGATTCATCGCCCGGGCTAAAATGGCAGGGCGTGTCGTGTGGATGGGCGGCATGTATGACACAGGCGTAGCCCGACGGGTGGCAGCGGCGTTCGAAACGCTGCCGGATATGGTGTTCCCGGGAGACATAGGCGCCCTTTCCCGCTTCTTCGATGTGGACGTTACGTTCCCCGCTTACACAGTCGAAGGCGGCTTGGTGCGGCTGAACCCAACAGGCTTCGATTACGGTATCGGTTGTACGCTGAACGAAGAGACGCTGGCCTTGGTGGAAGTGGACCAACTGGTTCTGTAGCAGGGCCACAAGGGAGGCATCATGCGATTCATCTCATGGAATGTGAACGGGATCCGTGCCGTGCTCAAGAAGGATTTTCTTGAGATCTTCGCCCAGTTCGGTGCTGACATCTTCGCCCTTCAGGAGACGAAATGCCAGCCAGGCCAGGTAGAGTTGGAGCTCCCCGGCTATCATCAGTTCTACAGCTACGCTGAACGGCGTGGTTACTCTGGTACGGCGCTCTTCACCCGGAGCGAGCCGATTCAGGTGCTTCACGGCCTGGGGGATGCCTACCTCGACACAGAGGGACGCATCCTGGCAGCAGAATTCGACACCTTTTGGTTCGTGAACGTCTACACGCCCAATTCCCAGAACGAATTAGCGCGCATCGATCATCGCATGCAGTGGGATGATGCTTTCCGCGAGTTCTGCCAGGGTCTTGAGGAGGGTATCATCCCAGCGAATGTGCCCGTGAGCCGTGCTGTTCGTTCAGAGGCTGGCGAAGAGGACGGCCCCCGTACGGCAGATGAGGCCGAAGCCCAGGCATTCTTGGCGTGGCTGGAGGCGAAAGATGCCGATGTCGCCATGGATGCGCTGCCGAAAACGGCCGAAGGTGAGCGCGCTGCACTGAAGCCGGTGGTGATGTGCGGGGATTTCAACGTGGCCCACCAAGATATAGACCTCAAGAATCCCGAGCCGAACCGTGGTGTGAGCGGCTTCTCTGACGAAGAGCGGGGCAAAATGGATGCCCTGCAAGGAGCCGGCTTCGTTGATACCTTCCGTTATCTGCATCCGGATCTGGCAGGCGTTTACACCTGGTGGAGCTATCTGCGCCGAGCGCGGCGCACGAATGCCGGATGGCGCATCGACTACTTCCTCGTGAGCGAATCTCTGAAAGACAAGATAGAAGCCGCCTCTATCTATGATGATGTCGAAGGCAGCGATCACTGTCCCATTGGCCTTGAGATGGATCTGTAGCAGAAGGGCCGAACATGTTCGACCCTTCCCCACGAACCACCGAACAGGCCATGCGTAGGGGTCGATCATGGTCGACCTAGGGCCGATTGAAATCGGCCCCTACGAACCCAGGACAACATCCTACGTCCCCGTTGTCCCGGATAGAACAGAGACGGATCACTTATGGTACGGTTCGCCACGCTGGATCTTGAACGCACGATAGAGCTGTTCCAAGAGCACCACGCGCGCCAGATTATGGGGCAGTGTGATACGCCCGAACGACCAGCGGCTATCAGCGCGCTCGCGCACAGCTTTCGACACGCCGCAAGATCCACCAATGACGAACGCGATGTCATTCACGCCTTCCAGCGGAAGGTCTTCAAGGGTCTTCGCCATGCCGGGACTCGTC
The DNA here is from genome assembly GCA_910588905.1 of uncultured Eggerthellaceae bacterium. Taxonomy (GTDB): domain Bacteria; phylum Actinomycetota; class Coriobacteriia; order Coriobacteriales; family Eggerthellaceae; genus MGBC163016. The sequence goes on from CAJURZ010000039.1 coordinate 4,648, forward strand.
ACTTCCTTGCCATTGATGTCTAGCAGGATGACGCGCTCTCCCGGTTGCAGTGTTCGCAACACAGCCTCCCCTTCGCGAAGCACCGCTGCCTCCTCGCCACCCGCTCGTGTTGGGTCCACATCCGCCAGCTCCACAACGGAAACCTCCGCATAGGGCTTGAGCCGCTTCAAGTACTCCGCACAGGCGTCCTTCCAGAAGCGCTCTTTGAGCTGGCCGATGGCTATCACGCGCAGATGGAGCACAGACGCCTCCTACCGGATGATCTGCTGGGCCATGAATGCATTCGCCGCCTCTTCCACGGCGTCATCCAATGGCTGTAGCTCTACGGGGACGTTCTTCGTGCGGGCTGCCCAGCGCTTGAGCGCGCGTTCGAGCAACCAGTCAGCCACTTGGGGGTTCTTCGCCAATAGCGGACCGTGCAGATACGTGCCTACCACGTTCTGATGCAGGATGCCGTCTACTCCTTGACCAGGCCCCGTCTCATCGGTGTTGCCGCGGCCCGTATGGGAGACGACTCGCCCGAAGGGAGTCGCGCTGCTATCCAGCACCGTGCGCCCCGCATGATTCTCGTAGCCGATGACGGGCAACGTAGCCAGAGACGAGTCCAGAGCGATATTGTCTACCAACCGGTCGGCCGATGTGCCAGGCCGCCGCGTTTCCATAGGCAGGATGGCAAGTCCGGGCACCTCTTCGCCATCAAGGAGCCATGTGCGTCCAAGCATCTGATAACCGCCGCAGATGGCCAGCACCGGACCGCCTGCATCTATGTAGGCAGCGAGCTCGTCGCGAACATCTCCCAGCACCTCGCTGGCCAACCGCTGCTCCCTATCTGGAGAGCCACCGATGAACACGAGGTCAGCATCGTCCAGCTCCAGAGGCTCGCCATAGCAGACCTTTTGCACCTCCACAGGGATGTCGCGCCAGCGAAGGCGGTTCGCCAGGATGCGCACATTGCCGCCGTCACCGTAGAGGTTCAGCAAGTCGGGCAGCACATGAATGATGCGCACAGGCGCAGAAGACGAAGGTGCGCAAGGCTCAGCCGGAGCGATCCTATTCACGCACACGCCGACGATCTCGGCTGTATCAACTGCTTCGTCGTCCGCATGAGCATCGTGGATATCGTGGGCCTGGGAAGCGCTCTTCGCATCCGCAAGCTGGTCAAGGGCAGCGTGGACGGGCGGCAGCGCAGTGTAGTTCGCAATGGCGTAGATCGACGTCTCTGGTCCTATCTCCGTCTCGCCCTGCAGGCAAGCGAACACATCCTGGATCCCGTCGACCAACCGCGCGTGCACCCCTGCGTGTTTCAGACGTACCTGAAGGTCGTTCTTGCGAGTGCCGCCGGCGAAGACGGCTTGGATGTTCGGCTGAGAGAGCAGCTCCTCGAAATCGATGTCCCAGATCCACGAGATATCGCGGCCGTCCACATCACGATCGTTGATGAAGAACGCCACCGCCCGCGGCCCCTGATCGGCACCCACGATGCGCAGATTCTGATTGAAGCCGGTGGGATTCTTCGCTAAGTTCAGCAGTACGCGGCGGCCATCCACGGTGTATTCCTGCAAGCGCCCATTCTTCGGGTTGAAGGCATTCACGGCTGCTTGCACCACCTTTGGTGGGCAATCCGCTTGCATGGCGGCGGTGAATACAGCCAGAAGGTTATAGACCATATAGCTGCCGGAGAGTTTGGTGGAGAGTTGCGACGTGCACCTCGTCTCCCTGTCGAAGATATCGAAGGTGAGGCCACTGGAGTGCAGGCACACATCCATTCCAGCGAAGGCCAACGGTGGTCGCGTGAATCCGCAGGTGGGACACTCGTATGCACCCAGCTGTCCATACTGGCGATATCCATAGGTCAGCATAGAGCAGCAGCTCTGGCACATGGTGGCATCTGCCACCAGATTTTGCTCCAGGTTCATGCAGCCGTCCACGCCGAAGGAGATGGATGCTGGAGACGCCGCCCGAGTTGGTTCAGCGGCCGCGCGGCGTGCAATGGTTTCGCAAAGGGGGTCGTCTGCATTGTATATGAGCGTCGTGTCCGGCGATCCTGCCAGGCCAGCCACGATAGCATCCTGAATGCGATCTATCTCACCGCAGCGGTCCAGCTGATCGCGGAAGAGATTCAGCAACACCAGATAGCTAGGACGCAGGTCTGGGAGCACCTTCGCTGACCATAGCTCGTCGCACTCGATGACCCCCCAGTCCGCACCACGGGTATGCAGCAGTGCTGAAGCTACGCCGCTCTTGAGGTTCGCGCCAGTTCGGTTGCAGACCACGCTCCGGCCAGCCCGTTCCAGCACGTCAGCGATCAAGTTCGTCACGGTGGTCTTACCGTTGGTGCCTACCACCACGAACGAGCCGTCATGGATGCGACCACGCAGCTCGCAGATCAGCTGGGGGTCCAGCTTGAGACCCACGATGCCCGGCAGGTTCGCTGCAGGACGATGCGCAAGCGCGCGCAACCCCCAGGTGAGAATTGCGCTTGCAGCCTGGGCGGCCTGTGCTCGAACGCTCATCGTAACCTCCGACGCTTACGTCAAATGGGATTTACTCACTGACAAGTATACAGTTCGCTAGAATGGCTCACCAAGAGAGCAAGGAGCGTTCGTGGACATTGCACAACTGACATCGGTAGCCATCTTCGTTGTAGCCCTCGGGATCATCATATCCGAGAAGATCCACCGCGCGGTGGTGGCTCTGGCAGGTGCTGTGTTGGTCATGATGCTAGGGATCATGCCCTTCGAAGAAGCCGTCGGTCATATCGATTTCAACACCCTCGGCGTTCTCTTCGGCATGATGCTCTTCGTGGGCGTAGTGAAGCTTTCTGGCCTGTTCGAGTATCTGGCAGTCAAGTGCGCGCACATTGCGAAGGGGCAGCCCTGGCGCATCATGCTGATCTTCGTGCTGCTGACGGCGGTATTGTCTGCGTTCCTGGATAACGTGACCACTGTGCTGCTGATTGGCCCGATGACCTTGAATATCTGCAAGCTGCTCAAGGTTGATCCGGTGCCCTACTTCTTGACTGAGATCATGGCGTCGAACATCGGCGGTACGGCTACGCTCATCGGCGATCCGCCGAACATCATGATCGGTTCCGCTGCGGGCTACGGATTCGTAGATTTCGTTCTGGTGGATACCCCGGCGGTCATCATCATCCTGGCCGTCATATGCGTAGTGTTCTATTTCCTCTATGGCCGGAAGATGACAGCGCCCCAGTCTGAGATAGATGACGTGCTGGAGCTACGCCCGGCGGATTACATCAAGGACCACCGGTTGCTGCGCATCTCCGTAGTGATGATCTGTTTCGTAGTCATCGGCTTCATGTTCCATGGTGCGCTGGGCTGGGAATCCAGCGTGATCGCCCTGGGTGCAGCCGGGCTTATCCTGCTGCTCTCGCGCGCCCAGATCGACCACGCTTTGGCTCAGGTGGAATGGACCACCCTGGTGTTCTTCGCTGGGCTCTTCATCATCGTAGGTGCCATGACCGCCACCGGCGTCATTGACATGCTGGCTTCTTGGCTGGTGGATATCACGGGCGGCAACGTATTCCTCACCATGCTGGTGCTGGTGTTCGGCTCTGCTATCGTGTCTGCATTCTTGGACAATATCCCGTTCGTGGCAACCATGATCCCCATCCTGGCCTCTATGCAAGCAACGGGCATGGATGTGACGCCCCTGTGGTGGGCGGTTTCCCTGGGTGCATGCTTGGGCGGCAACGGTTCGCTGATCGGGGCCTCGGCGAATGTGGTGCTGTCGGATATCTCACGGAAGAACGGACACACCATCACGTTCATCCAGTATCTCAAGGTGGGATTCCCCATCATGATGCTGACCACGGTCGTAGCGGCCGTGTACCTAGTGCTGCGCTTTCCGCCCGTTTAGATCAGGGCGAAAACGGGGCAGCTACACCTCATGCATGAATCGGAAGACATCTTCTCGCTGGATGATCACCTGGCAACCCAGCTCTTCACCCGCCTTCGCTAGCCGTTCCTGCACCTCGTTGAAGGGCACGGCATCAACATCTAGGGTGATCAACATGGTCATGGAGAACAATTCCTCTTGACCGAGGATGGTCTGATTGATGTCATCAATGTTAGCCTGGCACTCCGTGAGCACGGTTGCCACTGCTGCTACGATGCCGGTGCGGTCTTTGCCAAGCACTGATATGACGCATTTCATGGAGAGGATCCTTTCTGACCAAATGACGAATCGAGTCTGGAGCTGTATATCTACCCAGGGCTATCCTCGCAGGATGAGCGAGAGCGCCTCGTTGCGCGTGGCGTGGCGCCGCTCGAAGATGCCGCGCACGGCACTAGTGACCGTCTTGCTGCCTGGCTTCTTCACACCGCGCATGCTCATGCAGAGGTGCTCTGCCTCAAGCACTACTAATACACCTTCAGGATGCAGCTCTTCTACCAGCGTGTCAGCTACCTGAGAGGTCAGGCGCTCCTGCACTTGCGGGCGCTTTGCGAAAGCGTCCAACAGCCGTGCTAGCTTCGACAATCCGCAAATGCGGCCGTCTTGGCCGGGAATGTAAGCGATATGGGCGTGGCCGAAGAACGGCACCAGATGATGTTCGCACATGGAGTAGAACGGGATGTCCCGCTCGAGCACCATTTCCTGATGACCTTCGTCGAAGAGCGTTTCGAAGTGACGACGCGGATCCTCTGTCATGCCGGAGAATACCTCTTCGTACATGCGCGCTACCCGAGCAGGCGTCTTCAGCAGCCCTTCGCGAGCCGGATCTTCGCCGATGCCCTCTAGGATCAGACGAACGCCCTCTTCGATCTTCGCTAGGTCCATAGGGCTTTCCTTTTGCATACCGGCTTCGTTGTTACCGTTGGTCATGGGGTTCCTTTCTGTTGGGATAAGGATAGCACGCAGACACACATCTTGCGCACGCCCTTCCCCTTCGATATACTGGCTGAACGCCGTTTTCGCGCGGCGCGCACGTTTAGCCAACGTGGCTCAGTTGGTAGAGCAACGCACTCGTAATGCGTAGGTCAGCGGTTCGAGTCCGCTCGTTGGCTCCAGAGTTTCCGCAGGCCAGGGGCATATTTCGCTTCTGGCCTGTTCTATATCTCGGGAGTGCGAAAGCGCAGAGCGCGAAGGAAATCGACGGAAGGAAGCACTATGCTGGACAAGAAAGCGCTGCGGGATCTGAGTTATGGTCTGTACATCATCACTGCCACAAGCAAAGACGGCCGAAAAGTGGGCTGCATTGCGAACACGTTCCAGCAAGTAGCCTCTGAGCCGCTTGCGGTCAGTGTTTCGCTCAATAAGGAAAATGCAACTACTCAGGCCATCTGTGAGACAGGTAAGTTCGCAGCCAGCGTGTTGAGCGAAGAGGCCACCATGGATCTGATTGGACCATTCGGCTTCAAGTGCTCTAAAGATGTGGACAAGTTCGCTGAGGTTGAGCATCGTCTTTGCGAAGCGGGGATTCCCTTTGTGACCAGTGGGTGCCTCGCATCGTTCAGTGCGGAGGTGCATGACCAAGTGGATGTAGGTTCGCATATCCTCTTCGTGGGGCGGGTGACAGAGGCGGAGAAACTAGCGAAGGGCACACCCATGACCTACGCCTACTATCATGAGGTGTTGCGCGGCAAAACGCCACCAAAGGCTGTGTCTTACGTGGAAGAAACCACAGGGTCAGCCGATCAGTCGGAAGCCGCTGAGGCAAATACAAGCAAGGAGGCTACCGGAGAGGGCACTGCGCCGAAGTACGGCTGGCGCTGCAAGCTGTGCGGCTATATTGAGATGATGGACGAACTGCCAGATGACTACACCTGTCCCATCTGTGGTGTGGGCAAGGATATGTTCGAACGCGTAGAGCTGTAAGGAAGAATCATGTGCCTTGCCATACCTGCGAAGATCACCCAACTTGAAGACGGCGGTCTCGCTACGGCGGACATCTTGGGAGTAACGCGTCAGATCTCCGTTGACCTCACACCCCAGGCCGTTGAGGGTAGCTATGTGCTGGTTCATGCGGGGTTCGCCATCGAAGTAGTGGACGAGCAGTTCGCCCAAGAGACCATCGATCTGATTCGACAATTCCCGGAGTTGGCAGGCGAAGACTTGCCTTCGGAACCGGCGGAGGTTGCTCAGTGACAGCCACTGACCGAGGGGCATCCCCGGACGCACTGCGCGAAGAGCTGGCTGCCTTCAAGGATCCAGAACTGGCTCGCGGTCTAGCTCAGTCCATTCGTGCGTTAACACCCACCAAGCCCAATGGTGACCCCATCACGCTCATGGAGGTCTGCGGTACCCATACCGTCTCCATCGCACGCAATGGCATCCGCTCGCTCATGCCGAGCAACGTGCGGTTGGCCTCGGGGCCCGGCTGTCCTGTGTGCGTCACCTCCAACCATGACATTGACAAGGTGATCGCCCTGGCGAAGGTTCCGGGTGTGATCATCGCTACCTTCGGCGACATGACGCGTGTCCCTGGCTCTACCTCTAGCTTGCTCGCTGAGCAGGCTGCTGGAGCAGATGTGCGCATCGTCTATTCTCCCCTGGACGCCCTTGCCATCGCTCGGGAGAATCCAGATCGAGAGGTGGTGTTCGTGGGGGTGGGATTCGAAACCACCACTCCACTGGTAGCCAGGGCCATTCAGCGAGCTCAGAATGAGGGGTTGTCGAATTTTAGCGTCTTCGCCGCCCACAAGAACATGCCGGGAGCCCTTGAAGTCATCGTGAACGATCCCGAGCTTTCCGTGGACGCGCTGATCCTGCCCGGCCATGTGAGCACCATCATCGGCGTAGAGCCGTATCGGTTCCTGGCCGAACGCTACGGGATCCCAGGAGTGATCACAGGGTTCGAGCCCAACGATATCCTCCAGGGTATCGCCATGATCATGCGGCAGCTCCATGAGGGCCGGGCTGAGATCGAGATAGCCTACGCTCGGGGTGTTATGGCGAAGGGTAATCCGGTTGCGCTTGCGGCTATCGATGAGGTCTTCCGCACCTGCGATGCCACCTGGCGCGGCATCGGGGTCATTCCAGGAAGCGGCTATGAGATCAGAGAAGAGTACGCCAGTCTTGATGCGATGCGTCGCTTCGCGCCTGCGGTGGAAGAGACCATCGAACATGCAGGATGTCAGTGCGGAAACGTGCTTCGTGGTGTGTTGCGGCCTGACGAGTGCCCCTTGTTCCGGAAGGTTTGCACGCCAGAGAATCCCGTGGGGCCCTGTATGGTGTCGAGCGAAGGATCTTGCGCCGCATATTTCCGTTATCTCTAAGAGTGCGGCTTCCCCTTCTTCTGGCGGCTTATAACCGGTCATCTAGGGCGTGCCTTTTGTTATGGCAGCTGGAGCATAAGCGGCCTTCATAGGGGCGAGGATCGCCTGTCAGGCTAACTCTATAGCTCGTTATTCAACTCTGGTGTTCGGCCAG
>CAJURZ010000040.1 GCA_910588905.1 uncultured Eggerthellaceae bacterium
TGGCGAAATAGAACGGAGGGAGCACGACCAGGCCAACGGCGATGGAGGTGGCAAGGTGCGATCCGCACCAGACCAAGAGCAGCGCTATCACGCAAACGATGGGCGTGCTCTTCATGCCATGGAGCGCAGGTGCGAGGAATGTTCGCACGGCCTCGGATCGCCCCGCGACGGCACCGAGCAGGAGGCCGAGGATGCAGGCGACGGCGAACCCAGCAGCTATCCGTCCTGCTGACCATCCGATGACGAGCCAAGAGGCGGGGGTGAGGATGTCATGTAGCAGTGCTTCGAACGCTTCAATGGGGCCGCAGAAGAGCAGAGGGTTCCCGATGGCCCAGGAGGCAAGCTGCCAGAGGATGAGCCATGCTCCGATGGCTCCGATCCGCTTGAGGGCGGTCTGCATCCTAGAGATGGTAGAACCCATCATCAGGAAGGCCACCGGCGATGGCATCCGGTGCCCATCGTAGAAGCTCTTGGAGATAGCCGGAGATGGCAGCGCGCATCTCTTCGCCATCCAGGCAGACCACATTGCAAAGGGGGATAGCCGTCTCTGCGATGGCTGCGTTGGGGATGATCCCAAGCTCTACCACCGTATCAGCCACAGCGGCAGGGTCATTGGCGGCGGTATCCGCTGATGCCCGGTGATCCTCGAGGAAGCGAGCCACGGCATCCGGATGCTCCTCCAAGAATGACGTGCGCACGACGGTGACGCCGGTGACGAAGCGGCTGCCCTCAGCAAGGGAGGACGCATCACCAGCGGCCAGGAGGTCCCATTGCTCGGTCAGGTCGAGCACGTTGGACAAGGAGGCATCCTGGGCTACGGCGGAGGTGGCGAAGGGCTGGGGCACGATGCCGATGGCGTTCGCATCCGTTGCCAGTAGCGCTACCACTTCTGCTGGCTCTGAGCGGAACTCCAGGGTCACATCAGCCTCAGAGAGCCCTGCCTTCGCCAGGAGCGCACGGATGGTGTACTCAGGGACTGTGCCCTTGCCGGTCATGTAGACGGTGCGTCCGGCAAGGTCGGCCATGGTGGCTTCGCCGCCCTTGAGGCCGTCGTCTGCGGTCAGCCCATAGAGGACGCCGAGCGTATTCACGTCGATGGCCTCGATGCCTCCCTCTGTGCGGTGGTAGAGCGTAGCGGCAAGGTTGACGGGCACAAGGGCGATGTCCACCTCTTCCGATGCCAGCTTGGGCGCTATCTCGTCTGCAGTGGCATGGATCTGGAAGTCATAGGATCCTTGCGTCTCATCTTCCATCATGGCAGCGAGCCCGATGGAGGTCGGGCCCTTCATGGATGCGATGCGCACGGGCGTACCTGCATCCTCTGCACCTTCTTGATGCTGCGCCGCTTCCGAAGAGGATGGACCATCGGAGGTGGCAGCGCAGCCGAAGAGCAGACAGCCCACGAGCGCGAGCAGTACCGCTGCCAGGGTGAGAGATGCCGTAGACCGGGCGTTCACGTTAAGTTCAAGTTTCATGGGCCATCCATTCGCCTGGAGAGATATCTGGCTATCCTACAATAACGAGTCTCAGATATCGTGCAGAGCCTACGGAGGAGCAGGCCTATGGCATTGATGGAGATAGAGAAGCCTCGATCGGCCCAAGGGGTGATCGATGATGTCTGCCAGACGATCGTGCGTCGTGCAACGGCAGGGTCGGCGGGCATCTGCCCTGTCGAGCTCGCAGGTGCATTCGTCAGCCTGTGCGCAGCGCAGTCGTGCGGGAAGTGCGTGCCCTGTCGCATAGGGTTGGCCCAGATGGACGCTTTGATCGACGCTGTGCTCGATGGCGATGCCACCATGGCTGATCTGGATGTGCTCGAACGCACGGCCCGGACGGCTTACGCGAGCGCTGATTGCGCCATCGGCTATGAAGCAGGGGCCATGGCGCTCCGTTCGCTCAAGGGCTTCCGCCATGACTTCGAGTCCCATGTGCGCACGGGCCGCTGCGAGGGAGGACCCCGGGATGCAGTGCCGTGCGCTGCGGGTTGTCCAGCTCACGTGGACATACCCGGCTATGTGTCGTTGGTGGGTGCAGGGCGCTTTGCGGATGCCGTCCGTCTGATCCGCAAGGATAATCCGTTCCCGCTGGCCTGCGGGCTCATCTGCGAGCATCCGTGCGAGCTCACGTGCCGTCGCGGGGTGGTGGATGACGCGATCAACATCCGTGCGCTCAAGCGCTATGCGGTCGACCATGCTCCGGAGATGTTCGCGGTGGATAGCGAAGATGCGGCCGAAGGCGCAAGCGCGGGCGTGAACGCACAGGCAGCTGATAGCGAAGGCGAGCGCGGATCCGCAGCCGCAGCTGCTCCCTATCATCATCCTGAGACGGGCAAGCGCGTGGCTATCATCGGCGGTGGCCCTGCGGGCTTGAGCGCGGCGTACTATCTGACGCTCATGGGGCACGCCCCTACCGTATTCGAGCAGCGCGAGCATCTGGGCGGCATGATGCGCTATGGCATCCCCGCCTATCGCTTCCCGCGCTCTGAGCTCGACCGTGAGATCGCGTGGATCGTATCCCAGGGCATCGACGTGCGCTTGGGCGTCACGGTGCCGAACGACATCACCTTACAAGAGCTGCGTCGTGATTTCGATGCGGTCTACATCGCCATAGGCGCTCATGATGAGAAGACGCTCGGCCTTGAGGGCGAGAATGCCGAAGGGGTGCTCTCTGCGGTCGAGATGCTACGGGCTATCGGAGATGGCTTCCTTCATCATTTCGAGGGCCAGCGCATCGTGGTCGTGGGCGGTGGCAATGTCGCCATGGATGTAGCGCGCACGTCCATGCGCTTGGGAGCCGAGTCGGTCCAGGTCGTCTATCGCCGCCGCGTCGAGGATATGACGGCCCAGGCTGAGGAGATAGAAGGTGCCATCGCTGAGGGTTGCGAGATATGCGAGCTCATGGCTCCGGTCCGTATCGCCACAGAGGACGAGCGCGTGGTAGGACTGGAGGTGCAGCCCCAGGTCATCGGAGCCGTCGATCACGGACGGCCGAAGCCGGTCAAGGCTGCGCGCCCCACCGAGGTCATCCCGTGCGACCGGGTCCTCATGGCAGTGGGCCAAGCGGTGGGGGCCGCCGCCTTGGATGCAGGGGATCTGCCCGTCGAATGGGGTCGCATCGTGGCAGGCCCGTTCGGACAGGTGCCCGGTGTGGAAGGCGTATTCGCGGGGGGTGATTGCGAGACGGGTCCGGCGACGGTCATCCGCGCCATCGCTGCAGGCAAGGCGGCTGCGCGCAATATCGACGAGTTCCTCGGTTTCGACCACATCATCTCAGTGGATGTGGACATCCCCCCTGCCTGTGCAGCAGACCGCGCACCCTGTGGTCGCTCGAACACGATGGAGCGCAGTGCCCAAGACCGCATGGCTGACTTCGCCATGATGGAGCATGGTCTGAGCGCGCAGGAAGCGGTCCAGGAATCCGGTCGTTGCCTACGCTGTGACAGGTTCGGTCTCGGTGCGCTGGGTGGAGGAAGGACGTTCTCATGGTAAAGGCCATCATCAATGGCATCAGCATCGAGATGCCCGAAGGATCCACCATCCTGAGCGCTGCTCAGGCTGCGGATGTTTCGGTGCCGACGCTCTGCACCATCAAGGATGTGAGCGATATCGGCGCGTGTCGCGTCTGCGTGGTAGAAGTGGAGGGGTGCGAGCGACTGGTGCCTGCTTGCAACACCCCTCTCGAAGAGGGCATGGTCATCAAGACGGATACGCCGCGTGTGCTCGAGGCACGGCGGGTGAACGTCAGCCTGCTCCTCTCCCAGCATAAGGTGGAGTGCGCTCTGTGCGTACGCAACGGCAATTGCGTGTTGCAGAGCCTGGCGCAGGAGCTCAACCTCCTGGATGTGCCCTATGAGACCTCCATCCGCACCGATGCCTGGGATAGCACCTTCCCGCTCATCCGGGATGGATCGAAGTGCGTACGCTGCCTGCGCTGCGTGCAGATATGCAACAAGGTCCAAGGTTGCAATGTGTGGGAGGTCAAGAATCGCGCCACACGGATGGATGTGGGCGTGCGTGCGGGCTCGCCCATCCAAGAGGCGGGTTGCACCCTCTGCGGGCAGTGCATCACCCATTGCCCCACGGGGGCGCTCCGGGCACGGGATGATGTGAATGCGGTCTTGGAGGCCTTGGCCGATCCGGATGTCGCATGCGTGGTACAGGTGGCACCAGCCGTGCGCACCTCCTGGGGCGAGGCGCTGGGGTTGCCCTTGGAGGTGGCCACTGAAGGGCGCCTTGCAGCCACGTTCAAAGCGCTCGGATTCGACTATGCCTTCGATACGAACTTCGCTGCTGACATGACCATCATGGAAGAGGGGAGCGAATTCGTGGAGCGCTTGGGCGGTGCCGGTGAGCTGCCGTTGCTCACCTCGTGCTGTCCGGGATGGGTGCGCTACCTCAAGGCGCATAGGCCGGGATGGCTCGGCAACCTCTCCAGCGCGAAGTCACCTCAACAGATGTTCGGGACGCTGCTGAAGGAGCATGTCGGCCCGAAGCTCGGCATGACCTCTGAGAAAGGCCCGAAGCGGATCTTCCATGTCTCTTGCATGCCCTGCGTGGCGAAGAAGTACGAGGCGGCAGTGGAGGAGATGGCGCGCGAAGAGGGCGCGGATGTGGATGCGGTGCTGACGGTGCGCGAGCTCATCCGCCTCGTGCGCCTCATGCATGTGGATGTTGCGCAGCTGGAGGAGATCCCCTTCGATGACCCCATGGACGAGGGGTCGGGTGCTGCGGTCATCTTCGGCGCTACGGGCGGCGTCATGGAGGCAGCGCTTCGAAGAGCGTACTTCCTGGTGAATGGGGTCAACCCCGATGCGGATGCGTTCTCTGACGTCCGTGGCATGGACGGGTGGCGTGAGCGCACCTTCGATATCGGCGGCAGATGCGTTCGCGTGGCCATTGCCAGCGGCTTGGCCAATGCAGCGCGGCTGCTGGATGCTCTGGAGGCAGGGGATGCGGACTACGATTTCGTGGAGGTCATGGCATGCCCGGGTGGTTGCGCTGGGGGTGGGGGACAGCCGATCCATGAAGCGTGCGAGCTCGCAGGGGATCGAGGCCGCGTGCTCTATGGCCTGGATCAGCGTCGCGCAGTGCGCTTCAGCCATGAGAATCCTCATGTGAGCGCATGCTATGAGGACTTCTTGGGGTCCCCGCTCTCAGAGCGCGCCCATCATCTGCTCCATACCGATCAACAGACGTGGAAGCTGTAGCACCGCCCAGGTAGCACTGGGCAGGCGTGCGAAGCGTCCAACCTAGGGAATGCGGCCCCTCGGCTCTGGTTTGCTTGGGGGCCTTCTGCCCACTATAATCACCCCAACATTAGACACTATCCTATAGATGAGGATGCACTGTGGCTGACCTCAAGATCACTGATGCGCTCACGGGCGACATCATCGAATTCGACTTTAGCACGCAAGGTGCTCAGGTGGCCCCGGCTCCTGGTGCATCTGTTGCCGCGAAGGTGACATCGCTCTTCTTCCCGGGGTGTTCCTTCATCAACTATGCCATGCCGCTGGTGGCTGCCACGTTCGACCTCCTGCAGAAGGCAGGGGAGGTGGATGGGATATCGGTGCTGTGCTGCGGTAAGATCCTCGCCTATGAGCCGGAGGGACAGCTTTTGCGGGATGCCTTCGAAGAGGATCTGCGGCAGCATCTGGCAGATGCGGGGATAGAGCGCATGGTGTGCGCTTGTCCCAATTGCGTGAAAGCACTGCGCGAGGCGCTCAGCTTGGACCCCCGTACGAAGGACATCAAGATAGAGGCGCTGCCCGAGGTGTTGGCGACCCGGGGCTATCGCTTGGATCCCCAGGTCTGCGCACGCCTCATCAAGGGAGATGCGGACGCAGACGTGCTCCTCTGCACCCATGATTCGTGCCCTGATAGGGAATACGGCCAGTTCGCCGATGGGTTGCGCGCGCTCATGCCTGAGAGTCTTTGGGTCGATCCCGCCCATGCTCGCAAGCGTTCCATCTGCTGCGGGTCCTTGCCCCGGGCTGCCGGTAAGTTCGAGCAGGCAGACAAATGCGCGCTCTTGAACGGCCAGGAGGCCAAGGAGAGGGAAGCGGATGCCATCGTGACGGCCTGCATGAGCTGCACGTTCCAGCTGAATATGGCTCAGCCCTACGTTCAGTGCGTGCACTACCTGGAGCTCTTGTTCGACTGGCGCATCGACTGGCGTACCGTCGGCTCATGGATGAAGCTGCGCTTCCTGTTCGACGAGACGCTCGGCGCTACCGAGGCGCAAAGCGACGATCGCGCTTTCGCCGGCCTCGGTAGGAAGCCAGGTTCTGATGCCACGGTGGCAGATGAGAAGGCGCGCGCTCGCGGGGGGCAGGGCTGCTTGGATGCGCAGGACGCGGAGGCGGCGAAGGATGTCGCGCTCTCGAACGTGAATGTCGCCACCATCATCGAAGAGGATCGCTGAGTCCATGGAGCAGCGCAAGACGAACTGCCACTTCTGCGGGTACCTCTGTGGCTTCATCGCCGATGTGCAGGATGGCCGCATCGTGGGTCTCACCCCTGATCCTGAGCGCTACCCCTATGACGAGCAGGTGCTGGCAGGGTGCCAGCGCTGGAGGATGAACCTGGATGTGCTCGACGGAGCTGACCGGGTGAACCATCCCCTGCGACGCAAGGGAGAGCGGGGGAGCGGCCAGTGGGAGCGCATATCCTGGGACACGGCTCTGGATGAGATAGCCGATGCGCTCTGCCGTCTGAGGGATGAGCACAACCCCGGAGTGGTGGCTTCTTTGATCGGCGGCCCCCATACCTCCTTCTGGCCGCTTCATCGGTTCATGTCGCTCTTCGGCTCTCCCAACAATGCAGGCATCGGCCAGATCTGCTGGAATCCGCGCATCTGGTCGGATACGCTCACTTTCGGCTGGACCATCGAACCTGACATCACCGAGCAGACCGAATGCTTGCTGGTGTGGGGCACGAATCCGGCCGAATCGGACAATTCCGTCTTCTGGCGGTCCCTCTTGAAGATGTCCAAGGTGGGACGACCTAGGATCGTGGTCATCGATCCACGCTTCACGAAGACCGCTCGCATCGCTGATCTGTGGGTGCCCCTCAAGCCGGGGACGGATTGCACCTTCGCCTTGGGGCTGCTCCACGTCATCATCGAAGAGGATCGGTTCGACCGTGCCTTCGTTGATGAATGGTGCGTGGGATTCGAAGAGCTGCGCGCCCATGTGGCTCCCTACACCCCTGAACATGTGGGCGAGGTCTGCGGTCTTGAGCCGGAGCTGGTGCGCGAAGCGGCCCGAGCCTTCGCCCAGTCTCCTTCGGCTATCATCACCGGCCGTGGCATAGACCAGATAGGCAAGAACGTCCTGCCCACCCATCGGGCCCGGTGCGCTCTTCTGGCCATCTGCGGTGATGTCGACCGGCCTGGTGGCTGTTCTCTGCTCCAGACGAGCGATTTCACCTCCGAGCTCGATTTGGAATGCACGCTGGAGGAGTGGGATACGCTCTCTGATCTCAGCTTGAATACGGGTCATACGCCCCTTCAGAGCTACGAAGGCTACGGGCGCGTGAAGCGGCTCATGGATGCCGTGGGCAAGCGCCTTCCGGCCCGCTATCTCACCAGCGTGCACCCTGATCTCCTGTTGAGGGCCATGGAGGGTCAGGGGCGCTATCCAGTGCGGGCGGCTATCGTAGAGGCCACCAATCCGCTGCTCACCTATGCTGACACCCACCGGGTGCTCGAGGCGTTCAAGGGGTTGGACCTGTTGGTGGTGCTGGACTACTACCTGACCCCCACGGCTGCCTTGGCTGATTACGTCCTGCCTTCGGCTGGCGCCATGGAGCGTTCTACCTTCCAGGCCCATGGGGGCGTTGCGAACTTCGTCTACGGGGGGGCGAAGGCTACAGACCCGTACTACGAGCGCAGGTCTGACTATGAGATCTTCCGGGAGCTGGGATTGCGCTGCGGCCAGGAGGATCACTGGCCTGATGCCACCTTCGAAGAGGCCTGCGAGCGCGCGCTGGCGCCTACGGGCTTGGATTGGGAGGGGTATTGCCAGATGGGCATGTATGCCGTGCCGGTACCGCCCCTGAAGCATGAGGAGCTCTTGGAGGGCGGCAGCAAGCGCGGGTTCGCCACCGCTACGGGTAAGGTAGAGCTCGCCTCAGATGTGCTAGAGGCCATGGGCTCCACCCGCCTTCCCGTACCCGCAGAGGGTTACTCCCTCTGCTCCGAGGGTTTCCAGAAGGCGCGCGAAGAGGAGGGCTGGACTCACCTGGCCCTCATCACGGGAGGCCGTCGTCAGCCCTATAACGCTTCCATGTACTTCAATCACCCGCCTTTCCGCCACCGGAAGCCCTATCCGCTGGCCGAGGTGAGCCAGGCAACGGCAGACCGATTGGGTGCGAAGGCGGGAGATGTCGTAGCGCTCGCCACCGACAAGGGAGAAGCGCGGTTCGTCCTGGGTATAATCCCCATGACCGAAGACGTGATCCATGCAGACTACGGTTGGTGGCATCCGGAAGAGGCCGTTCAAGCCCCTGGCTTCGGCGGCATCTTCGAGAGCAATATCAATACGCTCACCAGTTGTGCCCTCGCTCAGTCTGAGCCCATGATCGGGACCTGGGCCTATAACGCCATGGACTGCATGGTCAAGGTGGATGACGGGCATCTGACCTGGTCGGATGCCATAGAGAAGAAGAGCTCCTTCGCCTGAGCGCGGAGGGCAGATGAGAACGCAAGGAGATACGATGACCGAACGCAAGCAAGCGCTCTTGGTATTCAGCAAACCGCCCATTCCGGGCATGGTGAAGACGAGGCTCACCAAGGCCCATGGCGGCATCTTCACCGACGAGCAGGCAGCCCAGTTCTTCAAGCTCAGCCTCTATGACGTCTCAGAGCTTGCCATGCATGCTCTCATAGAGATGCAGCGGGACAATGATGCGCTGGTGGCGGCAGACCCCAGCGCCGATAAGGTCACCTATGACTTCTTCCTGTCCACCACCCCCGCCAGCAACCTGCCGCTCATGAAGGAGACCTTCGACGAGATAGGCCCCTGGCCCATGGAGATCCACTTCCTGACGGATTCTGGTGCCACCTTCGATGACCATTTCGACGATGCCATCGCCCAGATCTTCGCCATGGGCTACGACAACATCGTCTCCATTGGCGGAGACATCCCCACGCTGCCCAAGTCTGACCTCAAATATGCCTTCCAGTGGCTGGAGTACTTCCAGTCCATCGGGCGCCCCGGTTTCGTGCTGGCCCCCTGCCAAGAATGCGGCACCTCGCTGATCGGCTTGTCCAAGGATACGCCCATAGACAACCAGGGCGTCTACTACAACAAGGACGGCGTGCCTGCTCTGGATGCCTATATGCGCAAGATAGAGGAGGCGGACATCCCGGTGGCCTACTTCTCCCCGGTGGCCGACATCGACGAGACCACAGACCTCGCCCATGCCATCTCCTGCATGAAGGCCATCCGCAAGGCGGCCCAGTTCCAATCAGAGCTCTTCGTGCCGAATCGGGTGCTCACCTGGTGCGATCTCATGGGCATCAGCGTATCCACACCGCCCAATGAAGAGCATGACCCAAGGCAGTATATCGATGCAGAATAAGGAACTCCTTCACACCACCCAGGCGCTCTGCCCGGATTGCCTGCGCGAGCTACCCGCTGAGGTCTATGCGGATGATGAGGGCATCGTGTGGATGGAGCGCACGTGCCCTGAGCACGGGGTGCTCGCTACCCGCATGTGGCCGGACGCAGACCACTATCAGTGGCTGCGCTCCGAGGCCTTTCCGAAGACGCGTCCCCAGAACACCATCCCGGCTACGGAGGATTGCCCCTTCGGCTGCGGGACGTGCGCCCGTCACGGGCGGCGCGGGACGCTCCTTGAGATAGAGGTCACTCGCAACTGCAATCTGCACTGCCCGGTCTGCTTCGCTTCCTCTGAGACAGGCGAATACGACCCCACCATGGAAGAGATCAAGGCCATGTATCAGGTCATCGCGGATGCCGTGGGTACGGATGGGGCCGTTCAGCTCACGGGGGGAGAGCCTACCACCCGCAAGGATCTGAAGGACATCATCTATC
>CAJURZ010000041.1 GCA_910588905.1 uncultured Eggerthellaceae bacterium
CCTCTACCTGGGCTATGCCGTCCTTGTAGATGGCGTCATAGCCGATATAGGAGGTGATCTCGCCCGCCTGGGCGCGCGCCTTCTTCTGTCGCTTGAGCTTCTCCTCGTGGGCCTTCTTGGATCTATCCGACTTGCTGGCAGAGCCCATCAGCTGCTTTATGAAGCTCGCCGAGCCCGACCTCTCGCGCCTGGCCTTGGCCCTCGCTGCGCGTTCGGATCTGATGCGCGCCTTCGCGAGCCTCTTCTCAGCCTTGAGCTTCTCCTTGTCGCTCGTTCTCTCTTTCCTTGCACTTTTCGCATTCTCTCGTTGGCTCATTGGCCTCTGCTCCTTTTCGTCTGGCTATCCTCTTCGCCCTGCGCGAGGGCCTTCCCGCCTCGATGCGCGGGAGCGACTTGTCCTGCGGGCTTTCGTAGAGGAGCCTCTGGTCTTTCAGGTGGTGGTTGATCAGAAGGGGCGCGAACTTCTCGGCGCGCATCCCGAACGGCCGCCAGAACCCGGCGAGCCAGAAGGGAATGGAGGCGCACATGACGGGAAACGCCGCGTCGGCGACCTCTATGCCGACCCAGAAGTGGCATATCGCTGCCACGAGGATCGCCGACCCGAAGCCGCCCGCCACGCACGCGAGCGTGCGGAACGAGAGCTTCCCGACGATCTTCTCCTCGTACTCGCCGATGTCCTTCTGAATGGGGATCTGAAGCGACATGGCCTGGCACCTCCCTTAGGCGGGCAGCCAGGACGTGTCGAGCATCCCGAAGTAGACCGCTGCGGCGATGATGATCGCGCCGCCAGCGATGGTGGATATGGCGGAGGCAATTTGCGAGCCTCCCTGCTGCTCTCGTATGGCGAGGCCGAGCGAGACCGCGCCCCAGACGACCAGAAAGCCGCCGAGGAAGGTCACGCAGCCCGATACGAGGCTGATGATGTTTGCGAGCATGTGGGTGTTCCTTTGCATCTCGATTCGCCCGCGCCTGCGGTACTTGGAGGTTCCAGGCGGCGGGCTGATGGTAGAATTTCGGATCGAGGGGCACGTGCGTGCTCCCTTGCATCTCGGCTGCGACGGCCGGTCGCGGTACTTGGAGGTTCTGCCCCGGCCCTTGGGTCTAGGCACCTGTCGCAGCCATTACTCACGCTTCCATAAGCGCCCCCTCCCTTCTCGCCCGGTACGCCCTGAAGTCGAACGCCCCCGCATCCTCTGCGGCCTTGAGCGCCCCGTGCCTCGGGTGCGTCTCAAGCGGGTACTTCTTGTCCTTGAACGCCTGCGCGCCGTTTATGAGCACGAGCGCCTCGTCGCGCGGGAGCCTCGCCACCTCGGAGGCCTGCATGAGCTCTCGCTCTATGAGGCCGTAGTTGTGCGTGTAGGTGGGGTTCGCGCCCCGCGAGTCGTTCACGGTGATGTTGGCGACGGTCTGCTTGCCGATCATGTCGGCGATCTTCTGGTTGGTGTCTGTCGACTTGCCCCCGAGGAACAGCAGCGTGTCGCAGGCGTTCATGATGGTCTTGGCGTTGTTCTCCCCGTATGACTCCTCAAGCTGGGAGAGGGACTGCAGGATCATCGAGACCGCGATGTTGCGGCTTCGCGTGACCGTGATCATGCGCTCGAAGTCCGGGATGGTGCCGATGTTGGCGAACTCGTCGAACATGAAGTGGACGCATCTGGGCAGGCGTCCCGAGAAGCGCGAGAGCGCCGTCTCGCAGAGCGAGTCGAGCGCCTGCTGCATGAGCAGCGCGAACACGAAGTCGAAGGTCGAGTCGGTGTCCGACATCGAGCAGAAGAGCGCCACCTTCCTGTGCGCGTCGCCCATGCGGTCGAGCTCCATCTCGTCGTAGCGCAGAAGCTCCCTCATCTCGGCGATGTCGAACGGCTTCATCCGCACGTTGCAGGAGACCATGATGGACTTGAGCGTCTTTCCCGCCGCCACCTTGAACTGCTTGTAGCTTGAGAGCGAGAAGTCGTCCTCGGGGCGCACGGGCGCGGCCACCTTCACCCATTCGAAGCCTCCGGCGCCGTTGTCGAACGCGCGGGACGCGCGGTCGTACTTCTTGGCCGAGGGCTTCCTCACGAGCCTCTCTCCGGTCTCAAGCTCGTTGAAGAGCATGTCGAGCGGGCTCAGGTAGTCCTCGTCGTCCTCGCGGGCGTCCGCGAGCGAGAGCAGCGACAGGAGCCCCGGCACGTTCCTGTCCTCCTCAGGGCAGTGCAAGAGGAGGTAGGAGACGAGGGCCGTGTAGAGGAGCTTCTCGGCGTTCTCCCAGAACGGGTCCCCTGCATGGTCCTTGTCGCCGGTGGTGTTCTTGATGAGGCACTCCACGAAGCGCAGCGTCGCCGCCTCGCCGTCGATGTATGCGATGGGGTTGAAGTGCATGGAGCTTGCGAAGTCTATGGTGTCGAACGTCTTGATCTCGTATCCGAGCCCTTCGAGGACGTGGCCCATGTCGTGGATGAGCGTGCCCTTGGGGTCGGTGATGAAGTAGTTGGCGTTTCCCTGCATGAGGTTCGGCTTCACGAAGTAGCGCGTCTTGCCCGTGCCGGGTCCGCCGATGACGAGCACGTTGTCGTTCGTCTCGGTCTTCTGGTCGTGGGCGGTGTCGATCAGGCGGATGCTCGCCTGCTTGGTGAGGATGATGTTGTTGTCGGCGTCCTTCCGATCCGAGTACGCCTCGATCTCCTTCGCCGTCGCCCAGCGTGCGCTCCCGTGTTCCTCGCCCTTGCGGTAGCGCCCCCTGCGCTCCCACCATCTGACCCATGCGAGCCAGACGGCGCACGCGCAGGCGCACCCGATAGCGAGCGGCAGCGGGTCCATTGACGGGATCGCACCTTGCGCCGCGAGGCCCATCGCCGTGGAGACGAGGTCGGCCCCGGAGCTTCCTGCGGCCATGACGGCGGCCGTGGCGACGTTGCCGAAAAGGAGGGCCGCGCCCGATAGCGCCGCGATGAGGATGAGCTCCGACTTCATCGGGTCTTCACCTCGACCTTCTCGATCTGCCTCGTCGCCTCCTTGGCCTCGTGCGCCGCCCTGGATGCGGCCTTCGCTGCCTCGGCCTTCTTCTCCAGCGGCTCCTGGTCGCGCTCCTCGGTGAGCTCGCGCCCGCGCGTCTCGCAGGCGCGCTCCGCCGCTGCATCGACGTCGTGCTCAAGGTTTCCGAACGCCTCGTCGACCTCGGGGGCGTCCGCCACCTTGAAGACAAGGTGGTCGTGCCCCTCGACCTCTACGAAGTCGTGCTCGATCGCGGCTTCGGCGAGCCGCTCGTCGATGACCTCCTTCAGGGTCGCGTAGTCGGGGAGCTCCTCGAACTCCGAGAGGTTGAGCCGTGCGTACTCGCGCACGTCCTCGCGCTCCGCTTCAACTGCGGGCTCCTCGATCTGGCCCCTCAGGTTCCTGATGGCGCTCTTGAGCCTCTCGGCGCTCGCCAGGATAGCGTCCTGGCTCGCGTCCTGGCCCATCCTGAGCATCCAGTCGAAGAGCTTCTCTCCGCTCTCGTCTCCGAAATCGCTTGCCATGTCGTCCTCCTCCTTCTAATCTATCTGGCCGTCTCGCGCGACTCGCTTGCGCGGTCGGCGCGCTGCTGGTTCTCGGATGCGCGCAGCGCCGCCTGCGTGCGGTCGGCGAGGCTCTCCGTCATCCTCTCGGCCTTGTACTGAACGGCCCTCTCGACCTGGGACTTGATCGCGTCGAGAAGGGACATGCCCTCCTGCGCCTGGTCGACCATGTATTCCTCTGACGGGGCGTTGACGGTGAGGAGCTTGCCCATGCGGTTGAGCGCCACGTGGATCCTGAAGTCGCAGTTCCTTGCCGCCACCCAGCCGTCGTCGAGATAGGGGAAGGCGTTGCCTACCCATTGCATGTCTGATTTAGGCGGAAGGTAGTCCAGGTGCTTGCATTCATCTATGGTGGCGAGGCGCATTCCCGCGACGTGGCGGGTTAATTCCGAGATGTCTCCCGCGATCCTCTTGAAGCCGATGGACTCGAAGGGGACCCATGTCTCTCCGTCCTGCTTGAGCGTCCACCACTCGTCGCCCCCGTCCACCTGTTGGATGAACGCGAGGTCGCCGTAGACGACTCCCTGCCTGATGGCCCAGTTCCCGGCCTTGAAGAAGTCGGAGAGGTCCTCCAGCGAGAAGCAGCGGTCGAACTCGTAGGGGTACTCCTCCAGATAGGGGTCGTCCTGCCAGTCGTATCCGCTGCGCTTGAGCCAGCCGTTCTTCTGGCAGATCGCCTCCAGGCTTTCCTGTTCCTCCGCCGTGACCGGCACCATGTTGTACATTTCCGTCTCCTCCTCGGGAGCCGACTCGCATCGGCTCCCCTCGGTTCGGTGGTTCGGCGGCGAGGCGCTGTAAGTCGTCCTCGCCCGGTTGCGTTTGTGAGAGTGTTTCGGCTGACCCGCTTCTCCTCGCCGCCCTGCAACGGTTATAGCGTGGTCGATTCCCTGATGGGACGGGGATTTTTCTCACAGTCCCGCATGGTCACGGACAGTCACTTATCCATCAAACCCACATTTTTCCTCGGCGGGAGCACGACCAGTCGGCACGTCTCCTTGAGCCTCTCGACTATCGCCTCGGCGCTCTCGCGCTCCCCGCTGCGCCCCATGCGCGACTTGAGGGCGTCGGGCGCATATTGAGATGTGACCACGGTCGGCTTCATGTTCTCGTAGCGGTCGTTGATGATCTGGAAGAGCGTGCCCATGACCCAGGAGTTCGCGTTCTCCTTGCCGAAGTCGTCGATGATGAGCACGTCGTATCCCGCATAGCGCTCGACTCCCTGCTTGGAGGGGGCGTCGTAGCTCGCCTTGATCTCGTCGAGCATGGAGAAGGACGACGTCATGAGCACGCTGTACCCGCTCGCGAAGAACGCCTTGGCGAGCGCGGTGGCGCAATGGGACTTGCCCGCGCGGGAGGGGCCCGTGATGTAGAGCCCCACGCCTGATTTCATATCGAAGGCGTTCAGGTACTCGGCGATCTCGCGCCTGTCGACCTTGGCATGGGCGAAGCGGGGCTTCACGCCGCACCGCCTGAGCGCCTCGGCCTCGGCTTTGGCCCTTCGCTTCCTCTCGGCCTCCTCGGCGCGCGCCCGCTCCTCGCAGGCTCCGTCGCACTCGCACTCCTTGGCCCCGATCCAGATGACCTTGCCGTTGAAGCCGATGAGTCCGATGGGGTCGAGGACGTCCCCGCACCATTCGCATCTGCGCTCTGCGGGCTCCTCGTATTCCAGGCCGCGCTCCTTGGCCGATGCCAAGGTGATGATGCGGCTCTCCTCGTCTGCCATCCCGCAGCTCCTTTCCTATCCTTCTTCTTTGTATTCTTCTTTGCTTTTAAGGTGCCAATCTGGCACCCCCTTAGGCGACATCCCGTCATCTCCTCCATGCTTGGAAGCGGACGATTTGTCAGGGGGTGACAACTTGCCAGGTACGCAGGACGTCCTCATCGCGCGACGGCCGAGCACGTAGCTCCTCGTGGTCATCCCGTCCCTTGCCCATTCGCCTCCGGTCTCGGTGATGAGCCCTCTCTGCTCCAGCTCGGACACTGCCCTGATGACAGAGCGCTCGGACACGCCGAGGTAGGCTGAGGTCCTCTTGCGGCTCTCGTAGAATGTCCCGCCGTCCTTGCAGAATCCGTAGATGCGCGCGAACACGAGCAGCGACGTGCCCTTGAGCCCGAGCTCCTTCCACATGAAGGGGTGCAGGATCAAAAAGGCGTCGCCGTCGCGCGGGCGCGCGGGTTCTCTCTTCGCATGCATTGCTGCCGCCTACCCGACGCCGATTTTCGAGAAGTTGCGCATGGCCCAGTCGAGTAGCTCTACCCTGAACGCGATCGAACCCTTCTTCTGGCCTTCCATGCGCCTGAGCGGCAGGGGGTCGTTGCCCCTCTTCGAGAGCTCCCATACCTTGTTCTTGCTTATGCCTAAGAGCCGGGCTACCTCGTAGGCGTTGTAGATGTCCTGCACGGGCACCGGCTGCTTCGATGAATCGTCAAAGATCTCGGGCATATACTCTCCTGTTCTTCGTTCGAACAGACAGCCCGAGGCTCTCAAGACCCTTGCCGGCCTGAGCCCGATAGGCGATCGAGCATCCGCTCGATCGCCGACGGCGTCACTCTGTAGAGGCGCCCGAGGTTCACGGCCTCAAGCTCGCCCTTTCGGATCAGCTGGTAGACTTTCGCTGTCGAGACGCCGAGGCTCTCGGCGACTTCTCCCACGCTCAGGAGCCGTGGAGACTTCATGTCGTTGGTCTGGTTGGACACCGGCTCTTCGCGCTTCATTTCCCTGATATCTTTCGGCATTTGCATTCCGCCTTCTTCTTGCTCGTTTCTTCAACTTCTGTCGAATGCTCTCGACTCTTCTTGATGGCGGCGATGATTGCAGGTTTTCCGGGCTGGTGCTTCGTGATTTTTGCGCACAGTCCCGCACAGTCCCGCATAGTCACAAATTCGCTAAACCCACACAGCTGCCTTGTTCGAGGTGGCCCATCTGTCTGTTCTTTCGGAAAAAAGCCCCGACGTTTGTCGGGGCTTATTGCGGCACCTTGAATCAGTGCGAGGTTCTTGGTGACATGTCTGGCTTCCTCGCGTCCGACGGCGAACTGGCCATGATCGTGTATCTCTCGGTTCCCATGCCAGTCCTCCTTCCCGGTCTTGTCGGCGCTGTTGCGCCGGATGCTTGGAACCCGCTTCGGGCTATCGCCCGTTTGAAGCATTTCGTGTGTTCATAATAGACCCTGTGGCAAGGGGTAGTTGTTCCGAAATGGGACACCCATCTTGATTGCGATGATTTAGTATGCGATGTTGATATGCTGTAACAATTCGATGTCATCATCCGGGCGGTTGGGTGGCGTTTGCGAAAGCGAGATGAGCAGGTTGGCAGAGGAAAACACCCCGAAAAAGCAGCACTATGTGCCCCAGTACTACCTGAGGCGTTTTTCGGATGATGGCGACAGTCTCTGGGTTTACAACCGCAGGGCGGGTAAGACCTATAAGAGCAGATCGGAAGACGTGTGCGAGCGCAACTACCATTATGAGATGGAAGCGAGATGCCAGAGGAGCTGGCATGGGCGTCACCTCCTCCCCGGGAAGATCGAGAAGAAGCTTTCCCAGATAGAGGGAGAGCAATCGGCTCTCCTACGCAAGATAGATGTCCAGATAGATGCCGGGCGCATCCACGAAAAGGAGCGAAGGGCGCTCTTGTGGCTGGTCGGACACCTTATCGCGAGGCACCCTGCAATGCTTGCAGACTACGAGCCGGATTACGATGCGATGTACAACGATCCCGAAGTGAGATGGGGCTGCGAAGTTCTGGCCCAAGCGGGAATGGCTGAGGAGATCGAGGTTCTGGCAAAGGGCGCGAACCAGATGGTGCTCGCGCTTTGGCGATGCAAGGGGAGCCCCACGTATTTCGCCAAGAACGATCTTGAAAGGCTTCGCTGCTGCTTCATCAGACCGCAAGGGGAAGCCCGCTTCATCACCTCCTCCCTGCCCCCGCATTTCAACTCTACGCTTCAGAAGGACGGAAAGTACCACATCGATGACCTTACGCTTCCGCTATCATCCGCACTTGCGGTTCGCTATTCCAACGATGGACCTACGAAATGCGAGATCATTGAGGCCTCGGACGATTCTGTCATCGAGATCAACGCCGGATATTTCGTCTCGGAGCCCCCATGCGAGCAGATAGTTTCTGGAAGGAAGTCAGATCTCGATCAAGCACAAGCTTTCGCCCAGCGATATCGCATCAACGCCGCTATGGCGCGCATCAGAAGCTGCCGCTGAGAAGCGCAGAGTCCTGTCAAAGTCGGGAAAGCCAGCGCGCGAAAGTACCGTTCTTGGCGCATTTGCCGAAGTTGTCGCTATATCCGCAGAACCTGTCCGATCTTGAGATGGCGATCATGGAGGCTATGATGAGCAGATCGTCCGCGCCATCCATGTCCTGCTCGGCTATCCTCCGGACATCGAGGGGAATTCCATGGCTTTCGAGGATCTTCCCGTAGTCCTTGTATCGGGGATTCTCCTCTGCGAGTACATAGAGGTCGTGCAGAAGTTCGCTTGCGGCAACTTCTGCCTCCTCTTCTCCATCCTTGACCTCGTCCTCGTCCAAGAGCCCCGATCGGTGCTTACGGCGGAGCTCATCGACGTTCACCAACACATCGGCGTAAGCCGCAACGTGGTCGATTCCGTGCATTTCGTCGGGGAAAGAGGATTCGTATCCACCCTCGACCATGAGCTCCTTACAACCGAATTCCTCTGCCAGGAACGCCGTCAGAGCATCGAATCCCTTGGGAAACGCGTTCGATCCGCCGTAGCTTTCTCCACGAGCGCAGACATCCCATTGCGTTCCGTCCAGGACCGGGCTGAAGTAATGGCAGTACCAATCCTCCACGCCGGAGGCATCCAGCTGGCGCTCCAACTTCTCCATCTGGGCATCGGTCACATGAAAATCCCTGCATTCGGGCTCAGGGTAGAAGGAGCGCGAGTATGTTGCAAGATATCCGTCGCTTGACTTGAGTATCTCAAGCTCCCAGCAGCCGCCGAAGAAGCCACCGCAGCTGAATTTGAATATGCTTTGCGCATGTTTCGCCATCGTCGCTCCTAACCTCTCCCTAATACTCTCATACCTGCATCGACAGCGTTGTTCCGTTTTGGGACACCGGTTAGGTCTAGCGTCTTAGATAATCTGATCCGCCCATGTTGTCACAAACTCGGTTTTCATGATATATGCCCTGTTCAGGGCAACTGTGACAAATTGTCACAGTGAAACTTTCGCATGTGATCCAGGAGCTTTATAGCTTCGCCGTTCCGAAAAATCCACAATCTGTTCGATTGACTGAATAAGCGATCGGGTGCATCATAGGGATTCACGATAATCGAACACATGTTCCCTTTTGATAGCGAGGTGGTGCCATGGGCGACAGGGTCATCATGCATATCGACATGAACGCCTTCTACGCGAGCGTCGCCCAGCACCTCGACCCGGGGCTGAGGGGCAAGGCCGTGGCGGTGGCGGGCGACCCTGAGCGCAGGAGCGGGATCATCCTCGCGAAGTCCCGGGAGGCTAAGGCCTGCGGCGTGAAGACGGCCGAGGCGATCTGGCAGGCCAAGCAGAAGTGCCCCGAGCTCATCGTTGTGCCGCCCGATTATGCAGCCTACAAGCGCTACTCGCGACTGGCGCGCATGATCTACTACGGCTACACAGATCTCGTCGAGCCATTCGGCCTCGACGAGTCGTGGATCGACGTCACCGGATCGCTTCAGCTGCTCGGAGGCGATGCCATGCTCGTGGCGAGGGAGATCTCCGAG
>CAJURZ010000042.1 GCA_910588905.1 uncultured Eggerthellaceae bacterium
GCCCTAGCGTGACGAGAATGGCGATGAATCCAACCAGCAGGGCGCCGGGCCAGATGGCCAGGAAGAAGCCGAGCACCGCGCCCATGCCGCCGACCAGGATCAGGTTTATAAAAGACATGACAAAGGCAATGCAGGTGATGAGCACTATGGCCACCACGACGCACTGCACCAAATACATCAGGAATCCCCGCAGATGCAAGGCGCCGGCGAGCCCGGCTCCCCAGCTAACGGCTGGGAGCAGGTCGCCGAAGGGGTAGGCCACGCAGAAGCTCAGCACGAAGCTCTGCAGAAAGGAGATCGGGGCGAGGGGCTGCTGGATGAGCAGCGGAATGACGATGCTCAGAACGGCGCACATGATGACGCACATGAAGATGTTCATAAGCCGGCCGAAGCCGTTGGGTCCCTTGAACATGGGTATCCTCGTTTCTGTCAAGTCGGGGGCCGGGTCGCCTCAAGCAGGCGGCCCGGCCTCGGCCGAAACCCGAGAGACGCTACTCGTCGACGACGTCCACAAGATGGAGCGTGTACATCAGCGTTTTGTCCGCCAAGGGGTGGTTGTAGTCCAGCTTCACATAGTCTTGAGTGGCTTCGACCACACGCACCGGTAGCACCTGGCGCGAGATGGGGCTGGTCCACCCGAGAACGGAACCGACCTCCAATGTCTCCCCATCCGGCACGTCGGCGCGCATGCGCACCTGGACGCCAGCAGGATCA
The DNA here is from genome assembly GCA_910588905.1 of uncultured Eggerthellaceae bacterium. GTDB lineage: Bacteria > Actinomycetota > Coriobacteriia > Coriobacteriales > Eggerthellaceae > MGBC163016. Next base: position 715 of record CAJURZ010000042.1, read on the forward strand.
TGGGTGCCATAGGCCTTCTCCGGCGGCACTACCACGTCGCGGGTCTCCCCTATGGCCATCTCGAACAAGGCATCCTCGATACCACGGGGCACCTCGTTGTAGCCGAGGCGGAACTTGCGAGGCGCGTCGTCGAAGTAGTCCTCGAATGGCTCTTCGCCCTCCACGCCGCCCCGATAGTTCACCAGGGCATAGCGACCAAAACGCTCAACGTCTCTCATGGCTGGCCTCCCGCTACTTTTGGGTGGGAACGAACAGGACCTTCTTCATGGAGCCGTCCATCATGGCAGCCAGCTCCTCCACCGGACCGTAGTGCATGACGTTGGCCAGGCAATGATGCACGCAGATAGGCTCGCGGCCGCGCTCCGTGCGCTCGGCGCACAGATCGCACAAATCCGTGGGCACCGGAACCTTGTTCCAGTTGAACCGCTTGGGATCAATCTCCCAGGGACCGTCATCGAAAACGCGGATGCCCCACTTGCCCACCGGGAAGTCATGCTCCATCTTGCAGGAGACCTCGCAAGACTGGCAGCCGGTGCAGTACTCGTAATCGATCAAAAGCCCGTATGCAGTCATGGTTACTCCACCCTTCCGAACTTCTCTTGGATCATCTGCATGTCCGTGTCGAAGTTCTTATCCGTGGGCTCGATGTTGCAGATGATGGATTTGAACGGCGCGCCGAATCCGATCTTGCCCGTGTGGAAGTTCGGGATCAGGTTGTTGATCTGGGAGCGCAGCGTTCCGAACAGATGCGGCGCATCGCCGCTCTCCTCGGGGAACCACCAGCCATGCTGGGCCTGGAGCACGCCGGGCTTCACGGCCTGGGTGATCTTCGCCTTCAGGTAGCATTCGCCGATCATGTTGCTGACCTTGCACCACTGGCCATCGGCAATGCCCAGGCGATGGGCGTCGACGGGATTGATCTCAATCAGCGGATCAGGATTGATCTCGCGCAGGACGGGCACCTGGCGCTCCTCGGAATGGAAGTAGCAGTAGGTGCGCGCGCCAGTGGTCAGGATGAAGGGATAGAGCTCCTTGTACGCCGGCAGCATGTACTCGGAATCGCTGTAAGGGCTGTAGTGGGGCTCCTCGTAGTAGGGCAGCGGATCGTCGCCGAACTGGGCGTAGGCGGACGACCACAGCTCGATGCGGCCGGAGGGAGTGGCGAAGCCCAGGGCGCCATCCGGACGCATGTGGCCCTTCGCATACTTGAAGTACTCATGGTCGTACTGGTTGACCACAGTAGGAGCCAGCTCGTCGTAGGTGCTCTTACCCAGCCACACGTACTTCAGGAAGTCCTCGGTGGTGTCGATGCCCATGGCGGCGAACTTCTCAGGCCACAGGCGCTTGCCCATGATGGCGGCGAACTCGGCGTTGCCCAGGCAATCGCCCACCTTGATGGCCGGATTCTGGAATCCTCGATAGACCGGCGTGGCACCGTAGTTCACGGAAACCACGGTCTCCGCCTCGGCCGTGGTGGCCAGGGGTATGAACAGGTCAGCCGCGCACTGGATGGACGGCGTGATGAAGCAATCGAAGCCGAAGCAGAAGTCCAGGGCCTTGGCGCTGGCCTTGATCCAGCGGTCAGGCTCAGCGGAATCGCAGGCGGCGAAGTTGTTGTTCATGATCATGCCGAAACGCACCGGATAGGGCTTGTCCGTCTCCAGGGCACGCAGGGTCAAGTCGGCATGGGAGTTGTTGCAGAAGCCGCAATAGCCGGGATACTCGGCCATGCCGATCATCTTCATGTGGAGCTCATCATCCTCCACGCGCATGAGGGCGCTCATCTCGGCGTCATCGTTTTCGCCGCCGGTGACCACCGTGCCGGCGCCAGCCACCAGCTGGCCGCCAGGGCGGTCAATGTTGCCAGTGATGGCGGTCAGGGCAACGATGACCTGGCCGTTCTGCAGGCCGTTAGTCTTCTGGTCCACGGCCAGACCCCAGGAAATGGTGGCCTGGGCGGCGTTGGCGTACAAGCGGGCCGCACCCTTGATGTCCTCGGCGTCCACGCCGCAGATCTCGGCCGCCTTCTCCGGAGGCATGGTGGCGCAGCGCTCGGCGAACTGGTCGAAGCCATAGCAGTAGTTCTCGACGAAATCTTCGTCGTAGAGCTTCTCCTTGCAAATGACGTCGATCATGGCCATGCCCAGGGCGGTATCGGTGCCAGGGCGGATGCGCAGATGATAGTCAGCCTTGGTGGAAATCCACGTGACGCGGGGATCCACGTCGATCAGCTTCGAGCCGCGCTTCATCATATCGATGATGGAATGGCCGAACAAGCCGTCGGGGTTGGACGGCAGCGGATCCTTGCCCCACAGCACGATGACCTCGGGCAGGCGATAGGCCGGGTCGTCATAGCGGCCCTCCAGCGTACCAGCGTAGTCAACCTCGGTATAGGCGATGCCGGAGCAGTAGACGCTAGCGGCCATGCGGGGCAGATAGCAGGCGTAACCAGACTGGGTGTAGCAGTAGTTGGGGGTGTTAAAGACCAGCGCCGCCAGGTTGGATCCGGAAGTCACGCCGCCGTCGCGACCGGTGCCGGTATAGACCAGAACGCTCTCGTGGCCATACTTCTTCACCACTTCCCAGTAGTTCTTCTCGATGATGTCCAGGGCCTCGTCCATGGTGATCTGCTCCCACTTGTCAGCCTGGCCGCGATACTTGCGGTCACGCTTCATGGGATGGATTACACGGGAGGCATTGTAGACATAGTCCTTCAAGGCGATGCAGCGCATGCACAGGCGGCCCTGGGTGACCGGATGGTTCTCGTCGCCCTCCACCTTCACCAGCTTGCCGTTGTCGTCGGTATAGAGCTTCACGCCGCATCCCACGGGGTGGCACCCCGGAGGAGACCAGACGCAGCTGCGGGTTACATGGAGACCAGTGTCTTCGTCATCAAACTTATAAGGCTTGCCGAGATCATTCACGTCAGATAGCGTGTCCAGCTTGATTGCCGGGGCCGCTGTCGTCTTTGCTCCCATTACCTCACCTCTTCGTTCCTCTCGTTACGGATCCCCTTTAAGCGTGTCGACACGGGGTTAGGCCCATAATGGGTTGTCGAAGGGTTCCTTTTCGAGCGGATGAACGGGTGAATTACGCTTTCACCCCCAGAGGATGAGGATAGTGAACTGGTGTTTCGCCGTCAGATCCGGGCGGCTATCGGACGATGGGCGGAAACGCCTTGCTCGACGGCCCCGATGCCCAAAGGGCAGCGCGTCTCCGAGACGGCACGTAGCGCGAACCCGCCAGGGCGGTCTCGGCATCCCAGGGGCTCATCCTCGATACGGCGAGCCTGCCGCTCTCGCTTCGCTCTACCATCCCCGCCCAGAACCGGCGATCATGAAATACGGTCGAGGAGGAGGAAGCGCCGACCTTCCGCATGGCAGCCCCTCCTTCATGCAGGGCCGCGCGAGGAGGGAACAGCGCCGGCGCGCGACCCGCTGCGGCGATGCCGCGATGTCAAGAAAGCCCCTCCAAGAAGCTATTGATTTGCCGCAGGAGCTTCCACATTCCTTCTCGTCCTTGCGTCGTCATCCGTCTCTTGCTTGATAGCCTCCGTTATGGTCCCAGTGACAATGTCACCTCCCCCAACGAATTGACTTACGAGCACTGCATGTGATGTGCAAGTGGCACTGCTCTTGCATCGAAAGTTCTCGAAAGGTGACGTCTTTTTTTGATTGTTCAAACACCACCGATAGCCGTCACCGTCAAAACAAACACAGTTAGCACCAATCGCCTCTCCGATAGAGTCTGGTTTTGACTTCCTTTCGAGGCCTGCCTCATGCGGCGTTAGAACGTCCGGTACTGTTTTCTGTATCTCGACAAGAGCGCGAATCGTGCCGAAGCCGAGGTTTCGGCGGGTCTGAATCCGGCAATTTCTGCTTGAGAGCTTTTCCCAGTGGCTTACAGCTTTTCCCTAACGGAATGGATGCAAGTTCCGCAGAATTACAAAACATTAGACTAGATAGAAATAGCCTCTGAACTGGCGTCTCACTCCCACTCGATGGTGGGAGTGACGGATAGTTGTTCGAACAATGTCATGTCGTATCACCTCGTTACAGGATGTCCAGCCAGTGCCGAGCATTTCCAGTACCGTTTTGAACTCACTCGTTTCGCGATCTCTGGTCTTAGCGTGAGGGAGTAAATCGGAAAACTAGAAAACCTACTGCCTGACCAGCCGAAACTCTCCGCACACATTATAGTTGAGTTCAACCGTCTATTGCATAGGACGCATTTTTACACCCAGGAATAACGCTGGAGTAAAATTAGGGTATGGATGTAAATCCTCTACCTGCGCAAACGTGAAACCAAGAGTTCAAAGTGAGTTCGCGATGAGTTCTACTCTCTACCTTATGAAAGCTGCTTGCTCATAAGGTAGTTGACGAGCGACACGCCGTCTCTGTCGACGACGTTCTCGCGCTCCACCCCATAGCCCATGCGCTCGAAGAAGGGCCGCGCGGTCACCGAGGCGAAGGTGGAGACGGCCTGCTTGCCGCTCTTCAGAGCCAAGCGCTCAAGCTCGCAGAGGACGGCCTTCGCGACACCCTGCCCCTGTCGATCCTTGTGCACGAAGAGCATGTCGATGTCGCCCTCGTCGTCCAGACTGCCGAAGCCGATGAGGATGCCGCACTCCTTGAGACCGACCGTCTGCTGCCCCGAAAGCTTTTCGGCAATTTGCACCAAGCGCCGTTCGTCTCGGGGCGCCCAGGCGTCGAGCTGCTCGGGGGTGTAGTCCCTGGAGTTGACCGCATGGACTGTGTCGCTGAACAGCTTCGCTGCCGCATCGAGGTCTTTGCCGGACAAGAAGCAGACCTCCGGTTCTCCAACGTCGTAGCTACCGTCGATGAGGTGGTACCGCAGCCCACGCTGTCGGCACGACACGAGGTTTCGCTCGTTCTCTTCGATGAGCTCGCCGATGTCCACTTCGCTGGTGACCCGCCGCTCGATCGCATTCTCGAAGCGCGCGACATCGTCACCGTGATCCTCCAGGTACTGTTTCGACATGATGAGGCAGACGCACTCTATCTGCTCAAGGTAGCCGGGATCGAAGCCGTCTTCCCAATCGAAGGGAATGTAGCATCCCTCGACGATGAGGTTCTGCCTGTTCTCGATGGCCGTCTTTATGATCTCCCGGACGATTTCCCACAGGTAAGGGGTGAGCAGGTCGTCGTCCTCGGGCGTAAGCTCTGTCTGGCCGCTGCGGATGAGCCCCATCTTCAGAAGGTCGATCGAGAGCACGGGATAGCGGTACCGCTCCATGAGCCTCTGCGCCAGGAGGGTCTTGCCCGTATGGCTCGCTCCGCCTATGAGGATTACCATCTTGGTACCGTCCTAAATCTTAAACGGGTTCTTCTTTGGAGTAAACCGGGTGCGGTTCTTCCTGGGCGCATGGTGGTAATGTTCGCCGTTTCCGACCGAAATTTGCCATATAGGCTCCGAATCCGCGATCGGCTAATCGGACTCTCGCGCACCCTGCCAGCACGCGTCGCACAGGAGGCGAATCGACCCGACGGCGTCCGCCCACGCGATCGAGGAAGCATAGGAATTCGACAGGCCGTAGGACCGCCATCTCTCCGCCATGGTCGCGCTGCCCTCTATCTCGGCCAACGTCTGAGCGTAGCTGGATGCACTGACGCCACTGCCCCTCTTCTCGATAGTGGCCTCAAGCGCCGCTCTCAGGTTGGACGGCTCCAGGCCCCCGTCCAGCTCGCGGAGCATGTAGACGTCGTAGAAGTCCCTCATCCTCGTGTTGAGGGTCCCCCTCGCGAGGGCGGTCTCGATCTTCTCCGCGAGCACGGTCTCCACCGGGTAGGCCCATATGCCGATGTCGCGGTCCTCGAACATGAGGCGGTACTTGTGCATGACCTCGGCCGGGGTGATCGCGTCCCCCGTCGATATGTCGATCTTCAGGAGGATGCGGGTCTTCTCCATGCGGGCCGTGAGCGCAATCCTCACGCCGCCGTACTCGGAGTCCTCCATGATCTCTCCCGCGCCGCCGACCTGGAACTCAATGCCGTCGTCGAGCTCGACGACGGCGATCTCCTCCACGACCTTGAGGGCGTTGCCCGTATCGAGCGTCAATCCCTTGACGGTCGTGTCGATGTCCATCGTGCTGCGCTGGTCCACGCCCACGAGTGAGGACATCAGCATGCCGCCCTTGAGCACGAAGTTGTCTCGGTATGGGGAATTCGCGAGCCTTTCCAGGAATCGCTCCATGGCGTAGTGGCGCAAGAGCGCCTGGGACCTGCTGCTGTCCCCTTCGGCCTTGTTGCGGATCAGGTCCTTCACCCTGCGCGCGCCCTTGATCACAGAAGCACCTCCATCGCCTGCTGCACTTGCCTCTCGACCCCCATCTCCCTGGCGTAGCGCCCGAGCCTGGCGAGGTCCTTCCCCCTGCTCGCCGCGTACCTTCGGAGGGCGTACCCGTAGGCGGCGGGGTCCAGAGCCGCCTTCCTGCGCACGACGTCGCAGACGGTGCGCTCCCTGTCGTATGCCCTCACGATATGGCCGCCCGGCGACTCCGCCTCGGAGATCCCGAGGCCGTACCACTCCGGCTTCACGTAGAAGATTTTCACGCCCTGGTCTTTGAGAGACCCCGAGTGGTAGCCCGACTCCACCGTGAGGGCGATGGGGACGGGCTCGCGCTCCGCCATGTCGTGAAGGTAGAGGGCCGTCTCGTGCGAGAACACGACCTTGGGGTAGCGCGCCTGGAGCAGGTAGAGCTCGTCGGGGAACACGTCGGCGTCCACGAAGATGCCCGGAGACGCCTTCTCCAGCCCGCGTGACCTCGCGAAGTCGTAGACCGCGTTCCTCGGAATCCCCGAGCCTATCGCCTCCGAGGCGATGAGGACGCCGTTGTTCTCGTCGAGCAGTCGCTCGATCTTCTGTTCGCTTCTATTTGTCATAAACAATCACACTGATATACTACCATGAATTCAGTGCAAGTGTTTATTTCTATCGTGTCCTCGCAAATACGTTCTAGCAGATACCAGCAGATTGATTTTGTCTCAATGAGAACGAAAATGTAGAAGCTTGAACAGGTGAAACATGAAAACCTGAGTACAAAATGAATTCCAAGTGAGTACAACGCTCCGTGGCCTTCTTAATGTTCGATTTGGTGAAAGAAGGCAGTACGATTGCCCCACTGTGACAAATTGTCACAGTTGAACTGAACTGGCCATTCGCCTCTGAAATTGACAGTGTATAGACTGTAGTATACAATCTATTCATGATCGAAGTTCTACAGACAGACGAATTCGCGAAATGGCTCAAACGGCTCAAAAATGCCGACGCACGAGCACGCATCCTCGTCAGGATCCAGCGCCTATCGCTGACGAAGAACTTCGGTGATGCAAAACCGGTTGGCGATGGGGTCTATGAGATGCGGATCGACTACGGTCCGGGTTATCGTCTCTACTACACAAAGCGAGGCAATGAGCTTGTTCTACTCCTCATAGGCGGGGACAAGTCGACACAGCAGAAAGACATCGCAAAGGCAAAGAAGCTCAACCAGGAATACGAATGATGGGGAATGAAAATGAAGAAGGCAACGAAGTGGGATGCATCCGGATATCTTGAGACCGAGGCGGATATTGCCGCCTATCTCAACGCTGCTTTGGAAGATGGCGACACTTCCGTGATCGCCGCCGCTCTCGGTGATATCGCTCGCGCTAAGGGAATGACGCAGCTTGCTAAAGAGACCGGCATCACCCGCGATGGCCTCTATAAGGCTCTTTCGCCCACGGGAAATCCGTCGTTTGATAC
>CAJURZ010000043.1 GCA_910588905.1 uncultured Eggerthellaceae bacterium
CTCTATAGGCGAGTGCGCACCAATGTGCTGAATGTGGGCACGAATCTGCCTACGGAATTAGGTCGCAAGGCAGGTCTGGGCGGCTATCACCTGGCCCAGAGGATATTCAAGTTCAACTGATGCCTGAAGCCCTAGCGCTCTGAGGCTAAGAAGAATAGAGCCATGGTGCCCGGACCAGAGTGAGCGCCTATCACCGGATCAACGTAATTGATCATGATATCGGTCACACCGAACCGCTCACGCACGGCCTTCGCCAAGTATTCGGCATCTTCGATGCAATCCCCATGGGTGATGAAGACCGTCTGGTCCGCTACCGGTGCATTCGCCGTTTGAGCCATGTGCTCTACCAGGGCATTCAGGGACTTCTTACGTCCGCGCACCTTCTCCAGGGGAATGAGGTGCCCCTCATCGTCTACATGCATGACCGGTTTGATGTTGAGCATGGTACCGGCCCAGGCGCTGGTGCGGGATACGCGTCCACCCCGGAAGAGGAACATGAGGTCATCTACCGTGAACCAATGGGCAAGATGCAGGCGATTATCCATGACCCACTGGTAGACCTCATCCATAGAGGCCCCGGCGTCCCGCATCTTCGCGGCATACCAGACCAGCAGTCCCTGACCCCCCGAAGCAGCCAGGCTATCAACGGAGAGCATCTTGCGGTCCGGGTATTCGGCTTCAAGGGACCCCATCAGGAGCGCGATGGCCTCGTAGGTGCCAGAAAGCCCGCTGGAGAAGCCGATGTAGAGGATGTCATCCCCTGCATCCAGGATCTCCCGCAGCGCCTCGTCTGCTTCCTGGAGGTTCGGCAAGGAGGTGGTGATGACCTTGCCTTCGCGCATCATGGTGTAGAACTGTGAGAGGTCTGTCACCTGACCCTTGAGATAGCTTTGGTATTGCACCTCATCGACCATGAACGTGAGCGGGAAGATGTGCAGATCGAAGGCGTCTATCATGCTCTCCGGAAGATTGCAGCTCGAGTCTGTGACGATCCTGTATCCCATGGTCCTATCCCTTTCGCCTCCGCCTTGAGACGGGTCCGATGCGGCCGCTGTGCTCCGTATTATGCCACCTGGCTGCATCCCCTGGCAAAGATGAGGAGGAAGCCTTGATCCCACCCACGGAGATGTCCGCTTCCACTATACTTCTACTGTTTTGCGCAAAAACCACGGATCACAGTTGAAGAGGCATGAAGATGGCTGATTACAAGGACACGATGAACCTTCCTCAGACGGATTTCCCCATGCGTGGGAACCTTCCCCAGAATGAGCCGAAGCGCCTAGAGGCATGGGAGGCGAACGGGCTGTACTGGAAGGTGCTGGAGAAGAACGCTCAAGGAACGTCCTTCATCCTGCATGACGGGCCTCCCTATGCGAACGGCCCCATCCATATCGGCCACTCCTTCAATAAGATCCTCAAGGATTTCGTGAATAAATCCCATGCCCAACGGGGGTACTACACCCCCTATATCCCCGGTTGGGACTGCCACGGCCAGCCCATCGAGCATATGGTCGAGAAGACCTTGGGGCCCGAGAAGATGGCGAAGACATCCCTGCCTGAGCTGCGCAAGCTCTGTCGGGATTGGGCTACGAAGTATGTGGATATCCAGAGAGATGGCTTCAAGCGCTTGGGGGTGAACGCTGATTGGGAGCATCCCTATCTCACCTACACCCCTGACTACGAAGCGGGCAATGTGGAGCTGTTCCGGGACATGTACCTCAAGGGTTCCATCTATCGGGGTCGCAAGCCCATCCACTGGTGCATCCATTGCCATACCGCTTTGGCTGAGGCAGAGATCGAATATGGGGATGAGGTATCGCCTTCCATCTATGTGGCCTTCAAGCTGGATTCCATCCCCGGTGTGTTCGAAGCGGCTGGAGCAGGGGAGGATGCCTCCATCCTGATCTGGACCACCACCCCTTGGACGCTTCCGGCCAATGTGGCCGTTTCATTGGCTCCTGACGCTGATTACGTATTGGTGCAGGCGGATGGCAAGAGCTACATCATGGCCGAGGAACTGGTGGAAGAGGTGGCTCAGGTCGCAGGCTGGGAGGATGTCCATCTCCTTGCCGGAAGTGACGGTGAGCCGGTGCGCGTGAAGGGCAAGCAGCTCTTCGGGCTGACCTACACGGCTCCTATCCGCCATGACCTCACGGGCAAGGTCATCTACGGCGATCACGTCACCCTGGATACGGGCACCGGTGCTGTGCACACCGCCCCTGGTCATGGCCAGGACGACTACCGGGTGGGCCTGGAGTTCGACCTGCCCATCCTCATGCCCGTTGATGACAATGGCGTCCTGACCGATGAGGCCGGTCCCTTCGCGGGCCTTGAGGTGACGGAGGCGAATCCGAAGATCATCCAGTGGCTGCGGGACCAGGGCACCCTGGTGGCTGCCAAGGAGATCAACCACTCCTATCCCCATTGTTGGCGTTGCCATGAACCGGTCATCTTCCGGGCGACGGACCAGTGGTTCGTTTCCATGGACAAGAACAGCCTGCGCGAAGAGGCGCTCATCGCCATCAACGAAGAGGTCACCTGGATCCCCGAGTGGGCGTCTCGGCGCATCGGTGCCATGGTGGCCGACCGGCCTGATTGGTGCATCTCCCGTCAGAGGTCCTGGGGCGTTCCGCTGCCGGTGTTCAAGTGCGCGAAGTGCGGTTCCACCGTGGCTACCCGTGAGACCTTCGATGCGGTGATAGAGCTGTTCGAACGGGATGGCTCTGATGCTTGGTTCACCCAAGATCCCAAGGACTACCTGCCTTCCAGTGTGAAGTGCTCCGTGTGCGGTTGCGCTGACGTGGTGCCGGAGCGGGACATCCTCGATGTCTGGTGGGAATCCGGCGTATCCCATACCAGCGTCCTTCGCCATCGGGCCGATGAGGGCGTGCGTTTCCCGGCAGATATGTACCTGGAGGGGTCTGACCAGCATCGCGGTTGGTTCCAGTCCTCGCTGCTCACCAGCGTAGGCGCCTATGGTACGCCGCCCTATCGGTCTGTCATGCACTGTGGGTTCACGGTGGACGAAGAGGGCAAGAAGATGTCCAAATCCTTGGGCAACGGGATCGATCCAGAAGAGGTCATCAGCAAGTACGGTGCTGATGTGCTGCGCCTGTGGGTAGCCAGTGTGGATTATTCCCAGGATGTGAGCATCTCTGACGATATCCTCAAGCGCACCTCTGAGGCCTATCGTCGCATCCGTAATACCTTCCGCTTCCTTTTGGGCAGCTTGGATGGGTTCAGCGATGATGTGGCCATCCAGGATTGGGATGGATTGGAACCCTTGGATCAGTGGGCCTGTGTCCGCACCCGGGCGCTCTTGGAGGATGTGACCCGCTCCTATGAGGATTGCCGCTTCCATCAGGTCTACCGAGCAGTCTATGATTTCATCGTGAATGACCTTTCGGCTATCTACATGGAGGCAACGAAGGACCGTCTCTACTCCGAGGCAGCGGATTCTCCCCGTCGTCGTGCCGTACAGACGGTCTTGGCTGACGTGTTGGAGGTCCTCGTGCGCGTTCTGGCACCGGTACTCTCCTTCACCACCGATGAGGTCTGGGAGCACTATCCGGAGGGCATGCGTGGCGAGGGAAGGCCCTTCAGCGTGCAGCTTGCCGGATGGCCCAAGCCCCAGGACTTCCAGCCAGCCATGCCCGAGGATGCAGGGGCGACTGTGGAGGCGGACTTCACCCAGCTCCTCGCGTTGCGCGACGCGGTGACGAAGGCCATGGAAGAGGCTCGTGACCAGGGCATCATCAAGAAGAGCCAGGAGGCGGCTGTCGTAGTGACAGCCCCTGATGAGGTGCGAGAGGTGGCAGAGCGGCAACCGGAAGGGGTGGTGAGCGAGCTGCTCATCGTGGCTTCGGTCGCCTTCGAGGCAGGTGATGAGCTCAAGGCCACCATCACCCATACCGATCTTTCCAAATGTGAACGCTGCTGGAATCATCGTGAGCTTGGCGGCGACGATGGACATCCGGATGTCTGCGCCCGCTGCGCGGAGGTGCTTGATGGGCTTGGACGCTAGCGGAGAGCCAAGCCACCGGAAGCGCAATGCCATCATCTTCGTCGCAGTGGTCGCTTTGTGGCTGCTGGCTGACCAGCTGACCAAGCTTTGGGCTGAGACCGGCCCTCTTTCCGCTCCTTGGTCGGGCATACCTCCAACGCTTCCGCTCATACCTGGAGTGGTTCAGCTCATGCTGGTCCATAACACCGGGGGAGCGTGGGGCATGTTCAGTGACATGACCCAGTTCCTGGGTGTGCTGGCATTGATCGTATGCGCTGCGGCGGTGCTGTATCTCTTCGTGTTCGCCCCCTCCTCATCACCCTTGGCTACAGTGGGCCTTTCCTTGGTGGTGGCCGGGGGCATCGGGAATGCTATCGATCGGTTCACCCGTGGCTATGTCGTCGACCTCATCGATCCGACCTTCATCGATTTCCCCGTGTTCAATGTGGCTGATATCGGTGTCACCGTCGGCATCGTCTTGTTCATGGCATCCTTGATCGCAAGCAGTAGGAGGGCGGAGCATGGGTCGCCTGATCAGCCATAAGGCCACTGCGGATGATGCAGGCAAGCGTCTAGATGTGGTGTTAGGTAGCCTTGGGCAAGTGGGCAGCCGCAGCCAAGCGGCTCAGGCCTGCGAGGCGGGGCGCGTGCTCATAGGGGGTGTCCCTGCAACCAAGAAGCAGGCGGTCTGCGAAGGAGACCTCATCATCATCGAATTGGAAGATGAGGGCAGGGGCCTCGTACCTGAACCCATCCCGTTGGATATCCGCTATGAGGATGAGCATCTGCTCGTGCTCTCCAAGCCAGCGGGGCTCATCACCCACCCGAGTCCCGATCATCCCCAGGGCACCCTGGCTTCCGCCTTGCTCTATCGGTATGGCGAAGAGGGGCTGAGCCATGTGCAGGGCGAAGACGACCGTCCGGGGATCGTGCATCGGCTCGATGGTGATACGAGCGGTCTCATGCTGGCGGCCAAGACCGACGATGCGGGGTATGCGCTCATGGATGCCATTGCCACCAAGGCAGTGGATAGGCGCTATCTGGCGCTGGTCCACGGTCGGGTGTCCGTGGATTCGGGCATGGTGGACGCACCCATAGAGCGCCATGCCAAGGAGCGGATGCGCATGGCCGTGGGCGATGGCCCTACGGCCCGGGAGGCCATCACCACCTTCCGCGTGCTCGAACGATTCGAAGCAGGGCCCAAGGATCAGGGGTACTCGCTCCTTGAGTGCAAGCTCTATACTGGTCGCACCCACCAGATCCGCGTGCATATGCAGTACATCAAGCATCCCATCGTGGGGGATCCCACCTATGCCGCGAACGCTCCCAAGCATCCTGTCGCGAGTCTTGGCCTCGATCGGCAGTTCCTCCATTCCCATCGGATAGGATTCACGCATCCCATCACGGAAGAGGAGATCGTCTTGCACGATGGCCTTCCTGAAGATCTGCGTACAGCGCTGTCATCGCTCCAAGAGCGCAGCGATGGGATCACGAGCTATGGCGAAGAGGTGTTGAGCGAACGAGAAGGAGAGGGCCCATGCACATCCTGGTAGGGGTCAGTGGCTGCATCGCGGCTTACAATGCCTGTGAGCTAGTACGTCAGCTGCAGAAAGAGGGTTGCGATGTCTCGGTGGTCATGACGGCTCACGCTCAGCAGTTCGTGGGGCTGGATACCTTCCGGGCGCTCACGGATGGCAACGCCCATGCGGAGCTGTTCGGCACGAGCGATCCCATCCCTCATATCCATCTGGCAGAGCAAGCCGATGCCCTCATCATCGCACCGGCTACGGCGAATGTCTGTGCCAAGCTGGCAGGGGGGATAGCTGATGATCTGCTCACCTCCACCGCCTTGGCCTGTACCTGTCCTGTGTTCGTGGCTCCGGCTATGAATGTGCATATGTATGAGAATCCGGCCACGCAGGCGAATCTACGCACCTTGGCCGCACGCGGCATCCAGGTGCTCGCTCCTGATTCTGGGTATCTTGCCTGTGGTGAGGTGGGTCCCGGAAAACTGCCTGATCCGCAGATGATGGCCCAAGCTGTGCTGGAAAGCCTCGCGCCAGATGGCTTTCACCAGGGAGAGGGCCCCTTGCGGGGGCGCAGGGTGCTCATCACCTCCGGTCCCACCGTTGAGCCCATAGATCCGGTGCGGTTCATCTCCAACCGTTCCAGCGGCAAGATGGGTGCTGCCTTGGTTGCAGCGGCTCTGGAGGCTGAGGCTGAGGTCACGGTCGTGACAGGGCCGGTATCCCTTGCCTATGACAGCAGGGCTCAGGTGGTCCCCGTCATGACGGCGCAAGAGATGTTCGACGCGACGTGCGAAGCGTTCGAAGAGGCTGACATCGCCATCTGTGCAGCCGCCGTTTCCGACTTCCGTCCCCAGGAGTCGGCTGCATGCAAGCTCAAGAAGGGGAGGGATGACGCGGAGCTTAAGACCATCGCCTTGGTCGAGAACCCTGATATCCTTTCATGGCTCGGACATGCCAAGAGAGAGGATCAAGTGGTCGTAGGGTTCGCAGCTGAGACCGAAGATGCCTTGACCCATGGTCGTGGGAAGCTGTATCACAAGGGGGCTGATGTCATGGTGGTCAATGATGTGGCCGCCCAGGAGGTCTTCGGGTCTGATGTCGATACGGTCACCATCCTCACGGGATCGGATGAGGTGGCCTTGGAAGAGCTTCCCAAGACCGAAGTGGCACGTCAGGTCATCAGCATAGCCGCCTCGACGTTGCCCCTGAAATGATCACCGGATGTACCACCCGGGTGAAACATGTATGACAGGATGCTCGTAGGGGCCGACCGTGGTCGGCCCTCTTTGTACCTGAAATGGACGCCCCTCCCCGCAAGGGGCGTTCGGCCTTAGGCCTTGGCTTTCGAAAAGACGTGATGCTTCGCTTATATCACGCTTTTCTCGGCCTGCGGAATCGGCCTCAACCCCTCACGGGGAAGGGCTGTCTTCTGTATAAACAAAAATCCTCACCGCATCAGCAATGCGGGCGGCTGCCGCCGCGTTATCGCGTGATACGTGATCATGTTATCGAGACCGTTCCGAGACATCTGCGTGATGACGGAGATCCGATGAGGTATGTGAACATATGTCGCCCTGTTATACTTCTAGATACGGTTCAGAGACCTGAGAGGAGGCTTCATGCTCGATGTCGATGATATCGTTCAAGGTGTTCATGAAGTCGCTCCTGAATACTCAGTCAAGCGCGTTCAACTATTTGGCTCCTATGCGGAGGATCGTGCCTGCGATGAGA
This sequence comes from uncultured Eggerthellaceae bacterium, assembly GCA_910588905.1. Classification (GTDB taxonomy): domain Bacteria; phylum Actinomycetota; class Coriobacteriia; order Coriobacteriales; family Eggerthellaceae; genus MGBC163016. The sequence goes on from CAJURZ010000043.1 coordinate 7,264, forward strand.
GCGATGTTGATCTTCTTGTCGAATTCACCCCCAGTGCTGTTTCGCTTTTCACCCTTTCGTCTCTGAGAGACAGCCTGGAGGAGAAGCTTGGAGTTTCCGTTGATCTTGTCCATGGGCCGCTTTCTGCTGACTCGTTCTTAGAGGTGGGAAGAATGGTGACGCTCTATGAAGGATAAGAACGCTGTTGTCCTTGAAAAGATCCTGAATGAGATATCCATCGCTCATTCGATGATGGGGAGTTGTACCATCGAACGATTCCAAGATGACGAGATGGTCAAAAGAGCTGTTTCTATGACGATCATCAATATTGGTGAATTGGTAAAGAATCTAGATATGGATTTTCGAGAGAAGCATCCCCAGGTTCCATGGAAAGCCATTGCAGGATTTCGGGATATCGCTGCGCATAAGTACCAGACTTTGCGCATGGAGGATGTTTATGTGACAGCGAAGGATGAGCTTCCTGTTCTTGCTGAGGAGATCGAAGCTATCCTGAAGGAAGGCATGTAGGGGGCGGATCTTGGATCTGTCCGGGGCTGCATGCATGGCAACCCGCGTAGGGGACGATGGGGGCCGACCCGGAGTGGCGCTGGGGATGATCCTGTACGTCAGGTCATTCGGCAAGCAACACGCCACATATCAGCATCTGTGGATGGTCGAGACGACAGGAGTTCGCTCGCCTCAAGGCCGAGCCGCTTCGCGGTCGCTGCGCGAGCCTTGACCCTCGCGGCTAGCATGCGAAAGGGCCTTCGCATGCTAGTGAACCTGACCAGGTTCAAATCCCCATCCCTTCGGGATGGCCTGCTCTCGCAGGCTGCCGCCTCCTCCCAGAGACGAAAAAACCGCCCGAAGGCGGTTTTGTTCTTTCTGGTCGGGACGACAGGATTTGAACCTGCGACCCCTTGACCCCCAGTCAAGTGCGCTACCAAACTGCGCCAC
>CAJURZ010000044.1 GCA_910588905.1 uncultured Eggerthellaceae bacterium
GTGCCGGTGCTGGGCGTGGTGGTGGGCACCGTGATGACCCTGATCGTGCAGAGCTCTAGCGCCACCATCGCGGTGCTGCAGAACTTCGCGGCGCAACCCGGGCCGGACGGCGCGAGCATCCTCGGGCTTGAGGGCGCGATCCCCATCCTGCTGGGGGACAACCTAGGCACCACGGTGACAGCGCTGCTGGCATCCATCGGCCAGTCGCGCGATGCCAAGCGCGTGGCGCTCTCCCACTGCATCTTCAACCTGTCAGGCTGCCTGCTTTTCGTGGGTCTCACCGGTCCCTTCGCCAGCTTGGTGGCAGCGCTACCTCCCGGCGGCGCGGGCGTGGAGGTCATTGCGCGGCAGATAGCGAATGCTCACACGTGCTTCAATGTGGGCATGACCCTGCTCTGGCTGCCCTTCGTCCCGCTGATGGTGAAGCTGGTCATGCTCATCCTGCCCGAACGCCCGAACCGCCCCCGGGACCTTGCCGGAGTCGGGGGCGCGCTGGGCGGCGCACGGGTCGGGCCAGTAGGCTAGAATGGGCGAAAAACGCAGGCGATAGGGAGGTTCGATGCCGCCGAGCGAACCCATGCCACTGGTCTTTTACGTGGAGGATGACGAGAACATCCGCGACCTCACGTTGTATGCGCTGCGTCAAGCGGGCTTCGAGGGCCGAGGCTTCTCCGATGCGAAAGCGTTCTTCGAAGCGTGCCAAGGGGCCATTCCTGATCTGGTGCTCCTGGATATCATGCTGCCCGGTATCGATGGCTTGGGTATCTTGGCGCAGGTTCGCGAAGATGATCGGCTCCAGGATGTGCCCGTGATCATGCTCACCGCGAAGGGCACAGAGCTGGACACGGTTAGCGGCCTGGATGCCGGGGCTGACGATTATCTGGCAAAGCCCTTCTCCATGATGGAGCTCATCTCACGGGCGAACGCGCTGCTGCGCCGGGCTCGGCGGGCCGAGGCATCAGGGCAAGACAGCCGCATCGTGTGCGGCAAGCTGGTGCTGGATCCGCACGCCCACCAGGTAGAGGCAGCGGGAGCGGTCGTGGACCTCACGCTGAAGGAATTCGAGCTACTGCAAGTGCTGATGGAGAACCCGGGCCGTGCCCTGTCGCGGGCGCAGCTCTTCAGCGCTGTGTGGGGTTCGGAGTTCTTCGGGGGCACGCGCACGGTGGACGTGCACATGCAGACGCTGCGCCAGAAGCTTGACCGTGCCGAAGAGGGCCTGAGCAGCCTGTTGGAGACCGTTCGCGGTGTGGGCTACCGGCTCCGCCCCACGGAGTGATCCATGGCTGGCCCCTCAAGCTCCCCTGATCCAGGTCAGCGCTCCGCGCGTTCGCGCAGCCTATCGCGCAGTATCTTCGCCGCAGTGCTCTCGTTCACACTGGTCGCCGTGCTGGCCACGGCTGTCGCTTTGGTGACCGTGTCATATCTTGCGGAAGAGAAGCGCTCCGAAGAGTCGCTGGTGATGCAGGCCCGCGCCTGTGCCGAGGTGCTGGAGGGCTGTTCCGTTGAGGAGCGGGTGGAGCTGATCCGCAGCCAGTTCCCCGGTCCTGAGCGCTTCACGCTCGTTGACCCTGCAGGTGTGGTGGTCTATGACACCGAGGCGGCGGATGCAACATTGGACAACCATCATTCCCGCCCCGAGATGCTCCAGGCTGGAAGCCAGGGCGAGAGCGTGCTGATGCGCCATTCCGACACGCTGGGGCAGGACACCCTGTACGTGGCTGAGCGGCTGGAAGACGGCTCCTTCATCCGCATCAGCGAGGAGCGCCTGTCGCTCTTCGCGTTCCTGGGGTCCATGGCAGTGCCTGTGGGCATCCTGATGGTGGGCGCTGTGCTCCTGGTCGTCCTGCTGTCGCGCTTCCTCACGACGCGCATCATGAGGCCATTGCATGGCTTGGATGCGAATGACCCCTTGGCAGGCGACGTCTACGAGGAGATGCAGCCGATCCTGCAGCGCATCGATCAGCAGCAACGCCAGCTCAAGCGCCAGAACGAAGAGCTGAAGCAGGCCGAAGGGCTGCGCCGCGAGTTCTCTGCCAATGTGTCCCACGAGATGAAGACGCCGCTCCAGGTGATATCCGGTTCAGCGGAGATGATCGCGGGCGGCCTCGTGGCGCCGGAAGATGTACGTGATTTCGGTGGCCGCATCTACCAAGAATCACAGCGGCTGCGTGCGCTGATCAACGATGTGCTCACGTTGTCCCGCTTGGATGAGGCTTCCTTCGACGCAGCCGAACGCACGTCGATGGATCTGTTCGAGCTGGTGCGCCGTACGTGCGAGCGCCTGGAGCCACTTGCCTGCGAGCGGCAGGTGAGCTTGACCTTCGACGGGGTGCCGGTGCGGGCGGAGGGAAGCGAGCCGCTGGTGGAGCAGGCGGTGTCCAACCTGGTGGAGAACGCGATACGCTACACGGGCGAAGGCGGAGCCGTGCTGGTGCAGGTGGAAAGCCAGACAGCTGACGTTGTGACGCCTGATCGTGTTGCGGGCAAAGGGGACGCTGCCCTTGACGGCGGATCGTTCGCGGGACCATGGGCTGTGGTGCGCGTGCAGGATACGGGGATCGGCATTCCCGCCAAAGACTTGTCCAAGATATTCGAGCGGTTCTACCGCACCGAGAAGAGCCGATCCAAAGAAACCGGCGGCACCGGCTTAGGGCTGGCCATCGTGAAGCACGTTGCTTCATACCATGACGGCGACGTGGTCGTGGAGAGCGCTTTGGGGGAGGGGAGCACCTTCACGCTGCGGCTTCCCCTTGAGACAACGCAACGGGCAGCGGGAGCGTAGCGAGTTGCCCCATGAGCCCCTTGCGCCTCTGAGGCTGTGTTGTTCCGCTTGAGCGGTCACGATCGTTCGCGGATGGTGACATGCACGGTATCGCCTGGTTGCTTGCCGATGCACTCACGGATGTCCTTGCGGACTCCGATGATGTGCCCCGGAGTCTTCATGCGCACGAGGCTGCCATCGTAGGGTACGCCGTCGAAGGTGGCATGCACCTTCACGCGCCCACGCCCGAACTCTTCGCGTACATCGAAAGGGAATTCCACGTACGCTCCGTCGATGTCGGGAACCTTCTTGAGCTCGGCATCGAATTCGTAGATCTTGGGTGTCATGGTGCCCCTTTCCCGCAGTCTTCGAGTGGATGACAAGCGATAAGGCAGATCATGACGCATCGTAGCAAAGCGACCCTCAGTGCCTAGCTCCGCAGGGGGTGGGGTAAGGGAACCGTTCCTTGCCTTTGCGGAAGGCTGGCGGGCTGTAGAAAGGGAGGCTGGGAATGCAGGAGACGTCACCGACTCCGTTCTCTGTTACCGAACTCATTATCAGTGAACGTTTTGGAACGCCCTTTTTGCTTCCGTTCACCTGTTGTCGCACAGTTTTTGAACGTTGCAGAAATGTCCTCTGAACTGATATATTTCGCAATAATTATGTTGTTTTGCGATCGAGGGGCGAAGGGGATTCCGCAAATGACGGCAATGGCGTTCTCAACAAGGGTGAAAGGCGGCATGTCCGCTGTCTTCTCCCATGCGAAAGGCGGCATGCGCACAGTCGTTTCCGTCATCGTTGCCGCAGCGCTCGTTGTGCCCGCGGTCTCGCTCTCCCAGCTTGCTCCCGCCTATGCCGACACCGGCGACGCTGCCGACCAGCAAGCCGCTGTCAGTTCCGCTGAATACACCTCTTCGCAACCCAGCCAGATCAACGTAAAGGTGCCCATCACTGGCGTGACGGTAGACGCCGACGGGCAAGTCGTGGACGCACCGCTGTCTTCGGCCGACTACATACATGAAGACGTCAAGCTTCAAACCCAAGAAGAGATCACCGCAGGCGAGATCGTCAACAATGCGGACGATGCGGAAGTCCAAGCGCTTGCTGCGCAAGCCACCGCCAATGGGGCACAGCAGTATGCCTACCTTTCCGACCTCAGCATCATCACCACCGACAACTGGTCTTACAACGGCTGGGCGGGGCATAGCATTCAGCACGACAAGAACCAGGAAGGACAACCCCTAAGTCTGATCGTCGATGGCGAGAAGCGAGAATACCCCAAGGGCGTCAGCGTCCACGCAAAGGGCCAGGCTACCTACGACGTATCTGCTCTTTCCGCGCAATATTCGCGCTTCACGGCCAAAGTGGGCGTTGATGCAGGGCGAGGAACTGCAGGAAGAATCAAGTACATCATAAGCGCTTCGAACGACGGTGAGACGTGGGATGAGCTGTTCACGTCAGGTATCCTTACGGGCAGCACCGAGGCGGCAGACGTCGATGTTTCCATCGCGGGACGCACCTATCTTCGGATCTACGTCGACCCTCTGGGAGCTAATACCTCCGACCATGGCAACATAGCGAATGCGAAGCTCGTCACCTCGGATTACGTTCCCGACGACTTCAACTACGAACGTGTCCACAAACTCGGCTACTATGATACGACTCTTTCTGCGCATGACGTTGAATACAACTATGCGAACAACTACCAGCTCGTCCTGGAGAGGGCGCTCGTCAACAAGCTTGGTTACTGGAACATCCAGAACCTTCTGGAGATGAATCCCGAATGCACGGAAATGATCGATTGGATCTTCGACAATCAAAGGATTGCCGAATACACGCTGGAGGTTGGCGATGTCAGCAGTGGCGCCAGCTTTCTGAAGACGCTCTATCCAATCTATGCTGCCCATAAGGACGATTTTGCGCGAGAGGACGGCTACGTCTTCGAGAAGATGATGATCGCTTTGGCTGCAGCGCGCTCTACGGATTTGATGTTCCCCGGTTTCTTGTATGCCGGAAAAGCTGCCGATTACGACCCCGTCGTGCGCTATGAGTTGTTCAAGAAGCTCTACGACGAAGATAAATTGAAGTTCTATCGCAAGGGCTCTAACTCCAACAGGAATAACAAAGAGCAGTTCAAGGGCTATCACATTACGCTGATGCGCCTCATTATGCACATCGGCGTAACCAATGACGAGTTCTTGTGGCTAAGCGATTGGGTTGGCGATAGAGGGAACACCGACTATTTCGGCCTAAGATTCATGTGGTATAACCTGGGGTACCTAAGCAGCAAGCTACCTCAAGAAAAGTATTTCGATGAAGCAAATCGTGAGGCTTACACAAAGAAATACAACCTGAACGAATTTGACGTGCCATATGGGGACAAGCCTAATCTGAGGCATTGGATGATGGTGGATTACGGAGGCATTTGCGGAAATATCTCCAAAACAGGCGTGATCGTCAACGAGATCCGTGGCGTTCCCGGAATGATCGCATACCAACCTGGGCATGTTGCCTATATCCGGTATGAGCAGGACGCAGACGGCAACGGCGTATGGAAACTCGAGAATGCGTATACCAATTGGGGTTCAAGCGCCACTTCGTGGTACATGGGAAACCACTGCAGATCTATCTTCGGGTGGGACTGGAAGAGCTTTTGCAGAAAGGCGATCAACTTCAACGATACAGGAAACAACGTCGCATATACCTATCTGGCTCAAGCGAACTTGAACAATTACCCGGCATTCAAGCAATCCTACTACTACAACCTGATCGCGAATTCCTATACAGACAAAGACCAGAAGCTGAGCACCTATAACAAGGCGCTTGAGGTGAACGACCTCAATCTCGATAGCTGGGAGGCTGTGTTCAACAGCTACAAGGCCGACAGCGCCAACAAGACCAGCGCCGATTGGCGAGATCTTTGTCTTCGGATAATCGATGCGTACACCTATTATCCGATGGCCATGGACGATCTTATTAGGGCGATAAAGCCATATCTCAACGAGGTCGATCAAACATACGTCCTCTCAGAGGAGCACGTTGCTCTTAAAGCTGCTTCCACCGCGACAAAGGCGGATGTGCTGCAATACGATGCCTGCATTCAGGTCGCAAATGCTCTTCTAAAGGTGAGCCCGAATGACATGGCGTCATTCTCGTTCGATGGCGCCAATGCCGGACAGATCAAATTCAATTCGCCTTATGACGAGATAGGCTTTACGTGGAGATACAGCTTAGACGGCGGTGTCAGCAAATCGGAGGAGTTTCGGGAAAAGGACATAAAGCTCACAGACGAGCAGATGGCAACCCTTACGGCAAACAACGGAATCCAGATATACATACAAGGATTGTCTGAATCCAAGCCCGCATACACAATACCTTTGGTCGAAACAAAGCTGCCTGATGGGTTGTACGCCAACGATTTGGAGAACCGGGTCATTGGGGTCAATACCAAATTCGAGTGGCGGAACAGCGCAGACCAGCGTTGGACATCGTATGCGAAGGCATCTCCGAACAACACCGGCAACAAGACCTTGGAAGTTCGAGTGGCCGGAACGGGCAACCATCTTCCGAGCGAGTCGGAGACGTTCCAGTTCACTGCTGATAACCAGCCGAAAGATCGCAAATATGTGGCGGTTTCGCATTTGAAGGTCGAGAGCAAATCTTCGGAAGTGGATTCATACGTGAACCCGTTTACTGGTGATAAGTATCGGGGAAGCGCTTCTCATGCGATAGATGCGAACATATACACAAGCTGGTACAACAGTGTCACTACAGTCGACACGCAGCCCTATATCACGTTGAAGCTCGACAAACCTCGCTACATTTCGGCTATAGAGATCGTTTCCGGCGCTATCTCGTACATCTTTCCCGCAACGCAACCTGACGGCGAGCCGTGGCCTGATGACTCTGGCCTTGATGGTCTTGTGGGACAGGAAATGACTACAGACGGACACCTGAAGTCGGCCATGGTCGAGGGAAGCACCGATGGTGAGAACTGGCGTCCTTTGCTAGACGGCGAGATCTCTTTCGATCAAGGAGAGGACATTCATAAGGATCAGATCGAGAAGATCGAGATACCTGAACAATACAGGCAAGAGGATGGTGGAGAGATCAGCTATATCCGGATCAAGGCTAACTCCTCAGTTCCAATATTTAAGAACTATTGCTTCGTCAAAATGATCAACGTGTATCAGGATCTTCGCAACGCTAGGCCCACCGCAGGCATCGTCTACAGTCCAAGTGAATGCACGAACCAAGACGTGCTCGCTCGCCTGGACAACATCAGCGCCGACAACTACGTGATAACCAGCGAGGGCGGAGAGAACCACATCTTCACCGAAAACGGCGAGTGGGAGTTCACCTTCACGGATCTCGACAACGGCAAGACCGGTTCTGAAAAAGCTGTCGTCGACTGGATTGACAAGACGCCGCCCACCGCCGAGCTCACCTACAACATGGAC
>CAJURZ010000045.1:0-4861 GCA_910588905.1 uncultured Eggerthellaceae bacterium
AGCTGACGCTAGGCGAAGATACCTACGAGGACACCTTCGACGAGTTCCTGCGCAACTACCTGACCGTCCTCTACGCTCCGGAGCCGTTGGTCAAAAGAGACATCTACCACATCTTCAAGAGGCATGTGTCCGATCGAGGCTACGACAAGGACAAGCGCATCGTGGATCTGCTCAAGGAGATGGAGCGTTTCGCGGACTATTATGCGCGCATAACCCGTGGCACCGAGTCCGATCCGGACGTCAAGTGCGTCCTGGAAGAGCTCAGAAGGCTCGATGTCACCGTCGTGAACCCCCTGCTCCTGTCTCTCTACGACGATTACTACCAAGGTGCGTTCGGCGATGCCGATTTTCTGCGCATGCTGCGACTGGTCGAGAGCTACGTCTTCCGCAGGTCGGTATGCGATGTCGCCACGAACTCGCTGAACAAGTTCCTTCCGTCCGTCATCGCGAAGCTCAACAAGGTCCAAGACGGCGGAGGGAACTACGTCGAGGCATTCGAGTCGTACCTGATACTCGAAGCCGGAACCGCTAGGCGCTTCCCCGACAACTCGGAGTTCTTCAACGCGCTTACCACCCGCGATGCTTACCACTACAGGAGATCCCTGTTCCTCCTGGCAAATCTTGAGAACTACCACCACCCCAAAGACCCCCTGAACCTGACCGGCGGAAACTTCACGATCGAGCATGTCATGCCCCAAAACGCCATGGACGCCGACGGCTGGAAGAGCAGCCTCTCGAACATAGACGAGGATGCCTTCGGCGCCCTCGTCAACAACCTCGGGAACCTGACGCTTACCGCATACAACTCCGAGCTGTCCGACGATTCCTTCGAGGAGAAGAAGAAGCGCTATGTGGGCGGCTACGGAAAGGACTACCTCGTCATCTCCGACGCGATGCGAAAGGCAGAGACCTGGGGCGAGGACGAGATCAAAGCCCGCGCGGCAGAGCTTGCTCACGAGGCCGAGAAGCGATGGGGCTATCTCGGGGTCGACATGGCAAAGGCCAAGGAGTACGAGCAGAAGAAGAGCAAGGATAAAGCCGGCCGGTCCGCCATATTCAGAAACGTCTACGAGGCTGGGCTGATCTCCCCAGGCGACGTGCTCGTCCCTATAAGCGACCAGTACTCCATGACGGGCGTCGTTACAGATTCGGGGCTCATCGAGCTCCCGAATGGCGAGACGTTCAAGAGCCCCTCCCTGGCAGCTGTCAGGCTGGTCTCGCTGTCCACAGGCGGAGCGGGAGCACGGAACGGCTGGAAGTTCTGGCGCGTCGGCGAGAGCGGGCCCGTTCTCGACGAGCTCAGATCCCAGTACCTGCTTAGCAAGGGAGAGAGCATCACCTCGGACGTGCGCAGCTTCCGCATCTCGTTCTGGGACGGTTTCTACGATTACTGCGCGAACAGCGAGGCGTTCACGAGCTGCTTCAATGACCCGAGCGACCGCCAGGACAACCCTGACGCCTGGGCGTCGTTCGGCATAGGCACCCCGAACATGCACCTTTCGGCGCTCCTGAACACCTATGACAGCACCTATGGGGTCGAGCTCTGGGTCGATAACTTGGAAGCCTACGAGCGGGTTCTCCCTTTGAAGGACGAGTTTGACAGGCGCTGGAAAGACGAGACCGGAACCGCTCCCGAGTGGGACGCGCACGACGAGGACAAGAAGTCGAGACATGTTGTGATCAGAAAAACGGCAGACTACGACAAGGACGACTGGAACGTCATCTACCAATGGATAATGGACTGGTTCTTCAGGATCCGCGAGCTGGGCTTAGCCGCCAATGCCGCGGTCTCCGGTTAGGCCAATGCCGACATCAGCTCACGGCTCGCGTTCTTGCGGCCAATGAGCCTGCTGTAGCTATCATCGCGCAGCCAGCAAAGGCAAGCGTCTACGTCGATGCTTGCCTTTTTACATTCCCGAAGCAGATCGGCCGAATCGTTCGTGTCGACAGCGCCCCTTTTGCACCCTAGGATGCCATCTTCGCTCCAGACCACGATGTCGTCTGTCTCGAACCTGAAAAGGATCGTATAGGCATCATGCCAAACCTTAAGATCGCAATCCCAAGGACGAAGCACCTCCGCCAGATAGTCGTCATCGAACGCCTCGAAGGCAGCGCGCACATCATCGGGTATGGTTATCGCGGTTTCTTCAGTCATCTTCACCTTGCAATCTCTCGTTTTCGGCAAATATACCTTGCCTGTAGAAGCACGGGTGTCCCCAAATGGGACACCCAGGGATTTCAGTCGATTTTCTTGATGCTCTTGGCATCGTTGAGTGCATCGGCCATCGCTCCTTGTGAATTGGGGAGCAGGTGCGCGTAGCGGAATGTGATGTCGGTCGTCTCGTGTCCCATGCGCTCTGCTATAGCGACAACGCTGAAGCCCATATGGATGAGCATGGAGACGTGGCTGTGCCGAAGATCGTGCACCCTCATGCGCTTCACACCGGAGAGCCTGCAGCCGCGATCCATCTCGTGGCAGAGAAACGACTTTGACATGCCCTCGAAGATCCTGTCGTTTGGCCCTATCTTCAGGATCAGCTCCACGTACTCCCTGATCTCCTCGCATAGGAACTCCGACATGGCGATTTTCCTGTACGACTTCTTCGTCTTCGGTGGACCCACGATCGCCTCGCCAGCTTTCCTCGTGAGGCTCTTGTCTATGGTGAGGCTGCGCTTCTCGAAGTCGAAGTCGGCAGGCGTGAGCGCCAAAAGCTCGCCTTCGCGTATGCCTGTCCAGAACAGAAGGTCGAAGGCGTAGTAGCTCTTGTCCTTGTCGCAGATGGCGTCCAGGAACCGGTTGAACTCGTCCTTGCTCCATATCTGCATCTCGTTCGTCCTAGATTTGCCCGTCTTGGGGACCTTCTTCATCGGGTTGGGGTTGAGCCCGTAGTTCCGCTCTGCATGGTTGAACAGAGCTGCCAAGTCGCTGTTAAGCTTCCTAACGTAGGTGGGTGACAAGCGGTTGCCGTTCTTAAGCCTCTGGTCGTCGAGCCAGCCCTGCCAGTGCAATATGTCGACGGATTCGATGTCTCCCATCAGTTCTCCCCCGAAGTAAGGCTTTATCCATTTCTCGATGGACAGTCTCTTGGTGTCGTAGGTCGTCCAGCGGATGCGGGGTTTCACGTCTGCCAGATAGACGTCCACGAAGGCAGAGAATGGGAAGCTGCACGGGTTCTCGGCGCGCGCTCTGAACTCCTCTTCGTAGCGTAGCGCATCGGCCTCCGTCTCGAAGCTGCGCTTGAACTTCTGCTTGAGCGATCCGTCGGGAAGCCGGTAATAGTACGATGCGGACCATTTTCCGCATCAGCTAGCACCTCCCCATGTTCTTGAGGATCTCATCCTCGTCCTCGATCTCCGATCTGGTCTCATCGCCGCGAAGTCCGAGCATGACGTCCGCCAGAAGGTCGCACGTCTCCAGCAGATGCTCACTGGGATTGTCGCCCTTACGGAGTCGGTTGAGCTGCTTGCAGACCTCGCGCATCTCGTCACGCAGCGCTTTCAGCGCCCTAGGCGAGGGAACTACGGTGATCTCCATATCGCATAGCTTGGACAATATGTAGTCCTGCTTGGTGAGCCCGCTCAAGGCGACCATAAGATCCAACCTCTCATTCATCTCCTTGGTGACCCTAAATGCGACAGTGATAGGTCTCACCCTATCTTCGTTTTTACAAACCATGTCAGTCCTCTCTATACGATTGCAGCGCGTCGGCCATCTTCTCCTGCGAGCCAGGGAACATGTGGCCGTAGCGGAATGTGATCTCTGCGGACTCGTGCCCCGTCCTATCGCCGATGGCCACGGCCGAGAACCCCATCTCAATCAGAAGGGAGACGTGGCTGTGCCGAAGGTCGTGCACTCTGATGGCAGGAACGCCTGTCATGGCGCATCCCTTGGCGATGGCCGCCTTCAGCTTCGCAGAGCTGAGGTCGGCGAATATGCGCTCGTCGTGAGCCGTCGGGGACACGTTGTAGACGAAATCCCGCAGCTCGTCGCGCAGGAACTCCGGAAGGGCTATCTGGCGGATCGACTTCTCCGTCTTTGGGTCGGTGATGAGATCCCTTCGATTCAGCCGCCTGTAGGAATGCCTGACGTGCAGCGTCGACCCTACGAAGTCTATGTCGGCGGGAGTAAGCGCGAGGAGCTCTCCCGTGCGTACGCCCGTCCAGTACAGGACCTCGAAGGCGGTGTAGAGCAGCTTGTCGTCGGTCTGCGACTCGGAGAACCTCAGGTACTGCTCCTTGGACCATATGTTTATTCCGCGAGCGTTCTTGGAGCCGATGCGCGGCGTCTTCTTGACCGGGTTGGGATGAAGTCCGTAGTATCGCTCGGCGTGGTTCATGATGGAGGCGAACGCGCTGTTGATCGTGCGGACATACGTCTCCGAGTAGGGCTCGCCGTTATCTTTTCTGAAGGCGAGGAGCTCGTTCTGCCAATCGATGACATCGAGGACGGTAATATCCCTCATGCGCTTCGAGCCGAACTTCGGGATGATCTTGTCGTTGATGATGTACTCGCGGGTGGACCAGGTGTACTCGCGGATGGTCGTCCTCACGTCCTCGGCGTAGACGTCCACGAAGTCAGCTAGCCTCATGTCCATGGAGCCTCGCGCCCTGTTCGTGTAGTCAAGCTCGAACGCCTCGGCATCGGCCTTCGCCCCGAAGCCGCGCTTGCACTTGTGCTTGCGCTTCCCGTAGATGTCCTTGTACCAGAACTGGCTAGTCCAGGTCCCGTTCTCCTCTCTAACCGCAGTCATCGGATGCCGTCCTTCCAGCCGAAATAACGCTGCTCGAAGTAATCCTTGCTCACCCTTCCCGAGACCGTCATGTAGCCTTTGTCAGCAAGCTCTCGATTCAGCTCCTTGAT
>CAJURZ010000045.1:4871-6167 GCA_910588905.1 uncultured Eggerthellaceae bacterium
CCACCTCATCGGCCCGGATCATCTCTATCTTGTGCTCACTCATGCACGCTCCTTTCATACCGTTCAATTTTGAACTGTTTCATTCAGGGCATACTAACAGTTCACTATCGTACGGTCAATACATTGCGTTCATTTATGAACTGTTTTAGAATTCGTAGGACATCGCACTAAGGAGACCCATGAACACTGGAGAACTGATCCGCTTCTACAGGAAGCGCAAGCATTTGACGCAGGCTGGTCTGGGCGAGGCAGCAGGTCTCTCCGAGCCTGCCATTCGAAACTACGAGCTGGGGAACAGAACCCCCGACAGAGGCCAGCTTGAGAAGATATCGAAGGCGCTAGGGGTAACGCCCGACTCGCTTGTCAGGCACGAGATCGCAAGCGCGAAGGATGCGCTTGGAGTCTTGTTCCAATTGGAAGATGAGTTCGGGCTAGTTCCCCAGGAGGATGGATCGCTCAGGATTGACCCCAAGGCGGACAATGCCCAAAAGCTAGACGTTGCCATAAAGGCCTGGGTGAATGCGCGCGACGAGCTCGCGCGTGGAGACATGACAGAGGAGGACTACAAAGCCTGGAGGGCGAGTCTTCAAGTCTGACATAAGCATCAGCTGGCATCGTTCACAGGCGCTCGATAGAGCGCCTTTTCTTTGCTCCTTGCACATGCCGTTCGCAAAACATGCCATCTACCTCGTAGTATCGGTCCGCGCATTTACTCCCGCATTCATTAGCCCCAATTTTACTGTGGTTCCTGAGGCGATCTGAACGCGCGCCGATACCGTAAATCGAAGGGAAGCTTGGCCTAGAAATGAGCAAGAAATGCCCGGAATCGTAGTATCACAAGATTTATTTACACCCCTTTATTTCCTGGGGAAATAGCTTTTTCGATGCACGATTTCGAGGGTGAGTACAAAACGATACTGTTCTCCATAATTGACCGCTTTTCTCATTACCAGCAACAGTTTCGAGTGGCTTGATTCAGGCTATTTCTTTCCACTTCTTAGGAAGACTTAACAAAGCTTTCGAACTCCCTTGGCGGCGATACTCCAGAAGTCGCTAATAAACAGTATCGGAGCAGGGAAAAGTAAGACCCGCCAAGGCATTGACGGGTCGTTTTCATTCAAAGCGAAAGCGAGAGGATAATCGAGTGGCTTGCAAAATCCTTATGGAGAATTACACAGTTTTACAAAGAATTAGAAAGTAATAATGAAGCGAAATAGTGCCTCTTAACTGGTAAAACTCACTCCCACTCAATCGTCGCAGGTGGTTTGCTGGTGATGTCGTACACCACGCGGTTCA
>CAJURZ010000046.1 GCA_910588905.1 uncultured Eggerthellaceae bacterium
TCAAGCGCCACATAGCCAGAGAGGTCTACAAGCTCTTGAGGGATCCCTTCGGGAAACATAGAGAACCTTACAAAAAGAGGGCTTGACGACTATAGAAGCCTCGAGCAACCGGACAGGTAAGGTCCATCCAATGGGAACCTGGCACACGATCCGATGGCGTACCATCGCCGTAGGGGCCGAGCTGGCTCGGCCCCGATGCAACAACCCGGAGAGCATTACGGGATCGGGTGGGTTGCGCTTCGCGCAACGCATTCATTGCGGCAATTGCCGGGTGGCATGTCAGGCATGGTTCATCCGGGTGCAACAGGGGGGGGTGATCCAGATCAGCCCCTACGAAGCGATGTTGCAAGTCCCTCGCAGGGATCGAGCATGCTCGGCCCAATGCACGTTTCGTCGTGCAGGGTTATTCCGGGTGCAGTTCCGGCTTCGGTATATGGGCAGACAAAAAAGAAGGCACCGGGAGGAGGTATCCGCGGCGCCTTTGCATATCTGGGTGAGGTGGTTGGAATCTTTTGCCGGTTGGTCGGGCCGACATGTCAGTTGGTCAGGCTGACGTGGTTGTTAAGATTCACCCGGATCTGTTGTCAAGCTGCGTGACCCGAGCCGATCAGTCTCTGATGAGCTTCGCGCCACGCTAGTGCTGGGAAACACTGTCATGCAATATACGCGCACTACCTTAAAAGTTCCTGAAACACTATTTGTGTTTTCAGGTTGGTTTCAGGTTCCCCAACTCCCTCCATTTCCCTCCGGCGGTAAAATGATGTAAACCGAGGAGGCACGCATGCATGTTCTCATAGCCGAAGACGATGAGCGTCTGGCAGCGGCTCTTGAAAAGATCCTAGTGGATAATGGTTACCAGATCGACAAAGTGGAGAATGGTCAGGACGCTTTAGACTACGCCACGATGCAATCCTACGACGTTATCGTCATGGATGTCATGATGCCGAAGATGGACGGCTTCGAAGCCACACGTCAGATCCGTCGGGCGAACATCTCTACACCTATTCTGCTGCTGACCGCCCGTGATGCCGTGGGGGACAAGATCACCGGATTGGACGCGGGCGCAGATGACTATATGACCAAGCCTTTCTCTCCGGCGGAGCTCATGGCCCACCTACGTGCACTTTCCCGCCGCCAAGGCGAAGTCCAATTCGAAAGCCTGACCGTAGGCGATCTGCATCTGAGTCTTGAGAACTACGAGCTTTCCTGTGGAGACAAATCGCTCCAGCTTAGCTTCAAGGAATTCTCCATCCTGAAGATCCTCATGAGCCAACCGGGGGTCATCGTGTCGAAGGATACGCTCATTCAGAAGGCTTGGGGAATGACATCCAGCGCAGGCGACAACAACGTGGAGGCTTACATCTCGTTTCTGCGCAAGAAGCTCAAGCACGTAGGGAGCACCTGCAAGATAGAGACCATCCGGCGCGCGGGTTATAAACTGGAGGCCTAAGCATCTATGGAACAGGGTCTGCTCAAGCGCCTGCGCATCAAATTCATTGCGATCAACATGGGGCTGGCCCTGTTGGTGCTGGTCATCACCTTCGGCACCATCTGTGTGCTTGACCACACGGCTAGCGTTAATCAGATCAACACGCACCTCACAAGCGTGCTCTTGCGCGTTGCCTCGTCTCAGCAGCAAGCGCCCCAAGTTCAGGGTGTGCAGCGGTTGGAAAGCTCAGATATAGACCGCGCACCCATTACGTTGCTGCAATCGTCTAGCTCATCATCGTCGAACCTGATGCAAGGAATGGCTCAGAACGCAAGCGCCACCAGCAGCGCTTCAGCGTCAACAGAGGAAGATCCCTCCCAAGACTCGCCCGATGCAATAGAAGCCTCGGGCGCTCCCGCCTTACCCGCAGAGGTCTATATTGGCACGGGGTATACGGTTGCGCCTCCCACCATCGGCAACATCAAGTCAAATGACAACGTTCTGATTGCCGTATTCAAGGTAGAAGAAAGCGGCATATACACATCCATTCCCGCCTACACTACGGCAACCCTGCCTGAGAACATCTTGCTGCGGGCCGATGAAGAGGTGATCAAAAGCCCCACCGCTCGTGGTTATCTACCCCAATATGACCTCATGTTCGAGAAGGCTTCCACCGAAGGCGGCTGGTTCGTTGCCTACGCAGATGCCTCCAGCACCCATGGCTGGCGCACATTGGCGGGGATGCTCACGATCGTAGGGCTTATCGCGCTCATCCTGTTCTTCCTCATCAACCTGGGATTCTCTAGCTGGGCTCTCCGTCCAGTAGCGCGCAGCATTCGGGCTCAACAGCAGTTTACGGCCGACGCTTCCCATGAACTCAAGACGCCTCTTACGGTGATCTTGGCGAATCTGTCCATCCTTCGCTCAGACCCAAACGCAACTGTGGCTGAACAGATGCAATGGGTGGAAAGCTCCGAGACAGAGGCTCAGCGTATGCAGCGTTTAGTGAACGACATGCTGAGCTTGGCTCGACCACAGGATCAGAAGATGGCTGCGGCGAAGGCTGCGCGTCACGGAGATCCAGTTGATCTGTCTGATCTGGTGGAAGGAGAAGTTCTCCAATTCGAATCCGTAGCCTTCGAACATGGCGTGCTGATCGAGAGCCGTATCCAGGAGGGCATCCGCGTGGCGGGAGATGCAGAGCAGCTAGGACGCATGGTGGCCACTCTGGTGGACAATGCGTGCAAGTACGTAGATCAGGACGGTCAGGTGAGCGTCAAGCTTGATGTTCGCTCTTCTAAGACGCTTCTGGAAGACATAGCCTGTCTGCGCGTGCATAACTCGGGCGAACCCATTCCCCCCGAAGCTCAGGAGCACCTGTTCGATCGTTTCTATCGTGCCGACAAAGCACGTACCGGTGGCAAGGGCGGCTATGGATTGGGCCTTGCCATTGGGCAACAGATCGCCCACGAACACAACGGGGAAATAACAGTTGACTCATCTGCGGGGACCGGGGTTACCTTCATCGTCACACTGCCTCTTTATGAAGAATGATGCCCTGCTCTGCCTAGGTTGCATCGGGGTGTCGCGAAACTGGATGAACCTGACAGGAGGCGGCTATGAAGGGCAAGGGGCTCATTGGCGAATTCAAGGAATTCATCAATCGTGGTAACGTGATGGATATGGCTGTGGGCATCATCATAGGTGCAGCATTCACGGCCATCGTCACATCGTTCGTTGATAACATCATCAACCCCTTCATTACCCTGGTCACCGGCGGTAACGGAGCGAATGTGGGCGGCCTAGCCATTCCGGTGACAGATACTCAAAGCATCGATTTCGGCGCGTTCATCAGCGCTATCATCAACTTCCTGATCATTGCGCTTTGCGTGTTCTTCTTGGTGAAAGCGTTCAACAAGATGAAGGGACTGTCGGTCATCCGCCGCAAGGATGGCACGGAAGTGGTGGAAGAGGCTCCGGTCTGCCCCTTCTGCTTGGAAGAGGTGAATGTGGGAGCAACCCGCTGCTACCATTGCGCAGCCGACTTGCCCGAAGTGGCGCAGCCGACGCTCTCATAAGCGGTATGGGGCATCGATACCCGCTTGAGGCTAGGCGTTCGCACAAACTACCGCCTGTCCCAAAGAGACACAGCCATCATTAGGCGGTAGCTCCCGATTAAGGACGACCATGAATCCCGCTTGGGTCAAGCGCGGCACAACCTGCTGCATCAGATAGCAGTTCATGAACACGCCGCCTGTGAGCACCACATCTTTGATGTCATACACAGCTTCCACCAAACGCGCACTGGTCACGATGGCATCTGCCAGGGCGTTGTGGAAGCGTCGGGCGATGACGGGAACTGGTACGCTCGCTGCCAGGTCATCTAAGAGTGCTGTGAAAGTGGCTGCAGCATCGAGCAGTACCACGGAAGCGGTTTCTGCTGTATCGCCATCACCAGCGGTGTTCTTCACAACGGCAACCTCATAGCGTTCAGCCTCGTCTTCGCCATATTCTTCGAAGAAGCCTCCCTGATCGGCAACATCATCCCAAGCCGCAGCCTCGAGCAGTACGGCCGCCTCTCCCTCGTAGGTAGGCTCCGTACACACTCCCAGCAGTGCGCTCGCTGCATCGAAGAGTCGGCCAACCGAGGAGGTCATGGGCGTGTTCAGTCCCTGTTCGATCATACGCTCGCAGAGGTGCGCCTGGTCCGACCCCAGCGCCGCAAGCGCTTCAGCTGCTCCGGGGTGTTCCAGCAGATCGAACTCCCAAAGCACACCGTAGGCCATGCGAAGAGGGTGCTTGATAGCTGCTGCACCACCCGGCATGGGGATATAGGCGAAATTGGCGAAGCGCTCGAAGGCACTCAGGTTAGAGAGCAGCACTTCTCCACCCCAAAGGTTGCCGTCTGCCCCGAAGCCGGTTCCATCGAAGGCAATGCCGCAAACCGGGCCAGTCAGGTCATTCTCTGCCAGGGCGGCCACGATATGCGCATGGTGATGCTGTACCTGAGTCACTGGCTTTGGGGAAGCAGAGGCACATTCGCTGTCCTCTTCACAACTGTTGACTTTGGCATCCAGCGCCCATTTTGTCGTGAGGTATTCCGGATGCATGTCAGCGGCCAACTGACCTGCATGAAGGCCGAACAGTTTCTGGAAGCGTTCCTTGCAAGCCAGCCAGGCATCGAAGGTCTCTGCATTCTCCACGTCCCCTATATGCTGGGATACGAATGCCTCGCGGCCGCGCAAGAACGCGAATGTGTTCTTCTGCTCCGGTCCAGCGGCAAAGATGGTTCGGGACGGTTCGGTGGTGGCGAATTCGCTCGGCACTACGCGTTCGCCAAGCAGAATGGGGGCAGGTGCGTAACCGCGGGCGCGCCGGACGAACTGCACGGCTCTGCCGGTCTCACCCAGTTCCAGCACACGAAGCACCGTGTCATCGAAACGTGTAAGGATCTCCCGGTCATTCCCCAAGAAGCCGTCAGCGATGTCCGCTAGCTTCTCGTAGGCTTCCGCATCCGCTGTCACAATGGGCTCATCATGAAGATTGCCGGAGGTCATCACGAGAGCCGCGGGGCTCGATGCGCCTGCTTGGGCCTGGGCTTCAGCGAAATCATGCAATAGCAGGTGTTGTACGGGGGTATAGGGAAGCATCACACCCAGCTCAGGCAGATTCCCAGCTACGGAATCAGCTAGGTGGTCTGGCCCTTCCGTGCTTTTTCGCAAAAGCACGATGGGCCGTTCAGACCCCGTAAGCAAAGCCTCTTCCTCTAGGGACACTTCGCAAAAACGACGAATGTCTTCCACACTGCGCATCATAACAGCGAAGGCTTTTCCGTCCCGATGCTTTCGCTGGCGAAGCAGTTCTACCGCTTGAGGGTCACGAGCATCACAAGCCAAGTGATAGCCCCCCAACCCTTTAACGGCCAAGATGCCACCGCCGCGCAAGAGCTGGACTGCCTTTGCTAGTACTTCGTCCGACTGCTCTCGGGTTTCAGCGATGATGACCTGCTGGGACTCCCGTGTCGGGTCCCACCAGGTGAGATGCGGCCCACAGGCGAAACATGCATCTGGCTGCGCGTGGAAACGCCGATCTGCTGGATCCTCATATTCGGTCTGGCAGGCTGCGCACATGGGAAAGACCGCCATGGAGGTATTCGCTCGGTCGTAGGGCAGCTTGTCTGTGATGGTGAAACGAGGGCCACAATTGGTACAGTTGATAAAAGGATAGCGGAAGCGACGGTCCTGAGGACTGAAGAGCTCTCGTTCGCAATCAGCGCAGATAGCCAGATCCGGAGAGACCAAGGTGCTCTCCTGGGCATCATCCTCTTCAGAGAAGCGGATCTCAAAGGAATCGAACGGCTCAAGGGGAACCTCATGCAGCTCTATCTCTGTTACCTGGGCAGCTGCGGGGGCATTCTCCGAAAGCTCCAATACGAATTCGTCTAACAGATGGGATTCTGCTTCCGCATGGATGTGGACCCCGTCGGTGGCGTTCAGTACCCAGCCATTCACCAGGTAGCGCTTGGCCAACCGATAGACGAACGGCCGAAAGCCCACGCCTTGCACGATGCCCTTCACCCAGATGTCCAGCGCCTCCACCATATGCCCTCCTCATGCCTGTCGGTAGATGCATTATCCCATTCCCTGCTTGAAAGGTAACACCCCCTATCTCTTCCCACCCCGCCAGCACCTCCAAGGGCCTCCCTGC
>CAJURZ010000047.1 GCA_910588905.1 uncultured Eggerthellaceae bacterium
GGGTGCCGGCTGTGACAGAACCTGCGGCACCGGAGGTGCGAGGAGTGCCGTTTCCATTGGCGACGCCATCGAGGGTGACGGAGGTGAGAGCCGGGGTGTTCGCGAACATGCGGGTGAGGTTGGCCCTATCCCCATTGCCCGAGGAGGTGAGAGAGGCTTCCTCGAGGTTCGTGCACCCTTCGAAGAGGGATGCGAAGCTGCCTGTGGCACAGACGCTCACAAGCGTTGCCTTTGTGAGCTCAGGACAAGCTGCGAACATCCTGTCAGCAGTGGCAGCTCCGCCTACGCTTGAGAGCGAGATCTCAGGCATATGAGCCCCTTCGAACAGAGATGAGAGGTCCCCCGAGGCCGTGGATGCGGCCCCCACGTTCTCCATGAGGACAGTGGCATCTTCAGAGAGGGCACCCTTGAACAGAGAGGAGAGGTTCACAGCAGCAGTGCGTGTGGCGAAGCCCTTGAGCACCACAGCAGAGGTGTCTCCATCATCTGCGAGCCCTGTGCACCCCTCGAACATGGAGGCGGCGTTCGTTGGATCGAGCGTCGCAGGCAGGAAGACCCCTTCTGGCATGTCGAGCTTAGCCTCATAGGGGGTTGCCTGGTTCTGGTTGGTGACGAACGGCAGAGAGGTGCACCCAGAGAACATGTGAGAGGCATCCGCTGTAGCATCCGTGATGGTGAGCCCGCGCATGTCAGCAGAGGTGAGACGTGTGCACCCCTCGAACATGCCAGCAAGGGAACCCTTGGCTGTTATCCGGCCGAGGAACACAACCTGTGAGAAAGAGTCAGCGTATTGGCCACCACTGTTCCAGGGAGCGCGTGTCGAATCACTGCGGTTGAACGCACGCATGGTGCCGGAGATATTGTCTGAAGGCTCAATGACGAGCGTGCTCACATCATCCTTGGTGCGAATGGACCAGCGAACGCTCGTGTTGGGATCGCCAACATATCCAGTGACCAGGGGATTGCCATATTCTCCGGCGGACGATGACTTGCCGTTCACGGTGTAGTTGATGTAGTCCTGATCCTGCCAGAGCTGGACGATCGCCTTGGAGGCGGGGGTCAGATCCCCACCTGCGACATCGCCAACGGTCGCGAGCGTCATATTGATGCTGCCCGTGTAGTCGAAGCCCTCCAAAGATGGCCGCTTCAAGAGTTCTGAGATAGAAGTGGGACCGCTGTTTGTCAGCTTGATATCTGCTTGGACGACATAAACAGGAGAACCGGTGCTCGTTGTTCTGTACCAGAAGAATCCATTGAGGAGTTTCTTGAACTGAGCGCCGAGCGTGATGGTTGCACGATTCTCTTTATCGAATAGCGCCGTGCAACCTGTGAACATGTCGTTCATGCCACAGTTGCCATATCCACCGTTGCCGCTACCGTCCACTGCAATGAAGCCATTAGGCAGGCTGGCAGTGGAAAGCCCGGTGGTATTCAGATTGTTCAGCTTAGCGCAGCCATAGAACATGCGCTCCATGGACTTGGGCGCGTAGGGATTGCTGCCAGATCCATTGATCGTAGCTAGATTGCCGCACTCTTGGAACATACGAGTGAAAATGGGCGTTGCGGCGGGTGCAGCCGTAGTGCTGAATGTGACTGTCGTCAGAGCCGGGCAAGCTCGGAAGGCCTCCGTGAAGTCCGCATTGGCCGCTTTGACCATGTCATTGAAGCTGGCTGTCTGCAGCCTGTCGCACCCACGGAACATGTTGCGCATATCGGTCACATGGCTTGCGAAGAGCTCAGGAGGCAGCGTCAGTGCATAAGATGTCGCTGATCCCGCAGCGCCGGAAGCTACACCTACAGAGGTGATGGCGTCCAGATCCTCGAACATTGCGAAAGCAGAGCCGTCATAACCCTTGGCGGCGGTCACTCCTGCTGCGCTTGCCTGAGCACTTGTTGCCATAGCTGGCATCCCGCGTAGATCCAGATTTGGCATCATCATCTTATTAGTGCCATAAGAAACGTCATTGGAAACGCCATTGCTCATGACACTGCCATCATAGGAGCCTTGCGCATAGTCGTAAGAATAGAAGTACGTTCTGCTATTGGCGTAGTTGTACACCGTTTGTCCTGTACTCGGCACGTCAAAACCTCGTGAACTGAATATATGCCCCATCGAGACAGCAGTGCCCCGAGCGCCCGTATTCGTCCAGGTGAGCTTAGAGGATGCAGCTATTCCCGTAGACCCCAAAGAGTTGTAGAACATCGATCGAAGGTTAGCGTTGTTCGTGCCGACGTCAGTAAAGACCCAATTGCATACGGTACCTGAGGGTATGCCGTTGCCTACGGTGTTGAAGAAATTGTAGAACGATGCGCCTTGGCCTGTTCCTACCCGAGTCAGCTTCACATTCTGCAGGGAGGGACAATTATAGAATGCGCTCGAAAGTTCGACGTTCGCCGCATTGAAGCAATTGGTCATCTCGACGGTTTTGAGATATGTGGAGTTCTGGAATATGCGGAATTGATTGAACCGGCCATCACGAACGCCATTGAAGCAGTTATTCAAGGTCACCTTGGTGTCATAGGTCACGTTTTGCGAATACCCTGCAAAGACGTCGAAGAAGAAGCGATTGCTACCATTGATGGAGTTAGTGATAGTGACCGTCTTTGGGGTGGAAGTGCCCCCTATCATTCGCTGGAAGCCACAGGAGATATTAGTGGCGATGTATTCATTGGTGCCGTTCAGGCTATTCGTTATCTCAACCGTTTCCAAAGCTGGGCAGGAATCAAGGAAGTATGGTGCCTGATCGTTTGGAGCGGAGGTTGTAGGAACCGTGGCATTCGTGATGCCACAGTTGGTAACCTTGACGGTCTTCAATTTATTGCAGCTTTGTGCGGCTTGCCGAAGATCTATGCCCGCAATGTTGCCCAGATTCGAGAGAGTCAATCTCTCAAGGCTGCTGCAGCCCTGGAAGGATAGATGCAGGTTCGCGTGAACATCCGGTTTTCCGACCCGATCCAGTTCAACCGCTGTGAAACCGGTAGAGTTTCTTATGACTTGTCCCATATTGGTGACCGATGGCAAAAGACTCGCACCCGCGCTCTTTCGTGCAGGGAACTTCACGCTCGTACCCTTCTCGTCGAGTGTGAGTGTCCCTGTGAGCTTGGGGCAAAGGGAGAACATCCTGTAGATAATCCACACATTGTCAAGATTGTTCTGAGAGAGGTCTACGCTCCTCAAGTTTGAGCAGCCATCAAAGACGTACTGCATTTGCTCGATTCGAGAGGTGTCTAAGCCTCGTCCGTCGAACGTCTCCAACGAGGTGCAGTTCTGGAACATATTGTTCATCTGTCTGCAGTATGTGGTTATATCCAAGTTCGCGAAGTTAACGGATTTGAGCTTAGAGCATCCATAGAACATATAGTTCAGACTGGATGCGACCACCTTAGAGCCGCTGTACCCCACGAAGCGAACCGTCTCGATGGTGTCTGATTGATACCAAGGTGGCACGATAGTGCCATTGGATGGCGCATCGCTGAAATACATCATCCGAGCATTGGCTTTATGGGCAGTGATCACGAGCTCTTTGTTGTTATTGGCGTAAGAGAACGTCACATCTGAGTTCGGTGTGGATGAAGTCGACACATAACCCAAGTTATTGGTGCTCGATACGCCCCCAAAGTAGCCCTTTTGCTTCCAGACCGCTTGATTGCTCGAAGGAATCTTTAGGTAGCTATATCCTGCTTCTGCACCTGCATACTTATATCTAACACCTCCTACGGTCACATCAAGGCATTGCATGATGTATGTAGCAGAAACGCTCTCTGTCACCTCTACAGTCACGTTCGATGCCATAACGTATATTGGAGCGACTCGAACATTGTTGGGATAAGCCTGACGCGGGTCAGTCTGCTGGTAAGAGAGTATGCCATTGCAGAAGGGGAACTTCTTCACCTTGAGATAGCCAGGTTTTGCCTTGACCTCTGAGCCTGTGCCACCAGTGGTGACGAAGTTATCACAGCCTTCAAAGAAGCGATTCTCATAATCTGAACCGTTCTGTTCATTCAGATGTGCGTCGAGAAAATCTACGCCGGTCAGATCTACGTATTCAAGATCAGTGCAATATTGGAAGAATCTCTCCATGCGGCCTTCGGAAGTACAATTATTAGTAGCATCCGTCATCTCGACGCGCTTGAGACTTGAACAGCTTCCGAATGGATTAGCCATACCGACAGCCCCAGTAGTGTTCTTGAGCACGAACTTCTCGAGCTTCGTATTGCCGACAAAATTATGGTGGAGGTTTCCTTTCCAGTAGTCGAGCTCAACATCTACGAAATTGCTGCTTGTAAACGTGCTATAGCTTATTGGGTTGAAGTTCTTCCGCAGGGTCATATATGTGTTACCGAGCCCGCTATCGGCACATCTAAGGAACTTACACCCCATTACTAATTGGAACATACCTCTTCCGTTATTCAGGTCCCCTCGATTTCCTGTAGCAGGATTAGGCATGCCTGTAAGATCGATCTCGGTTGCATAGCTTTCATATAGAAGTCGGTAGCCCCCTCCTGTAAAGGCGGTTTGTGTAGCACCACTTGAATCCTTATAGGTCATGCTGTTGATCCATTGGATCTTTGCGCTCGTCAAAGAGCTGTTATAGAAGGCACGGAACAAGAACTGGTCTACATATGCATTCTGACACGCGCTGGCGTTTAGCACGATCTGCTGACCCGTCGTCTTGTCCATATTCGCGGATGAGGTGCCCGTTTGATAAGCGAAGTAAGTGAGTGTCGGATTATTTCCATTGAGCGATCTTGTCACTTGTAGGTCCGTGAGACCTGAGACGGATTGGAACATGTGGGAAGCATCCGCGTAATTCCCGTTGATGGAGTCTGTTATGGCGGCATGATTCAAATTGAGGCACTCCTGGAACATGCTCTGCAGATCCACATGGTAGATGTTCCCCGCATTCAGATCGTTCTCCGTATATGCGCTTCCGCTCCAGTTGAACGAATTTGTAATGGTTACCGTGTTGGCTGTGCTGTTCTTCTGCTTGAAACCCTGCAGGAACATCTCTCGCGCATAGGCTTTCGCGCCATTGAAGCTGCTGCTGATCGTGACCTTTGCCATCTTGTCGCAGCGATAGAACATCCTATGCGCATCAACGTTCGCGCTATTGAAGGAATTGGCGATATAGACCTCGGTCAGGTTCTGGCACCAGGCGAACATCGTGGAAATGCTCACCAGAGAGGATCCCCGCGAAGAAAGCGTGACGCCTGCAGGTATCGAGGTAGACGCATCGGCACTGATCGCCTGGTTCGTCTTGAACGCCTTCACGTTCGAGCAGTTGAAGAACATATTGGAAGCGGCTGCTGTCCTCAGATCAAGCGCAGTGAGATCTGCATTCTCAACGCTGCATCCGATGAACATCGACATCACCGAGGAACCTGCACGCACTCCGTTGTAGACCTTCACATCCCGGAAGCTCTTCGAGTACCCGTCGCCGTCGCCGCCTGCATACCCAGCTCCGGTCCAAGGGGCAACAGAGGCGCCTGACCCGAAGAATGACTGCATGGTCGCCGGGTTGCTGGCCGAGTACCCCGCCTTGGAGTTCGGGGCTATGCACAAGGTGCCGACCGCGCTCTCCCCCTCGCCTTTGGTCATGATGCGCCAGGCGACCGAGTTGCCGCCGATGTTGTTCGTGCCGTTGCTGCCTATGAACCCGTAGGCCGTCGTCCTCCCGAACTGGTTCCCGAAGTCGCCTATGAGGGCGTTCACGTCCGACTCGGTGTATTGGATCTGCTCGATGTAGCCCCGTGCGGTCCAGACCTCCTTGATGAGCGTCTGGTCCGCTATGTATACCTTGCCTTGGAACCTCGCCTCGCCCTCGCTCGGGCATTGCATGAGGGCAGCTGCTGTCT
>CAJURZ010000048.1 GCA_910588905.1 uncultured Eggerthellaceae bacterium
TGACGACGGATGCGGGCGTGGGCACCTTGTGCATCGCCCCGAATGCCGTCGCGGGATACTCTGCGAGCAACCCGGCCACCATGAGGAGCTTTGGCTCAGGGGCGCTCGCGGCTCCCTGGACCGGAAAGGGGCTCGCCGGCGGGGACGGCGATGGCTACTCGAAGGCGTTCTCCCGCGTGAAGGTATTCTCAGGGGTCACGGCAGGTGCGAGCCTGCAGCAGATGCTCTACGGCTGCACGGCGCTTGCAGATGCCGATATGACGAACCTTTCCGTGGGCGCGGCCACGACGACGATGGCATCCATGTTCGAGAACTGCACGTCAGTGAAGGGCGTGTTCACGAATCAAGCTGCTACGGCCGACTCCTCCTCGACCATAGCTACAGGCGTGCGCTTCTCCACGAAGTTCGCACCGACCGCCACGGGCCTGATCGCCTCGTATTGGTTCCAGGGTTGCACCTCCATGACAGACGTCAGCCTCGTGAACGTGTTCAACGGCACAGCACCTCAGCTGATCTATGCGTTCCAGAACTGCAAGATGCTCCGCACTGTCACGGTGAGCAACGTGGGGAATGGGCCCCGAGCCAACATGGAGCAGATGTTCTATCTGATCAGCACCGATGCCTCGCTCAAGGATGTCGACACCAAGCTCACCGTCACGAACGTCGGCAACTATGACGACCCTGCTGCTACTGCGGGCACTGCTACGAATATGACCAAAGCATTCGGCTCCATGCGCTACATGCACACCATGACCGTGACCGACGTGGGCAAGGGCAAGTTCGCGAACCTGACACATGCATTCGACGGGCAATATGGTTTGACCAACTTCGTTGGAACCAATATCGGCACAGGGCAATTTGCAAATCTGACAAGGGCATTCTGGTACGCCGGAGCTGACACGAGCTACATGAATAGCGTTGATTCGAGAATCACCATCACGAACATGGGAACCAACGTAGGGCTGTGCAACCAGGTGTTCGAGTACAGTTTCCAAGAAGGGACTACGTCTGGACTTCGGACGGGATCCATCAATTGGCTGAATTCCGGCACGCCAGGAACAATGGACTATAGCGAGTACATGTTCAGGTTCAGTGGTGCTACCAAGATCAATGTAACCGGAATGCCTGATATCGGTGAACGATTTTATGGAAATGTGAATTACTACCCTGAATATTTCTATGGGGTTACGCGTGTGGCAAATGTTCGCAATTCAAACACGGACTTAGGTGATACCTATCTGACCATACGAAATGGATACTATATGCGCGGGAATTATAGAATCTTCTGCGCAAGCACTGGTATACGTACAGTAGAGTTCACCAACCTAAAGCTTGAGGAAATGGCACACTGGTTTGAGGGTTGCCCGAACCTTGAATCCTTCAAGGCTTCTAATCTCGTTCCAAAAAGTTATACATTCTGTCGCACTTTTGCTGGTTGCGCGAAGCTAAAAAGCGTGATCTTTGATTCCTCCTGCTCTGGTGCCTCCCCTCGCTTTGACGGGATGTTTCGAAATTGTTCGAGCCTCACATATGTGGACCTTCGGTCCATCAATATGAATATTTCTAGTTCAGGCAGCTCTATCTTTAGTGCAGAAACCAAGCACTTCGCATCGGCAGACGGAAAGGGTGGTCCTGTCACGGGCGAGCCCGGAACGCTTCTCTTGGGCAAGTGCAATGTCACGAATGGTCTGTTCTGGTACCAGGCCGATGCCGGCTACTACAACGTAACCAGTTCAAAGCCAGATTGGGTCATGGGTTCTAACGCCAAGGTGCAGATCAGTACAGGGCCCACAACAGCAAGCAATCTGATTCGCTGTCTCAGCATCACTGCGGCTGGCGTCAACTATGAATACGCTGGCGCGCAATCCGGCTTCACGAACCTCACGGTGCCGGCAGACAAGAAGAGCCTCTGGACCCAGCAGGGCTACTTCGGGGGCGTGGCACCAGCTACCTCTGGCAACATCGGCTACGGTACGTCTAGCGGCGGAACGGCTACCGATACCGTCAAGTGGCGCATAGATGGAGATACGCTTTCGATCTACTCCAATACAGCGAACGGGCGCATGAGAAGCTTCCCTGGTTCGAATCCAGCTCCCTGGCAAGGGAACAAGGCTGTAAAGAAAGTTGTATTCCGGTATAGCAGCTACACGACGCCAGTCTATGCCTACCAAGAATTGGAGGGGATGTTCAGCGGACTGCCCAATCTGACGAGTGTCGATATGTCGAACCTGAAGGTCACCTCTTCGGTGACATCTATGAAGTCGATGTTCGCTGGAACAGCACTTGCAGGCACTGTGAGCACGAGTGGCACTGCTGTCAAGCTCCCCACTTCCATGGACACCGCATCTCTCTCAAACGCCTCTAGGATGTTCCAAGGATGCTCGAAGATTACAGCAGTGGATATGAGCAACTTTGGCAATCGTTCTGCTGGGTGTAACTTTGAAGTTATGTTTGATGGATGCACCGGGATAACTTCTTTGAAGCTCACGAACTTCGGAACCTCGGGGCACAGCAACTACTACTGCTTCGCGCGCAACCTTACGAGCTTGACAGATCTTCAGCTCACAAGCTTCGGTTCTGGTGACAGCAACGACTACCGCTACGCCTTTGCGAATATGACCAAATTGCAAACATTGAACCTAAACAGCCTATTCAATGGCGTGATAACCAGAAACAATGCTTATGGAATGTTCAGCGGAAACAATGCACTTAAAACAGTGACTGTCACGAACTGCTTCAATGGAGCGGGAACTCGTCTCGGAGGTCTGTTCCGCGGCAGCTCAGCTTCAGATTCTTCATTTACGCTGGTCGATGTTGGCAAAGGGGCTAACGCAGACCTCCGATACATGTTCCACGAATCATCTGCTCGAAACATCAGAACGCTCAAGATGACTAACGTGGGCACAGGTGCCAATGTGCAAATGGGACGAATGTTCTATGACGCTACATACATGACCGACGTAACTCTCAGCAATGTGGGAACAGGTACCAACGCTGGGATGTGGCAGATGTTCTATAACGCAACAAATGGCACCTCTGTCACAGACAAGGTGACATATAAATTCACTGATGTTGGCAAGAATGGCGCCAACATGCGGAACTTGTTCTACCGCAGCTTCCGAACTCCCATGTCATCTGACTCCAGCTTCACTTGGTCTTTTACTGGCAGCAAGGGAACGGCTGTCAGCTTAGGGGCGCTGTTCTCTCAAGATAAGTACGAGCCTCAAGGGCTCTCTGATTCACTTAGCGGGAATGAGCTCGAGAATTTATACAGGGTCTGGGATTTCTCTACGAGCACATGGAACTCAGGTAGCTATGGATATTTCGATGTGGAAGGTGGCGGGAATCAGATGCCGCGTTTTGATTTGCGTGGCATGCCTCAAATCGGAACGTATTCAGGTGCAACAGCGGCAAGCGGTCAGGACTTATCTGCTGCACATCTCTTCACGGATTTGGATGCGATCAAATCAGTAGGTACATCAGATGCAGCCTTGTTACTCGATGCTAACTGGGTCACAACCTCCATCACCGACCTGTCTGCCGTCTTTAATAGCTGCGATAGCCTGGAAACTGTCAGTCTTTCGGATTTTGCCAAGGCTGCCAATGTAAATCTAAGGAGCGCCTTTGAAGGATGCCCGAAGCTGAAGTCGTTCACCTGGGCTCCTGCATCGACCGTAGGCGCAACACCCAATTTCGACCGCATGCTCAAGGATTCTGGCACGGCTGCGGATTCGCTTTCTGTTAGCTTCCCGTCGGCCTCCTTCATGACGGCCCCGAAGTCCATGGACGAGATGTTCAGCGGCTGCACGACGTTGGACAGCCTGGACATGACAGGCCTATCTACCGCGAGCCTGCCCGGTGCGTGGAATGATGACGGCATCGGCGACTGCGGCATGGACGGGATGTTCACAGGATGCACGGCCATGTTCAGCATCGCAGACAGGGCGCAGATAAAGCTCGGGCGATACTCCAACAAGCTCCTGAACGGCTTCTTCTGGTATCGGACGAGCTCGACGGGAACGCCTGAGTACGTGATCCAAGCGGACATCATCGTGCCCGACAACGCATCTGGCCCGCAATCCATGGACGAGCTCATGAAGCGGCCTGGCATCATGGGAAGCGAGTACACCGGCATGGTCAAGCTCTCGCTCGCAACGGATGCGAGCGGGGACCTCACGGCTGCCTCTCGCAATGTCTTGAACGTCT
This sequence comes from uncultured Eggerthellaceae bacterium, assembly GCA_910588905.1. Lineage (GTDB taxonomy): Bacteria > Actinomycetota > Coriobacteriia > Coriobacteriales > Eggerthellaceae > MGBC163016. Next base: position 4,207 of record CAJURZ010000048.1, read on the forward strand.
GGCTCGGGCGGGACTACATCAACTACTCGGTCAATGGGGCCACATCTGACGAGGATGCGTTCGGGAACGCCTCCATGACGGGATATGTCGGGCACGATGACGGCACCCCTGCCTGGAACGGGACGAGCGTGCGGTGGTCTTTGCGCACCAATGGGGATACGGGCATAACCTCGCTCGTGATCGCGCCCACCGACAACATCTCTGGCACGATGCGCGCCTTCGACCCGGTGGACTCCACCCGCGCCCCCTGGAATGGGGATACCGCCTTCGGGCAGATGTTCTCCCAGGTCGTGTTCTTGGGACGCATCACGGCATATGGGTCGCTCGCTGGCATGTTCGAGGGATGCGAGGCCCTCACCTCCGCTGACATGCGGGGGCTTGCCGTCACATCCTCCAAGGATGTCGAGTCCATGTTCTCAGGGTGCAAGGCCCTGCGCTCTGTCCGCAATGACGCCACAGGCGACTACGAGGCCACGCCCACCATGCCAGAGGGTGCGATCCTGCCCGCGAGCCTGCAGCCAGAGGATGCATCCCGCATGCTGTACGGGTGCACGGGGCTCGACACTGTCTCGCTCACGGGCTTCGCGACGGGGACGGAAGCTGACCTCTCATACATGCTCGCAGGCGCGGGTGCTGAGGGCTCTGCGTTCTCGCTCGTGAACGTGGGCGCGAGCGCACCTTCTGCGAACCTCTCCCACATGATGGATGG
>CAJURZ010000049.1 GCA_910588905.1 uncultured Eggerthellaceae bacterium
TTCCGGTATTGCTCGTCCTGTACCAGAAGAACCCGTTCAAGAGCTTCTTGAACTGAGCACCGAGCGTAATGGTAGCCCTATTGGTCTTGTCGAACAGAGCCGTGCAACCGGTGAACATATCGTTCATGCCACAGTCGCCGATGCCGCCATTGCCATTGGCTGCCACTTCTACGAAGTTGTTGGGAAGGCTTGCTGTGGAGAGGCTACCTGTGTCGACCGACTTTAGCTTGGCGCATCCATAGAACATATGCTCCATGGACTTGGGCGCATAGGCGAAGTTCGAGCTGATGGAGCCCACTGTCGTGAGGTTCGTACAGTCTCTGAACATCCGATTGAAGCTGGGGTTGCTAGCAGGCGCACTCGTAGCGCTGAATGTAACCGTTGTCAGAGCCGGGCATGCCCGGAAGGCTTCCGTGAAGTCAGCATTGGCGGCCTTCACCATGTCGTTGAAGCTGGCTGCTTGCAGTCGATCGCAGCCGCGGAACAAGCATTTGAGATCGGTCACGTTGCTCGCGAATAGCTCTGGAGGAAGCGTTAGTGCATAGGGGGTGCTCGACCCAGCTGCGCCAGAGGATACGCCTAAAGATGTGATGGCATCCATATCCTCGAACATATGCGTCATAGAGAAGTCTGCTCCCAAGGTAGCTGTCATTCCTGCTGCGCTTGCCTGAGCAGAGGTAGCCATCGCTGGCATTCCACGCAGGTCTAGCTTAGGCATCATCATCTGGTTTGCTTTGCAGTTCCAGGTGTAGTAGCCATCGCCGCCTGTTACAGAGCCATCGTATGAGCCTTTGCTATAGTCATATGTATAGATAACTCGATTGTTCTGGAACTTAGTCTGTGTAATGTTGGTACTTGTATATGTACCAGCGCTGAACATATGCCCCATACTTACAGTTGTTCCCCGCCCAGTAGACAAGGCTCCGTTCCTAATCGGATTGCCGCTGCCATCGTAGCCAGAGATCAGCTTTGTTCCGGCTGGAGTAAAGTTCCAGGTGAGAGACGAGTTGGAGCTGATACTTGTCGAGTTGAAGCAATTCGTGAACATACTTCTCAAGTTTGATGAATTACTACCAACATCAGTGAACGACCAGACTGCCTGACCAGATATGCCGCCGCCTACATTATTGAACATTTGATATAGGGAGTTGCTCTTGCCCATACCTACGTTAGTAAGCGTCAGGTTGGATAGCCTCGGACAGTTGTCGAACACCCCCTTGAGTTCACGTCCTGCCCCATTCAGGCAGTTCGTCATAGTGAGATTCCTCAGATATCCGCATCCTGCAAAAAGCAATGTTTGCGCGGCTCTTGTTTGATTGGTGCTGGGCGTAGCATAGGATGGTGTTCCCGGGGTGCCATTGAAGCAGTTCGTTATCGTGAGCGACTGGCCTGTAACATCTCTGTTGAAGCCTGCAAACACCCTGTAGTAGAGCCTGTCGCTTCCGTTGAATGAGTCTGTGATAGTCGCTGTTTTTGGTGAGGTCGTTCCACCGAGCATCACATTGAATTGATTGTCATCATATTGGTTGACGGCAGTCTCGCTTGATCCGTTGAAGCTGTTGTTGATCAGGAGCGTTTCTAGTGCAGTGCAGTCCCAGAAACCATAGGACAGCTCTTCTACGGTATTCACTTTCGGAATCGAGCCGTCTGAATTCAACGTAATCCCACATTTAACGAGAGAGGCAGTTCTCAGGTTGAAGCAACTGTCAGCAAAGTGATAACCCCTGAATCCCTTAGGGGCGATCTCTTCTAGCTGCAATTTAGTAAGCGCTTGGTTATAGGTGATGAACCTTCCCATTGTCACATAGCTATCTGTAGAACCAACACAGATCATCTCGACTTCTGTGAGCTTCGTGCCTTGCAACATCTGTTCAAAAGTCACCACTTTTGAGAGCGTTCTTGTCCTCGTATTTGTACGAGCAGGGAACTTGATCTTATCTCCCCTATCGTCGAACGTGAACTTCCCGGTAAGAGAAGAGCACCCGTAGAATAGTGCACTCATGTTTTCCACTTTTGCGAGGTTATTGCGAGATAGGTCACATGTTGTTAGCGACGTGCAGCTATAGAACAATTGACGCATGTCGGTAACGTTCTGGGTCTTGAGAGCTGAGAGGTCCACGCTAGCAAGGGAACTGCAACCCCTGAACATGCCAGCCATACTAGTCACCGCCGACGTATCAAGATTAGCGAAATTGACATTCTTGAGTGCCGAATTGCCATCAAACATGTAATGAAGCTGAACGGCTTTGACGGGATAGGTTGTGCCGCCGGATACAAATCCTTCGAAGCGGACTGTTTCAAGCGTTCTGGATTGATACCAGGGCGGTGTCATCTGGCCGTTCGCAGCAGAGGATCCAAATCGCATCATCTGGGCGTTCGTGCTATTGGCCTTGATAACTAGATTCTTTCCATCGGCTGAGAGGGTATATGTCACAGCTGAAGTGGGTGTTGTGGATGACGCATTGTAGCCAAGGTTATTCCCCGTATTGATCCCGCCCATATACCCTTGGGTTTTCCAGATGTTAAGCTGTGTTGTGCTGCCCGTATATGCAAAGTTTGCTTGCGCAAGTGTATAGCTCGCGCCTGAAGGAAGCGCATATGAGCCGGATGCCGATGTCCGGGTTTTGTACTTGCTGGTGACTTCTGATTTATAACGTGTTCCGTTGATCACCAGATCCAATGAACGGATTATTCTTCCTGTTGCCGTAGGACCTACGTTCACTTCTATATTAGTGTTGGCATACATCATGTAGTCTGGAGCGCTTGTTCCCCAAGTGGTTGTCACTTGATCTGAATTAGCAGCAGGCTGATTCCAGAAGAAACCGTTCCAGATCTGATTGACTCCGGCTCCGAGTTTGATGGTGGCAGGGGTCGTGGTCGTCTCAGCACCTGTGCCCCCCATCTTCACGATCTTGGTTGATCCGGAGAACATCCCCAGCATACCTTGTGTGTTGCTCCAGTATCCCAACGGATCGGTATTCACTCCCGTGAAATCAAGGTAGCTCAGGTTGGGACAGTTGGCGAAGGTGTTTGAGACCCAAGTGAAGCGCACACCCTGCATGAACTCGACTCGCTCAAGCGTAGAACAACCGTTGAACATGCTCGAGATGAAGCCGCCATTGCTCATGTCTATTCCGCTGCCGGTCATCTTGAAGTATTTGAGCTTCGGACAGCCAGATACAAAATTATAGAGACACCGAGACTTCCATGCTGTCAGATAGACCTTTTCTAGAAGCGGCATGTTCGCGAACATGGTTGAGCATCCGATAAATCCATCATTTCCCAAGCCGAATACATCCGTTTCTGGAAGAGCAATGTAACCGGTGGTATAACCAGAGCCCTTATAGAGAGCATCGGCATTGTTTACAGATGAGGTGGGCAGGCCATTACAGATGTATTTAATCTTCGTGCACCCTTGGAAGAGGGCGTGGCCATCACGATTACCAACTGCGCCCGAAGTGGCATCGTAGCCGTTTCGGGGCATTCCCCTCATATCGAGGATGTCCGCTCCGCTAGATGCAACCGCCTGGTAATAGGTAATCGCATCTGCAGATGTTGTCGAGTTCTTCCATTCGATCTTTGATGATGTGAAGTTGGAAGCTCTGAGTGTGTTGCACAGCACGTTATACAGGTTCGCGCCACCACTACCTACGTTGTCCAACACATAGGATCCGGTACTGTTTGCAGCTACGTAGTTGCTGTCAGCGCCGCACTGGTAGAACATGTTATTCAAATTTGCCTTGCTAGCGGTGCCCACTGTTGTTGCCGTGAGCGTCGTCAACCCCTGTGCCCCGTGGAACATGCTGTCTAGGCGGGCTTCAGCGCCTGTGCCCACGCGGGTGAGTGAGAGAGACTTGATCCTTGGACAGCCTTGGAAACCGCCTTCGACATGGACGCCACTGCCTTTAAACGCGTCTACGATGACGACGGACTTCAGGTACGGTGACGTGTTCGCAAAGTATCCGCAATCTGCGCTTTGTCCATTGAAGCAATTGGTGATGTTCATCACGGTGTTCACCGATGCCAGATCATTCGACGCAAATGCCCCCTGGAACATGCGATCTCCGCGCGCGGATGTTCCATTACCAATGTTGTTCAGCGTGACCGTGCGCAAGCCTGTGCAGTTCAAAAACATCGCGTAGAAGCTGGCAGATCCGCCGTTGAACGAACCGTTAGTTACGCCGGTGAGGTTCACGGTTTGCATGCCAGAGCAGCCCTCGAACATCATCTGGAAGAGAGCGCCTCCCGCCGTAGGATTGAACTTCGTGGACAGGCGCAAGCCCTCAGCGATGGTAGAGGTGCTATCCGCGGTCTCTGCTTGGTTGTTGTAGACACCACGCAGAGACGTGCACTGCTGGAACATCTTATAGAAGCTTGTCGTGGAGGCATTCACTGTGAGGCTTGTGAAGTCTGCATCAGCCAGGTTCGTACAGGTATGGAACATGGAGTTCATAGATTGGCCTGATGTCACACCGCTCATGACCTTCACCCGGCTGAAGCTCTTGGAGTAGCCGTCCCCGTCGCCGCCGGCCATGCCCCTGCCCGTCCATGGGGCTGCGTTGGCACCCTCTCCGAACGATTGCATGGTCGCCGGGTTGCTCGCGGAGTACCCCGCCTTGGAGTTCGGGGCTATGCACAAGGTGCCCACGCCCGCATCACTCGTCATGATCCTCCAGGCGACGGAGTTGCCCCCGATCCCGTTCGTGCCGTTGCTGCCGATATACCCATACGCCGTGGTCCGCCCGAACTGGCTCCCGAAGTCGCCTATGAGCGCGTTCACATCCGACTCGGTGTATT
>CAJURZ010000050.1 GCA_910588905.1 uncultured Eggerthellaceae bacterium
GGCTTCCGGTATTGCTCGTCCTGTACCAGAAGAACCCATTGAGGAGCTTCTTGAATTCCTTGCCCAAAATAATCGTGGCACGGTTGTCCTTATCGAACAAAGCGGTACAGTTCGTAAACATCTCTCCCATGCCACAATCGCCAGTACCGCCGTTGCCGTTTGCGTCTACAGGAGAGAAGTTATTGGGCAGACTTGTCGTAGAAAGCCCTGTAGTGTCAATACGATTTAGACTCGAACAGTTATAGAACATCAGGTCCATTGTGCTAGGAGCAGTCATATATGTAGCAGAGCGGAAAGAAACCGAGAAAGCCGGGGAGGATTTCCCAGCGCTAACGAACATGCGATGGAAATTAGGGGATGCGCCTACTGCACTCGTAGCATCCCATATAAAACTAGAAAGCTTGAGGCAACCGCGGAATGCTTCGGACAAATCCGTATTAGCAGCTTTGGCAATATTCATGAGCGTTACACGCTCGATTCGGTCACATCCGCGGAAAAAGCATGTCAAATCTGTGGCATTTGCCTGGCCGAGGTCAGCTGGCAGAATGAGCGAGCAGTCATCTGTGTACCCCACAGATGTGATGGCATCCAGATCCTCGAACATGTGGGTCATAGAGAGGTCTTGCCCTGATACAGCAGTCGCTCCGGAAGCCGGTGCCAAGGAAGGCATGCCGCGCAGGTCATATTTCGGCATCATGACCCTGTTGTCTGCAAATGTTGTCACGTATATGCCGCTATTGTCCTTAGCGACGCCTTCATAGGAGGCTTGATTCGAATAGTCCCAGGTACCTCCCATTCCATAACCATCAGTTCCCCAATCAATCCCAACCGCTTCATATCCTCGGCTTGAGAACATATGCCCCATGCTGATAGCCGTTCCTCGACCTGTGGTGTTCGTCCAGGTCAAGCTTGACGATGCGTTGATATTGGTGCTGATGAAGGTGTTCATGAACATGGCTCTGAGATTCGAGCCTCCTCCATTGCCCACATCCTTCAACATCCATGTGACCGTTGTATTTGCAGGAACGCTGTTCGCGCAACTATAGAACATCTCATAAAGCTCAGCATTTGCTCCATTACCTACCTTTGTCAAATTGAGGGTAGCGAGAGTTCTTGAATCGACGAACATCCTCCCCAGCTTCGCATTAGCGCCGGTACCTACGGACTCCAACGTCGCCGATGCAAGATTAGGACAGTTATTGAAAAGATATCTGAGATTGGCGCCTGCACCAGTAAGGCAATTCTTCATGGTGATGGACGCACCTGCAGTGAAGCTGGACGAGAACATCCCAGGTACATATGTATTTGTGCTGTTGAAGCTACTCGTGATATTGACTGTTTTCAGACCGCTGCAACCGCCGAACATCCAATATGCATTATTGACTCGAGCGTTGAAGACATTCGAAATGTTCAACGTTTGAATAGATCGGCAACTGTGGAACATATTGAAGGCCACCACATAGCCAGATCCGTTGCCTACGTTCTCTAGGATGATGTCTGTCAGGGCTGTGCAACCATAGAATGCTCCAGAGAAATGCATTTCTGTAGCGCAATTTCCGAGGTTCTTCAGTTTGACCGTCTTTAGGCTCGTGCAATTCCGGAACGCATAGCTCATATTACCAGTGGCCGCATTTAGGATGTTGCTGAGATCAGCCTCCGTGATCGCAACGCAGTTCTCGAACATATAGTTCATCGTACTCAGTGCTGAGGTGTTCATGTCTGTCGGTAGCTTGACTGCTGTACCAGACGGCCCCACCGTGCCCGCTAACCTTCTGTCGCCCTGGAACATATTGGACATTGACGTAGTGGCTGTATTGGTCGTGTTGACCACTTTGAGATTCGTCATGTCCACACTTTTGAGATTCGGCATGTTCGCGAACATATAGGACAGATTCGTTCCATAAACAGCCGTGGCTCCCCCTGATGGGGTCTGGAACTTCACGTGCTCAACTCGTTGATCGTTGTTCCAGGGAGCGATAGCATTGCTGCCGTTGAATCCGCGGAGTCTTCCCCCGGACGTGTTTGCATATATATAGAGCGTGTTTCCTGTTAATTGCCACTTGACCGTATTGGCCGTCGTTACCGAACTGGCTTGGGTGTAGGTCCCTGAGCCTATATCACCTGAGGTAGCCTTGGTCAGGCCGCCAAAGTAGCCACGTGGCTTCCAAACAGCATCGATGATGTTCTTCGAAACACCATCAACTGTCGTTCGCCATGCTAGGGTTCCTGCATCCGGCTGGATGATCTTATGGTCTGGGTCGAATTGATAATGAACTCCATTGACATTGATATCTAGGCAGGAGATCAGGTTCCCCTGAGCGGTGGGGCCTCCAGGGGAGGAGGAGGTTCCCACAAGGATGACATTCGTGTTCCGATACATAACATACTCTGGAGCAGTGGTATCGTTCACTGCGATCTCTTGGTTTCCGTTACCCCCTTGGTTCCAGAAGAAACCATTGATGATATGGGTCATTCGGCGGCTTATCTTGATCGTGGCAGGACTATCAGAGTATTCGAAGCCGGTACCCCCTACCTTGACAATCTTCGACGCGCCATAGAAGAAGCTACTCCAGTGGTTATATCCGAAGTTGGTCGGATTGTTGAGACCGGTGAGGTCGAGTTCGGTAAGGCTGGAGCAATTTACGAACATGGCAGAGTGCTTCGCATAGAAAGAGCTCACCGAAGAGTCAATGGTTATCTTCTTCAAAGACGTGCAGCCAGCAACGAGACGGTTCATGTTACCTGTGCCATACCCGGAGTTATTGATTCCACCACCCGTGAAGGTGACCTCTTTCAGATTCTTGCAATTCTCGAACATATAACCGGAACTGTTATCGTTTCCTGAGGGGTTTCCGCGCCAGAAGACCTTGTCCCAAACAGCATCTTGGAGGTTATTGTTATTCGCGCAGAGAAACTCAATTGTCGAAACATACCAACGGCAGCGGTACGGTAATGTGAGATAACCCTTGCCGAGAGATGTGAAATTGCTTTCGACCTGCTGGCGCACATGATAGAACGTTCCGTTGTTGAAGATGTATCTTGCCGAGCTCCCAGAAACGAGGTTCCCGAAGACGCGGTTGCCGATGATCGGCATGCCGGTCATGTTCATGGTCTGCGCCTTATTACCACTGAGCAAAAAGTCGCTGTTCAGGGAGACGGCTTGGTTGTTCCAAGAATAGCCGGTATCGGTCGTGCCCCTGGAAGCCAGCCATTCGACGACCGAGTCTGCTTGGTTGATGTTCGATGAAGAGAGAGTGTTGTTGAACATTTGCAATATTGCTGCGCCCTTGGTGGCCACATCATTGAGGGATATGCGCCCGATAGAATTGGCAGGCACATTGTTGTTCGAACCAGCGTTCAGGAATGCGTACATCGCTATGGCATCGTTGCCGTTCACGAAGCGAGTTGCTGTGATCGAGTAGAGTGCGGTGCAGTTCCTGAACATCTGATAAGCGTTCGCATACTTGCCCTTTGCGACATCGGTGAGCGTGACTGCTTTGATCCCTGCGGAGCCATCAAACATCCCTTGGAGGCTCGTATTCTGGCTATTGGGCGTGAAGTTGCTATTCTTATCGAGCCCGTGACTTGAGGCGGCTCCATCGGCATTGCCCACACTGCTGAGAGTGACCTTGGCATTGGCATCAGAGATTGCACTGGAAGCAGTAGCGGCATTCCGGAACATGCCGGTCATATTGGCGCTCGTACCATTGCCCACGTTGCTCATCGTCACCCGAACAAGGCTTGGGCAATCAGCGAATGCATATGAAAGATTGATACCATTCTGGTTGAACACCCCCGAAAGGTTGACTTCAATGAGGCTCACACATGATTGGAGCATATTTGTTGCGCTCAAATTCGCGTAGGTGGGAGCAAATCGGGTAGATACGCGAACACCTGATGCTATAGAGGTCGCAGTGTCTGCAGTCACCGCTTGCCCTGTAAAGAATCCGGTCACACCCGATTGATAGAAGGAGCCATACAGTGATGTTGTAGAAGCGTTTACTGTCAGGTTTGTGAGGTCGGCGTCTTTAAGGCTGGCACACCCAGCGAACATGAAATCAAGTTTACTGCCAGCAGTCACTCCGTTGAGTACTTTTGCTCGTGAGAACGATTTGCTATAGCCATCTCCATTGCCACCAGCTAGACCTTTACCGGTCCAGGGAGCAACATTAGCTCCAGAGTCAGCAAACGTCCTCATCACCGCCGGGTAGGCCGTCGCGTTGTAGCTGCTTCGCTTGTTGGGGGAGATGAGCAGCGTCCCCACACCTGCATCGCTTGTGCGTATGCGCCACACCACCGAGTTGTCATGGGTGGAGTTGTCCCCGTATGCTCCCACATACCCGTACGCCGTCGTATGCCCGAACTGGCTCCCGAAGTCCCCGATCAAGGCGTTCACATCCGACTCGGTGTACTTGATCGAGCCCACATATCCCCGTGCCACCCAGACCTCATCGATCAAGGTCTTATCGGCTATGTAGACCGACCCCTCGAACTTCGCCTCGCCCTCACTTGGACACTGCATGAGGGCAGAGGCTGTCTGTGGGCCCCGGTTGGCTCCGAGCTGCACCGACACGCTTGAGGCTAAGATGTAGGACCAAGCACCTGATCCTGTCTCCCTCGCCCCGAAGAACCCGTTCAAGAGCTTGCCGAACTGCGCCCCCA
>CAJURZ010000051.1 GCA_910588905.1 uncultured Eggerthellaceae bacterium
TTCCGGTATTGCTCGTCCTGTACCAGAAGAACCCGTTCAAGAGCTTCTTGAACTGTGTGCCTAACGTGATGGTGGCCCTATTGGTCTTGTCGAACAGAGCCGTGCAGCCGGTGAACATATCGTTCATGCCACAGTCGCCTGTACCACCGCTGCCATTAGCTGCCACTTCCACGAAGTTGTTGGGCAGGCTAGCTGTAGACAAGCCAGTAGTGTCAAGGCTATTGAGCTTGGTGCAGCCGTTGAACATAGATTCCATATTGACCGGTGCGATCGCGCCGCCAGCACCGATGAACTTGACTGTCATTGTGCTTGCTGCTGTACCGGATGCCATGAACAATCCTCGTAAATTTGGAGTTGCGGATTCGACAGAGGTCACGGTCCACGTGAAGGTAGAGAGCTTAGGACAGGCTCTAAAGGACTCGCCAAACGGCTCATTTGCATGCTTGATGAAGTCGGTTAGCGCCACATGCTCCAACCTATCGCATCCCCGGAACATGCACTCCATATCAACTGCGTTGGCTTGACCCATATCTGCTGGCAATATGAGCGAACAGTCCTCTGTTGTGCCCACGGATGTGATGGCATCTAAGTCTTCGAACATATGGTTCATGTGGAAGTCTGCCCCTTGTACCGCTGTCATCCCTGCAGCTGTGGCCTGGGCTGCGGTTGCCATGGCGGGCATGCCGCGCAAGTCGAACTTGGGCATCATTACACGGTTGGTTGCGTAGGAAACATCATGCCACGCCGCACTTGATGGCCTTAATCCGTCATAGCTTTGGATGTTGTTGAAATCCCACTGTTCAGTGACAGTGGTCGTTTTAAGCGTGTATGTGCCATCTGAGAAGAGATGTCCCATGGAGACAGCTGTGCCTTGGTTGCCGCTGTTCGACCACGTAAGAGAGGATTTTGCTCCTATATTGGTACTGGTGAGCGAGTCGTAGAACATGCTGCGCAGATTCGCGCAGTTGTTGCCCACGTCAGTGAACTTCCATGTACTCGTAGTATCCTTTGCGATCTGTGTAGCATTGGTGGAAGTTCCACAGAGCGTGAACATCTGGTACATCTCAGCACCCTGACCCGTGCCCACGCGCGTAAGGTTGACCGTTTGAAGTGCGTTGCAGTTCCAGAACATGCGCGAGAGCAAAGCGCGGCTTCCCGTACCGACATCCGTAAAGTTGACCCTCTTAAGATAGTGGCAATCTTGGAACATTAGTCGCAGATTCGCATTCGCACCCGTGCCGACGCGAGTAAGGGTGACGGTGGGTGTGACATTCGCAGCAGAATTGTTGAAAGCGTTGTAGAACATGCCATTCGCATTGCTGTTGGTAGCCTTCAGGCAATCCGTGAGGGTGACATCAGTCAGCTTGCAGTTCAAGAATGCATTGGATAAATAGCCTGTCGCATAGCTCGTGTATGACCCATTGAAGGAGTTGATTGCCACCAGCTTCGTCAAGCTCGTGCAACCGTCAAACAGCTGGACCATCTTGATGTTGTCAGCGTTGAACGCAGTGTCCAAGTACACTTCCGTTATCCCCGTGCAGTTTATGAACATAGAATCTGCCACTTCCGCGCCCCCAGTGGTATAGAAATTCTTGAGCTGCACCTTCTTGATGCCGATACAGGTGGAGAACGCATAATTGCACTTGATGGACTTATTCGTTCCCAGATCGTGGAGGCTGACCGCAGTGAGTTCAAGGCAGTATTGAAAGGCATAGCCTATGTATGTCAGTTTGGGCATGCTTGAGGGGAAACGGATGGCAGGTGCTACCCCGTCTACGGCAGCATCCATGCCAACGGGACCTGCAAGAGATCTGCAGGAGTAGAACATGTACTGCATGCTTGCTACATTGGTGAAGGAAAGCGATGACATGTCGATCCTGGGCAAGGAGACGCAACCATAGAAGGCGAACGTAAAGCTGGTGGTTGCCGAGGTATCCAGATTGGCGAAATTGATGGATGTGAGAGCTTCAAGGCCATAGAAAGCGTAGTCCATGTCCCTGGCTTTCACGGGCGTGCTGTTGTACCCGGTGAAGGTTACCGTGGTTATCGTCTTGTCGTTGCGCCAAGGAGGAACGATACGGCCATTGCCGGCATCTATGCCGAGCGACATCATCTGGGCGTTGCTGGCATATGAGCGGATGTTCAAGGTCTTGCCATCAGCGCTGATGGTATAGCGCACCGCATTGGTAGGCGTAGAGGAACTTGCACTGTAACCCAGGTTCCCACTCTTCGATGTGCTTACACCTCCGAAGTACCCCTGGGTCTTCCAGATGGTCTCGTTGCCATTGCTGAGGATGATCTGTGATGTGTTCCCGGCATAGTTGTATGTCGTGTTGCCAACCGTCCCGCTCGGGCGCTCCATGAGCTGAGCAGCAGATGAGGGGCCACCTTCTACGTATATCTTCGTGTTGGCGTTCATGACATATGAGTAGGTGCCATTTGTATTTCGTTGGCCAAAAAAGCCATTATCCAACGGAATCTTCCCAACATATATGGTGGCAGGCGTTGGCGATATGGCCGTACCGTTCGATCCCTTCGTAGCTATGCAGTTTGCTCCATTGAACCAGTTGTTCACATACACACCGGCAGAGAGTTCTGTGACACCGCGCAAGTCAAGGTATGAGAGCTTCGGAGACTGGTAGAACATGTTGGAACTTGAAGACCAAACGCATCTCTTAGTGTTCTTGAATTCGACTCGCTCTAAAGACGCATTGCGTCCGAAGGAGGCGTTCCACCACATGCCGTAGGCATCTATCCCCAGTCCTTCGAACTTGACGGTTTTGAGCTTGGGGCAATCACTGAACATGTCATAGAGACCCACACCCCATGAGCTGTTGGGATCGGTTCCATAGATCAGATAACGATCGATATATCCAGTGATGAAGCTAGTGAGATTCACTGATTCCAACTGCGAACAGCTATTGAACATCAAGTTATAGAAGCACTTGTGGGTCATATCCCACGTTTGGGGAAGAGTGAGATATCCCGCACCCAGGTCACTTCCGGCGCCGGTATTGTTGGAGCCGTTCGCTATGTGCTTGATGCGCGTAAGGCGTCGGAAACCGTGGAAGGTCTCGTTGGGTTCATCATTCAGGGTATATCCAGGACCGAGCAGTGGCATGCCGCGCATATCCATTCGAGTAGCTCCAAAGCCATCGAAAATATAGTTGGTCCCACGTGCGGCCCCTGTATGTGAATCCTTCCAGGAGAAGTTGGCGGCAGAGAACCGTGTACTGGTCATGGCGTTCTGACACCACTGATTTATGATCGCACCATTAGAGCCTACGTTGGTGAACGTCCAGTTCGCAGTCGTATTGGCTGGGATAGTGCTATTTGAGGTGCCACTCTGATAGAACATCTGGTTCATGAAGATGCGCCCACCGCTACCCACATTGGTGAGCGTCACATTAGTGAGGGATGGGCACTCCGCGAAGGTCCGATCAAGCCCTTGGCTTCCATTAGTACCAGTATTGAAATTCGTTGCCTGCACAGTGCGAAGGGATCCGAAGTTTCTGAACATCTCGCCACAGCTCACTTCGCTCGCTTTGCCTACGTTGTTCAGTATGACAATGGAGCCTGCAGCAAGGGCTTCCGTACTCAACCCACAGTTTTGGAACATGGACCTCAGATACACACCGTATATGTTCCAGCAGTTCTGGATGTTGACTGTGCGGATATTCGGATTGCCCACGAACATCCAGTGATATTGAGCCCACCTACCATTGAAGGCATCCTTCAAGATAACGGTTTCCAGTGAAGTGCATCTTGCAAATGCATTGATTCCCGTGACACCGCCAGCCTTGAAATTGCCGTTTGCGCCCGTCTTGAAGTTCACACCTTCTGGAACGGCTGCTCCATCAGTGGTCACGGCCACATCAGATGAGAATCGCACCGACTTGATTAGGGTATTGAGGAACATCTGCTGAATGGACGTTGTCGTATCTGTGACCTTCAGCTGCGTCATATCTGCATTGACCACCGAGCACTGATAGAACATATGGTCAAGGCGTGCTCCAGCCGTGACGCCCCCGAGGACCTTCACGTCCCGGAAGGACTTGGAGTAGCCGTCCCCATCGCCGCCCGCCATATTCTTGCCCGTCCAGGGTGCAAATGCCCCCGGATAGCTCTCATTGTTGTACCCGAAGTCCCTCATCACCGCCGGGTAGGCAGTCGAGTTGTAGCCGCTCCTCTTATTGGGGTAGATGAGCAGCGTCCCCACGCCCGCATCGGTGGTGCGGATCCGCCAGACGACCGAGTTGTCATGTGTGGTGTTGTCGCCGGATGCTCCCACATAGCCATAGGCCGTCGTATGCCCGAACGCCGCCAAGCCATCATCGCCTATGAGCGCGTTCACGTCCGCTTCCGTGTACTTGATGGAGCCCACGTAACCGCGGGCCACCCAGACCTCATCGATCAAGGTCTTATCAGCGATGTAGATGGACCCTTGGAACCTCGCCTCGCCCTCGCTCGGGCATTGCATGAGGGCAGCTGCTGTCT
>CAJURZ010000052.1 GCA_910588905.1 uncultured Eggerthellaceae bacterium
CCCCTGCACGTAGAATCCCTCAGGAAGTTGCTCCATGAACCCGAACGCCCTGAGAATGGACTGCTTGAGCTCTTCGAAGCGTGCGCTCTCTTCGGTAGTGCGAACGGGACAGCGCTCGCCCGGCGGCAGATCCGCTTGCACAGCCAGAAGCTCATCGAAGATGCGCTCCGCTACGGCTTGAACCTCTTCGACGTTCTGAGTGCTCACCTGACGGATGCCCTTCGAAGCCAGCTCGTCGAAGGTCCTCTGGAAGACCCGATGGGCAAAGCTCCCCACAGCCTGTGCATCTAGAGCCTCATCAAGGGTCTCTATCCCCACTTTGCGGGTGATGAACCATTTGTAGGGACAGTCCGCATACAGCTCGATCTGGGAAGCTGAGAGCAAGGGAGCTGCAGGGCAGCTTGCGCTCTTCGGGATGAAGGAGCCCATGGAGAGCTCTTGGAGCTGCCCTTGGACCGGCCGTTGGAAAGCGAGCACCTTTTCCGGTTCAGTGAAGGTCCGGCCGAACCCTTGGAGCACATCCCGCTCATCTATCACCTTCAAGCTGTCCTTGCAGGCCTCAGGTATGCGGAAGATACCCTCTGGGTCCACGTCCCACTGGGCCCCCTCTGACATCTCCTCTACCAATTCTTCGAAGAGGAATGAAGGGTATTGCTGGGTTCCCGAAGAGTTGCGCTCGGGCGTGAGCAGTACGATACGCTCCCGCGCGGCTGCCAGGGCACTGGAGAAGGCGGCTCTCAGCTCCTCATGAGCGTCAGAGTCATCCTCGATGCCCAACGCGCTCAGGAGACTTGTGGTAGCGGGCTTCGCCAAAGGCAGTGCGAAGGCATCCTTGGATGCATCGCAGAAGATGACGGCATCCGCGCATCCCGGAGCAACGGCATCCAAGGCATCGTTGCCCCGGATCTCCACCAAGGGGCCGCCCTTGCGGACCGTGGTAGTTGCCTGGGGAACAGAGACGCGCAGACGCGTTAGCAGCTCAAGGATCTCTTCTTCAGCCCCATAGGCGGCTGCCTTCTCACAGAGCCCCTCCAGAGCGCTCAGCGCCGCCATCTCCTGCTCCCGATAGCCGAAGGGGATCGCCTCAGCCTCTTGGATGGCTTCCCTCAAAGCAGCTGCTGCCTTCAGGCCAGGTGCCTCCACGAATGCCCAGAGCTGCTGGAATACCGGTGATTCTTGGGCCAAGAGGCCCCGAGCCACCTCCTCTTCCATGAGCGCATCCTGACGCATGCAGCTATTCAGGATCTGCGCAGCCGATGGCGTTGACCCCAACAGCGGTAGATAGGCAAGATCGGTCAGCCGGTCACGCCAATCCCCTTCCTCTCGGCGCAGGCTGAGCGTATCCATGAGAGCGCACCCCAGAAGGGTCTGGCTGAAGGGCATGGAAGCCTGACAAGCACAGGGGATGCCCACGTCCAGAAGGATGGGTGCAAGCGCACGGAAGAGATGCAAGGGGTCAGAGGAGAATACGAGGATGCGAAGGGGCTTTCCCGCAACGCCCAAGTCCTCCACGATCCCAAGGACCTCTTCGCGCAATGCCCGCACCAAAGAAGTCTCTCCCGTGGTGAAGGTGAAGCGAAGATCCACCGGGCGGGAAGGACGCTCCACTCCAGCAGGGTCTGGGATGGCAACTCCTGAGGAGGTGAGCCACTGGTGGACCGCAGGGATCTGGAAGAGCGCCTCTTCCGCTTGCACAGAGGCGGCAACGCCGCTTTCCCTCAGGATCCGGGCAGCGCTGCCTGGCTCTACGAGTCCCTGCTGCGAGAGCGCTTGAACGTAGCTTGCGAGGATATCCATGACCTCTCGCTGCTCCCTGACCAAAGCCCCTCCTTGCAGGAACGCTGGCTCAAGAGCCTGATCGAACCCAGGGAGCCCGGCATAACGGGCGACGAAGGAGGCTAAGAGGTTCGCGGTGGCCACAGAAGAGCGCAGATGCGCTTCTGTTCGACTGGTGTATTGGGAGAGGCATTGCAGCAGCAGGAGCGTGCGCGTCTGCCCGTCCACCAAAGTGCGCCCATCGCCCTGCAGGTCCCACAGCTCCTGCAGGTACGCCAGGGGCGTTGTCACATCCTGACCGAGCACCGGGGCCACGGCTGCAGCCTGCTTCCGCAGGCTGAGCGCCCGCTGCGCATTCCTCACCAGCTTCGTCTTCTGCTGCCCCCTCAACACTCTTGAGCCTCGATCCCCCATCCGCCTCGTCTTGGAAAGCGTTCATTTTACAACGCATCGACCTGGCAGAACAGGACCCGTTGACCGCTTCCCGGTGACCTCATCGGGAAGCGCATCGCGCTCGGAGCCTGCTGAGGTACCATCTCCCGAACGGATATGACACTCTCCGAAGGAGCCCTATGAAGCCGAGCGATCGTTTCTACCAACTGGCCATGCCTCTGTGGCAGAGCTATTTCGACCATCCCTTCGTCAAGGGGATCGGAGATGGGACCCTCAAGCGGGAGAAGTTCCGCTACTACATGATCCAAGACCATAAGTACCTGATGCAGTATGCGAAGGTCTTCGCGCTGGGCCTCATCAAGGCCACCGACGAGGACGATATGCGGATGTTCGCTGAGCTCATCACGGCTACCCTCGATACGGAGAACGCCGTCCATCAAGCCTACTTGAGGGAATCAGGTGTCACGGAAGAGGTCATTCGCGAAACGCCCATGGCCCTCAACAACAAGTCATACACGGACTACATGATAGCCCAGGCGACCAAGGGTGGCCTGCCGGAGATAGCCGTGGCCGTCCTGGCGTGCTCTTGGAGCTACAAGGTGATCGGCGATCACCTGACCTCTGACCCTGACAGGGACAAGAGCTCATTCTACGAACGCTGGATAGGCATGTATTCCTCTGAGGAGTACCGCTCAGCCAACGATGCCATGATCGCTTTCGTGGATCGCTCTTGCGAGGGCCTTACTGAAGAGCATCTGGCGCGCTTAGATGAGATCCTCCTGGATTGCAGCTCCTACGAATACCAATTCTGGGACATGGCCTGGTCATTAGGGGAAACCTACACGCCCATCCCTTCGGTTGCTCAGAGCACCGAAGCGCTCTGAGCGAAAGGGCCTGCACGCGAAAGGGCCTGCACGCTAAAGAGGGCGCATCCTGTGCAGACGCACCCTCTCAGCCGATCGATCGCGCTATCGCTCGTATACGACAGCGCCACCTAAGATGGTCTTCGCTACGGTAGTGGTGCGATAGTCCTCCACGTCACCGATGATGAAGTCGTTATCGAACAGGCACATATCGGCGAAGTTGCCCACCTCAACGGAGCCCATCTTGTCGTCGTCATGACTGAAGAACGCGGCGTTCTTCGTGTACATGATGAGGGCCTGGATGGGCGTGACCTTGGACTCGTCACCCTTGGAGAGGGTATTGCCGGTCGTCTCGTCCAGGCGCGTGATGGCGTAGTACATGCCGAGCATCGGGTCAGGGGTGACCACCGGGCTGTCGGAGCTGCCGCCGGCGAGAATACCCTCGCGGAACATGAGGCCCGGCGACTGGAAGCGCTCGGCCTGCTCGGGCCAGAACAGCGGCTCCTCGCCCATCTGGGCGACGATGGTCGGCTGCAGGCACACGCCCACACCCAGTTCGCGCATGATGGGCCACTGGTCCTCGTAGGGTAGCTGGTAGTGGATGAGGTAGTGGCGCAGCTCCTTGACCGGGCGGATCTTATTGGCCTCCTGGAAGGCGTGGAGCGCGCGGTCCTCACTGGCGTCGCCGATGGTGTGGATGCCGAACTGCCAGCCCAGCTCCGTGGCCTTGCATACCAGGGCGTCGATCTCCTCCTGACTGTAGATGGTGTCGCCGTAGAAGCCGGGACGCTGGCGGTACTCACGACGGCTCATGGCGGCGGTGAAAGCGGCAGTGATGCCGTCAAGCGTGACCTTGCAGCCGTTGAGCTTGAGCATCTCGTCGCCGAAGCCGGTGACGCAGTCCATCTCGTCCAGGCGGCGCAAGTTGTCCTCGAAGGAGCCGAACTGCGGGTCCAGGTAGAACATGAGGTTGGCGCGGTAGCTCAGTCGCTTCTGGCGGTGCGCCTCGTTGTACATATGCATCTGCTTGTAGTTGAGGTTGGCGTCGATGACGCTCGTGATGCCGAAGGCGTTGAGCTTTCGGCCGATGAGTTCGATGGACTCGAGGTGCTGTTCGTCGGTGAGGGCGGGCTTGGTCTTGAGCATGGGCTGTAGCGCGCCGTTCTCCCAGAGCAGGCCGTTGAGCTCGCCATCCTCGTAGTGGCCGATCTCGGCGCCCTCGGGCTGCGGGGTGTCCTTGGTGTAGCCGCAGGCCTCAAGGGCGAGCGAGTTGGCGGCAATGGTGTGCACGGTCATATGCAGCAGGAACACAGGGTTGTTCGGCGCCACGGCGTCAAGGTCGCGGCGGGTGATGAGCTCCTGGCTGTCCTCCCAGATGAGCTCGTTCCAGCCGTCGCCCTCGATCCACTCGCCGGGCT
>CAJURZ010000053.1 GCA_910588905.1 uncultured Eggerthellaceae bacterium
TGGGTTGGACGGCCGTGACCGATCCGCAGCCGGGGGATATCTGCGTGAACGCCCAGCACTGCGGCATCTATGTGGGCGGTGGCATGATGGTTCACGCTTCCGTTTCCCGTGGCGTCGTTGAGGCGCCCGTGTGGGGGAGCATGGTCTACCGCCGTTACTGACGCTACGAAGCGCCCGTATACCCCATCTAGCTTGCTCCAAGCGCTTCATCCTCACGTACGAAGTACGCTCGGGCGCGCTTTCGCGGCTATCTGGGGCATTCGGGTGCTTCTCGCTCCTTTGCCTGTTCCCTTTCGTCTCCCATAAGGTGCGTGTTTGCTATCATCTTCCCTAGCATTCATGAGGAGGATGATTGAGCAAGCTCGCGAAGAAGCTGGCCCGCGCCAAGCACACAGAAGAATATGTGCGCGCTCGCCAGGAACGGATGCTCCGCCTCCGGACCCAAGACCCTTCCTCTGAGGCAGAGCCAGCCCTAGCTGTGGGCGATCCTGACCCTCAAGCTGCCGAAGATGAGCTTCCTCAGGTAGCCCGATCAGCGGGCATCATCAGCATCTGCGTGGCCCTCTCGCGCATCACGGGGTTCATCCGCACCTGGTCCATGGCCTTCGCTTTAGGTGCCACGTTCCTCTCCAGCTCCTATCAGGTGGCGAACAACCTCCCTAATCAGCTCTATGAGCTGGTCATGGGCGGCATGTTGGTCACTGCGTTCCTACCCGTCTACATCTCAATCAAGAAGAAGGCAGGGAAGGAGGCGGGATCGGCCTATGCTTCCAACCTCTTCACCATCGTCATCCTCTTCTTGGGGGTGTGCACGGCCCTTTGCCTGGCGTTCCCTGAGGCTATCGTCTACACCCAGTCCTTCATGACGGACCAGGCTGAGATGGGCACGGCAGTCCTCCTGTTCCAGTTCTTCGCCATCCAAACGGTGTTCTACGGCGCTTCCACCATCTTCTCGGGGCTCCTGAACGCCAATCGGGAATATCTCTGGTCCTCGGCGGCTCCCATCTTCAATAACCTGGTGGTGATCGTCACCTTCTTGGCCTATGCGGCCATCGCGCCCACCGATCCCACCTTGGCGCTCTACATCATCGCCTTGGGCAATCCCGCTGGGGTCCTCCTTCAGGTGCTGGTGCAGCTGCCCGCGCTCAGACGCTGTGGCATCCGCTTGCGGCCGCGCTTGAGCCTGCGGGATGCGGGCCTTCGGGAGACATTGCGCCTGGGGCTTCCGGCTCTTGCCATCACCATCTGCACCTTCATCACCGTCTCTGTGATGAATGCCGCTTCCTACGCTTTCGCGGATAACGGCCCTTCGGTCATCGCCTATGCGCGACTGTGGTACACGTTGCCCTACTCCTTCTTGGCCATCCCCATCACCACGGCTCTGTTCACCGAGCTCTCGGATATGTATGCCGAGGGGGACCTAGCAGGGGTCATGCGGGCCATGGAATCAGGCACGTCTCAGATCCTGTTCCTGCTCATCCCCTTCGCCTTGTACCTGATCGTGTTCTCTGGCCCGCTGGTCACGCTCTACCATACCGGTGCTTTCGCTGAGGATAGGATCTCCCAGATAGCCGGATTCCTTGCGGCTCTGGCTCTGGCGTTGCCCTTCTATGGGGTGGTGGCCCATATGCAGAAGGTGTTCAGCAGCATTCGCCGTCTGGGCGTCTTCGCCCTGTTCAATGTGATCGCCTCGGCCGTTCAGGTGGTGCTCACCTTGGGGGCCGCCTATGGGTTCCAGCAAGGTCGAGCCATTCCCATCGAATCCATCGCCTGGGCTTCGGCGGCCTTCTATCTCGTCTGCGATGTCCTCTGCTTGATCTACCTGAAGACAGCCTTTGGCGGGTTCAAGCTTGCCCCCATCTTCAGAGCGGTGTTGTGGGGAGTGGTCCTGGGGACGGTGGGAGCTTTGGTGGGAGGGTGCGTGCTCATCGGCCTGCAGATGCTCCTTGCTGCCTACGAGACCCAGATCTGGGCAGCGGCTATCTGTGTAGTGGTGGGGGGCTGCGCTTCCCTGGCGGTCACGTTCGGCATCGCCTTGGCAGCCAAGCGACCCGAAGCGGCTCTCCTCCGCACATTCGCGAACGGATTGAAAAGACGCCTGACTTGATGTACCGTTCCTGACCTTGCGCACGCTACGTTCTTGTTCGCTGATGAGAGAGCCGAAGGAGGAGCTAAGCCCTATGAGCTTATCCGAAGACCAGAATCATTTCCTGCCCGTTATCCTGGGCTCTGATATCGCCACCTATAGCTTGGCTCGTACCTTCCACGAGCAGTACGGCATCAAGTCAGTGGCGCTCAGCAAGGGAAAGTATCACCTCTGCGGAGACTCCAGCATCATCGATTCCCTCTATGACGAGTCCATGGATGACCCTGAGGGCTTCGCTGAGCGCCTGTTGGCTGTTGCGGATCGCTTCCCGGGCACGCCGTTGATCCTGTTGGCCTGCGGGGATTGGTATGTGGACCTCATCATGGACAACCGGGAGGCGCTTGAGGAGCGGTTCATCATCCCGTACATCTCGAAGGAACTCCACGATAGCTTGGTGTTCAAGGATCAGTTCTATGCCACCTGTGAGCGTCTGGGCATCCCGTACCCGAAGACCCTCACCATCGATTGCGCTTGTCCTCCCGAGGACATCACCCAGCTGGAGATACCGTTCTCGTTCCCCATCATCGCCAAGGCCGCTTCCACGCCCGCCTATCACTATGTGGAGTTCGAGGGGAAGAAGAAGGTCTTCAAGTTCGATACCCGACAGGAATTCGATGAGATGTTCCGTCGTCTCATCGCCAGCGGCTACAAGGAGAAGCTCCTCGTCCAGGACTTCATCCCGGGGGACGACACCAACATGCGCATCCTCACCTGCTACTGCGATCAGGACTCCCGCTTGCGGTTCGCCGCCTTCGGCCAAACGCTGATGGAGGATCCCACTGACAATGGCATCGGCAACCCCGTGGCCATCATCAATCGCGTGAACCCAGAGGTGGTCGCCCATGCTCAGCGCTTGTTGGAGGCCGTAGGCTATACGGGCTTCGCCAACTTCGACGTCAAGTATGACTGCCGGGATGGCTCCTACCGGTTCTTCGAGATCAACCCGCGACTCGGACGGAGCAACTACTACGTTACCGCTGGCGGGAATAATACCGTGAAGTGGATCGTGGATGACCTGATCTGCCATAAGCCCTTCGAAGGCGTGAGGATCGCCAATGAGGACGGCTCCAAGGCTCTGTTCACCGTGGTGCCCAAGTCGTTGTTGCTGAGCGTTCTCTCTGATGACGAGCTGATCAGCGAGGTGAAGGAGCTCTATCGGCAAGGGCGGGCGGTGAACCCCATCGATTACAAGGTCGAGGAGCGCTTCATCCGCCGCATCTACCCCAGGATATTCCTGAGCAAGCAGGCGAAGAGCTTCAAGCCCTATCTAGAGCAGCGTTCGTGACGGTGCGCCGCAGGCGGCGACACAGCCCTCTGCCAATGAGCTCAAAGCGTCGATGACGCGGATGCCCTTCACGCTTTCCGGCAGGCCGATGACGGAAAGCTCCGTACAGCCGAGGATGGTGGTGTCACAGTCCTGGGCCTCTAGGTCAGCGAAGATGTCATCCAAAAGATCATCGGGTGCCGGGCGCCCTGCCTTGACATGGTCATAGATGACAGCCATCACCTTCTCTTGGATAGCAGGGGAGGGGAGGACGGCGGTGATGCCCTCGGCGCGGAGGGCCTGCTCGTACAAGCCGAAGCGCACGGTCCCATCTGTGGCTAGGATCCCAGTCCTTAAAGCACCCGTCCGCTTTGCAGTGGCGGCTGCCAGCTTCGGCATATCCAGTATCTGGGCATGATCCACGGCAGTGCGGATGTCATCCAAGAGCACGTGGGAGGTGCTGCAGGGGATGGCGATGACATCACAGCCGGAAGCCTCGAGCTGCCGAGCCTTCTCCTTGATGGGAGCAGTGAAGTCCTGAGCTCCCTCCTCCTTCAGCAAGAATGCAGTCCGGTCAGGGATGGATGGGTCGTTCAGGATGGTGATGTTGATGTGATCCTGGTCACGCTTCGCGTCCGTCCCTTTGATGACCCTCTCGAACAGAACGCAGGTGGCCTCGGGCCCCATGCCTCCTATGATCCCCAGATTCTTCTGCACAGCATCTCCATCCCTGTCTGATCCATAAAGGGGGATTCTATAGCAATGAGCAACCAGTTCACCGAGATATCCCGGCCTTTCATCCTAGGATACGCCCGGGGGCGTGTTTAGTGTTGACACTGCTTTTACCGTAACGTATCATTCCACTTCGCTTGCAATGAAGACGCATATGTCTGAAGCCAAGCCGCAACTTGAAAATCTCACATGGATATCTACCCTTCCAGGGCAGCGAAGGTCCAAACCTTCGCTGATCATCAGGAATGGGCGTGTGCCCGAGTGGTTAAAGGGGACGGGCTGTAAACCCGTTGGCTCTG
>CAJURZ010000054.1 GCA_910588905.1 uncultured Eggerthellaceae bacterium
CCGAGCGCGTGAAGTCCGAGCTCGGGCTCACCGTGTCCATCGGTGTCTCGTGGAACAAGGTCTTCGCCAAGCTCGGGAGCGACACCGATCCGGGCGACGGCATCGTCTCCATAACGCGGGGCAACTTCCGCGACGTCGCATGGCCCATGGCCGCATCCGAGATGATCTACGTCGGCCCGGCCACCATGCGCAAGCTCCGCTCAGCCGGATACGAGACCATAGGGGATCTCGCCCATGCCGGGGACTACTTCCTGAAGAGGCGCTTCGGCAAGATCGGCATCATGCTGCGCGCGTTCGCAAGGGGCGAGGACGCGAGCCCCGTGAAGGTCATGGATCCCTCGAAGGCCGATGTGGACTACGTCGTGAAGGGAATCGGCAACGGACTCACCGCCCCGCACGACCTCGAATGCGATTCCGACGTGAAGGCGCTCGTCTGGCTCCTCTCCGAATCCGTGGCGCAGAGGCTGCGAGAGTCCCGAATGCGCTGCCGGACGGTGTCGGTGGGGGCGCGGTTCGCACGCGATCTTTCCGGCTATTCGAGGCAGAGGACGCTGAGGACTCCGACCTGCCTCACAAGGGACGTCGCGAACGTCGCCATGGGGCTTCTGCGCTCGAACCAGCCGCTCGACAAGGAGCATGCCCTCAGGGCCGTGCACGTGCGCGTGACCAACCTCGTCCCTATGGACGTGCCCGTGCAGTGTGAGCTCTTCGGAGACGCCGAGGAGACGGAGCGCCTTGAAAGGCTGGATCTCGCGATCGACGCGCTGAGGGGGCGCTTCGGCAACACCTGCGTCAAGCGCGCGGTCGAGCTCACCGACGAGGTCATGTCCGGCCTCGACATCAAGCGCGACAACACCGTCCACCCCGTAGGGTTCCTCAGGTAGGCGGGCATCATGGTCGAAGGCATCTCGGGAAGGGCCAAGCGGTACGTCAGCGTCACGGCGCGCATGGACGAGGACGGTCGCGTGCGGCCGCTATCCATCCAGTGGTACGACGGCAGGACCTATCCAATCGATGAGGTCAAGGACGTGCGCCGCGCCTCGTCGCGCAAGGTCGGCGGAGACGGCATCTGCTACACCGTCCGGATCGGCAACAACGTTACCTACCTGTTCTACGAGGATCCGCGCTGGTTCGTGGAAGAGGTAGTCAAGGGCGACATGTCCGCCTAAAACTCGCATTTCTTGAGCAAAACGCCAGGTTGGAGGCACTGTGACAATTTGTCGCGGTGAGCGCGCCGCTTCCATCCGATGCGCTGAGCCGCTCGTTCCCATGACCTCCGTCACGCTTAGCGCGCCCTGCCCCGCCTCTAATCCAGGCACTATCGCACGGAACCCGCCATGTACGCCGCAAGGCGCGCCCTTCCTGCGCAAAACCCGCACAAGCCGCACTTGCGGTCTCGGACTGCCGCTTGTGCAGGTTGCGGGCATGCGCCCTTTGCGAAGAAGCCCGCTTTCTTCCTTGCTTCGCAGGCGGAACCCGCGCACGGCCCCGGATCACGAGGCGGTGGCACAGGGCGACCGCCGAAAGACAAGGAGGTCTTCAAAATGGGAAATCGAGCAGTCATCACCACGCCGGACAAGAACCTGGCGCTCTACCTCCACTGGAACGGCGGCCGCGACTCCGTCGAGCCCCTGCTCAAGTACTGCGAGCTCCAGGGCTACCGCCCCCCGAGCCAGGACTGCTACGGATGGGCGCGGATGGCCCAGGTGGTCGGGAACTTCTTTGGCGGATCGCTCTCGGTGGGCATAGACAGGTACCGCAGCCTCGGCGACCAGGGCGACAACGGCGTATACGTCATCGACGGCTGGAAGATAGTCGATCGCTACACGACGGAGTACGACAAGGATTGGAACGCGGTCGGCCTCAGGCACATCGACCCTTCCGCCGAGCAGAGCGGATACGACTTCGACGAGATGCTGCACGCCTTCGACGAGGCGATGCCCGAGAACCTGAGGCTCGGTGCCTTCCTAGATGCCGAAGAGGTGCCAGTGTCCGATGTCCGCCTGGGCGACAAGGTTTGGATGAGCGGGTACGAGTCCACCCCCGAGCTCTTCGAGGTCGTTGGATTCGGCGCCGACGATGCGCCCAGGGGCTTCAAGGGCATCCCCTTCGTCAACCGCTACGATCACGAGGGCGACTACTCCTGGAACGGCAACAACTACATCGACGCTGACACCTGCCGCATCGCCCCGCGCGAATAGCCCCGAATTCGCCGCCAGCCCGTTGCGGCTGGCGGCTCTCCACAGTCAAACCCTATGGCGAGAGAGAGGTGCATGGAAATGGGATACAGAAGCGAAGTGAGGATCGCCACCACCCGCGAGGGCTACGACCTCATGTGCGAGAAGGTCGACTCCCTGAGCGAGGGCCTCGACAGCTACCCTCTGATGGGGACCGAGCGCGAGCCCGAGTTCTTCGGCGAGGAAGACGGATGCGTGGTATTCGGCTGGGACAACATCAAGTGGTACGACGGCATGCTCGTCGATGTCACCAATGTCGTCGAAGCGCTGGCCGAGCTCGCCAAACAGGAGATTCCCCACGAGTTCTGCCGCGTCGGGGAGACCTGGGACGATATCGAGTTCAGAGCCTCCGGCGAGAACGAGGAGCTTTCACTACATGTCGAGCCCGTGGCCTATATCGACATAGTCTGATTTACTCAGCCCAGGTTGCGGGAATCGCAACCTGGGCTGTGCTTCGCCTTCTCGGCTCATTCACCCTATGTCCCATTATGGAACAGCAACCCATTGCACGTGCCGATAGAATTATGGGAAACGAGATTAGCCGAAAGCGGTGCGTCCAATCCCCGGCACTCGCAAGGATGGAGAACGAGATGGAATGGATCGATATAGAGACCAAGAAGGATGTCGATGCTTTGCTGGAGAGGGTAGAGCAGTTCCACGACTGGTACGTCGCTGGCTTCTCCTACGATCCCCTTGCGCGCGCAGAAGGCGGAGACTTGAATCTGGGGAGGTTCAAGATCGACGTGGATTCCCTGACTGTGACCTTCAGATGGGACTGCAAGAGCAGAGGTGGAGAATGGCCGGAAGTCCAGCTTGAGTTCAGCGGTCTGCTCGTCTTCAGATTCGCGAACTTCAAGGATCCGGATCCGATCTGGCACGGGCGTATCGAGGAGACGAATCGGGGATGGGCCTTCTTCGATGATGACGGCGTTCCGTTCACGGACGAGGAGCGCGCCCATCCCGAGAGAGTCGATTCCGGGTTCTTGGCCGTATGCGACCAGATAAGGTGGCGGCCTCTCGCAGTCGTCACCGCCGATGGCCCTGACTGGTGGAACGATTAGGAGGATAATCATGCATAACGCCGAAGTCGAAAGGAACGAAAGCAGCGGCGGCCTGAACAGGCTCGCCGGGAGACTCTTCAAAACGATTGCAGACATACCCGGCAACGCGGTCGTTTCGCCTTCCTGCCTCTTCCAAACGTTGTCGCTGGCCGCAGCGGTCACTGACGGAGACACGCGGGCGCAGATCGTCGATGCCCTCGGCGGCGAGGATCCGATGCGATCCGAGCTCTCCTCCGTTTCAGAAATCGGGGAGCCGGAGTACGGGTGCAAGAACTTCCATTACTCGACCGGGGCATCGATATGGCTGGACGAGAGCCTTGAAGCCAACGACCCGGGGTTGGCGGAAAAGGGATTTCCCATCGCATGTGACGTCGAGCGCGTCGCGATGGACAGCGAGGACGCCAAGACCCGAATGAGCGAATGGCTCTCCGGCTGCACGGGCGGGCTTTACTCCGAGGCTCCCGACATGAGCCCGGATACGCTCGCTGCCCTCATGGGGGCGATGCACCTGAGGGATTCTTGGAGCGACGGGTTCGAAGAAGACACGCCACGTATGTTCCAACCGGATTTTGGGGATGCCGTGATGGCAGACTTCATGCTGGGATGGGACAACTACGACGTCCTCGACTCCGAGGGGGCGGTCACTTTATCGAAGGATCTTACATCGGGTTGCAGAATGTACATGACGCTGCCACCGACGGGCTTCTCCCTGAGAGACTACGTTGCGAGCGGATCCGCCTGGAGGAACATCTCCTCGAATATCGCCGGAAAGAGCACCGAGCCCTATCGTGAGTGCAAGCTGTACCTGCCCCGCTTCGAGCTGACATCCAACGGCGTGAACCTCAAGCGTTTTCTCATGGAGGCAGGCGTGACCCGTCTGTTCGAGCCCGGGGCCGACTTCAGCCCCATCAGCCCCGACGACCTCATGGTCGATGACGTCATCCAGAACACCATGCTAAAGATCGACGAGGAGGGGCTGGAGGGCGCGTCGTACGTAATCATGTGCGTGTGCGCCGGGGCGCTTCCCGAGGATGCGCCCGAGCCTCGCGAGATCGTCCTCGAC
>CAJURZ010000055.1 GCA_910588905.1 uncultured Eggerthellaceae bacterium
AATACACCGAGTCGGATGTGAACGCGCTCATAGGCGACTTCGGGAGCCAGTTCGGACGGACGACAGCGTATGGGTTCATAGGGGATGCGTCCCAGGCGGGAGGCGAGTCGGTCGCTTGGAGGATCATGACCTCAGGCGAGGGCGCGAGCGCGGTCGGGACCTTGTGCATCGCACCCAACTCCGTGCGCGGCTACACCGCCTCCACGAACAACGCGAAGATGAGGAGCTTCGGGAACACCGCGGCGACGTTCGCACCCTGGACCGGCAAGGGCATGGCAGGGGGCGATGGGGACGGCTACAGCAAGTCGTTCAGCCGAGTGAAGGTCATGAAGGGCGTCACGGCTGGTGCCAGCGCAGAGCGGATGTTCCAGAAGTGCACATCTTTACAGAACGCCGACATGACGAACCTCACCGTGGGGGCTTCGACTACGAACCTCTATGGGATGTTCGCAGATTGCACGGCCTTGCGTGGCGCCTACACCGCTCAGTCCCAGACGGCGGACAACACCGCCACCATACCCACCGGAGCGCGCTTCTCCACGCTGTTCAACCCGACAGGCACATCTCTCTATGCAGCGTATATGTTCAGCAATTGCACTGCCCTGGAAGAGGTCAACCTGCAGAGCGTGTTCAATGGCACGACTCCTGACCTCAGCTATATGTTCACCAAGTGCTCACGCTTGCGCACCGTCACCGTGAACAATGTGGGCAATGGCCTCCGTGCGAACATGAACCACATGTTCTATGACACATGCAGCGATGCATCTGCGGTCAAGGATGCAGATACCCGGCTCACGGTGACCAACGTGGGCAACTACAACGACACCGCAGCTACCGCTACGAGTTGCACGGACATGCAATTCGCCTTTGCATCCATGCACTACATGCATACGGCAACGGTGACCGATGTGGGCAAGGGCAAGTTCACGAACCTCACCTATGCGTTCTACTTCAGCCGAGGCATGACGAGCTTCACGGGGACGAGGATCGGCACGGGACAGTATGCGAATTTGACCCACGCGTTCATGCAATATGCAGCGGATAGCAACTTCTATCGTCCTGGTCAAACAGACCCAGTGGTCACTGTGACGGATTTGGGTACGAATACAGGGCTCTGCGATAATATCTTCGAATCGTCTTTCGCTCAGGGCTCCACACCTGCCCTCAGGACCGGATCCATTAACTGGCTCAACTCAGGAACGCCAGGTACGATGGACCAAAGCAGATATATGTTCTACCAATCCGGTGCCACTAAGATGAATCTCACTGGCATGCCGAATATCGGTACACGTGTCCATGCTACGGCTGACAGCTATCCTGGCTACTTCCGTGGGATCACCCGATGCGCCAACATCCGCAACTCGAATACAGACCTCGGGGACACCTATATGACCTTCCGCAATGGGTATTATCTGCGTGGTCCATATATGCTGTTCAATGGTTCTCCTGGAATCAAAACGGTCGAGTTCACGAATATCGATATGGCCACTTGGGCGCATATGTTCACAAGCTGTGGCAACCTGGAAACATTCAAGGTCTCGGGCATACAGATAAACGGGGTGTTCTGCGAAACCTTCCTGGATTGCCCGAAGCTGAAGAGCGTCATCTTCGACTCTACTTGTACGGGAGGAACTGACCGCATGGATCGCATGTTCGAAAGCTGTCCTTCTCTTACTTACATAGACATGCGGTCGCTCACTATCAACATCAATAACTCGTTACGATCCGTGTTTAATGCGGGTTCTAGTCATTTTGCATCAGCCGATGGCAAGGGTGGTTCAGTCTCTGGTGATCCAGGTACCCTTCTTCTAGGCAAGACCAATATCGTAAACAGCATGTTCTGGTTCCAAAGCGATGCGGGTTTCTATAACGTGACGAATTCGAAGCCATCCTTCGTCTTGGGATCCAACGTTAAGGTCGAGATAGGCACTGGGCCTACCAGCGTGAGCAGTCTGGTCCCCTGTTTAGACATCACCGTTGATGGTGTGAACTACGCCTACGCAGGTGTGCAATCCTCATTCACCAACCTGACGGTTCCTAGCTCCTACAAGGATTCCGTCTGGAAGAAGCGTGGATACTTCGGTGGCACTGGCACGAGCACGAGCACGAGCGGTGATGTTGGCTATGGAACCTCTTCGGGCGGCACGACTACCAGCACGGTCAAGTACCTAATCAGTGGGGACACGCTTTACATCTATTCATATACCTCGAATGGACGCCTTCGCAATATTTCCACCAGCTCTCCAGCGCCTTGGGCTGGGAACAAGACCATCAAAAAGGTGCAATTCTCCTATAGCAGCTACACCACACCTGTCTATGGCTATCAGCATCTGGCGTATATGTTCAGTGGGCTATCGAGCCTGGAATACGTGGACATGTCCAACCTGAGGATAACCTCTTCGGTCACGGACATGTCGTTCATGTTCCCCGGCACGAACCTCAAGGGAACCGTTGGCACCTCAGGCACTGCTGTCAAATGGCCCTCGACCATCGACACTTCAGGCCTGGGCAATGCATCCAATATGTTCCAGGGCTGTACAGGTCTGACAGGCGTGGACATCAGCAACTTCGGAACGAAAAACGGCTGCAGCTTCGAGAGCATGTTCGACGGCTGTTCTGGCATCACCTCCATGAAGCTAACTAACTTCGCCACGGGGGGCGGCCACAACTTCTGGTGCTTCGCGCGGAATTGCTCGAGCATCACAAGCCTTCAATTGAGCAATGTTGGTGCAGGAGACGGTAACAATTTCCGCTATGCATTCCAAGGGCTCAGCAAGCTGCAGACACTAGACCTGAGTAACCTCTTCAATGGAAGAGTCGCTCAATCCTATTACATGTTCGGTGGTTGCACGGGTCTCAAGACGGTTACTATAACCGACTGCTTCAATGGAGCTACCTCTAATCTCTGGGACATCTTCTCGAACTCCTTCGCAAGCGGAGCAAGCGTGACCATGACCGATGTTGGTAAGGGAGCAGATGCGGTCATGCGCTACATGTTCTCAGATGGTGCCGCTACCAGGATCAGCACGCTCAAGATGACCAATGTGGGCACGGGAACCAATGTGAAGATGGGCCGCATGTTCTGGGGAGCAAATGGACTGAGAGATGTCACTTTGAACAATGTGGGCACGGGAGCTAATGCTGAGTTGTGGCAGATGTTCAGGAACGCATCTTTGGGGACGAATGCCTCCACGAAGGTCACCTACGACTTCACGGATGTGGGCAAGAACGGCGCCAATATGCGGGATATGTTCAGCTATAGCTTCTACAATGTCATGTCCCCTGAGTCCAGCTTCACCTGGAAGCACACGGGGTCACGGGGAACCGCCGTCAGCATGGGCGTCATGTTCGCACAAGGTGAGTATATCCCAGAGGGATTAGATACGGCGAACTCTGGCTCCTATCACGGTAACTTGAGATCTACATTGGACTTCTCGGTCATAACCTGGGATGACACTACGAACAACACGGGGTACTTCGCCAGGAGTGGGGCTACTTATATGCCCAAGATGGACCTGCGAGGGCTTCCCCAGATCGGTTCCTATTCTGGGGCTACGGCGACAACGGGTCTGGACTATTCTGCCGAGCATTTGTTCCGGGATTTGGATGCCATCACCTCCATCGGCTCGTCTGCCAGCGATTCCCTCTCCCTTGATGCCAATTGGATGACCACAAGCGTGACCAAGATGGGCCGCATGTTCCTGAGTTGCGACAAGCTGCAGACGGTGAACATCTCCAACCTCGCCAAGGCGGCCAACGTGGACCTAGTCTATGCGTTCGCGGAGTGCCCCCAGATGAAGAACTTCACCTGGACGAGCACCTCTGCCGTAGGAGCAACGCCTAACTTCTCTCACATGCTAGAGAACAGCGGTAAGAGCGGATCAGGGATGACAGTCTCGTTCTCCTCTGCGTCCTATATGACCGCTCCCAAGTCCATGGAGGCCATGTTCAATGGCTGCACCAAGCTGAACAGCCTTGACACCACAGGACTGTCCACAGCAAGCCTTCCCAACAACTTCGTAGAAGTGTCAGCTAATGGCAATGGTGGTACCGGCGACTGTGGCATGAACGACATGTTCACGGGTTGCACGGCTCTGTTCGATAAGACCAACAGAGCGACTATCACGTTAGGCGCTCAGTTCAAGAAGCTCCTCAATGGGTTCTTCTGGTACAGGACGAGCAATACCGGAAGCC
>CAJURZ010000056.1 GCA_910588905.1 uncultured Eggerthellaceae bacterium
GAGCGCGGGCTTTGCAAGCCTGAGGTCAGGGGTTCGATCCCCCTACGCTCCACCATAGGAACATTAGCCGAACACCATGGCTCGGCTATTACGTGGCATGGCGCACGCTCGTCATAGTCGCAAGATACAAGAAGACCCCCTGATGCAGGGGGTCTTCCTCTTTCTGGTGTCTGGTGCAGCCTAGACCTTGAGCAAGTAGTCATCCGCAGCGGGTCCGCCTGTAGGCTTGCCGACCGCCACGTACCGCTTCTTGCCGGACGATGCGCCGGTGTAGCGTCCCCACACCCACCCATCGGCGATTTTGTACCAGTCATCCAGCACCACGGTCTGGCCCTTGGAGTAGCTGGCCACAACGTTGCCGCTGAGGCTCGGGGCATCGCGCACGTTCAGAGAGTTGACCTGGCAGCGGTACTTGCCGCCGAATCCCGTTCCGGTCTTCTCAGCCGAGGTTGATGCAGATGGGGCGGCAGGCTGAGCCGCAGGCTTCTGCGCGGGCTGAGAGGGCTTCGGATTGGTGGCCAAGATGCCGATGCCTGCGGCCTTCAAGATGGCATCAGCGATCTCGGTGGTTCGGGAATCGAAGATCGCGCGGTCCTCGGCGTTGGAGATAAAGCCGACCTCCGCGAGGCGGTAGTTGATTCCGCGATTGGCTGCGCGCTTCGGGTTGGCCAAGTCGGTGCGCTTCACGATGGTCTGCGAGCGCCCCGGCAGGATGGCGGCCAGCTTCGAGGCCAGCGCCTTGTCGAAGTCATCGGCATCGAACCCGCCATAGATGATGACGTGCGCGCCTCGCGCGCTCTCCGCCGCCGAATCGCGGTGAAGTTCCAGCAGCATGGCACCGCTCGGAAGGGTCAGGCTGTTGATGCCGCCGTCAGCGTACCAGTTGCGGGAGGTGTCCAGCACCTCCACGTCGGAGCCGCCGCGCTCCTTAATGATTCTCGCGAGGTAGCGGACGCGCTCCTCCTCGGTCTGCCCGCCGGCGCATGCGCCTGGGTCGCCAGCGCCGTGGCCGCAGATGATGTACAGCTTTGCCATATCGGCCTCCTATTCGTTCCAGTAGATCGACGGCAGCCCCCAGTCCACGTAGTACATGCCGTCGAACCAGTAGCTTCCGACCCCTGATTCGCGCGCCCACTCCTTCTCCTGTGGGGTGAGGAGGTCGCGGTCTCGCACTTGGTTGGCCAGCGCCATCACGTCGGGGGTCGGAGGCTTCGGATGCCATTGCGACGTGAGAACCAAGGCGGCGCCGATGCCCACGGTGAGCATGAGCGCCGCGATCGAGTAGAACAGGGCGCGCTTAACCCTCTGCTCCCGTGGCATGGTCTTCCTCCACTTCCACGGTGAGGTCGGGCGCTGCCGGGTCGTTCGGTTTGAGCGATTTGATGACCGGCAGGGCGGCAATATGCGGGTTGAGCGTGCACAGGTTCTCGCACACGCTTACGATCTCTGTGGCCACGATGAAGATGCACGCGCCCGAAACGGCGGGGAGTTCGGGGATGGTCACGCCAAGCCCGACGGCATCTGCCTCGAAGTTCATCCATACGGCGGCCACCTCGTAGATGAACGCCAGGGCGATCAGCCCGAAGAAGCCGGCCTTGTGCCAAAGCCCCTCGCGCATCTTGCCCGATTCAACGGTCTGGTTCTTTGCAGCCCCCGCGAAGCCTGTGACAATATCGAGAATCATCATCACAGAGGCCACGACGATAGGCTGCCATTGGATGGCTAGCTCTTCCATGCTATTCCTCTTTCTGTTCGGGGGTTGCCGGTGCCTCGTCCGCAGGCTCCTCGGTGACGGTCACCACAGGCTCATCGTCCTCGGCCGTCATGGCTTCCAGTTCGTTGATGCGCTTGCGGCAGTCCTTCCGCAGCTTGATGGTGTGGACGATCTCCTGGCCGGCGTTGGCCAAGGCGCTGAGCAGTTCAGCAATGCCCTCCGCCGCGAAGATGTCCTCGATAGCCCGCAGAATCTGGTAGTCGGTCTGGTCGAGGATGTTCTTGTTGGCGTTGATCTCGCCCTCGATTTCCTGGCGCTTCACGTGGGTCCTCCTTTCTGTTCTTCGGATGGACCCACTTTATTGAGGGTGTCGCTTTACGCCGCCAGGGGCAGTTCTCTCACTTCGATTTCAGTGAGACCCCCCCCGGAAAGTGTTTACCGGGTGGAACAATTCGCGGTAGAGCGCGTCCATACTCTCCACGGTCTTCTGCGCGTCTATGTGCTTCATGCTGCCGCGCCACGATTGATAGGCGGCGTAGGCCTGCTCCTCCGTCATTGCCCCGCGCCCTACCAGCTTGGCCATGGCCTTCAACTTCCGGCGCATCTTCGTGATGGAGGAGCGGCATGGCTTCACGACCACCTTGCCGGTCTCGGAGTAGAAGAACCGCTTCTTGAGGAAGGTGAAGCCACGGGACAGCTTCACGATGCGCGTCTTCTTGGTGTTCAGCCTCATGCCCCTGGCGGCGCACAGCGCCTCGATGCAGCCCAGCACCGTCTGCAGGTGCTCCTTGCTCGTGTGGATGGCGTAGAGGTCATCCATGTAGCGGCCATAGGCCTCAACGCCGCAGCACTCGGTGACGAAGTGGTCGATCGGGTTGAGATAGGCCACCGCATGTATCTGGTTCGGCTCGTCTCCGAGGCCGAGGCCAACCTCCCCCTGCCGGTCTACGAAATGGGTGCCCAGCGCCTTGAGGCGCGGGTCATCGAACTGCTCAAGTATCTCCTTGGCATGCTCGTGGTCGATGCTCGCGAAGTATTTGGAGATGTCCACGAGCAGGATGTAGCCGTCGGTTCCGTGCTTTCGGAAGTGCCTGGCCATGTGGTGCTTCACGTGTTGGATGGCGTAGAGGGTGCCGCGCCCCTTCACGTTGGCGTAGTTGTTCGCGATGAGGGTGGGCACCACGGCGGGCACCAGTGCGTTTTGGCAATATGATTTCTTGATCACCCGCTCGTATATCTTCACGGCGGAGATTTCGCGGCGCACGCCCTGCTCGTATATAACGAAGTCGTTGGTCGGCCGGCAGAAGTCCACGCCGTTGAGGATGTCGGCGCGCGCCTTGGTAATGTTCCGCAGGATGTGCACGAGGTAGGTCTGTATGCTCGCCTTCCACTTTACGTTGCGGCCGCACTGCTTGGCGGCGATGTAGAGGGCGTTGGGGTCGGCTATGCGCTCAAGGGTGCAGTTCCTCACGCGCTCGGCTCGCTTCGCCGCGCGTTTCTCCTCGCGCCTCTTGCGCCTTGCCGCACGTCTTTCCTCGGAGTTCATGAGTGCGCCCCGCACGGCTCCCAATGGAGCGTTCTGCCAGCCGCTTGAAGGGTCGGCATGAAACGGCGCGGAACGTCCAACGCACCGCCATGCAAGCAGCGTCCGCCGCCCTCCGCGAGGCGCTTATTGACGGGGGTGACCCCGAAGGTTGCGCATCCCTTCCTCTTTGGCACAGCGTTCGCAAAGCTACTAGGACGGGCCGTAAGTGAATCAGGGCGCCACACCGATCGTGCCATTCGAGCACGTATTGTTGTTGGCATTGCCGTTGGCGTTGGCGTAGCACGCGTTGGTCGAGTTGAGGCCCGACACGCAGCGCAGCCACACGT
>CAJURZ010000057.1 GCA_910588905.1 uncultured Eggerthellaceae bacterium
GCTCGTATCGCAGCATGGAGCGTATGCGTCCGTGTCTGCCATGGAGTTCTACCAGATGGCCCGCGAGCTCGAATCGCTGCCTGCGCGATACGAGGCAACCGCCTTCGTCCCGCAGAACGAAGGGCTCGTCGAATACGACGCGAGGGCGATCCTCGATGCGCCCCAAGGGGTCGAGAAGCTAATCTCAAAGCTCTTCTCGACCGCAGAGCAGCGCGTGATGGAGCACGCTGACGAGTCGCTGATAGAGAACGCGCGGGCAGACCCCGCTCACCCAAGATGGGCGCTCGTTCCCCGCGCTGGCGCGTGCGGGTGGTGCCAGATGATCGCCTCCCAGGGCTTCGTGTACAAGGCGCGGGGGAAGGTCGACAACGCCAGGCATCCGAGCTGCAGATGCATCCCCGTCATCGACTTCGACACGAAATCGCCGTCCCTCGAAGGGTACGACCCGGATGTCCTCTACGGCCGCTACAAGGAGGCCAGAAAGGCCGCCGAGAATGACGCATGGAAGGAGTGGCAAGAGCTTCCAGAATCCGAAAGGGAGAAATACGGAGGCAAGCGCCGAGGAGCGTACGACCACTTCCTCAGAAACCGCATAGTCGCTCGGATGTAGCGACAGGATCTAGAAACAAGCCCCTGCACAGGGGCTTTTTCATATCTGAAAGCAGTCCCGCATGGGACGCGATCCGTGCCGCACGGCGCGAAAGGAGCAGAGATGGCAGAAACAGACCCCACGCCCCAGGCAGACCCGACACCAGCTGCGAATCCTCCCGCAGACCCGAAAGGGGCCGAGCCGCAGGAGCCCACGACCGACTGGGAGGCCAAGTACAACGAGATGAAGGCCCATTCCCGCAAGTGGGAGGACCGGGCGAAGAAGAACGAGGCGGCGGCGAAGGAGCTTGACGAGATCAGGCAGTCGCAGATGTCCGAGGCCGAAAAGGCAGCGGAAGCCGTCAAGCGCGCAGCAGAGGCCGAGGCGGCCAAGGAGGCGGCCGAGAAGAAGCTGGAGCGCATGAGCCTCGTCCAGAAGGTCGCGTCGAAGCACAAAGTCCCCTCGGCGCTCCTCAAGGGCGACACCGAAGAGGAGCTTGAGGCATCGGCCAAGGCCCTGCTCGAGTTCGCGGGCAGCGTCCCGCCCCAGATTCCCCCAGACCAGGGAGGCGCGGGCAAGACCGCGCCCATCACCAAGGAGTCCCTGAAGGACATCAAGAACCCGATTGAGCGCATCAAGGCGCGTGAGGCTCTGAACAGCCTCGTCTAGTTAGGAGGCAACATGCCAGCACCGAACAACATGATCACCACCGCCCAGATGAACCTTGCCCTTGAGCAGGAGGTCATCGAGCAGTACACCGGCGAGTACGACCGGCTCGCGGAGATCCTGGGCATCTTCGCGCCCGAGGTCATGAGGGGCGGTCAGACCCTCTACCAGACCAAGATCGTGGGCAGCCTGAACAACTCCCGCGACGAGGAGGCGGGCACGTCCTCCGGCACGGCCTACGTCGAGGGCGAGCTGGTCGCGCTGTCCAAGTACGAGACCAAGAAGACGCCCATCGAGACGGTGACCATCGAGCCGTACCGCAAGATGACCTCCGCAGCGGCCATCAACAAGAGCGGCTATCGCAACGCCGTCTACCGCACTGACCGCAAGATGGTCTCCAACGTGCGCAGCCAGGTCGTGGGCAAGTTCTTCAAGTTCCTCGGCAATGGCACGGGAGACGCTGGCACCGTCGAGACGCTGCAGGCCGCTCTTGCGACCGTCGATGGCACCCTCGGTGACACCCTGGAGACCAACCAGGACGAGGCGGGCACGCTGGTTCACTTCGTCAACCGCATGGACGCCGCCGACTACCTGGGCATGAAGGAGATCACCACCCAGACCGCCTTCGGCCTGACCTACCTGGCGAACTTCCTGGGCGTGGAGAACGTCTTCTTGACCAACAAGGTCGAGAAGGGCAGCGTCATCGCCACCCCGACCGAGAACATCCACATCTACAGCCTCGACTTCGCGAACCTCTCTGACGCAGGCCTGGTCTACACGACCGACGAGAGCGGCCTCATCGGCATCGCCCACACCCCGGCCTATGACCGCGTGGGCGCAGAGACGCACGTCATCAACGGCACGTTGATAATCCCCGAGGTCACCGACTACATCGTCAAGGGCACCTTCGGCGTGCCCGTTGCCTAAGGAGGAAGCCGTGGCTGCCAAGAAGACCTCGGCCAAGAAGCCGACAGCCAAGAAGACCTCGGCCAAGGTACGCGCCAAGGTCATCGATATCTACAAGGACAGGGTCGATGGTGTCATCCACCGCGTGGGTGACACCATCGAGCTCACCGAGGCGCGGCTAGCCGAGCTCGCCAAGGGTGGCTTCGTGGAGCCGGATGAGCAGCCTGCGAACCCGCCCAAGAGCGATGAGGGCGCTTCCGCTCCCACGGATGGCTCTGAGGGCGCATCCGAGCCGGAAGGCGAGTGATGGGTGCGTTCGCCACGGTAGAGGAGTACCGCCTAGATAGCGGAGACTCCTCTACCGATGACGAGCGGGTGCAAGCGGTGCTCGACCAGCAGTCGGCGAAGCTGAGGGCGAAGGCTGGCATAACGAGCAAGCGGAAGCTCACGGAGGACCAGCAGGCCATAGCGCGCCTACTGGTCACCGATGCGGCCCGCAAGATGCTCGTCCGGCCATCAGTGGATGGCCTGGAGGATGCCATAGGCGTGAAGCAATCCAGCTTCTCGGCTGACGGCTTCCAAGGCTCCTACACCTTCGAGAACGCCTCAGGCAGCGCCTACTTCGACAAGGACACCTTGAAGGCGTTCATCCGCTCTCTGGGCAAGTCGCAGAGAGTCGGAACCATCATGCCCTACTACGGAGGTTAGCCATGCTCGGTGAGACCGTGGCGGTGCTCTCGCGCCGCAAGATAGGCGAAGACGAGCTTGGGGAGCCTGTATACGAGTGGGAAAGCCAAAGGGTCGATGGCGTCCTCGTGCGCCCTGTCTCGCGCGATGACCCGGACGAGCCGGAAAGGCCCGATGGCATCCGCGTCCAGTACTCGCTCGCATTCCCCAAGTCCTACCAAGGCCCCTCGCTCGAGCACGCTCGAATAGCGCTCGTCGATAGGGGCATGGAAGAGGACCCAGAGGATGCGCTGCTCGTATCCGGCAAGCCTGACGTGCTCAGGCTCTGTCCGACGAAATGGAACATGATCGCGAAGGTCGGGAGGGTCTATGGCTGACGTTGACTTCAAGCCTGATAGCGCCGGCATTCAGGAGATATGCAAGTCTGCCGGTATGCAGGCGGCACTGCTCTCCTGCGCGGAGGACTTGGCCGCGCAGGCAAACCTTCGTGCCAATCCCAAGAACGCCCGCGTCTCCGCCTTCGAGGTCCCGCCATACGCGGCTCACGTTGACGTCCTCGATAGGACCGCTGTCGGCGCGGCGCATACGAACGGCAAGAT
>CAJURZ010000058.1 GCA_910588905.1 uncultured Eggerthellaceae bacterium
GCACCCGCGCATACGCGCAAGGGCCGCGAAAACTTTTTCTCGCCGCATGGCCATTTCCAAGAGCGATGAAAAACTCCAGCCCTCCGGGTTTCGCTTCCTCCCTTGCTGCGAACGCACGTCACCTGCCCCATGAGCCCCGAGTTCATGATGTCGGACGAGGGCAAGCAGATGTGGCGCGGCATCTGCGCATCGGCGCTCGCCGAGGGCATGAGGAGCCACGACACGGACGCATGCGGGCTGTACGTGCACGTCAGCCGCGAGTTCTTCGGGAAGAACCAGACGTCCCAGGAGCTCGCCGAGCTCAAGCTCATCGAGACGGTCGACCGCCTCTTCGAGCCCATCGTCATTTTCTCCCGCCGCAAGCGCCACAACATCGACCGATGGGCACCCAAGTGCAACGCGCCGAAGGAGGAGACGCAGGACGCAGGATGACGCAGGACGGGGATAATGTCATCACATGGCCCAAAGCGGCGCAAGAGTCGAGAGAACCGTCCCCTTGACTCTGCAAGGCATGGGGTTGCCGGTGCGGCAGATAGAGAGACCCGCGGAAATCGGAAGGACGTCATCTAGGAATGTCCGACACCCACTGCTCGGTGACATTGATGACGTTATCCCCGTCCTGCGTCACTGCTGCAGCACTGTTTTTCCCTAGCGGCTCATCAATTTCACTCCGAGACTGACCAAAGCCGGCAAGCCGGGGACTTGAAGGCGGCGCTTCACCGACGTCAGCTCGCTCGGGATCTGGATATGCTGAGGGCACTTCTCAATGCAGGCTCCGCACCTGACGCAATCGCCCGCGAAGCGAGCATCGCCCACCATGGCCCCCGATGCCGTGATGTACTGGTGCATACCTTGGTACCAACCATGAGCGAAAGAAGTGTTATAGGCGGCGAAGCACATGGGGATGTTGATTCCTTTGGGGCACGGCATGCAGTACCCGCACCCCGTGCAAGGAATCCTGTAGTTTTGCGCGATATGCTCACGAGCCTTCTTGATCGCGGTCTCCTCAGCAGCTTCGAGTGAGCCGGGAAACGCCGAGTCAGCCGTCTCGGCATTTTGCGACAGCTGATCAAGCGTATTCATGCCCGACAGCACCACCGTCGCTTCCGGGTGGTTCCATACCCAGCGAAGGGCGAGCCGCACCGGATCGTCGCTCAGGCCGGCATCGGAAAGGGCGCGCCGCGCGCCCGCTGGCAATTCGCTTGCCAGCTTGCCTCCGAGAAGCGGCTCCATGACGATGACGGGCAGACCACGCTCCGCCGCTGCCATGAGGCCCGCTGTTCCCGCCTGATAGTCCTCGTTCATGTAGTTGTACTGGATCTGGCAGAAATCCCAGCCGAAGGAATCGAGCAGCGCAGGAAAATCTGCCTTAGGGCCATGGTATGAGAAGCCTATGTTGGTGGTCCGGCCCGACCTCTTCTGCTCCGCTACCCAATCCTCGAAACCCAAAGAGCTCAAGCGATCCCATGCCGAAGCGCTCGTCACGTTGTGGACAAGATAATAATCAACATGGTCGACGCGAAGCCTTTCAAGGGAGCGTTCCAGATACGTATCGAAATCGGTCGTCGCTTCGCATCGCGCGATCGGCAGCTTGGTGGCGATGTAGGCCCTCTCCCTCAGGCCGGGGTTGCGGGTGAAAATCTCGCCGAGGGCCGCCTCGTTCCCGTTGTACAGATAAGCCGTGTCGAGGTAGTTGATGCCGCGCTCGACGGCTTCCACGATGAGCCGCTCAGACGCGTCAATATCGATGCGTCCTCCAGAAGAGGGGAATCTCATGCAACCGAAGCCGAGCGCCGACAGCTCGTTGCCATTCTTGGGATCAGTCCTGAATTGCACCGCGAGCACTCCTTGCGTAAAATTAGTTGCACGATGCAATTAACTATAAGTTGCGGTGTGCAACTTGTCAAGGAGGCGGCAGAGCTACGGTGATCGAAGAAGACCGGACGTACCAACGCGCGCGGACGCGTGAGCAGAAGAACCAAAGGCTCGATGGCATCCTGGACGCCACGCGATCGATACTGGATGAAGGCTCGTACCACGATGTCACCTTGAGCGCCATAGCCGAAAGGGTCGGGTGCTCGCGCGCCAATCTCTCGCACTATGTCGGTTCTAAAGAGGAGATACTCCTGCTCCTGTACATCCGGTCATTGCGGGAGATCCTGGAAGCTATGAAAGGGACCGATCCCGGTTCTTTGGACGCGTCCTCCATAACAGGTCTCGAGGCCGCTTCGGACACTCTAGCGGCGATGCTTGCCTCACACAGGGACTTCGGAAGACTTGGGGCGCTTTTGACGAGCATCATAGAGACCAATGTGCGCCTGGAATGCCTCGTCGAATGCAAGCGCGAGATCATCGGAATGATGGCAGATGGATCGAGTCTGCTCGTTGAACGCGGCCTCTTCGACGAGCTGGCTGACTCCACCAGGTTTCTCATGGATCTGTCGGACTATGTCGCTGGTCTCTACCCTGCGACCCACCCGCTCCCCATTCAGCGAGCCGCCTGCAAGGAGACGGGGTATCCGATCCTGTCTTATGAGAAGTCATTGCGTGACTTTCTGACCGTTCAGCTCGTCGGCTATAAAGTGTTGAAGGAGAAGCGTGACGACTCGTGACCCCGCAGGCGGAAGGCCCGCCGACCCGAAGGCCGACGGGCTTGCGAGCTGCTATGCGGCAACCTGCTGGCCGCGCGGCTTGATGCGCGCCGTGTCGCCGTGGACGTAGTTGTTGCAGTTCCACGAGAAGTCGCCGCCGTGGTCGCACTTGGCGACGTATGTCAGGTCAGGGTACGTGACCTCCCTCCTGCCGTTCGGTGCGTCGACCTCCACTGCGATGCGGTTGAACTCGGGCTGCCCGAAGCCGACGACCGGGAACGACTCCCACTTGCCGCGAATACTGTCGAACATCCACACCTCATCGCCAACCTCAAGCTCGCTTGCGGGCACGTCCGCCGAGTTTAGGAACTCGCCGAGCCGCAGCTCCTCGGGCATGGCCGCATTGAGGCTGCGCAGCATCTGCTCGAACTCGTGCCAGTCGTGCTCCTCGGCGGACTCGAACGCGCGCATCCCGACGGCGTTCCAGTCCTCGTCGTACTCGGTCCGCAGATGCTCGGAAATCCGCCAGTCGTCGATGACGTAGATGCCGTTGTCGCCGGGGTCCATCTGGCGGTCGGTGGTGTAGGGGCCGATGCCGAGGGGCGTGCTTCCCCCGAAGAAGTTGCCCATGACCTGGCACATGCGCGCCCAGCCGTAGTCGTCGTGGCTCGCCGTACGGTAGCCTTGGAGCTTGCAGTACTTGAGCAGCGGCTCCACGGTGTCGCGCCCTCGGGCAGCTTGGCTCCCAGGACGGGGCGTGCGGAGGGAGGACGCTCGCGGGGGAGGTCGTATGGAATGGAGGGCGCTCGTGGATTGCGCCTATCGGTGG
>CAJURZ010000059.1 GCA_910588905.1 uncultured Eggerthellaceae bacterium
GAGAAGCTCCCTCCCATCCAGAAGATATATGAAGCATACAGCGCTCTTGCGGATGATCGCTTCGATCTGCAACCTGAGAGCGCTACGGTGCGCTCATCTAAGGGCCACGAGGCGCTCGCCAGGCTGAATATCCGCGTGGGTCGCTTGCGGAGGTCCAGCAAGGCTCCGGGGTGAGGTTGGAGGGTGTCCCATAGGACGGATATCCAGGTAACACTCGCATGCACCTTGGAGTAGAATGAGACAAGCTCGACCTAGTGTGTTCTGGGAATCGCGAGGGGAGTCGCGGGTATGTCCTATAACAGCAAAGCCAAGCTGAAG
The DNA here is from genome assembly GCA_910588905.1 of uncultured Eggerthellaceae bacterium. GTDB lineage: Bacteria > Actinomycetota > Coriobacteriia > Coriobacteriales > Eggerthellaceae > MGBC163016. The sequence goes on from CAJURZ010000059.1 coordinate 319, forward strand.
ATCCTCTTCATTCGTCGCATCCTAGAGGAGGAGACGGATGCTGATCACGGTCTCTCCATGAGGGAGCTCATCGAGCGGTTGGCGGAAGCGGGCATATCGGCGGAGCGCAAGGGAGTCTATCGCGACATAGAGATACTGCGTGAGTTCGGGGTGGATATCCGGACATATCAAAGGAACCCAGTGGAGTACGCTATCGAGCGGCGTGATTTCAGCTTGAGCGAGCTGATGCTCTTGATCGATGTGGTCGAATCATGCAAGGCTCTCACCAAGAGGCAGGCTCGTTCTTTGACGACGAACCTGAAGCTCATGGCCTCGGATCATCAGCGAGCTCTCCTTGATCGGCGCATACATGTAGTCGGGCGTGTCAAATCGAAGGCAGAAGGCGTATTCGAGAGGATCGATCTCATCCATCGTGCCATGCATGAGAAGCGCAAGGCGGAATTCAGATATTGCCATATCGGAGTAGATGGGCAACGGCACGTAAGTCGGAATGGGTCACCATATGTGGTGACGCCCGTTGCTGTGACCTATGATGATGGGTTCTACTATCTGACGGCGTGGGACGATGAGCTTGATGGATTCAGGGAGTTCAGGCTCGATCGCATGCAGCACCTCGCAGTGTCTGGGGATAAGGCTGCGCGCAGGCATGAGATCAGCCACTATGCCCACGAGGGAAACGAACACGAGTACTTCGGGCGCTTCGATGGAGAGCGGGTGACTGTAACGCTGTGCGTGGACGGTGACAAGGTGGAGATCATCTTGGATCGCTTCGGGGATGCCGTTGAGATCATCTCTCAAGAGAATGGAACGGCGAAAGCGGTGGTGAAGGTGCGCAAGAGTCCGCAGTTCTTCGGGTGGGTGGCCGGCATGGCGAACACAGTTCGCATCGATGCTCCGAGGCGCCTGAAAGAGGAATACCGTGAGTATCTGCGAGGCTTGGTCGGTTGAAGCTGATCTGCCTGACCAGCTGAGCGCTCAGTATGGGTGGAGCATTTGCGATGATGTTGGTGCAAGTAAGAAAAGATATTGAACGAAGCCCCGCAAGGTCCCTTGAATGCGCTGTGCGAGCAATTGGTGTTCATTGAATGCATTCGATGAATCCTGTTATTGAATTGCTCCGCCCGATATGGTTGGCGAAGGATAGATCATGTCTCCAACAGAGGCAAGGATCGCTTTCTCCCTCACTTGCTACCTTCCTTAGAATGCAACTTGCGCTCTCGTTGATGCTCATGGCGCCCCTTTCGCATCGGGTCGCATCACCTTCTTTCCAGACCAAGAGGTCTTCGCATTCGAAGCGGAAGAGAATGGGGGATTCGTTCACCCAGTCTTGTGCCTCGCAGTCCCAGATGCGAAGCACATCCGCAAGTATGCCGTCGAATGCGGATGTGACACCCACAGCATCAGGGGTTGTGGGGTCCAGCTTGGCATCTTTCATCTCCACCTAGCAATCTCTCGTGTTTTGCGATCAGTCTACATGGCGCGTGCAGGAATGGATGAACGTGAAATGGGACACATAGCTCATTTCGATCGATATCTACAAGGAGCGCTTTGCGATGGAGCTCAGCGCCTCTGGGGGTCCGTCAGCACTGTCCCATAGAGCGGACATCCTAGATCATTTCTGAAGATATAGTGTGAATGCATTGAAAGAGCAAAGGGAAGGATTCGATCATGCAGAGGGTAGAAAAGGGATACGAGCCATCTAAGTCGCTGACCAGCTTCTATATCCGAGGCTTTCAGCATTGGGATGGAGTGCTCGTTCTCGATCAGCTGCGGTTGGGTACCGCATTGGAACTCGTAGCTGAGCCCGACAACCCCTATGATCCTCAAGCCGTAGCTCTATACTTTGGCGCGACGAAGCTCGGATATGTGCCTGCTGATCAAAACGGGCTGTTCGCAACCATGTTGTATTTCGGTCATGCAGACGCTTTCTCAGCGCGCATCTTGCAGGTGGATAGCAAGGCCGCCCCTTGGGAGCAAGTTCGCGTCTGCATTTGCGTGAACGATGCACGTTGAGATGTGTCCGGCGAATGAGATGTGCAAGTGATCGAAGACTCAGCATTCTTGGGAATCTGCGATGCTGCTTGTTCGTGGTAGTCTAGGAGCGTAGCACGCAAAGGGCTACGCAGCGTATCCATGCAGGTGGTCTACCGAAAAGAAGGAGCGATTCAAATGAATCACCGCCTACGCGGCGTCCCGAAGGACATTCAAGACTAAGTCTTTATTTTGACTCGCAGTGACATCTTGACTGGCATCAAGACCAGTTCAATTTATCACAACCCACTACGAAAGGAAAGATATGAATCTGAGACACGTCGGAGCTTATAGCATCGGATTGGATATCGGAACAGGCTCGGTGGGTTGGGCTGTCGCGGATGAGAGCGGTGCTCTCTGTCGCTTCAAGGGTAAGCCTACGTGGGGGAGTCGCGTGTATCCTAATGCGCAGACGGCTGAGGAGGCGCGGTCGCATCGTAGCCTCAGGCGTCGATACAACAGGCGCAGATGGCGCCTTGGTTTGTTGCAAGAGATATTCGCGCCCGCAATGGATGCGGTCGATCCGGGCTTCTTTGCCCGCATGAATCAGTCTGCCCTCTTTCCCGAAGACAGGAAAGGTGCTCATATAGATTATCTGTACACGCTGTTCAATGATGACGATTTCACTGAGAGAGACTACTTCAATCGGTTCAAGACGATCTATCACCTGCGTAAGTGGTTGATGGAAACGGAAGAGAAGGCTGATATTCGACTGATCTACCTTGCCTTCCATAACATCGTCAAGCATAGGGGCAACTTCTTGCAGCAAGACAGGGCGTACCTCTCTTCGAAGAACGCTCATGTCGACATGGCAGTGGAAGAGTTC
>CAJURZ010000060.1 GCA_910588905.1 uncultured Eggerthellaceae bacterium
GTAAAGGCCTGAACAGGCAGAACGTGAAACGCTGAGTACAAAGTGAGTTCCAAGTGAGTACAGGGTCTTTATGAGCCGGTTCGCAGAGCAAAATCGCCCCAAACCGCTTGGCAGCATGCATCGACCGCCCATTTGCCGCCCAGATCCAGCATGCGGCGAAGAAGGGGCCCGCCAACTTACCTCTGCTCAACCGATAAAGGCACGACCTCGTTGATGGGGACATGCTTGTGAAGCGTGCCGTCATCGGCTCTCACATCGCAGCTGGGGCAAATACCGAAACAAACGCCGCCGCCCCTAGGATCGACGACGAATACGGTGCCGGAGACGAGGTTTCCGTCGAATTCGAATCGAACCCTGTCGCCCGCTTCTGGCAGGACCCTGGGTGACTCCATGGTAATTCTCCTATCTCAAGCACTCGTTTGCGAAGACGCGCGCTCCGGGTGGAGCTGCGGCGGTAATGTCACGAGGGGCTCGGTTCACCCGGTGAGCTAGCTCTTGGGAAACTCCAGTCCCTTCAGCGTCTTCAGGAACACTTTGCTGAGCCTTCGCCTGCTCTCGAAGAAGATGAGCTCGGACTTGCTCATGCCCGCGCCATTTTCAGATTTCTCCCGCATGAGCTCCAGCGTGCAGACCATGTCCGCCGCCTGGCTAAGCCTGTATTCGTAGGGAGCTATCTTGCGGACATCCACATTCGTCAGATAGGCGCAAAGCACGGTGTTGATGAGGTCCGTGACGAGCGCCTGCCCGTTGTCGTAGTACACGATGACCGACTCGAAGCCCTGGAAGAAAGCGAGGTTGTCCCTCAGGAAAGAGCCCAGCTCGTTTGCGAGCCGCCCCCTCAGCGCGAACCGATCGGCGCATTCCCTCTTCCTGACAGAAAACGTCTTGTAGCTGATAGGGCAGAGCCTCACGAACGAGAACATCTTGAAGAAGACCTTGCGGCGCTTTTCGAGGTCGATGTCCTTCCATTCGTCCTCTTTGCGGACTATGGGACCGGAGTGGACTGCTTCTTCAGGATGCGCATCCAGAAGATCGAGCTCGTAGCAAAGCTTTTGTTCCTGCTGTTCGATGCTCGATGCTTGGTCATGGAGTATCATCGTGATCAGATAGAACTCGGAGTTCGACCCCACGTCTCCAGATTCGTCGATGAATATCCCAAGGTCAGACAAGGTATTGCTCCTAGATATAGAAATGGCGGGGAATATCCCCGCCGCAGGGTGGACCAAGATCTATTCGACCAGTCCGTTGCTGAACATTATAAGGCCTGCGAGCTCCTGCGACAACAGGCAATTCCGCCCTACACGAAATCGCGACCTCTCGTGGCTATACGCAGGCGTAGACCATGTCCCAGGTGATGATCTTTCGAATCGCCCCGCATGCTCGGCGATAATCTCCGGCACCAACAGCAGCCTCATATGCAATCTTCACGGTAAGCTCGTCTATACCGACAGCCTCGGCGATCCAGAGGAGCGAGGCAGCGTTCATCAGGCTGTTGTAGCATCGTCTCGCGCTGGAGTTCGGAGTCTGCCTGCTGTACGAGCCGCCTCCCTTGGTCTCGTTCGCACGGAACCATTCGACCATGTGCTCGCGCTCGGTCCTTCCCGTCTTGGTGGACGAGTCGTGAACCTCGCTTATGTACCTGTCTGAATATGGGTAGTGATCCTCTTTGGTTCTGAGAATGTCCGAGAATCTCCTGCATCTGATGTCGGCCAAGCTGTTTCCCTCGTTTATGGTTCCTTCACATGTAATTATAACGGCAGGCACGGAGAGCCACTTTTGCACACCCTATGGCCTATCGCCTCTTTCCGAAGATCGCATCTATGATGCCGTTGACGATCGAAGACCCGAGCCATAGAGGAACAATCAGTATCGAGGCGATGAACAGGCCATAGAGTAGCGGGTGGAGGACGGTCTCTCCAACCAATCCGGCTATCGCCAGACCGATGACAAGTATCGCTATTATCCAACCCATAAAATGACCTCCCTGCATCACTGCGACAAATTGTCACAGCGGCTCTGAGCAGGCGACACTTCTCGAAAACTAGAACAGGCAGCCATCGATGACCTCTTTGCCGCGAAGCTGCTCTATCCACTCCGAGGGAATGCTATCGAGGCCGTACATCGCCCCCGCAAGGGCTCCGGCGACGCAGGCGGTGGTGTCCGAGTCGTCCCCGAGGTTCACTGCTTCCAGAACGCATTCCCCATAGCTGTCGGTATTGCAGGCGCACCAGAGCGCCGCACCCAAAGTGTCTAGGACATAGCCGGTCGACCGGATGTCGTCGCGAGACGCGCCCTGTATGCCCTTAAGGAACGAGAAGCGCCCGTCGCTGGGGATATTCTTCTCGATCGCCTCCTCAATCCATTCGTCCTCAAGAAGATCCCTCAGGACGTGCACGAAGAAGACGCATGCCTCCATGGACACGGGGTGGGCGTGCGTAATGGATGAGACCGCCCGTATCTCGTCGTCGGTGGCGTCCGTGAGGGCCAGAGGCGCGATGCGCATGAGCGACCCGTTGCCGTTCGACCTCTCGCCGTCGCAGCCGAAGCCCTGCCGAAGCGCCGTGGCGGTGGCGTTCCCCACGTCGAAGGCGCGGCCGTCGGTTGTGTACGCGCCCTCGTAGAGCCACGCCCGGAAGCGCTCCCGCATGTCCTCGACGTCGATGCCGCCGCGCTCCCTGATGCTGTCGCAGGTGGCGAGCAGAAGCGACGTGTCGTCCGAGAACGTTCCGGCGGGCATCCCGTGCGCCCCTCCGCCGACCATGCCGTCGCACTCGAAGGTGCCGCGCGCCATGAACTCGTAGGGAACCCCGAGCGCGTCGCCGATGGCGGCCCCGTAGACGACGCCCTTCAGGCTCTTGGATGGACGGTGCTCCGCGCTCGGCAGCTCGACGGTGCCCACGAAGAGCGGGAGTCCGTCGGGAGAGGTGACCGCTACGGCGAAGGGCCTGTCGAGGAC
>CAJURZ010000061.1 GCA_910588905.1 uncultured Eggerthellaceae bacterium
GTTTCAACCTTCGAAACGCCTCCGGCGCTAAGCACTTCGATCAAGGACAGAACGCTGAACAGAGCTGACATCCCTACGTCGCCTTTGGCAACATAGGCGTTCCATTCGACCACGGTGCCGACGATCGGTATCCACCCATAGGTGTAGGACCATTCGAGCATGGCGTTGCCAACAGCCCGCATCCGCTCTGCTGTTCCACAGTAGAGCTTCGTGAACTGCTCTCGATACTGCGCAGCCTTGGCGGCATGGTAGGCTGCAGATGCGGTATCTCCCCGCTTACGAGCCTGATCAGCAAGCCACCTGTTGGTGTTGTGCTGGGCTTGAGCCCACTTCTCCGCATCGCTTGCATTGGGCGAGATGAGCGTCGAATCTATGGTCATCTGTCCCGGAAGGTTCGCGAAGCTATTCCCGTTGATGGGTGTGCCACCAGTTGGGGTCATCTTGCTGATGATCCGACCGATGCCGCTTGCGAGAGCATTCTTTATCCTATGCCCCGTCGGGTCCACATGGTTCACCGGGTCTGAAGCGCAGTAGAGGTAGCGGTTCAAGGTTATGGGGTCGAAGGTGTTGCCCCGGTAGGTGTCTGCCACCCCGAAGCGTGCGCTTGTTGGATCGTAGTATCTAGCACGCAGATAAGTGAGGCCGGTCAAGGGGTCTTGCTCTTCTGCGTCGTAGCCGAAGAAGGGCTTCTCATGGGTGTCTGTGCCAGCTGTGACAGCACCGAAGGCGCTGTATCGCTTCCAGGAGGTGACAGCCCCCCCTAGGATGGTCTGGGCCACAGAGCCGCGTCCGTCATGGATGAACGCCTCAGTGGTGCCCTCCCTCACCTGGGACAGGCGCTCTAGCCCATAGAAGACAGATGCCTTCCCATCCCTTGATGATGAGCTTCCCATGACCTGGGACACCTCGAAGAGAGACGAGCTCACATACGAGGTGATGTCGTAGGCCTCATCGGTTGCGGTGAGGGAGGCTTTGGGGAGAAGCGCCTTTGCCAGGGCATCGGTTCCCTTGCCATCCCGGATGCGCAGGAGCAGATCCGGCAGCCCTTCAGGCACATAGCTCATCCCGCGACCGAAGACATCCCGGGCCAAGCGGCAAGCCACGGGTATGGCCTCAGGCAGGAGCGCTGGGTCTATGCAGGCAGAGAGTCCCCCGGTCATGGCCGCCATGGCATGAAGGGCAACAGAGATGCCCCCTGCCATCACCTGCTCATCTCCCTCATCCCCACCGGTGAGGGCGGATATGAGCTCTGCTCCTGCCAGGGCAACAGGGCCATCAGGGAGGTTGCGCGTAGTGTGGTAGAGCGTAGAGGATCCGGCCTTGTTGCCATCCCCATCATAGACCGCTGCCATGAGGAGCAGATCCCCTGCCATGACGGCTTCCAGGCGGCCCTCTACCCCATAGGCATAGGACAAGGTCTCCTCAGGGGAGGTCTTGGTGATGAGCTGACCATCGGCGTCATAGGCATAGTTGGTGGTGCCGTGGGTTGCGCTCTCCTCAGAGATGAGCCTATCTGAGGCGTCATAGGCGTAGGTGACCTCATCGGCGTCCGTTCCCTCGCGGACGAGGCGTGTGCGGTTCCCTGCCCCGTCATAGGAATAGCGCTCCGTATAGGCCACACCGTCTTCAGTGGCCTCCACGCTTGCGAGCTTGCCTGCAGGGGTGTAGGCGAAGACGCGGGAAGCGCTGTGAGCTGCGCCATCTTCCCCCGTGACGGAAGACGCCTCAGAAGCTATGCGCCCTTCTGGGTCGTAAGAATAGGTGAAGGATGAGAGCATCTGACCCTCAGGATCTGCGCTCTCAACGGATGTGACGCGACCCTCCCCGTCATAGGTCGTGTGTGTGACAGAGCCATCCGGGCGGGTGAGTGCCACAGGTTGGTTGACCTCATCATAGGTATAGGCATAGGTGCCCTCAGGTGCGCTGACGGATGCTAGGTTCCCTACCTCGTCATAGGAATAGGTTGCCACCTCCCCTTCTGGGTAGGTGATGGAAGCCAAGCGCCCGGCATCATCATAGGCGTACTCCAGCCTCTGCCCGAACCCATCGGTCTCTGATGTCAGGCGCCCGGCCCCGTCATAGGTGAACCCAGCCTCTCCGGTCTTGTCAGAGCGGGCCACCTTCTGTCCTCCGCCGTCATAGGCGTAGGAGACATCTTCTTCCGCTCCCGTTGAATAGGACTTGGCGAGCAGATTGTCCAGCGCGTCGTAGTCGTAGCGAGCACACGCCCCTGAGGGAGAGGTGAGAGAAGCCAGGCGCCCCTTGAGGTCATAGACCAGGCTCTCCATGGAGCCGGATGGGTCGATCGTTTGAGTGAGGTTGCCCTCTGCGTCATAAGCATAGGTGCTCACCCGCCCCAAGGCATCGGTCACGGAGGTGACATTGCCCAGGGCATCGCGCCCGTAGACGGTCTTCGCCCCATCGGCGTCTTGGGTCTCTGCAAGGCGGCCTGCCGCGTCATAGACCCACCGCTGCTGGGCGCTTGTGGGGGAGGTGCTGGATACCACGTTGCCCTGGGCATCGTAGTCGTAGCGCCAGACGGCTCCTGTTGAGTCCGTCCTCTTCGTGAGGTTGCCTACGGCATCATAGGCATAGGTGGTCTTGTTCCCGGCACCGTCTTCGGCCGACACGGCACGGCCCGCATGGTCGTAGCCATAGCGCACAGCCAGCTTCGAGCCTTGCGTGATGGCAGTGAGGTTCGAGGCTCCGTCATAGGAATACGAGCTGCGAGAGCTTCCCGC
>CAJURZ010000062.1 GCA_910588905.1 uncultured Eggerthellaceae bacterium
AGTGCGAGCAGGCTTACCACGAAGAACGCCGTGGGGTTGTGCGTGGTCGGAATGGGGGCGAGCACGTCGGCGAACTGGGGCACCGTCATCACGAACATGATCCAGAGGGCCAGCGTCTGCGCCCGGTGCTGCAGCCATGCGCCGCGCTTGATGAAGAACGTCGGGATGGTGCACGCCAGAAGCAGCGCCAGCCCGCAGTAGGCGGAGTGATCCGAGATGCAGTTGTAGGTGTAGGCGAAGTTCCAAAGATCGTAGGCGATGACCCAGGCCCAGATCATGTCCGGCCAGATCATGTCCTTCGAGGAGTCCTTCGAGATGAAAATGCCGAACCAGCCGCAGATCGTAATGATGTTCAAAATGCCCGCGATGCCGTTCATGATGTTCCACGGACCCGAAATGGTCCAGAGGTTCTCGACGACGCCGCCCTCCCACAGCGCGAAGCCGAACACCTGGAAGTCGCGGATGACCGCCTCGGCGATGTTGATCGCCAGGATGAGCGGTGGGAAGCACAGCGCCCAGCGCTTCTCGTACAGGTAGTGGGTCTTGCCGTCCTTGCCACGCCATTTCACGAAGCGCAGGGCTATGAACCCGAGGCACCCCGCCAGTGCGGAATAGGTCTTCACCCAGTTGAACCAGGTGCCTGTGCCGTATTCGTTGCCAGGTGCGGCGGTTTCGGGCCACACGAAGAGCGTGAGCGCGATCGGCACAAGCGCGAATAGGACGAGCCCGCACCACAGCTTGACGCGCCCCAGCTCGTTGAAAGCCATCAAAGCGAAAAGGACGAACAGCCAAATGACCCAGTAAATCGGATCGGCTGCCTGGTAGAGGATGCCCATGAGGTCTCCTTTCGTCGGCATGTGCCCGCGCGTTTCAGAAGCGGGAATGCGGCTTGCGATGCGCCCGCGTACGGGCCGGTTCGCATGCAGTCTAGCAAATAGCGCTATCGCAATATTTCACAAAAGGCTATGATTTGTGAAGGACATTTCGCGGAGGAGAGACGGGGCGTTCCAGGGGATGACGACGATGCACGATTATGGGAAGATGACGCCGCTGCAGGCGGCCGGTTGCGTGCGGGAGAGACGCCGCGATCTGAGAGAGTCGCGGCGCCTGACCGACACGCCGGGTGCGATTGTGGCCACGGCGCGGAAGCTCTTCGAGCTGAGAGGGGTGCGGGCGACCTCCATCGCGGCCATCGCGAATGAGGCGAACGTCACCCGCGAGCTTATCTACTACCACTTCGCGAACCGCAACGGGCTGATTGAGGCGGTCATCGACGACTATGTGGAAGACTTGGTCGAAAGCGTGATCGTGTGGAACGAGGCGAGGGTCTTCGGCGACACGCCGGGGTCGCTCAAAAAGTGCATCCGGACGTTTCGGTACTCGCTCTACGACGGGACGGGGCGCCCGCGCCCGATGATAGGCGTGTTGGAGGAGCTGGGCGTGCGGGACGCCTTCGACGTGCGCGCCACGCGAGAGACAGCGGACTGCCTGGCGAACCACATCGCGAAAGAGTACGCGGCCTACCATCGGATCGAGATCGAGCTGGTGCACGAAATGTTCTGCGTCGTGATATTCGGCCTGGTGGGCCTCGTGAAGATGAACCCCCGGATAGAAGACGACGTCCTCATGAAGGTGATAGAGCAGACCCTGCGCCTCGACATGGTGCCGATTGGGAAGGGGGAGGGGTGAGCGCTCTACGAGTATCCGCAGACAAAGTAGATCGTCTGCGTGTGTCGTCTTCGCTTTTATGATTCGGCGTTTAGCTTCAGTTGCTTTCTCTAGGCTGGTCAATAGATGCGAACGAGGGGCAGGATTGCTCTTGTGTCCATGTCGGCATTGTCGTAGTTGTCTGCGGTAAGGCGAACGAACTGACCGAGGTTGAGCAATTTTATCGGCATGAGTGCCCGGTCTGCCCTTATCGAAACGTGTTAGCCGAGGCCCCCGAGCCCTAGCGTTCAAACAAGGAGCGGTGCATGTGCAGAAGTCCACGGACGCAAGCATGGGGAGGGTCGACACAATAGTGGCCAAGCTGGGTTCGAGGAGGGAGCCAAGCGCGTGCGACGGGGCCGCGGAGACGCTGGCCTGCATTGGGCTTCCCATGGGGCGCTGGTGGTGGATCCGCGTCAACAATGTCGACGAGATCCTGAACTGGGAGATCAGAGCTGCATCTTCGTGGTCGACACCTTTCTGGACGACAAGAGCGCGCTCACGCTGTGGAGGTTAGGCTGATGTACGTGGTCGACCGCGAATGGAAATTGAGGCGTTGTTTTTGCTCTGCACGCATGGGAGAATGCGGTATGGGCAAATTATTGCGTTTTGTTGCGGAGGGTTGCGTTTGTGGCAAGCGAGAGATTGACAGAGGGAACATTCAAAAAGTGCGACATGCATGTCCATTCGAGTTCGTGTTACAGCAGGAGCTATGATGAGAGCGCTTTTCTTTCAAGCGTGCTGAATTGCGACCTTGACGTCCTAGCGGTGACGGATCACAACAGCATCGATGTCGAACTGCTAACGAAGTTGCGTCCGGCTTTAGCTGAGAAGGGCAAGGTTCTTATAGGTGGCGTTGAAATTAATGTCAAACTCAAACGGGAGACGATTGACGCATTCCATTTAGTTCTTGGCGACGGCAAGAAGGGCGAATACTTTCATGCAATAGTCTGGTATGCGCTTGATAATGC
>CAJURZ010000063.1 GCA_910588905.1 uncultured Eggerthellaceae bacterium
CGGATTAGACCACAACGGATGGAACGTGGTTGTTCCATCCGAGTTCTGAGTGCAGGCGTCAACCACCGAGTCAAACTCCCGAAGGTCGAAGTCGTCTCGGTCATAGGCGAGCCAGACATAATCGTAGCCGCCTGACAGCCTACATTCGCGGAGTGCGTAGTCGAACAAGTCGGTCGTGTGCAAACCGGTACCTTTCACGACTATGTGGATGCGGTTCCTGAACTCCGGTTTCAAAGCGTCGCGCATGCCCTCGAAGTACAGGGGTTCGGTCTTCTCTCCTTCGCAGACGATGAGGTGCCGCTCGGGCGCCAGGACGCGGTAGACCTGGCGTCGCCCCGGCTTTCGCCACCCGCTTTTCACTCGACCTCGCGCCATATCTAGTCCTCCTCCCAGTACAGAAGGCGGTCGAGGATCGGATCGGCTCCGTATCTGCCCGAGAGGTACTGCCGGTCGAAGGCCGCGTTCTTATTCACGAGGTTGCCGTTCGGCTCGTGGATGTCGGAAAGCGACCAGAGAGAGCTCTCCTCGTCTTCCCCGCGCGCCGCGAACCATATCTCGTCGCGCCGGAACACGTCATTGCGCATTATGCTGACATCCTGCGAGGTGAACACGAGCTGCGCGCCCTTTTTGTTGATATCAGGGTCTTGGAAGAGCATGACGATGAACCTGAGCAGCTTAGGATGGAGCTTGGAGTCCAGCTCGTCGATGACCAGGAGTCTCCCCTCTCTCAACGCATCGTCGAGGGCAACCGCCATGCTCATCATCTTGCGCGTGCCCGCTGACTCCTTGTTGAGGCGCAGTTCGTAGGGCTTTCCGTTCACGACATGGCGCACCCAGACGCGCCTATTCTCGAAATCGTCCTCGTCACCCTCGACTCGAAATCCGTCGATGTTGATTCCGGCCGCCTTCAAGATGCCAACAACCACGGCCTCGTCTTCCTGTTCGAGAGTCTTCTCAAGGATAAGCTCCTCGAATCGGAAGTCAAAGTCGATGAAGCGCGTTGAGGCAAGCCACTCCGCTGCCATATCAACGAACTCGATATCGTAGTTAAGAGCGAGAAAGGAAAGGTAGGGAATGTCTGTGTTGAACGAGGTATTCACCTTCGCTCGCTTGAGCAACGACCCGAGCTCCACATCGTCGTCGGCGCGCTCGAACAGAAGGGCCGTTCTCGTGCCGCCAACGTTTTTCCTCATGAGGCTCTCTGAGGTTATCCCCTCGGAATCGAAAGAGAGTGTGTAGCGAAACTCCTGGCCCTTCGTCCTGAAGTAGACTTCGAAGTCGGATGGCTCTTTTGTATGCTCATCGTCGAAGCGGAAGGCGTCGGTACCCTTCACCTTGGGGCGAGGGATGTCCTTGGTCGTATCGTCCTTCCGTGAGAGGAGATAGATAGGATACGCTACGGCGTCGAACATCCTGTGCATGGCGTAGAACAGGTTGGACTTGCCTCCGGCATTCGGACCGTATATAACCGATACGGGAAGGAACGCCTGTCCGTCCTTGTCGTCAATGATCAGAGACTCCCGAAACTCCTTCATGGGAGACGCCTGCATGTCAAACGTCGTCTCGTCCCTGTACGAGCGGAAGTTGTCGAATGTGAATTGGCAGAGCATTTCGGGTCTCCTTTTTTGCAGCGCTGCGCATTATTTAATGTATAAATCAGAAATTCCTTCTGATTTTTCTGGATTATACATCCATTTTCAGCGCTATTCAAGACATAGCAGCTCTTCAGTCGACATCACACGAGGAAGCCAATCTAATGTCACAAAAATCGTATGGTTTTCGGGACATGAGGGTGAGTCTCAAGTGGGCGCGCCCAGCTCCCTCAGCGCCGAATAATGCACCCGCGATTCTCCCATCGCTTCGTAGATGCTACTGACGCCGACTCCAAGCTCGGTCATCCAGCCGAGTTCAATGAGCGCCCGTACAAGCAGCGGGTTCCTTGAGTAGCGGGCATGTCTCGTGTTGCCTAGCGTCACAGGCCGTAGAGAAAGCCCGGGATTCTCGATAACCATCTCATTCCCAAGGATGCAAAGGCAGGTTCAGTCGCCGCGCGCAGTGTAGTCCCTGTGCACAATCGCATTCATCAGCCTCTTCATCCAGGCGGCGACGGGGTAGTCACCATTCGATGCGACCTGCTCGTCAAAAAGAATGCCACATACATGGTCCCTTATCGCGGGGAGCACCGTTGCCGTAGGCATGTCGAATACGCAAGAACGACCACCATCAGGCAATCCCGATTCGGCTGCTCTTCCGATGCGGCAATCGACCTCGATCTCCGACCTTACGATAAATCGACCCGGCTCCTTTGCGAAGAGAATCACCCCTGC
>CAJURZ010000064.1 GCA_910588905.1 uncultured Eggerthellaceae bacterium
GTACTGCTCGCCCGCAAAGACGTTAGGAAGCGGTGCGTCGCACTTATAGAGGGCATTCACTACGGCATCCGCCTCATAGCGTCCCTCCCCTAGGTCCTCAAACGAGACAAAGCGGCCTACATGGCCTTTTATCCTACGAACATACTCCGAATCGGTATCAAGCCTGTCATTCACAAAGATATCAGGCCTGCAAGCAGCCACCCACTCCAGAGCATCCGCTTCCGTATCGACCTCTACGACTTTCATATTCGCAGAACGGAGTTTATCGATGCCATCACGATGCTCTTTAAGGCACAAGAATGTAACTTCATGCCCGGTAAGCGCATATGCCAGAGTCAGCGCGCGATAGATATGCCCGAGCCCCAGTTGTCCATAGCCATCTACCCGGAATACGATGCTCTTGCGCGAGAGCATGCTCTCGCATACCATCCAATCTTGTGTTGTGTCGATGTCGACAGACTCAACGTAAGGCACCTCGAACACCGCAGGGTTCTGACCCAAGCGATCATCCGCCGTCACAGCAGCACGGCACGATATGACGAAAGCACCGGTCTCCACATAGTTCGCTGGCAGCTCTTGGCGATTGACGCGTCTCTCATATGCGGGGACGATCGAGCCACCCTGCTCCTTCCAGCTCAAGTGGGGGTCATTGACCACGCTGATAACGCTGCTAGCGTTCGAGTCATCGAAGAAGCGCAAAGCGGCACCCAAGGTCTCCGAGCTCAACAACGGAGATGTAGGCTGCAACGTGATGACAGCCTCGAAAGAGCAGCCCTTTTCCTTCTCACATCGGATAACCGCATCATAGACCACTGGATCGAGTGTTACAGCATCTCCGGACAGATGGGGGGCCCGACGCATCGCCGTGACTCCTTCGAATTGCCCAGCGAATGCAATCACCTCTTCCGAGTCAGAAGTGACCACCACCTCATCGATCTCAGCGCAAGCAAGCGCATTCTGAATCGCATAAGCTATGAGCGGACGACCCTTCATGAGCCGCATGTTCTTCCGCGGTATCCCCTTTGAACCGGCACGTGCCGGAATGACCGCAATCGCCTTCATTCGCACTCCTCAACAGCTAGATTGCCCCAGTCAAGATCGCTTTGGAAAAAGGCGCGATTGGCTCGCAACTCATCATCAGGCCAATCCCACCATTTCATGGTCCTCAAGGTTTCGCGATCATCTTCCTCAAAGCGAAACCTCAGCAGCTTCGCAGGCACCCCTGCAGCAATTGCATATGCCGGGATATCCCTTGCGACAACGGCTCCCGCTCCTATCACGGCCCCATCTGCCACTTCTACACCAGGCATGATCACTGCCCCGCAGCCAATCCAAACATCGTTGCCTATAATCACCTCTTGCTTTGGAAGAAGGGTGTCTTCTTCGACCAACCCGAACTGAGCCCTATACCATGCTGCATGCGTTGAAGGACGACCAAGAGGATGGCCAGCAGCCCCTATGGTGACGTCCCATGATATCGAGCAGTACTTCCCTATGAGCGCATCTCGTATCTTTGCATAACGGCCTATGCTGGTGCGTGATCCGATGACGCTACCTGATATCTGCGCATGATGGGCAATGTTAACGTAGTCGGCAATCTCTACATCATGCAACTCGACAGCCGCACCAATGCGCACATGATTTTCCGAATATCTCCAGCGATATCGCGTATTGGTCTTCAGGGAATTCCAGAACCGAAAGATAGGGGCCAAGACGTTGCTTGTCTTCACTTTCCCCTCCTATCCAAAAGAGCCTTCACGAGCGCGATGCTTTCCTTGTACCCTTTTGATCGATGAAAGACCAGTGCGATGCCCGCTATAACGACCACAACTGCCATCAGGACGTTCTCCAAGAACCGAAGCCATGCTGGGCCGCCAAGATAGCTACCTGCTACGAAGCAGATAAGGGCCAGGGCGGCTATGAATGCCAGATAGCCGAGCGTGCGGCCATAGTACTTCCAGGGACCCTTCTTGAAAACAAGCTTGTATACCAAGAAAGGATCATACCAGTTCGCGGTTAGAAGCCGGCTCAATACGAGCGCCCAAGCCACGCCCGCCACACCGAAGGGCCCCACCAGAAGGAAAGCCAGCAGGACCGTGAGAATGCAGCTGACAAGCGGACGGAACCTTCCAGGGAAGAACACACCGCAGCCATCCTTGATTACGACCGTAGGATGCAGCAAGCCAATCGACAGGAGATTGGCGGAAAGGCCTGCGACGCAGGAC
>CAJURZ010000065.1:0-1027 GCA_910588905.1 uncultured Eggerthellaceae bacterium
ATTCTCAAGAGCTTCAAAATGCCTCGATTGAGTGTATTCGTATACCGAAGCCCAATAATCCGCTAAGTAAGAGATAACTTTTCCACATGCGATAGAGTAATCACCATACTGATAGATGGCAGCCGTTCTTCCGCTACTCAGATCAATAAATTCAGGATGACCTTCGAGGGGTAGGTGAATATACCGAGAAAGAGCCCCATACATCCGCCCCACCGGTACGACCTTCTTCTTGAGGGCATTAATGGTCTTCTGCGGTTGGATCTCTGCATCTTCAGGATTCTCTGCATCAGCAATCGCAAAGGCCCATGCTATCTGCTCCAACATCAATCGACTCAGAGCATGTCCTTCGATCAGATGACCCTCTCGATAAAGCCACGCAGCAGCATAGTATGTATTTCTCGCTCGCGATAACGCTGCATCGGCATACACTTCCCCGCAGGTTGGAGAAACAGCCGGATTCATCCGATTCAGCGTTTCTTCCATGTGCTTCTTTCCCGCAAAATACATTCTTTGAAAGCTGGCATACAGGGCGGAAGGCTCACTGGACATCTGATCAGCATACATCCTGAATGCATGGTCCATTCCAGTGCCAAGATGGTACGCAATGATGGCAGATTCAAGGTATTGAGCCAGTTTTCCGGTATTGCCCTCGGCGCAAGAATAAGTGTTGACCCGCACCCGATGACGATGTGATCTTCTTGCAAGCAGCGCTCAGCCATTGAGCGATCAGCACCAAGAATATCCACAAAAGCATCCTTGTCATCTTCCCCTTCTCCAAAACACGTCATCTCTTCCGAATCAAAGAGCCCAGTAGCTTCTTTGGGCTCATCCATGAAATGGTCATGGATTTCATAAAGCAGCTCTTTCGTATCGTCCCATATATAGCCATTCGCCTCGAACAGACTTGGGGACCTATGGTCAACGGAACGGGGGTCGAATTCCGTCAGCTTCGCCTGTTCTTCATAATACTCATCATTGCAATCAGCCATATAGCAGATGATCTCTGGCATCACATTCGAATGCCGGA
>CAJURZ010000065.1:1037-2118 GCA_910588905.1 uncultured Eggerthellaceae bacterium
GTATGCACATAGAACACATTCCGACACAAACCATCAGAGCGCTCAAGAACACCTTCCGCATTCAAAGACTCAGCAATGACGAACAAATCTGCTGAACAGTCATCGCATAAGCTAACGAGGTCCCACCCATCTAGATTCGCCTGTGTCCCTAGAAGCAACGCACCCACCATTCGCCCTACCCGATTTTCCCTGCATTCGTATCCTGGCGTCGCAGGAATGCCCTCTTCGTCCTCAATTACAAAATCGATCATCATCCATTTGATATACCGATACATCTCTTCAGGCCAAAGAGCCTCGTACTCCTCGTCGCTCTTCGAAAGAGTTGAAATCTGAAGCCTCTCAAGGTCGATTCGCTTTCCCATGCTCTCCTCCTCTGCCCTTCGCAAGCAATGCAAGTTTTCACACCTTGAATATTAGATAAATTCGCAAAGAACGAGGAACTGGCAGAGAAAGCTCACACTGACCATGAAGATCATCTTCAGCTGCACCCGCACGCTCGGCACGATACGGCCATACCTGCAAACAAAAGCACTGCACAAAATGTCATCGAAAATCGACTACCCTAGGACCTCAGTTGCTAAGTCCGAGCTTTTTATGTCGTCCTGCTCCGTTTCCATCAATCCTTTGACCTGCCTCGCAAACGGTCCAACTTCGCGAGCGTCATGCAGCACAACATCTTTTACTTTCAAAGCGTGCTGACGATCGAATCCTTGATGAGGCGCCTTGCTATTTCAACAGTCCCTCCATCTGGAACCGACAAACGCTTCATCGCAATTTCCTCTTCTTTTGAAAGGATGCCTACTCCACTCTCGCTATAGAGCACAGCTCTGCGGCGTTCAACAGGCAAATGCGCATCAGCGATGCAGCTCAACATGGAATCTGCCTCATAGACACCCATCTTGCTGACTAACTCCGCATAGTTACCCTAAGAGCAAGTGACATGGCAACAGATTCCGACGCATTGTAGATTCACGTGAACACGACACAACTATCAGCGCAAGCCTCACGCGCCCCTACCCCTAGAGAATCTACAAAGCCCAAACACGCTCAAAGCACTCGCTTGAACGCGCAGTGCTCATAG
>CAJURZ010000066.1:0-761 GCA_910588905.1 uncultured Eggerthellaceae bacterium
AGCTGACCGCACCCCGCACCAGGCACGATTGTTATATCTGGCAATGATAAGAACATCGAATAGAAGCACCAATCCGTCACCCCTTCGACAAGAAGCACTTTTCCAAGCGGGTTTATTGGAAATCCATATTTCAAATGTAGAGCATCATTTAAAGCTGAGTATGCACCGCCATTGCGATCCGTATCGATATCTCCGTAATTAATGATGGAGATAGCCCCTTCTGACTTCGCGACGATTCGCACGTCATTCAGATTGATAACTTCCGGATCCAGCAAGTATTGCGAATGAGTACAAAACAGAATTGTATTGTCGTGTGATATCTCGACGAGCTTCTTAAGTAGCTCTTCTTGGGCGGACGAATGCAGATAAGATCCAGGCTCATCCAGGAGATAAATTGCATCATTCGGATGTTCTTTGTACTTGGGATTGAACTTGAGTTTAACAATGAAATTGAAAAACCACTGAAATCCCTTGCTTCGGTTTGTTATATCAAACCTGCGATTATGCCCTTCGGCTTCTGTGTCTTCGACCTTGAACTTGAAAGTAAAGCCGACTTCGGTTTTATCGGCCTTGATGCTCAATCTCAGGCTGTCGCTTTCTGCTTCATCGAAGGCAGCGTGTGCGGTCTTTAACATTTTCCATTCCGAAATAATGTCTTGATTTAAAACCTCTGCTACTTCATCTAAAAAGTCAAGGCGTTCGTCCTCATCTTCGATTTTGCAGAATGCTTCAAGCGACAAGTCGTTATCAAGGGCCCGATC
>CAJURZ010000066.1:771-2081 GCA_910588905.1 uncultured Eggerthellaceae bacterium
ATCAAATATCTCCTTCACAATCTCTTGCCACTCTCTGGTCTGACCGCGAGTTTTCAAAGCAGAGCCTTCAGAGTAGAACGATTTGGGAAACGATATCTCTGATGGCACCCTGTCACTAAAATCGTCAAAATAGAGGATGTTTGGAAGTCTGTTAATGATGGCTCTCTCTAGCCTTGCATAAGCGGTCTTTTCTCCTTCTTCGCGCGGCGCATCTATGATCAAATACTTAGGGGTAAGTTCGTTTGCCTCATTACAGATTCGCTGGATCGTTATCGGCTTAAGCTTTGCTAGCACTTCCATACACCATGAATAGATTGCACCCTCTGTATTAAGATTGGCTTCTTGGATAATCTCCACGGCTTCTTCGGTACTCGAAGCGACGACCTTTGCCTGCAAAACGCACCGAGCGCGTCTCGACAAGTTTTTGGACTTATTCTTCGGTTCAATGTGCGAACCGTCCAACAGGTGATCCTTTGTCTTGTCAAACGCGAGTATTGCGTGCAGTATGCTCGTTTTGCCCGATTCGTTTATTCCGATGAGAGGAATCACATTTCGGGAAATTGGCACATCGATTAATTCGATAGCTTTATAGTGTTCAACATGAAAGCTTACGTATTGCATAGAATAACCCTCGCTTTTAATTGGGCCTTGACAATATCAGGTTTCAACCTAAATACTCTTACACCTTTCCGTATGGTAACGAAGGATGGACGCTTTTATGGAGTTCGTTTCTGTTACGTGCGATATTACGTTCTTTTATAGGCCATGTTATTCTTTTTTACGAATGAGAGCGCCGAGGACGGCGATGTTCGCAAGGGCGCTCTCTTTCTTCGAGGCCATGTTGGGATATGCGGACATGCCACGTTTTGCCGCCTTTTCCATCTCCGATTTTGCTCGAGTACATAGAATGGTACATCGCAAGGGGAATTGTATAGGAGCATAACATTTAATCTAAAACCCTATGTAGTCAACAATACGGTCAGGTAGAATTGGAAAAATGAAACAGAACCCCGCGCATACATCTTTGGAGATTTGTACAGGTGCAGGCGGTCAAGCTCTTGGGCTTGAGCAGACCGGCTTTCAGCATCAAGCTCTCGTCGAGATCGAAAAGGATTATTGCAAAGCGCTCAAAGCTAATCGCCCTGACTGGAATATCATATGTGAGGATATATCTGCATTTGACGCAACGCTCTATAAGGGTGTCGATTTGTTTGCTGCAGGAGTGCCGTGTCCTCCATTCAGTCATGCGGGAAAGCAGTTGGGGAAGGAAGACGAGCGAGATCTTTTTCCGCAGGCCCTTAGGATTGTGC
>CAJURZ010000067.1 GCA_910588905.1 uncultured Eggerthellaceae bacterium
AGTTCAATGCCTCTTTCGACGATGCGTTCCTCGAGTCGCATGCAAGCGACTTCCTGAAGACATGGTTCGAGGCTGGCCTGCAGAACCCTGGAGCGTATCTGCGTGCTTGGTGCGACTTGACCAGTTGCTATTGGTCGGTGGATGGGTTCACGTGGTATTTGAGTGATGTTGGTTATGATTCAGATGATGATGGAGAACCGGAGGCCATGAATCTCATTCCTTGGCTTATCAGTCCAAGCGGCCTCTTCGGCTTTTGCGATACGTATATCAGCGTCTTTCAGCCTTTGTTCAAACCAGGGTTCCTTGCTTGGTTCGTGCTCTTTTCGGTGGTGGTGTGCGTTCTTCGGCGACAGAGGATCTGCCTTGTGGTAGCGCTGGGTCTTGCAGCCTATTGGGTTACATATCTGATTGCGGCGCCTGCTGCAGACTTCAGGTACAGCTTTCCCCTTCTTTTGAGCGTACCATTGGTGTTCTCGTTGTTGGTTTCGCCTCTTGGCATGCCATCGTCTAAAGATAGGGAGCGAACTTGATCCCCGCTCGCAGAGCCTTGCTGCCGTTCGTCTAGCGAAGCGCCATCGCTTTGCTATAGTGCTCTTGTTCATATTTATAGAAAAGAGCATGAAATTGAACATCAGATCATTCGAGGTGCTGACTGTCTTGGCAGGGCGGTCGGACCTTACCCAACGGGAGATCGCTCAAGAGGCGCGCATGTCCTTGGGGTCTGTCAGCTCCACGCTTGCTGAGTTGCGAGCAGATGGCTTTGTGGAACAGGGCGCGAACAAGGTCACGGATGCCGGTCGCGCCGCCCTTGAGCCCTATCGGGTGCAGAATGCGATCATCTTGGCCGCAGGGCTTTCTTCTCGCTTCGTGCCCATCTCATACGAGAAGCCCAAGGGCATCCTCACCGTGCGCGGTGAGGTGCTCATAGAGCGGCAGATCAGACAGCTCAAGGAAGCAGGGATAGACGACATCACCGTGGTGGTGGGATACAAGAAGGAGTACTTCTTCTATCTTGAGGACGAGTTCGACGTGAAGCTGGTCGTGAATGAGGATTACGCTACGCGCAACAACCATTCCTCGCTCATGGCTGTGCGCGAACTCCTCGGTCGGACCTATATCTGCTCATCTGATGACTACTTCACCGAGAACCCCTTCAGACCCTATGAGCTCAAGGCCTCCTATGCAGCGCAGTATGCAGATGGCCCCACGGAGGAGTGGTGCATGGAAGTGGGTGCCAAGGGTCGTATCAAGTCGGTCACCATCGGCGGCGACCATGCGTGGTACATGATCGGGCACGCCTTCTTCGACGAGGCGTTCTCTGCGCGATTCGTGGAGATCCTGGAGGCGGAATACGCTCTGCCGCAGACGCTCCCGAAGCTCTGGGAGGAGCTCTATGTCGATCACATCAAGGACTTCGACATGGTCATCCGCACATTCGATGCTGACTCCATCTGGGAGTTCGATTCTATCGACGATCTGCGAGAGTTCGATCCGCTGTTCATAGAGAATGTGGATTCAGAGGCATTCGAGAACATTTCGAAGGTGCTGGGCTGCTCTCGTTCAGAGATACGCGACATATACCCATTGAAGCAGGGGTTGACGAATCTGTCATGCCATTTTGCGATCGATGCGGGCGAATACGTCTATCGTCATCCCGGCATCGGGACAGAGCGTCTGATCGACCGGGCGGCTGAGGTGGTCGC
>CAJURZ010000068.1 GCA_910588905.1 uncultured Eggerthellaceae bacterium
TGCATATCCAGCCAACCAGAGCGACAGAGCCATGGCGAGCGCTCTGCGGCTTTCGCCAGAACCAGAACGCGCCTCTTCCTTGAAGGGTGGAAGGGGCGCGTTCGACGTGGTGCTCTGAGACGAGCGAAGCGAAGAGCCCACAAAGGGCTCCTCGCTTGCAGGGCTTGCGTGCCTGCTGCTTACTTGCCTTGGGCCTCTTCGAAGGTGAAGGCGGTCTCGGCAGCCTCAGCGGCGGCCTGTGCGTTGCCCATTGCGTCGAAGTCCTGGACGGAGGCCTCTGCCTCAGCGACGACCTCCTGCTCGATGCGCTCAAGGTCCTTCGCGGCATCCTCTGCCTTTGCGGCCTCGGAAGTGGTGAGATCGTTCATGATGTCAGCCATGGTGGGCTCCTTTGCTCCTTGGATTCATCCTATGAGCAGGATTCTAGGCTCCCTCATGGGCAAGATGAGCCCCCCGGCGCTATTTGCATCCCTTTGTAAGGCGCTCGTTTCTTTGCAGTTTACTTTCCTGCGCTCGTCTTTTCCGCGCTCGCGCAAGCGGTATACTTCCGACGATCATGGAAACAGCATCA
Organism: uncultured Eggerthellaceae bacterium; assembly: GCA_910588905.1. GTDB lineage: Bacteria > Actinomycetota > Coriobacteriia > Coriobacteriales > Eggerthellaceae > MGBC163016. The sequence continues at coordinate 572 of CAJURZ010000068.1, forward strand.
CTGCGAAAGGAACCGACATGGATCAGAAGCTGTATGACCTTGTGAACGACCAGATCAACAAGGAGCTCTACTCTGCATATCTCTATCTTGAGATGGCCGATTTCTACAAGGATGCGGGCCTTGACGGCTTCGCCACCTACTTCGAGATCCAGGCTCAGGAGGAGCGCGACCATGCGATGATCTTCCGCAAGTACCTCCTGGAGAACGATCAGTGCCCGAAGCTGCTCGCCATCGATGCGCCGGCGCAGGAGTACAAGACCTACATGGACCCGCTGACGGTCCAGTACGAGCACGAGCAGTTCGTGACCAGCCTCATCAACAATATCTATGAGGCAGCGCTGGAGGCCAAGGATTACCGCCTGCAGCAGTTCCTCAAGTGGTTCATCGACGAGCAGATGGAGGAAGAGGACAACGCACGCGACATGATCACGAAGCTGACGCTGTTCGGCGAGGACCAGCACTCGCTCTTCGAGCTGGACAAGGAGTACGGTGCCCGCACCTACAGCGTGCCGTCTCCGCTGGCTGCGGAATAGCTCATCCGCTCACGGCGCATCGCCGTTCGGATGACCGGGCAGGGACGCTGCTCCCGGTCTGACCTCGCAGGGGCGCACATCATGTGCGCCCTTCGCATCTATCGGGTCATCCCTCGCACCTTACGAGAAGGTAAGGCAATATCCAAGGCTCGCGCGGCGTCTTCGCTGTAGAATGGGGATCCAAGATACCTTCGGCGAAGGCGCTTCCATGTTACAGCTCAAGCATATCTCCAAGTCGTATACGACGGGCAGCTTCACGCAAGTCGCCCTTGATGACATATCCATCAGCTTCCGCGACAACGAGTTCGCGGCCATCTTGGGGCCGTCTGGCTCTGGCAAGACCACGCTCCTGAACATCGTGGGCGGCCTGGATCACTACGATTCTGGCGACCTGGTCATCGACGGCATCTCTACGAAGGACTACACGGACCGGGATTGGGATGCGTTCCGCAACAATCGCATCGGCTTCGTGTTCCAGAGCTACAACCTCATCCCGCATCAGACCATCTTGGCGAACGTGGAGCTCGCGCTCACCTTGTCCGGTGTGGGCCGGGAGGAGCGCACGCGGCGCGCTATCGAGG
>CAJURZ010000069.1 GCA_910588905.1 uncultured Eggerthellaceae bacterium
GCACCCTCGATGTCGCCAGGCTCACCTACACGGTGCGCCTGGCCACCCCCTCAGAGCCTGAGCCCGAACCTGAGCCAGAGCCGTAAGCCGTAGGGACCTCGGAGGAGCATCACCAAGAGCGGGCATTGGGCATCCGGTGCCCGCTTCGCTTGTGGGACAGGGAAGATGCCATGGATCAAGGATGCTCAGGATCGTTGATCATCTCCTGCAGGATGGGAGGGGGATCTGTGGGGGTATCTTGCAGATCCCTTGCGAACGAACAGTGCATATCTGTCATGTATCTGTCTGATGCGCACGTTAGGGTCTTATCCAGAAGATACATCCCCTCGATCTGAAGGAAAGATCTTGACCAGAGACCTCACCATCAAAGACTGGCCCATGTTCGACCGGGTGGTGCGTGATCCTTGCGTGTGCGCTCTCATGCTCGAAGCGATACTCGGGATAGAGGTAGGGCGCATCGAATACATAGACGATGAGCATGCCGAGAAGCCGAGCCTGGGTGGGCATGGGGTGCGCATGGATGTGTTCGCCAAGGCGGGTGGAGCGGTCTATGACATAGAGATGCAGACATCTCCTGACTTCTCCCTTGTGCGGCGCATGCGCTACTACCAGGCGGTGATGGATACTGCATCCCTCCCCGAGGGAGCAAGCTATGAGAGGCTCCCTGAGAGCTACGTCATCTTCATCTGCGACCATGATCCCTTCGCACACTCCCTTCCTAGATACACCTTGAAGCACACCTGCAGAGAAGATGAGGGGATCGAGGTGGCAAGCGGGATGCACTGGGTGGTCTTGAGCGCTCCTGCTTGGGAGCACGCTGAAGACGAGAGGCTCTCCCACCTGCTAAGATACATCCATACAGGGCGTGTGGAAGGTGACCTTGCCGCCACCTTGGAAGAGCAGGTGAGGCACGCCAACGCCGAAGAGGCATGGAAGGAGCAGGCCATGGGGTTCATGACGCTCGAGATGGATGCGCTCGCCCGCATGGATGCTGCCCGAGAAGAGGGATATGCCCAAGGGGAAGCCCTCGCCCAGAAGCGCATGAGCTCCCTCATCGCCAAGCTCTCTCAAGAAGGTCGTCTCGCAGACTTGGGATCTGCTGCAGATGACCCTGATGCTCTCGAAGCTCTCATGGTGGATAACGGCATCTAGCCATCCATAGCGCATCCCTTCCAAGATGTCACATGGGGCTGATCCAGATCAGCCCCTACACTGATAATAGGAGATGCATTGCAGATGGTGTCGATGCGGTGTCTCAAGCCCCTACTGCCGCCCTCGGGCAACCGGACAGGTAAGGTCCACCTGATGGGAACCCGGCGCACGATCCGTAGGGGCCGAACGTGTTCGGCCCGATGTGACGACACAGAAAGACCCCGCATCCGTGTTCCGGTCGCAACCCCCACAACCCCGCTGCGCCAAGCAGCGGGTGAGGGTCGCTGGTCAGATGACCCTCACCCGGCGCACATCCTCCGTGCGAAGCGGCATCCGCTCCAAGTGCGGGGGGGGTGGGGCTGATCTAGATCAGCCCCTACGGCTTACGGTTCGGGCTCAGGTTCCGGTTCGGGTTCTGAGGGGGTGGCCAGGCGCACCGTGTAGGTGAGCCTGGCGACATCGAGGG
>CAJURZ010000070.1 GCA_910588905.1 uncultured Eggerthellaceae bacterium
CTGTATCGAAATCGCTGAATTAAAGAAGACGACTATACCGAGAACTCGCAGATACCCTTCGAGATCCGGTATCCGATAGAGCGATGCCACAAACGGGGCAGAAGCAAAAATTATCACGTAAAGCACAGCTGCAAGAACAAGGCTTATCCACCAGGCCGTCGAATAGGATCTATCGTCCGCATCTGTCTTCTGCACTAACGCCATTCCAAGTCCGCTTTGTGCTATAGAATCCGCGATGCTCGTAACAACCAGCACGATGGCCAATACGCCAAATGCCTCGGGAGACAGTATTCTCGCAAGGACGATCTGGACGATCATGAGAACAGCCTTGGAGCCCCCTTGTTCCAAGAAGCTCCAGGCGAAGGATCGAATAGTGCGACCGTCACCCGCCAAACTGAGGAAGCCTCCCGCCTTCCTCTAGTCGAAGAAGGCATTCGCGAATAGTAGGCCCACTGCCGCTGATCTCGTTTCTCTTCAACAGCTCATATCCAGCTCGAAAACGATCGATCGAGAATGACTCGATAAGATCAACCTCTTCCTCGGAAGAAAAAGATAGGGGGATCAGGTTGCGATACTCATTGAAATACCCATCCCCACAATCTCCCAGAATAACAAGCGGGGTGCTTAAACATATGACATCTAAAACTGCCGTCGACTGCTCAACTACGGCAAAATCAAAATCCAGATCCTCTATCCTCTCTTCCTTGTACAACTCGATCGTTTGCCCGCACGTGGAGCGCTTTAAATTCTCAAACGAAAACATGCTTCCTGGATGCATCTTGACCATGAGATCGAATCCGTACTTCTCCTGAAGCAACAGAAGAGGATCGAGGCGTTTCTGTATCTCATCTACACTCTTACTTGAAGAGAGACACAGTAAAACCTTCTTCGCAGATGCAAAAGTCGCGCTCGCGTTATCCCAACACCCTTTAGCGGTGAACTTATAGGTACCGGTTGGAATAGCCTTTCTCGAGCATACTAGGCTCACACTTTTCTCGCTCCACGCGAAAAAGTGATTTGCCCTAATTGGCTTATAAAACCTCTCGTCTTGTATCAAACCATGCTGAAGAACAACGCTCTCAAGATGGGGCTGCATTGCAGCCACCGCAGAAAAGAAGTGATGATCCGACATCAGCACTATTACCCGAGCATCAGCCAGCCTAGAAACATACTGTTCGAACCACCAAATCAGGAAGACCATGAGCCGTCTATTGACTCCTTCCTTCTTTCCCGCAAAAAGAGCTACGAGGAAAGAGGAAGCTATCGCAACCCCGAGAATGGCCCCCGCTGTCCAGATCGCCCCCGTTCGACAATGATTCTCATGTTCGATCCTATTAAAGACGAGAAAACGCGCGTTTTCTCCATGGGTTATCGCCGCGGTCTTCCTTAGGTTCTCGCGCATGCTCAGATTGTTGACTTCGTCAACATATACTGTCTTTTCCCACCCTCTTCTGCCAAAGGAGTTGATGAGAAGAACGAGAAACTTGGCAACAATATCCATCCCGCATCGCCGAATCCACGATTTTTTGCCCATAGCGACG
>CAJURZ010000071.1 GCA_910588905.1 uncultured Eggerthellaceae bacterium
GCCAGTCCTCCTCAAAGGACGGCAGTAGGGGCTTGAGACACCGCATCGGCACCATCTGCAATGCATCTCCTATTATCAGTGTAGGGGCTGATCTGGATCAGCCCCCTGTTGCACCCGGATGTTGCGCGTGGTCTTCGCGCAACGCATCCTCCGCGCGAAGCGCGCTCGCCATGACCTTCGTTAATACCGGCTATCGAAGATGCGCTTGGTCTTCTTCTCGGAACGAGGTAGCTCACCCAGAGGAACGCCCTTCGCCTCGGGCGTGCAGCCGATCTTCGCTTTGAAGATGGCTGCTAACTGCTCTTCGGTTCGTTGCCTATCTTCACCTTGTAGGTTCGTCTCGAAGAGCACCGTCAGTACGTCCGTACCGCTGATGTTCTCGATCATTACCTGGTATTCGCTGGACGTACCATCGGTGATAGCAATGACCTCTTCCACCTGCGCCGGGAAGATGTTGCATCCCTTCACCTTGAACATATCGTCGGTTCGGCCCGTCAGCGTGTCAATGCGCGGATGGCGCTCGCCGCAGGCGCACGCGCAAGAACCGGGGATGATGCGCGTCAGATCATGGGTGCGATAGCGGATAAGCGGTGCCCCCTGCTTCCGTAGCGTGGTGATGACCAGTTCGCCCACTTCGCCATCAGGCAACACTTCGCCCGTTTCTGGGTTCACTACTTCTATATAGCAAAAATCTTCCCAAATATGCATGCCCGCGTGTTGATGACATGAGATGCCGATGCCTGGGCCATAGATCTCAGTCAGGCCGTAGATGTCGAAGATCTCAATGCCCAACTCGTTCGATATGCGCGTACGCATCTTCTCGCCCCATCGTTCAGAACCGATGACTCCGCAGTGCAATTTCAGCTTGTCGCGGATGCCTCGGCGGCTGATCTCTTCAGCCAAAAGGAGTGCATAGGAAGATGTAGCGCAGAGTACCGTAGAGCCTAGATCCTCCATCATGCGAAGCTGCTTTTCGGTATTACCAGGCCCCATAGGAATGGCCATAGCCCCAAGACGTTCGCAACCCGCTTGGAAACCGATACCCGCCGTCCATAGGCCATAGCCGGGAGTGATCTGAACACGGTCCAGCACACCTACGCCTGCGGTTTCAAAGCAGCGAGCGAACTGCACTGCCCAATCTGTCACATCTTGAGCGGTATAAGGAATGATGACAGGTGTGCCCGTAGTACCCGAGGAGGAATGGATGCGTACCACCTCTGCGTCTGGCACTGCCTGAAGGCCAAGTGGGTAGACAGCACGTAGGTCATCCTTCTCTGAGAAGGGAAGCTGTTCGAAGTCAGCCTGGGTGGTGACATCGGCTACATCCAGCCCCGCGAACTTCTGCGCATAAAAGGGGGAACGGTCCTTAAGGGTTCGGAGCTGTTCGCGGATGAGCTCCATCTGGTCCGGTTTGATCTGCATAGCGGTCCTTTCACTTGATTCGCCCATTGTAGCGCAGGTAACACCCCCTATCTCTTCCCACCCCGCCAGCACCTCCAAGGGCCTCCCTGC